>JAAWNT010000001.1 GCA_022799115.1 Clostridiales bacterium | reverse complement strand
GCAGCGACCTTGGGAGGATTCCAAAGGGGGAATCCCTCCCTTTGGCGTATTCTTTGCGTCCTTTCTTGTACGAGCAAGAAAGGACGTGCCCCCGCGGCATGAGCGGGTACAATAGAGCATAGGGATCTATGGTAAAGCAACAAGTTGGGAAACCGACAAAAAGAACCGACCATAAAAAGAAATTTCCACCATGGAATCCATACGTTACAAACAAGAAAAAATTTTATGATAATCTTTAAAAGATTATCAGAGGCCTTTTTATGGACAAAGATTATTTAATCAAAACGTTTGAGTCTCTCTCCTATGAGCACCAACCCGCCGTTTTGGAACTAGTCTCCCACTATGAAGAGACAAACGCTCTATTAGGGTTTACCTCCGCCACGATGGAGGAAATGGAGGAGATGTGGAAACGTCTCCTCCGCGCGGGCGCCTATCACTTGGGAACGTTCATGCTCTATAAGCTGGTGTACTTGGAAAGACAGCAGAACAAGAGAGAACTTCCTTCCCCAAAATAAACCGTATTCTCTTTTTGAAAAAGAAAACAAAACCCCTTTTTCAATTGACATTATCGTCTGATTTTTGTACAATGAAGGCAAGTTAAATTGGGAGTTATGCGCTGTAATCCCTGCGTGATTCCGCGAAAATACAGGAGGCAAGAAACATGAATGTCAAAGGAATCGAAGTAGCCATCAAAAATCAGCCGGTTCTGGACCCCAAGTTCATTCCTATGTACGCTTTTTCCACCGCTTTTGAACAGTCCGCCGCAAACGGGCAGCCTGTGATTTTAGCTTTGGAAAGGGAAAACGGACAGATTACCCGTTTGGAAACAAAGATACACGGTACCCCTGAGATGAGGGACGCCGATATTCTGTATATTGAGCGCACCGTCAAGATGATGCTGTGGGCCGCCGGTGGATACAAAATCTATGTGTGCGGCAACGACGACATTGGGAACGCCGTCAAGGAAATTTACCGTTTGGGCGGAGAGCGCGATTTTGACGCCGACTTCATGGAGTCGGTATACGAAAAGCCCTTTGAGGTGGTCGTCCTTCCTTTGGAGGAGGCTCCCCAGGAGAAACAGAGTCCCAAGCAGATCGGCGGCAACAACACCGGCTGCCGCATCGGTTTTGACGCGGGCGGAAGCGACCGCAAGGTGTCTGCCGTCATCGACGGAGAACCTGTGTTCAGTGAAGAGGTGGTATGGCATCCCAAGGTGACTGCGGATCCCGAATACCATTACAATGAGATCGTTACCGCGTTTAAAACCGCGGCTTCCAAAATGCCCCGGGTGGACGCCATCGGAATCAGCTCGGCCGGCGTGTATGTGGATAACCGCGCTATGGTGGCCTCTTTGTTTATTAAGGTTCCCAAGGACCAATTCGACGCCAAGGTGAAAAATATCTACATCAACGCGGCCAAGGAGATTGGCGACGTGCCGGTCAACGTGGTCAACGACGGCGACGTCACTGCTTTGGCGGGCGCCATCACCCTGGGAGACAACAATGTGCTGGGCATCGCCATGGGTACCAGCGAGGCGGTAGGTTATGTCAATAAGGACGGCAATATCACCGGCTGGCTCAACGAGCTGGCCTTCGCCCCGGTGGATATTGGGGACGACAAGGCCTGGGACGAGTGGTCCGGCGACAAGGGCGTGGGCTGCAAGTATTTCTCTCAGGACGCGGTCAACCGTCTGGCTCCTCTCTCCGGCATTGAGCTGCCCGAGGATGCCACCCCGGCGGAGAAACTCAAAATTGTCCAGGGTCTGATGAACGACGGGGACGCCCGTGCAGTGCCGGTTTATGAAACCATCGGCTGCTATCTGGCTCATGCCATCGCCTATTACAGCAAGTTCTATGATATCCGCCACATCCTTCTGCTGGGCCGCGTGATGTCCGGCAAGGGCGGCGACGTGCTGCTTGCAACCGCCACCCGTGTGCTGGAGGAGGAGTATCCCCAGCTCACCGGCAAGCTGGAGATCAATCTGCCCGACGAAAAGTTCCGC
Source organism: Clostridiales bacterium (assembly GCA_022799115.1). GTDB lineage: Bacteria > Bacillota > Clostridia > Oscillospirales > Acutalibacteraceae > CAJFUH01. The sequence goes on along the minus strand of JAAWNT010000001.1, from coordinate 208,862 downwards.
CGTCTGGGTCAGTCCGTGGTGGCTGCGTCCCTGTAATCTGACTGGGGACAAATCGATAAAAAGCAAATCGAACGCCCCGGAAATCGGTTTTTTGACTGATTTCCGGGGCGTTGATTATACGGAATGCGTCCCATGCGTTGGACAAAGACGCATACCATGGAAAGTATCTCCTTTGAATTTGGAGAAATCCCACCGATCCTTGGCGGGAAAATTTGGTTGATTTGTGCTACGGTAAACGGTATAATGCTTATATTGTGGGTATCAAGGAAGAACTTTGGGTTGTGGTCGGCAAGACCCTGGAATGTGTTTGCTCGTTTCCAAACACATTTAAAAAAGAAAGTGAGGAAATGACATTGAAAACGCAAAGTGTTCACCGGGCGGGCTATCGCAAGCCATTTGCCAGCGGCCTGAACTTTTACAAGCTGTTTTGGATCTTCTTCATCGGCTGCTTTATCGGCGTAGTGGTAGAAACCATTTTCGCCCTGGTTACCACCCAAAAGTTGGAAAGCAGGGCCGGGGTGGTATATGGCCCCTTTAATCCGGTGTATGGTTTTGGAGCGGTGCTGATGACCGTGTGTCTTTATAAGCTGAAGGAGAAACGCGATCTTTGGATCTTTTTGTGCTGTATGGTGATCGGTGCGGCGTTTGAGTATTTGTGCAGTCTTTTGCAGGAAGTAACGTTAGGCACGGTTTCCTGGCAATACGACCAGCAGATGTTTGACATTGGGGGAAGAACCAGCCTGCTGTATGCCTTTTTCTGGGGTATTTTGGGCCTGCTGTGGATCAAATTCCTATTTCCCCTATTATCCAAATGGATTGAAAAGATTCCCAATAAGGCGGGGGTAGTCCTCACCTGGATCCTGTTGGTTTTTATGGTATTCAACATGGCGGTATCCCTTTTGGCGCTGGAACGTCAGGCTCAACGCAGGGAAGGCGTCCCCGCCAACAATGTAGTGGCGCAATTTTTTGACGACCGCTTCCCGGATTCCCGTTTGGATCGCATTTACCGCCACATGTACGTGGTGGATCAAGCCGGATAGTGAAGGAACGGGATAAAGAGCGCAAAGGTAGAATACATTTGCTTAAGAGGCGCTGCATACGGCGGAAGAAAGCCGCCTGCTGCTGCGCGGAAGCCTTGGCATTATTATGAGTATGGAGAGGGCGGGATTCCCGCCGGGAGAGGGGAACGGAAACGTTGATTTGTAACAATGTGTTGGATGCTATCGGCCATACGCCGCTGATTCGGCTTAACCATATGACGGGGCCGCAGGATGCGCAGATATTGGTAAAATATGAGGCGGTGAACATCGGCGGGTCGATTAAGACCCGTACCGCCTATCACATGATTTCTCAGGCTGAAAAGCTGGGGAAAATCGGCCCGGGCTCGGTGCTTGTGGAGCCTACCAGCGGAAACCAGGGAATCGGCATCGCCCTGGTGGGCGCGGTGAAGGGGTATGGGGTGCGCATCATCATGCCCGACTCGGTGAGTGAAGAACGGCGAAAGCTGATCCGCCATTACGGCGCAGAGGTGATTCTGGTTCATGACGAGGGGGATATTGGAGCCTGTATCTCCCAATGCATGGAGTTGGCCCTTCAAATGGCCGAAGAGGATCCCAAGGTATTTATTCCCCAGCAGTTTACCAATCCGGATAATCCCGCGGTGCACCGTAGTTTCACGGCGGTGGAGCTGCTCAGTCAGGTGGAAGGACCCATCCATGGATTTTGTTCCGGAGTGGGAACCGGCGGAACCATCACCGGGATCGGGGAGACGCTGAAGGACAAATTCCCCGATATCGAGATCTGGGCGGTGGAACCGGAAAACGCCGCCATTCTATCGGGAGGAAGCATCGGCACTCATCTACAGATGGGCATTGGAGACGGATTAATTCCGGAGAATCTGAATACCCACATTTATCAGCAGGTATGCGTGGTAACCGATGAGGAAGCGCTGGGAGCGGCCAAGCGCATGGCCAGCCGGGAGGGCATCCTTTGCGGGATTTCCAGCGGCTCCAATATTGCGGCGGCGGTGAAGCTGGCTAAGAAGCTGGGCAAGGGAAAGACCGTGGTGACTATTTTGCCAGATACCGGAGAGCGCTATTTCAGCACCCCGCTGTTTGAATGAGGAATCGGGCGTGTCTATGAAATAGACGAAAACACGGCGGCAAGAGATTGGATGCAGTGAATGATTCTTAGTCTTGAACTAGTAAGCGCTGTTTTGCGGAGCCCCTATTTCCGGGAATCCGGGATGAAGCGGGGGCCTTTGCGGAATAGTAAAAAGGAAAACGCTTTGCGCGTATGAACGCAAGCGAATCCGCCGGCTGGAGAAATTTGGCCGGCGGTACTCCAAAGAAAAGAGGACCGCTCATGAAATGGATCAATACGTTAAACCGTAAATTCGGGCGCTTTGGAATTCCACATTTGATGATTCTTTTATCCAGCGCAATGCTGGGCGTGTTTTTGGCGGATCTGTTGCTGCCCGATATGGGATTATCCGCCCTTTTGATGCTCAATACCAATCTGGTGGCCCAGGGACAGGTGTGGAGACTGATTACGTTTATTTTTCTTCCCCCCAACACCTCGGTGCTTTGGATTCTGTTTAGCCTCTATTTTTACTGTCTGCTCGGAAATTCTCTGGAAAACGAGTGGGGAGCGTTCCGGTTCAATCTTTTTTATTTATGCGGGATGGTGGGCGCCATCCTGGCGGCGCTGTTTACCGGGGGATGGGGCACAAACGTCTATCTGAACCTCTCCTTATTTTTGGCCTTTGCGGCCATTTATCCGGACTTCAAATTGATGCTGTTTTTCGTGTTTCCCGTCAAAGTGAAGTATTTGGCGGCGTTGGATGGGGTGCTGCTGGTGGTATCGCTCATTTTGGGAGACTGGAGCGTGCGCCTGTCCATCGTGATGTCACTGCTTAACGTGATCCTGTTCTTTGGGGGAGATTTTCTTCGCAATATAAAACAGCAGGCGGGCTACTGGAAAACCCGCCGCAATTTCCGGAAATATAGCCGATAGAATCATCAATAGGGAGCTGGCTTCCGTGCCGCAATGCGGGAAGAGCGGCTCCTTTTTTGTATTCGTTTCAGAAGTGAAAGAGCGCCCTTCATTGGTTTATCAGCGATTTTTGGTGCCATCTGTCGCTTGAAGGAGTATTTGGCGTATGGAACTTATTCCAATGGTCCTGGAACAGCTGTTGATAAATCGCTTGGTATAAAAACACCCCAATTGCTAGACATGCTGATTCATAGTCTAGCAATTGGGGGACGCTTCCGATATCGGTTTCTGTTTTCTTGTAAGCGGCTTGATTATCAATGGTTCCTGCGTGTGTGAAAAACATCGGTTTCACATAGGGGGAGATGAATGGAAAAGGGCGGAATGTTCTCCCTTTCTTGCCCAGAAAGGAAGGATAAGGAAACCGTATACAGTTGCGGCTGAATTGCCGCGCAATATGGCATTACTCTCCCAAATAGGCAAACCGAGGTTGGATGACGCCGTTTATCTCTACATTTTCATAGAACATGTCCGCAGGGCGTACCCACAATCCCTGATCTCCATAAAGGGCTTGATATACCACCAATTCTTCCAAGGTTTCCGAGTGCTTGGCAAATCCGATCACCCGGTATTCGTTGCCCTTAAAGTGGCGGTAGCGGCCGGGTATGCGTTCCTGGATGGGGGGCTGCTTCTTTTCAGCCGTCGGCTCATGGCAAGGACTGTCCTCCTTAGGAAGAGCACAAGGAACGGTTTCCACCAGAATGCGGGTGTCGTAAGGCGCCATAAGCACGCTGGCGCTGCCGTTGACAGGAGTGAAGACCTCATTGCCATGGAGGGGATCCATCAGCACTTTCGTTGCGTCCATCCCAAAGTCCAGACGGAATTCTTGATCCGCCAGATTCAGGGCCACATACACGGTTTGCCCTTCTTTCACCCGTTTGTATACCAGCTGTTCGTTTTTGACCACCACCTGCTCATAAGCCCCGGTCTGCAAAGCGGGAAGCTGCTTGCGCAGGGCGGCCAATCTTCCGATGTGCGCGCTCAGTTTTTGATTGGGGCTGGGAATCGTAGAAAGCTCCAGGCAGGGGCGCAGCGGGGCGTCCGAGCCGTTCTGTTTGACGCCGGAAAGCCCCCACTCGCTGCCGTAATAGATTGAGGGTACCCCAGGCATGGTAAACAGCAGGGAATAGACGTTATAAATGTGCTCCGGATTTCGTAAAGTACTGGCCAGACGGTTTACGTCGTGATTATCCACAAAGTTATAGGTATTGATATTGCGGTAAATGCCCCCCGCTCCGAATTGGCGATTGAGGGAATGTGCGATTTCAAAGTAATTTTTGTCATTATGAGAGGAGTAGAGTCCCTTATAGCACTCGTAGTTGGTAACCGAGTCCAACATATCCGGATTGGCCCAGCGGTTATAGTCCCCGTGAATAATCTCGCCAACCAACCAGAAGTCAGGCTTTCGGCTTTTGCAGAACTGGCGCAGCTGTTTAAAGAAATCGGGGTCCACACAGTCGGCGGCGTCCAGCCGCAAGCCGTCGATGCCGAAATCGTTCATCCATTGTCCGACGGCGCCCAGCAGATGGTCCACTACCTCCGGATTGCGCAGGTTAAGCTTTACCAGGTTGTAGTGTCCCTGCCATCCTTCGTACCAGAAGGGATCTCCCATAGGGCTGCCTCCGCCGAAATTCAGGTTGTGAAACCAATTGCAATAGTGGGAGCTTTGACCGTTGCGCTGTACGTCGGTGAACGCCCAAAATTCACGGCCCACGTGGTTGAACACGCCGTCCAGAATCACACGGATGCCGTTTTGATGGAGTTCGTCGCACAGGGTGCGGAAACAGTGATTGTCCCCCAGCCGTTTGTCAATTTGGTAATAATCTTTTGTATCGTAGCCGTGTTCGCTGGATTCAAAGACCGGCCCGATGTACAGGGCGTTCACGCCGATCTCCTTGAGATGGGGGATCCAATCTCTCAGCTTGTCAATGCGGCAGACGGTTTCCCCGTCGTTGTTAAACTGAGGTGCGCCGCAGTATCCCAACGGATAGATGTGGTAAAACACCGCAGTGTCGATCCAATTGCTCATAGGATAGTTCTCCTCGCTTCCATATGGGTTTCCTTATTGGTTGATAACAGGCTTATTATACCATATAATTACCAAACTATCCATATATTTATAAAAATATTTTATAGATGTTGTTAGACAATTTTAGGAATTTGTCAAGAAATCCTGTGGGAAACTCTTTCGTAGGACCGGTGTGCAACTAGCGATTGATAGAACCGCGTATCTCAACCGGAGCGGAAGAAAACACACGTTGTCAGAGCGTAAGATTCGTGCTATACTGTTGTCGGTTTTTCAATGGATGATACAATTGTCTTTCAGCAGCGAGTGAAAAGAGTAAGACGAGTGGAGCGGAAAGAGACCATGCCTGTGTTCACAAATCAGAGACGGCGGGCGTGGCGACGGTTAGAAAGGCGGTATTTTGATGAAACAAATAAAAATTGGAAACGGCGCGTTTTCCGCGTCGGAAATTGCGCTGGGCTGCATGCGGATCGAAGGTCTGTCTCAGAAAGAGGCCGAGAGGCTTATACAGACGGCGATGGAATGCGGGATTAACTTTTTCGATCACGCCGATATTTATGGCGGCGGACGGTCGGAAGAGGTGTTCGCCCAGGCGGCGGGAATGTGTCCCCGGGTGCGGGAGAAGATGATTTTGCAGACCAAGTGCGGCATCCGGCCGGGGATGTACGACTTTAGCAAGGAGCATATTTTAACATCGGTGGATGGAAGTCTCAAGCGGCTGAAGACCGATTATGTGGACGTTCTGCTGTTGCACCGCCCCGACACTCTCATGGAGCCGGAGGAGGTGGCCGAGGCATTCGATCTCCTTTATCACAGCGGTAAGGTCAAATATTTCGGCGTAAGTAACCAGAACCCCATGACCATAGAACTGCTTAGCAAATACACCCATCAAAAGCTGATGATTAACCAGTTGCAGTTTGGTCTGATGCACACCGGAATGATCGACTGCGGATTAAACGCCAATATGAAAAATAGCCCCGCCGTGGACCGGGACGGAGGGGTGCTGGAGTACTGCCGTCTCAAAGAGATCACCATTCAGCCTTGGTCCCCCTTCCAGTATGGATTCTTCGAGGGCGTCTTTGTGGACAACGAAAAGTTTCCGGAGGTGAATGCCAAACTTGCGCAGATGGCGGAGAAAAAGGGCGTTACCAACTCCGCCCTGGCCATTGCATGGATTTTGCGTCACCCAGCCAGGATGCAGCCCATCGTAGGGACCACAAAGGCTGACCGGCTGCAGGAGATTTGCAGGGCAAGCGACGTGGCGTTAAGCCGGGAAGAGTGGTATGAGCTGTACCGGGCGGCAGGAAACCAACTGCCGTAATAGGGATAAAAATCCGCCGGCATTTGCCGGAAAACGGACAAGCCTCCCCAAGCGTTTGAGACGAGTCTCCTCTTCTAGAAAAAAGAGCAGATTATGTAGGGAGGGAGACGGACAGTCGTCAAAATAATCGGCCCCCACATAACCGGGTTTTCCTCGGTTATGTGGGGGCGATTGTTTTGACGCGGCGGTTACAGACAGCCGTCCTCCTGTAAGCGGGAAAGAATGGCGCAAATGATCTCAGCGCGGTTAAAGGGAGTCATAAAGTAAAAGCCGTCGGCGTGGGGGCGGGCAAGCTTTGCGATCTCCACGGCGATTTCAATGCCGGTTTGGGCGGATTGCTCCCGGTTCATTTCCGGATGGAAACGATTTAAGTAATCCGGGGGGATCTGTATGCCGGGCACCTCATTGCTCATATAGTAGGCGTTGCGATAGCTCACCAGGGGCATGATGCCCACAAGCACTTTGGCGCCTAAGGCCCGCGCCCTGTCGATCAGATCAAAGCGGCCCTCAAAGACGGGCTGTGTGAGAAAAAAGGAAGCGCCGGCCTCCATCTTTCGTTTTACCCGAATAAGCTCCGTATCCACGCGGGGAACCATGGGATTGAGGGCGCCTCCGATGAGCATGGGGCTTTCGGTAAAGATGTCGGTATTCAATTGGCGGATGACCTCCATCAGTTTGATGGAGGTGACGTTGAACACCGGCTTGACATAGCCCCGATCGGATTCCGGCACATGGTCTCCGGTGACCGCGAGAACGGCGCGGATGCCCTCGCAGTGCGCGCCCATCAGGGAGGCGCGCAGGGCGTTGGCATTTTTATCCCGGCAGCACAGGTGGGGCAGGGCGCTGATTCCCACTTCCCGGCGGATCTTTGCGGCGCACACAATGGAATCCAGCTTCACCCGGGCAAGAGGGGAATCCGAAATGGTGATTACATCCATCCCGGAGGCTTTAAGCTGTCCGGCGGCCGTCAAAACCTTTGTAAGATCGCTGCCATAGGGGGGATCCAACTCTGCTGCCAGTACAAAATTGCCTTGTTTCAGTTTGCCGGAAAAAGGGTCTGGCGCTTCTTTGGGTGTGAGGGAAACGGAAACAGCCGTGCGAGGGGGCTGCGCCGCAGGCTGATGATGTTCCCCCAGCATGTGAGCTAGTTTTAAAATATGGTCGGGAGTGGTGCCGCAGCACCCGCCCACCAGAAACGCCCCCGCAGCGGCGATTTCGGCAGTCTTGACAGCAAAATATTCAGGAGAGGTATTGAATACGGTTCTTTGCTGCTCCACAGCGGGATAACCCGCGTTTGGCAAAATAAAAACAGGAATCTGATACGGCTTGGCCCAGCCGCACAAGGTTACGGCATGGGGATATAGATGCATGGGACCGCAGCCGCAGTTGAGTCCCACTGCGTCCACCGGATGCTCCATAGCTTCCAGCTGGGCGAGAAGCTGGCCCAAAGGAATTCCCGCCCGAGTCCGCCCATCGGGAGTTAGGGAGAAAGACACCATCAATTCCGCGCTTGGACACTTTTCCCGGAGATAAGCAAAGACCGGCAGAAACGGTTCCAGCTCCGCCAAGGTTTCAAACAAGAAGGTGCGGGCGCCGCACTCCAAGAAGGTATCCAGAATGGCGCGGTATTCCGGCAGAGGGTCAGCTTGCTCGTCTCCCTGGGGATAGATGGCGCCCACATCGGCGGCCACTACCGCCTGATCTCCGGCCTCGCGCCGGGCGATATGGTAGCCCTCCCGCACAAGATGCAACACTTGAGAAAGGGGCAGCCTCATAGCGGCGGTATTGGCGGAGAAGGTATTGGTTCGCACCAAGCGGGCCCCTGCCTTTCGATATGCCCGATGGATACCGGCAATAACGTCCGGCTGTTCTTGGTTAGCGGCCTCGCAGAGAGAGGCGGATTGACCGGTTAGAAGAGAAAAATAGGTGCCCATGGCGCCGTCTGCCACAAAGGGCCCTTTTAATTTCAGCAATTCTCGCAGTAACATGGTTTCACCTCGTGGTAGAAATAAAGAGTGACGGAGTATGGTTTTATCGGCAAAGATTGTCCTTTATTGTAACCGGAAACGCAGAATTTGTCTAGAAAAATCAAGCCGGTATTTCATGAAGGGATCTTGGTTCACGCCGGGTATCGCCGATCCATGCTTTGGGAAATGAAAATTGCAGGTTAGGACATCTGCCGCGTGGAACACCGACGGATTAAGGATCCATTACTCAGATCCAATCCGTTGCCGGGAGCAATTTAGTTGCTGAAAACACGAATCGGAGGAAGGACAGGCGTGCGCTGTTGTCTGCACCCGGCATAATCTGCCCAAGAAAAAGAGTCCGTTTGGACCTATGCGCAGACAAGGCAAAACGCGGCCCAGAGTTCAAGTTGGAACCCTGGCCGCGTTTTTTAGCCGTACTTATTCCTGGATCCCGGGAATCACAGGGAGGGCGTCAAACCCCTTTTGCAGATCCTCGTCGGTGGGGATGTAATCGTTCATGGTACCCTCGATATAAGAGGTATAAGCGGTCATGTCAAAATAGCCGGTGCCGGTCAGACCGAACAGGATGGTCTTTTTCTCTCCGCTTTCCCTGCACTTGATGGCTTCGTCGATGGCCGCACGGATGGCGTGCGCCGACTCCGGCGCGGGAAGAATGGTTTCCTGCTTGGCAAAGAAGGTAGCGGCCTCAAACACCTTGGTTTGTTCCACAGAACGGGCCTCATCGATGTAGCCGTCGTGATACAGTTTGGACAATATGGGGGACATTCCGTGGTAACGCAGGCCGCCTGCGTGGTTGCTGGAGGGCATAAAGCCGCTTCCCAGGGTGTACATTTTGGCCAGCGGCGTTACCTTGCCGGTATCGCAGAAGTCGTAGGCATATCGGCCCCGGGTGAGAGAGGGACAGGAGGCGGGCTCCACGGCGATGAAATAGGGATTTGCCTTGCCGGTGAGCTTATCCTGCATAAAGGGGGAGATCAGGCCTCCCAAATTGGAACCGCCGCCGGCGCAGCCGATGACGATATCCGGGTATTCATCCAGCAGTTCCATGGCGATTTTGCTTTCCAACCCGATGACGGACTGATGCAGAAGCACCTGGTTTAGCACCGAACCCAGCACATAGCGGGTTCCCTCGGTGGTAACGGCCCGCTCCACCGCTTCGCTGATGGCGCAGCCCAGACTGCCGCCGGTGCCAGGATTGGCCTCCAGGATGGCGCGGCCGATTTGGGTTTCCGTGCTGGGACTGGGGATCACGTCGGCGCCGAAGGTCTGCATGACAGCCTTGCGATAGGGCTTTTGCTGGTAGGAAACCTTTACCATAAATACGGTAAGGGGCATATGGAAATAGGAACAGGCTTCGGCCATGGCGGTGCCCCACTGGCCGGCGCCGGTTTCAGTGGTCAACGCTTTGAGGCCCTGCTCTTTGGCGTAATATACCTGGGCGATGGCGGAGTTGAGCTTGTGGCTTCCCGAGGTATTGTTGCCTTCAAACTTATAATAAATCTTAGCGGGGGTATCCAACGCTTTTTCCAGGTTATAAGCCCGGATCAGCGGGGAAGGGCGGTAGATTTTGTACATCTCCTGCACTTCTTCGGGGATATCCACATAGCGGGTTTCGCAGTCCATCTCCTGATGAGCCAGCTTTTTACAAAAGACAGGGTACAGATCGCTCTCCTGGGCGGGCTTCATGGTGGCAGGATTGATGATGGGGTCATGCTGCTCCTTCATATCCGCCCGTACATTGTACCATTGCTTGGGCATTTGATCCTCGGTGAGATACAGTCTGTGGGGTACTTTCATGGTGCAAACTCCTTTCTTCGGTTGCATTGTTTTTCTGCATCGGCCTCGGCACGGGCAACAAAAAAGCCCTTGTCCCAGTAAAAACACTGGGACAAGAGCTGTAAACTCCTGCGGTACCACCCGGTTTGACGAAACATTGGTTTCGCCCGCTTAGCCGTATACTGACATATACGCTCTTTTGATAACGGAAAGAGACTTCCGTCGGACGCTAATAAGGGATACACCCGTTCACGCCGCCCTCGTGAGTCCATTCGGCAAAACGCCTTGTGCCGTGATTCCACCATCCACGGCTCTCTGAAACAAGAACAGTTTCTGTCTACTACTCTCACTCATCGGTTTTTTATGAAATTGAACGTATTATAAAGCAATCCGGACTATTTGTCAAGATAAAATCAAAATTTTGTTGGTTCCGTTTGAGAGGGCGTCTCCAAGATTCCCGCCAGGCGCAGCAGATGCCGGGCGTTGGTGGTCTGACAGCGGCCGGGCTTCAAGGCGTAATCAAAACGGATTTCGCTGTTTACATAATACTCGGAGAAATGGAAATTCAGGGCTTGGATATTGGGATCCTCCGATAAGGCGCACAGCTCGAAATCATGGGTGGACACCACCACCACAGCCCACGGGGTGGACAGACGCCGGATGGCTTCGGTAGCTCCCATGATCCGGTCGGAGGAGTTGGTTCCCTTAAAGATCTCGTCAATCAGAATCAGCATGGGGCGCTTAAGCTTACTGTATTCCACCATGGAACGAATGCGTAAAATCTCTGCATAAAAGGTGGAGATGCCTCTGCTGACGTCGTCTTCCACCCGCATGGAGGTAAAAACTCTCATACAGGAGAGAGACAGCTCCTGGGCGCACACCGGGCCCCCAGCAAAGGCCAGCAGGGCGTTTATGCCGATGGTGCGCAGGTAGGTGGTTTTTCCCGACATGTTGGAGCCGGTGATGATGCAGGTTTGGGCGTTTAAATCCACGCAATTGCCCACGGCCTTTTCCGGATTCAAAAGAGGATGACTGAGATTCTTACCATGGATACTGGGAGAGTCGCTCTCCAAAATCTCGGGGAAGCAGTGGTTGTCCAGAGCCAGGGCGGGAACCGCCAGACTGATGAGAGCTTCCAGTTCTCCAATGGCCTCCATCCATCCCCGGAGCTGCCCTCCGTATTTTTCCCGCCAGCGGTCCACCGCCGCCAGGCAGTGGAAATCCCACATCAACAGACAAAGGCCGAGCACATACAAAAGCGGATTGTGCCGAATCTTAACCAGTTCGCACACGGCGTTTAAACTGCGGATGCCGTTCTTCGCGCCCGAGGCGGACGATATTCGGGATTGCAGCTGCTGAAGACGCTGGCTGTGAAAAGAGGCGCGTTCCACTTCCTTGAACATTTCCTCATAGGATACAACGGCGTTTTGGACGGTAAGCAGCGGACCAAGCACCGATAAAATTCTCTTTTGCATGGGTAGGGCCAGCAGCAACTGCAACACAATTCCAACCGGAGCCAGCCAGATGGGAATCAGCCCCGAGACGGCCAATCCGGCCACCAACAGGGTAATAACGGGTAAAATCCAGGCGCACACCCGGAAAAAGGGAGAGGTTTGTTTTTCCTTTGATTCAACGTATTTTAAAAACTTATCCAGCTCTTCCTGTTGGTCCTCATAACCCTTCGCCTCGAAAAGACGGCCCAGGGTTTGCAAACGGAATCCAAACTCCATGTCTTCGGCCAGTTCTTTTACCGCTTGCTGACGCGAGAGGATCTCCTCCCGGTCCGCGGTCGGCTCAGTGAGCCATTTTGCCAATCGGTCCCGTCCCATCCGGGTGTAGGCGCAGCATAGATATTGGTACAGCGACCGTTTGCCAAACAAATCCAAATCCTTGCTTTGAGGGTGGGAGTCCGTGCGATAGCGCTCTCCGTCCTCTTCAAATTTATCATATCGGGTTTCGATGCGCCGGGCGTATTTCTGTATGATATGCTGGCGGCAGGCGAAATACTCCTGCTTTTTCAGGGTATGAGGGTGAATGATGACCAGCGTCACAAAAGCGGCCAGGAAGAGCCCGGAAATTACATAGGCCCACACGAATTGGTCTGCGATGCCCCAAATCAGCGCTAGGCCGAACAGGAGAAAAGCGATGAGCCGGAACATGCTGATCCGGGAGTTGATCTGATTGTAGGTATAATATTGAATGCCCGCCTTGCCGCCGAGTCGCTGCCAGTCTTTGATTGTCATAATAATAGCTCCATTTCTTTAGTTAGAATAGGGGGAGAAAGGGTGTGTTGTTAAGCAACAAAAACAGGGAAGCCGCGTATTCCTTTGGGAAGAGCATACCCAGGGGCGCATAGTCCAGTGAGGAAGCTGCATCCCCCTATGGTGGTGTATCTATTGTCAGTTAATATCACTGTATTATATAATACCACAGAAATGTTTGATTTGGGATCAAACATAACGGAAATAAAAACTAAAATAAGTAGAAGGTTTTTGTGCATTTTTTGGAAATATGTAGCGTGAGGATTCTTTAATCACTTCATCCGGTCCGAAATTTCCATGGGATACCATTTCTTTCCCGGATATGTTATACTATATTTCCACCATCTTTTCTGTATGTATTTGGGGATTACACAGAGGAAAAACGTGAAAAAGGATTTCCAGTAACGGGAAATCTGGAGGTGCCTATGAGTTTATTTCTATGTCCAGTTTGTGGCAAAGCGTTGATGGAGGAGAACGCCTCCGTCCGTTGTGAAAATGGACACAGCTTTGATAAAGCAAGAAGCGGATATTTGAATCTTCTGATGCCGGGCAGCAAGCATTCCGCCCAGCCGGGAGACGACAAGAGGATGGTAAACGCCAGGACCGGCTTTCTCGATGCGGGCTATTATGAGCCTTTACGAAATGAGGTTTGCGATATGGCGGGCGGCTGTCTGCCCAAAGTCAGCCGCCCGGTAATCCTGGACGCCGGTTGCGGGGAGGGGTATTACACATCCGGGTTATACAGGCATCTGATCCATCAGGACATACGCCCCCAAACGGCTGGAGTGGATATCTCCAAATGGGCGGTGAACAAGGCTGCAAAACGGGAAAAAGATGTGGAGTTTGCGGTGGCGAGCGTATTTCATCTTCCGATACAAAGTGAAAGCTGCAACCTTTTTCTTAATTTATTTGCTCCCTTTTGCCTTCCCGAGATCCAACGGGCGCTTGCTCCCCAGGGAAAAATGTTATTGGTGATACCGGGAAAAGACCATCTTTGGCAGCTCAAACAGGTGGTGTACGAGCAGCCCTACCGGAATGAGGTTAAGGAATTTCAGATAGAGGGGCTCAATCTGCTGGAACACCGGGAGCTTCACTGGTCCATGACCATCACGGACCCTCAGCATATCGAAAACCTGTTTCAGATGACTCCCTATTATTATAAAACGTCAAAGGAGGGTTACCAGCGTCTGGTAGCCTGCAAAAGCCTAACCACCACGGTACAGTTTCATTTACTGGCTTATCAAAAGCCATAGGGCCGACGTTCCCAACCGGAAATGCGGCTTGCTCTATGGAGCAAAGACCGCTTCGCCGGGACGTTTCGTCAAAAAAGCCCGTTTGTTTTTGCTTCCATTGATAAAAGAACGAAGCGAATCGTCGTCCAGCGGGCCAACAACATGGGGAAGCATCCGTATGCATGATCTGCTCTCCGGCGAAACATGCCCGGCAGACAAGCCCGCGGCGATTTCTTTGATGAAAAGACAGTAAAGGGAATGGGCAATTTCTGCGCACTTGCAATTTAATGGAACCAATGATAAAATAGAATTGGTTATTTATGACTATTTGGGTGTATGCAGGGGCAACATCCTATTATATGATTACGTGTCCGGCTAATCTGTAAATGGAAGCGCTTAGATGCGGGGGAAATGGGGAAGAATGCCGTTTTCACCCGGCTTTTACTTATTATTCCGGGATATTGCCCGGATTTGCTGCAATGAGGCGGGCGCTGGTTGGCGCCGTGAAAAAGCGAAGGCAGGTATATGCATGGATAGATTGATTAAATACAAACGGGCGGTTATGTTTTTGATTGGAACCGTTCTGCTTGCTTGCCATATGGCGGTGTTCTGGTACGTTTGGAACCGATTTTACAGTATGGCCATCATTCAGCCCTTTTACCGAAAGGGCAACTGGCTGATGGTGGCGGTATACACGGTATTGCTATACACCTTTGCGCGAATCTACGGGGGATATAAGATCGGGGATTTCCGTGTGTCGGAAATTATCTATTCCCAGGCGCTGGCGCTCATGTTTACCAATATCGTTACCTATTGCCAGGTCAGCCTGGTGGGGCGGATGTTTATGGATCCGGTTCCTATTCTGGTGATGACGGTGGCTCAGATCTGTCTGGTGGTTTTATGGTCGTATTCGGCCAACCGGATCTATTATCACATTTTCCCGCCGCGGAAAATGATTCTGGTTTATGGGAGCAAAGCGGCGACCGAATTGGTTTATAAAATGAGCAAGAGGTCGGACAAGTATCTGATCTGTTCCGCTGTGTGTACGGATGAAGGATATGAGTCAATCATTGAGAAGATCCAGGGGTTCCAGGCGGTGGTACTGTGCGACGTCAAGTCCCAGGTGCGCAACCGCGTGGTAAAATATTGTTATGAACATTCGGTTCGGGTGTATATGACGCCGAAATTATCGGATATTATTGTGGGGGGAGCCGATAAGATCCATTTATTCGATACCCCTTTGTTTTTATGCAGAAATAACGGTTTGTCCTATGACCAACGTATGGCCAAACGGACATTGGATTTGGCGCTTACCTCCATTGCTCTGGTTTTGCTCAGCCCCTTGATGCTGCTGATTTGCCTGGCCATTAAGCTGGATGACGGCGGACCGATTCTCTTTAAGCAAAAGAGGCTTACTCTGGACGGAAAAGTGTTTGAGGTCTATAAATTTCGCAGCATGGTGGTGGACGCGGAAAAGGACGGCGTTGCCAGATTGGCCAGCCAGAACGACGACCGCATTACCCGTGTGGGAAAGGTGCTTCGTAAGGTACGGCTGGACGAACTTCCCCAGCTTCTCAATGTGTTTAAGGGGGACATGTCCGTTGTAGGCCCCCGGCCTGAACGCCCGGAGATTGCCGAGCAGTATAAGGAAAGCATGCCGGAATTCGACTTCCGCCTCAAAGTAAAAGCGGGGCTTACAGGCTACGCGCAAATTTTAGGAAAATACAACACAATGCCCTATGATAAATTGAAGATGGATCTGATCTATATTGAAAACTATTCCTTTTTGCTGGATCTCAAGCTGATCTTGATGACCATAAAGATCCTGTTTATTCCAGAGAGTACCGAAGGAGTGGCAGAGGGGGAACTCACACCCATCGATCATATCAGTCAGGAGCACAACAAACCCAAAGAATAGGGCGGGGCTTCTTACGTAAGCGATCCGGCTTTGCTGCGCAGCCGGAACCGTGCGCGCGGAAATTCGGATAAAGCGGGGGAATCAAGTGGACCTTTCCATTGTTATCGTCAATCATAATACCAAAAAGCTCACCGAGCAAACCATAGATTCAGTCATTCAGAGTACGCGAACGCTCCAATATGAAATCATTGTGGTGGACAATTCCAATAATCCCCAGGAGCGATACCAAAGCGTTGCGGGACAGCCGGTGATTCTCATTCCCAATGTGGAAAACAAAGGGTTTGGGCATGCCTGCAACTTGGGGAGCAAACAGGCCATAGGGGAAGCCGTGCTGTTTCTCAACTCGGATACCATTCTCCACGAGGGAGCGCTGGACCGCAGCGTGGCCTATCTGAGGGATCATAAAGAGGTGGGGGCGTTGGGGATCCGGACCTTACTGGCGGACGGAACCTTAGACCACGGCTGCAAACGTGGATTCCCCACCCCTGCAAATGCTCTGTATTATTATTTGGGAATGGACAGACGCCATCCCGAAAGCAAAAAATACGGCGCGTACCGCCAGACCTTTGTGGATGAACATACCACCAGCGAGGTGGATGCAGTGTCCGGTTCCTTTCTGTTGATTCCCCGGGAAGTGCTTCAGGCAGTGGGAGGATTTGACGAAGAGTTTTTCATGTATGGGGAGGATCTGGATCTTTGCTATCGGATTAAGAAAAAAGGATATCGGGTGGTGTATTATGCCGACGCTCAGATGACCCATCTAAAAGGACAGAGCGGCCTGCACACCAAATCCAAAGAGGTTATTTATCATTTTTACAACGCCATGATCCTGTTTTACAAAAAACATTATATCCGTCAATACAATATTCTGATCACCTGTATGGTGTACTGCGGGGTATGGCTGAAGTATCTGTTGACTGTCCTGAAATCCAAAATAAGCGGGTGATGGCTTGGAAGAAACAGTAGATATTCTAATGGCGGTGTACAACGGGGAAACATATGTCAGGGAACAGGTGAATTCTATTCTCCAACAGACTTACGGGAATTGGAATCTGATTATCCAAGACGATTGTTCGAATGACGGCACCATGGATTTGTTAAAGCCCTATGCACGGGAGTATCCGGAACGCATCGTGGTAAAACAGAGAGAAAAAAATTCCGGGGCGGCTCAACGGAATTTTTTCAGTATGCTGCCTGACGCCAGAAACCGTTACGTGATGTTTTGTGATCATGACGACGTTTGGCTGCCGGATAAGGTGGAACGAACCTTAACGGTCATGCGGGAGATGGAGCAAAGAGGGGCGCAGCGGCCTCTTTTGGCACACACCGATCTGAGCGTTGTGGATGGCGAGCTTCGTCCGTTGGCAGCTTCTATGGTAACGCGGCAAAAATTGAATCCCCTGGGGACCTTTGAACAGCTTTTGGTGCAGAATGCGGTAACCGGCTGTACCATGATGGTTAACCGCCCGCTGCTTGATATGGTGAAGGAGGTTCCGAAACGGGCCATTATGCACGATTGGTGGTTTGCCTTGATCGCCGCAGCGTTCGGGGAGATCGGATATGCAAACGAACCTACGATTTTATACCGGCAGCACGGCGGCAACCAAGTGGGCGCCAAAGACGCCTCCAGCCTGCAATACAATATGGACAGGCTTAAGGACCAGGCCGGAGCCAGGAAGGTTCTTTATGACACCTGCGTCCAGGCGGACGAGTTTTTGCGAATTTACCGGGACCGGCTGGATCAGGACCGGCTCTCCCTGCTCTCGGCTTATGCACGCTTGCCTGAAAAGGGGAAATGTCAACGGATCGCCACTTTGTGCCGTTATGGTCTATGGAAGCGCGGACTGGCGAGAAAGCTGGGTCAACTGATTTTTATTTAGGAATGGTTCTTGGTTTTAGGGAAAAAGCGCGGTATGCAGAAAGAATTCGTGGATTCTATACAGTTAATTCCGCATGTTTTCGGATAATTCGTTTTTTACACGCTTAACATTCACAGGTAAAACATGGTATAATACCAAATCGATACTAAAGTAGGAGGCAACAAGTCATGAAGGGAATCATACTTGCGGGTGGAGCGGGAACCCGGCTCTATCCATCCACCATTGCGTGCTCCAAACAGATACTGACGGTTTATGACAAACCGATGATTTATTATCCCCTATCCACCTTGATGCTGGCCAAGGTGCGGGAAGTGCTCATTATTTCCACGCCAAGAGACGTCCTGGTGTTTCAGGAGCTGCTGGGCGACGGCAGTCAGCTGGGTATGGAGATCAGCTATACGGTACAGGAAGCTCCCAACGGGCTGGCCGAAGCCTTTATTTTGGGTGAGAGCTTTATTGGCGACGACAATGTATGCCTGGTTTTGGGCGACAATATATTTTATGGCTATGGATTTTCGGAGCGTCTGCTTTCTGCGGCTTCCCGCAAAGAGGGCGCTACAATCTTTGGCTATCATGTGAGCAACCCCAGAGACTTTGGCGTTGTGGAATTTGACGATGAGGGCAATGTGCTTTCCATAGAAGAAAAGCCCCAGAATCCAAAATCCAATTACGCGGTGCCGGGGCTGTATTTTTATGACAGCAATGTGGCTGAAATTGCGAAAAATGTCAAGCCTTCCGCCCGTGGGGAATTGGAAATTACATCGGTGAACAATGCCTATCTACAGGCGGGTAAACTCAAGGTGGAGCTGTTTGGCCGAGGAATGGCTTGGCTGGATACCGGGACTCATCACGCCATGTTGGACGCCGCCAACTTTATTGAGGCGGTACAAACCCGTCAGGGGCTGTATGTGGCTTGCCTGGAAGAGATCGCCTACCGCAATAAGTTTATTGATAAGCAGCAACTCATGAAACAGGCGGACCGTTTCTCAAAAACGGATTACGGCCAATATTTATATCAGATCGCGGAAACGGTCAAGGTAAAATAGAAGGTTTGTTTTTTGAACGTTGTGCGGTCCGAAATGGCGACGGATATGCAGAGATTCTGTGAACATTTCGTATCCGGTTGAAAAAGATAATCCTTCTTTGATCCGGAAACTGCGATTTATGAACGCATCATGGAAAGGAAGAAGATTTCCCCTGCGCGCCGCCACTGCGAACAGCGGTCACGGAGGAAGTTTTCCTCCTTTTGCGGTTTTCCAGGCCTAGACCCTGGATGCAGGGTGGATGCCCGACAATGTTTTTGCGGCTGCCTGTATTTTCCACGCAAAATAGAGGCAAGCTATGGAAGAAGCCGCCAATTCCAAAGGCTGGCATTGGTAAACTGCGTGGAGAAACGGATGATGATTATGAATGTTTTAATTACCGGAGGCAACGGCCAACTGGGAACGGAACTGGCTGTCGTGCTGGAAAATCAGGCTTCCGAGCTTGGCCCGATCCCGGATTGTTACCAAAATGCCCAGGTGGTATGCGTGGATGTGGACCAATTGGATATCACCGATCAAAAGGCGGTACAGGATTTCGTGAAAGAGGGCGATTACGATCTGATTCTGAACTGCGCGGCCTATACCAATGTGGATGCTTGTGAAGTCAATAGGGACGATGCTTTTCGGGTAAACGCCCTGGGAGCGCGGAATTTGGCTATGGCGGCGCAGGCGGTGGGTGCGAAGCTGATACAGGTATCCACCGATTATGTGTTCGCTGGAGATGGGGACAAGCCCTATGTGGAATGGGATTTGTGCAATCCCCAAAGCGTGTATGGCGCCTCCAAGCTGCTGGGAGAGCAATATGTGCAGCAGTTCTGTTCTCGCAGCTTTATCGTGCGCACCGCTTGGCTCTACGGTTATGTGGGTGGAAACTTTGTGAAGACCATTATTAAGGCCGGCAGGGAACGCGGAAATCTAAAAGTGGTGGACGATCAAAGAGGAAATCCAACCAACGCGGCGGATTTGGCTCATCATCTTCTAAAATTGGGAGCGACCGAACAATACGGTATCTATCATTGCACCGGAGATGGGGAGTGCTCCTGGTATGATTTTGCCTGCAAGATCATTGAATATGCGGGAGTTGACGCCACTGTGGCGGCTTGTACCACCGAGGAGTTTCCTCGTCCGGCCAGACGTCCGGCGTACTCTTCCCTGGAACACATGATGCTGCGCAATACTGTAGGGGACGAAATGCGGCCCTGGCAGGAGGCGTTACAATATTTTATTGCCAATTATAAGGAAGGCGGGAATAACAGATGAAAACGTATCTGGTAACCGGAGGGGCTGGCTTTATCGGCTCCAATTTCGTCATCTATATGCTCAATAAGTACAACGATGTGAAAATCGTCAACTTGGATAAGCTCACGTATGCAGGGAATCTGGAGAATCTGAAAAGCGTGGAGAACCATCCGAATTATACCTTTGTGCAGGCGGACATCTGCGACAAAGAGGCGATTGAATCCCTGTTTGAGACGTATCAATTCGACTATGTGGTCAACTTCGCGGCGGAAAGCCATGTGGACCGCAGCATCTCCGATCCGGAGATTTTTGTGAAAACAAATGTGCTGGGTACGGTTAATCTGCTCAACATAGCAAAAAATGCATGGCAGATAGGGGACGACCAATACAAAGAGGGCTGCAAATTTTTGCAGGTTTCCACCGACGAGGTGTACGGCTCTTTGGGAGAGACAGGCTACTTTATGGAAACCACGCCGCTGGATCCTCACAGCCCCTATTCTTCCAGCAAGGCTTCCGCCGACCTGTTCGTCAAGGCCTATGCCGACACCTATCGCTTCCCCATCAATATCACCCGCTGTTCCAATAACTATGGTCCCTATCAGTTCCCGGAGAAGTTGATTCCGCTGATGATTAATAACACCCTGCAACACAAGGATCTGCCCATCTATGGCGACGGCATGCAAATCCGCGATTGGCTGTATGTGGAGGATCACTGCAAAGCCATCGATATGGTGGTGCGCGACGGAGCGGTGGGACAGGTGTACAATGTGGGAGGCCACAATGAGCGGCCCAATATCACCATTGTTAAGACCATCATTGAGTATGTGAAAGAGCATGTGGATCCCCAGGTGGGAGAACATATGATGAAGCATGTGGAGGATCGCAAAGGCCATGACCGCCGCTATGGAATTGATCCGGAAAAAATCAAAAAGGATCTGGGCTGGTATCCCGAGACTACCTTTGAAGTGGGGATCAAAAAGACCATAGAGTGGTATCTTGGTCACAAGGATTGGATGGAACATGTGACCAGCGGCGAATATCAGGCCTATTATGAGAAAATGTACGACAAGAAATAAATGCAAGCGAGAGGGTATAGCATACAGTTCGGGGCGGTGAAACAACCGCCCGGACTGTTGTTATGGCCTTTTCTTGTTCCAGAGATTAAAAAATAAGCGAGGGAGTAAAAGCGCATGGGAAAATTCAAGTTTATTGAAACGGGCATCCAGGGACTTACGATTGTAGAGCCTACTGTATTTGGGGACCATCGCGGCTATTTTATGGAAACCTACAATTATAACGAGTTTGCCGAGGCGGGCCTTGATATGGTTTTTGTCCAGGACAACCAGAGCAAATCCAAAAAGGGAGTGCTCAGGGGACTGCACTACCAAAAAAATAACCCGCAGGGAAAGCTGGTCCGCGTGGTGCGCGGCGAGGTGTTTGACGTGGCGGTGGATCTTCGCGTTGGCAGCCAGACCTATGGCAAGTGGTACGGAGTATTGCTCAGTGAAGAGAACAAACGACAGTTTTATGTGCCTGAGGGATTTGCCCACGGATTTCTTGTAATGACCGATACGGCGGAATTTGTGTATAAATGCACCCGCTTTTACGATCCCTCCGACGAGGGGGGACTCATGTGGAATGATCCCGACGTGGGCGTGGAATGGCCCATTGAGGAGGGCATGGAGATCCTGCTCAGTGAAAAAGACCAGAAAAATACGGCCCTAAAGGATTTGCAAAGCCCCTTTACTATGCCCGGCAATAAATAATCACCGAAAGAGGAGTATCGCTTTGAAGAAACAGATACAAACCTTTATGAGGTATCGCTTCCTGCTGGAGGACCTCATTTCCAGAGATTTAAAAGTGAAATACCGGCGTTCGGTGTTGGGGCTGGTGTGGAGTATCCTAAACCCCCTGCTTATGATGCTGGTGGTCACCACGGTGTTCAATACCGTTTTGAGAATTAAAATCGATAATTTTCCTCTGTATTACTTAACCGGTTCCCTGATTTTCAACTTTATCTCCGAGGCCACATCTTCGGCGCTGGTCTCTATCATATCCTCTGCACCGCTGATAAAAAAGGTATATGTGCCCAAATATATTTTTCCGGTGGAGAAGACGCTGTTTTCTTTCGTGAATATGCTGTTTTCCCTGATTGCTGTGATTATCATTATGCTGATCTACGGAAATCAGTGGCATTGGACGCTGCTTTTGTTCCCGGTTCCATTGGTATATGCTTTGATCTTTGCAATTGGATTCGGACTGATTTTAGCTTCCATCAATGTGTTTTTCCGGGATGTAGGTCATCTGTATTCCGTATGGCTGACTGCTTGGACTTATCTGACCCCCATTATCTATACGGTGGATATGCTGCCCGGATGGCTGAAAAACGTTATGATGATTAATCCGCTGTATCACTATGTCACCTATTTCCGCGATCTGGTGATGTACGGAACAGTTCCCGGATGGGGTGCGAATTTGACCTGTTTGGCCTTTTCCTTTGGCTTTTTGCTGCTCGGTCTGCTGGTATTCAAAAAGACGCAGGATAAGTTCATTCTGCACATATAGAAGGAGGGGGAGAGAATTTGGCTAATGCGGTAGAAATCAATCAGGTAACCATGCGGTTTAATATGTCCAAGGATAAGGTGGACAGCATTAAGGAATATATGATTCGCCTGATGAAGCGTCAGCTTTTTTTCGAGGAATTTCTTGCCCTCAAAGACGTCAGCGTTACCATTGAGAAAGGGGACGTGTTCGGAATCGTAGGCCTCAATGGTTCCGGCAAAAGTACGTTGCTCAAGGTGATATCCGGCATACTGAAGCCCAGCAAGGGGAGCGTGAAGACCTATGGAACCATTTCACCCATGATCGAGCTGGGAGCGGGGTTTGATCTGGATCTGACCGCGCGGGAAAATGTGTTTTTAAACGGGTCTGTTTTGGGATATTCCCGCAGGCAGATGAAGGAAAAATTTGATGAAATCATCGAATTCGCCGAGCTCAGGAATTTTGTGGATGTGGCGGTGAAGAACTATTCCAGCGGAATGATGGCGCGTCTGGGCTTTGCCATCGCCACCTGCACCAAGCCGGAAATCCTTATCGTGGACGAAATCCTGTCGGTGGGTGATTTTCTGTTCCAGGAAAAATGTGAAAAGCGGATTCGGGATTTGATGGACGGGGGAACCACCGTGCTGATTGTATCCCACTCCATTGAGCAAATTGAGCGGCTGTGTAAGCACGTGTTATGGCTGGATCACGGCAATATGAAGATGTTGGGCGATACCCAAACGGTGTGCGACGCCTATAAACAGATTACGAAATAATGGTTGGATTCCTAACAATCTTTTGTGATTGATATGTGGAGGGGAAAGAATGGTTGATAAGCTGAACCGGATGGCGCGGTTAATACGAAAAGGGGTAAAAAGCGTGCTGCACGACGGCGTGCGGGCCACCTATCGCAAGACCAGGGGAAGCCTGAAGCAGCAGGAAAATTTTAAGCAGTTTGGAAAGCTTGTATTGACGCCCAGCGAGGAGCGGTTGGAATGGGAACGGACCGTTGAATTCCCCAGAGACGTGAAGTTTAGTATTCTTGTGCCATTGTATAACACCCCGATCCCTTACTTGACAGAGATGATCGATTCGGTGGTTGCGCAGACCTATCCCAATTGGGAGCTGTGCATGGCGGACGGCAGCGACTCGGAGCATGAAGAGGTGGGCCGGAAGGTCATGGAGCTTGCTCAGAAGGATAGCCGCATCCGTTATAAGAAATTGGAGAAAAACTGGGGAATTGCGGACAATACCAACGCCTGCATCGAAATGTCCACCGGCGATTACATTGCCTTGTTTGACCACGACGATGTGCTGCATCCCTCTGTGCTCTTTGAAAATGCTAAGGCCATTCACGAACAACAAGCGGATTTTCTCTATACCGACGAGATGACTTTGACTGAAAATCTGGACGATGTACTGACCGTACACTGCAAGCCGGATTTTGCCATCGATAATCTGCGGGCGAATAATTACATCTGTCATTTTTCCGTGTTCAGCAGGGATTTGCTCAACCAGGCGGGATGGTTCGACCATCGTTATGACGGAAGCCAGGACTACGACATCATTCTGCGTCTGACAGAGAAGGCGAAGCATATCGTGCATATCCCCAAGGTGCTGTATTTTTGGCGCAGCCATTCCGGTTCGGTGGCCAGCGACATCAGCGCGAAACCCTATTGCATCGACTCTGCCAAACGAGCCATCAACGATCATCTCAAGCGCTGTGGCCTGGAAGGCGAGGCATTGGACGCTCCCCGGTTGACGTCTATTTACCGGATACGGTATCAAATACATGGGGAACCATTGATTTCTATTCTGATTCCCAACAAAGATCATGTTACGGATCTATCCCGCTGCATTCAATCCATCCAGGAAAAGAGTACCTATCGGAATTATGAGATAATTGTGATGGAAAACAACAGCCAAGAAAAAGAAACCTTTGACTATTATGAAAGTTTGAAACGAAATCCAAATATACAGGTGGTAAAATGGGATCAGGACTTTAACTATTCGGCCATCAATAATTTTGGACGGAAATATGCAAAGGGCGAGTATCTGCTGTTTTTAAACAATGATGTTCAAGTGATTGCAAACGACTGGATGCAGGAAATGCTGATGTATGCGCAGCGCGGAGATGTGGGCGCTGTGGGTGCAAAGCTTTACTATCCCGACGACACCATCCAGCATGCAGGCGTTGTGGTGGGAATTGCCGGAACCGCGGGACATGTGCATTACCGCTACGATAAAAGCAACCTGGGATATATGGGCCGGTTGTATTACGCCCAGAACTACAGTGCGGTAACTGCGGCATGTATGATGATGCCTGCGGAGGTCTTTGATAAAGCCGGAGGATTCGACGAACGTTTTGTGGTGGCTTATAACGATGTGGACCTTTGTCTGCGTGTACGGCAGATGGACAAGCTGGTGGTGTTTACTCCTTTCGCAGAGCTGTACCACTTCGAATCCAAAACACGGGGCAGCGATTTAGAACAAGCCAATAAACAACGATTTGAACAAGAACAGGAGCTTTTCCGTACCACATGGAAAGAATTCCTGGATCGGGGGGACCCCTACTTTAACCCCAATTTTTCACTGGAGCGGGAGAATTTCAGTCTAAACACACAAAATTGATAGGTAAGTTTTAGGAGGGAAAAATGGAACGATTAATGGAAAAAGGGGCGCAAATTTGGGCTAGGCATAAACAAATTATTTGTTTTGGGATATTATTTGTTTTTTTGGCTGGTTTTGCTTTATATATCTTTAAAACCTCTGTGTATCCCGCGAGTAAGGAACCCTATGCGACCATTGAGGTTACTGGGAGCGAGACACCATCGGATCAGTTGAAAACAGGAGATGTTTGGAAACAGACCTTCATCTCAAATGTAGATGAAATATCCGGAGTTTCAATAAAGTTTGGTACGTACCAGCGCGTGAATTCCGGTGAGCTTCAAGTTGAAATTCGAAATATGACTTCTAATTCTCTCTTATTTGAACAGAAATTAGCAATGGGATTATTAAAGGATAATAAACATCAGGATTTTCTGTTTGATCAACCAGTTAAGAATGTAAATGGTGATTCTTTTGAAATTACAATAAAAGTTCTTTCGATATCCCCTCAAGATCAGCTTTCGATTTGGATGTCCAAAAACGATCGATTACCAGATGGCATATCGGATCTCAATGACGTACAGGCCGAAGGAGATGCTATTTTTAAGGTCTATTCTGGTGACAATTCGTATCTGAATTTGATCTATATAATAGCTACAGTAGTTATATTACTGGCACTTTGTGCTGCATATTATTTTATTTTTATAAGAAAAATAAAGCTTACCAAGGCTTTTATTATTCTTGCTGCATTTTTGGGATTTTGCTATTCATTGATGATGATACCTATGTCTATTCCAGATGAACAGGCCCATATAGAAACTTCTTACCGCTACTCGGATCAAATGATGTTTTTAGGCCATCAAACCGAAAATGGGCATTTACTAATGCGCCAAGATGATAAGACTATTCTGAATACACTCAAACAAACCCCAACACCAAAGCTTTATAAATATGTAGCAGAGAACTTTTTTCAGACCTGCAAAGATAGTACGCTGATTGAGACTAACGGTAGAGATGTAGGTACATCCAAATTCGTCTATTTTCCATCCGCAATTGGCATCACCATTGGAAGAATACTTAATTTAGGGTTTATTCCTGTATTATATCTGGGACGACTTTTTAATTATCTATTTTATATAATCTTGGTTTACTTGGCTTTAAAAAAACTGCCAATAGGGAAAATGATACTGTTTACTGTGGCATTGCTTCCAATGTCTATTCACCAAGCCGCATCATTTTCCACTGATTGCATCATTATGGCGGTATCATTCTATTTTATTGCCTGTGTGGTAAAGATGGCATATGGAGAAGAAAAAATAGAAATATTTGATATTGTCTTATTGTGCTTCTTTGGTTCATGGCTTACGTTGTTTAAAAGTGGCGCTTATATGTTGCTCTGTTTCCTTGCCTTATTAATACCAGCAAAGAGATTTAATAGCAAAAAACAACATGTTATAACTAAGAGCACGATCTCTTTTCTTGCAATTGCTCTATTTATATTAAATACCCTTTTACCGATGGCTTTTAAAGGTGGGGGGGATTCTATTGTTTCCTGGAGTGGTCTTCCTCCTTATACGGTAGGATGGATACTGCACAATCCTTTCGGATTTATTAGAATATTGATAACCACCTTTATTGATTATATGGATTTTTATATCCATTCACTTATAGGGGGATCGCTCGGATGGTTGAATATAGGCATACCAAATTTTGTTGGCATCGCTTTTATTATCTTATTATTTATTTCTTGTCTAAAGATCGAAAGCGAGCATCAATTAATAAAAGCTTCTCATAAGATTTGGATTATTCTTGTGTTGATTGGAGTTGCAATTTGTACCGAAGTAGGTTTGTTTATCAGTTGGACTCCTATTGACAGTTCAATTATTGAAGGTGTACAGGGGAGATATTTCCTTCCTATCTTACCAGCGTTTTTGTTGCTATTTAGAAATTCAAATATTACATTAAAAAGGGATATGAGTAAGTATATTATATTTGCAATTCTCTTTTTAAATATAGTTGAAATGGCGCTTGCGTTTCGAGTTATTGTTTAGTATAAGATTACAGTTCTAATATGGAAAGGACCAGATATGAAACAATACGATACCCAGACATTAAAGAAATTGCATCGGTTTGGGGTAGCGATGCTTAGTGATTTTATACGGGTTTGTAATCAATACCATATTGACTACTTTGCTGTATTTGGCACGGCCCTGGGCGCGGTGCGCCATAAGGGATATATCCCCTGGGACGACGATTTGGATGTGGGAATGCTACGGGAGGATTATGAAAAGTTTCTAAGCATCTTCCCAAATGAATTGGGAAAACACTATCGTATTTTAAATACTAGCGTTGATGAAGAATATACCTGTACAGTAACCCATTTTGGAAGAAAAGGTACGACGTTTGTACCAGAACATGCAAAACGTATGAAATGTGAACAGAACATCTGCTTTGACATTTTCATATTTGATCCGATATCGGACGACCCGAAGGAACGAAAGAAACAGCTATTTAAAGGTTGGTTTTGGTCTAAGCTTTTATTTTTACGAGGAACCCCATATCCAATCATACCACTGAAAGGAATCCTTAAATATATCGCGGCTGCGGTTTGCTTTATTGTTCATTATGGCTTAGTGGTATTTCGAGTAAAGTCTAGCTTTATTGATAAAAAGATACAGAAGAATTCTCAATTGTTCAGGGGACAAAAAACAAAGGAGATCGCCTGTTTTCAGGATAGTAATATTGCCAAGAGTATTATGTGCTGCAAAGAAATTTTTCCAACGCGTAAAGTTCCCTTTGAATCCATAGAGATTAATTTACCCAATCAGTATGATGCCTATTTAAAAAGAACATATGGCGATTATATGCAACTGCCCTCTGAAGAAAATAGAAAAAATCATTATCCCGATCAATTGGATTTTGGCGATCAGTTTGATATTATGTGTCGAGAAAATGATAAAAACAAACAAACGGAGAGCTAGGGTTTCTTTGGATTATAAATTAACCTATAGTGATATGCAATTACTATTATAAAATTTGGAGAACTGTAAGATGATCAAACAGACATCGACCGGCGCAAAACAAATTTTTTTCTGGAATATGATGGGGAGCCTGTGCAATGCGGCGTCAACAGTCGTTCTTACCATGGTGGTAACCCGTCTGACCGGAGCGGGCGAAGAAGCGGATATCTTTGGCTTGGCATTGGGAGTGGCCCAAGTGATGATGACCATCGGCTCTTTTGAAGTGCGTCCGTTCCAGTCCACGGATCTAAACGAGAAATACACTTTTTCCAACTATTTAATGTTCCGTATAGCCAGTAGTATCCTGATGATGGTGGCAACTGCGGTGGTGATTCTAGCCTCAGGCTATGAGGGGAATAAGGCGTTGGTTGTGTTTCTGCTGTCTATTTACCGGATGTTGGATGCCGTTTCTGATCTATTTCAGGGCTTGTTCCAGCAGCACGAGCGGTTGGATCTATCGGGAAAATCGCTAGCCATACGCGTCGTCCTGTGTACGGCGGTTTTTACAATATGCCTGGCCGTTACCCGCAATCTCACGATCAGCTTAATCGGGATGATTATCATTTCCATTCTGTGGATTTGGCTTTATGACGTCACCAAGGTCAAGTGGTTTACAACGATAAGCTGGTCCTTTTCCTTTTGCGCGTTAAAACGTCTGTTTCTGGATTGCCTGCCGCTGTTTGCCGGAGCGTTTATGCTCAATTATATTTTAAATTCACCCAAATATTCGGTGGACACCTTCTGTGGACAGCTCCAGAAATATTGGACCGTGATATTTATGCCTGCCGCCGTTATCAATTTATTCAGTATTTTTATATTTCGCCCGATGCTCACAACATTGGCCGCCAGCTGGAATCTGAAACAATGGAAAAGTTTTTTGTCCATCATAAAAAAAGTATTGATTTCTCTTTTCTTTATCACAGGACTGGTTCTTGTGGCGGGATATTTCCTGGGAATCCCTGTTTTATCCTGGTTCTATAACCTGGATTTGTCCGCATACCGCACTGAACTGATGGTGGTTTTGCTGGGAGGAGGGCTTAGCGCTGTTACTACAGTGCTTTATTATTTGGTTACGGTCATGCGCAAGCAGTACTGTATTCTAGTCGGATATGCCGTTCCGTTTTTATTATCCTTTTTCTTGGTTCCTTTGTTTGTGAGAAATTGGGATCTGATGGGGGCGGCCTTGGCCTATCTGGCGATTATGGCAATACAGTGCGCGGTTTTCTTCATGATCTTTTATTGGTTCTACCGCAGAGAGAGAAGGACGGATGACCGACTGAGACAAGCAGCAGAGCAAATGGAATCATAAATGCAAGGGGGATGTGGAATGGGTAAGCATTATCTGATTTTTTCGGCGCTTTATCTTCCCAATCTGGGCGGTGTGGAGCGTTTTACTTATAATTTAGCCAAGAAACTGACCACTCGAGGAGACCGGGTTACTATCGTGACCTCGAATGTGCAGGGAATACAGGCATATGAGAAGACGGAGGGTATAGAAGTTTATCGATTGCCCTGTTATAAGCTTCTTGGCGGTCGTTTTCCTATTACAAAAAAAAATCAGGAGCACCGCGCTTTGATGGAACAGCTTTCCAAGGATACCTGCGATTTTGTGATTGTGAATACCCGATATTACATGCATTCCTTGCTGGGAGTAAAATTTGCGAAAAGCCGCGGGGTTCCCTGTATCACGATTGAACACGGCACCAGTCATTTAAGCGTCAATTCTCCGCTGTTTGATCGTTTGGGCCAATGGTTTGAGCATTTTCATACCTGGCGGATCCGTCGTTACTGCCGGCATTTCTACGGGGTATCCCAAAACTGTTGCAATTGGTTGCGGCATTTTGGCATCCAGCCCGAAGGCGCCGTATACAATGCCATTGATTTGGAGCAGATTCAAAGCTATCTGGATCGTCCGGTGGTAAGCTATCGAGCGCAATTTGGATTAAACAGCGGCGGTAAAGTGATTTCCTATACTGGCCGGCTTGTGCAGGAAAAAGGAATTTTAAATTTAATGGAGGCCGTGCGGCGCATTAACCGTTCCGATCCCAATGTCTATCTAATGATTGCGGGAGATGGCGATTTAAGGGAACAGGTGGAAAAAGGGTTAAGCGAAACCATGTTTCTATTGGGTAAGATCGAATTTTCCCAAGTGATTTCCCTGCTTAAGGAGACGGATGTTTTTTGCTTGCCCACCGTATACCCCGAAGGCTTTCCTACCTCTGTGCTGGAGGCTGCCGCTTGCGGTTGCTTTGTTGTGACCACCGACCGGGGTGGAAGCAAAGAACTGATTTTAGACGACAGTTATGGCCTGGTGATGGAGGGGAACTCTCCCGATGAGATTTATGCCAATCTGTTAAAGGCCTTGAACGACGACGGCTACCGGATGAAAGCGGTAAAAAAGTGCTATGATCGCTTGGTGGAAAACTTCACATGGAACATAGTCTCTCAACGGGTGAGAGAAATTGCGCAGACCCTGTGCAAAGGGGATTTGAGAAACCGCCCTTAATCTGACAGAGTATCCGTAACACACACATAATTAGATAAATATAAAAAGGGAGTAATAACGGCGCTCAGCGCCCGTTATTGCTCCCTTTGATTTTTTTGAATAGAACAAAGGTGAAACGTTGCAGGAGTAATCAGGAACCGGGGATGTTTATTCCACAATGTTAGCGGTGGAGGCGCCGGTCAGCGCAATGAGCGCATGGGGATCCACCTCCATTTGCAGCCCTATTTTTCCGGCGCTGACCATAATTGTCTTTTGATGCAGCGCGCTTTCATCGAATACGGTGGGATAATCCTTTTTCATGCCTACGGGAGAACAACCTCCGCGGATATAACCGGTTACCTTGTTGATCTCACGGACTGGAATCATTGCGACCGACTTTTCTCCCACTGCCCGCGCCGCATGTTTGAGGTTTAATTCCTGATTGACTGGAATGACAAAAACGTAATATCCCCTTCCCGCGCCCTGGGTGACCAATGTTTTAAAAACCTGGCGGGGATCTTGTCCTAATTTTTGCGCCACGGATTCGCCGTCAATGGCTCCGTCGCTATGGTCATAAGCATGGGGTTCATATGAGATGTTGGACCGTTCCAGGACTCTCATTGCGTTTGTTTTAATCGGTTTCATCGGGAAAAATTCCTTTCATGTGCGTTTGGAGGATTTAGGATATCTGAAGGGGGAATCTGCGGATAAAAATTCTTTTGGTGTTTCATCAATCATGGAACAGGGCGGCTAATTTTGGACGCAGATCCTCACAGGAAACAAAACGAATGGAGTGTATTCCCACGGCTTGGGCGCCGGATACGTTTTCCTCTATGTCGTCGATGAATAGACAGGTCTCTGGTGTGAGAGCAAGCTCCTGAAGCAGTTTTTGATAGATTTGCCTGTCTGGTTTTAGAAGCTTCATCTCAGCGGAGATGTGTATGGTATCCAACATAGAGAATACCGGGAACCGCAATGAGTACCGGTGAAACCGCAGGCCGGCGTTGGAAAGCAGATGCAGGGAATAACCGGCGTGTTTAAGCTCTGTGACCACTTGTTCCATTCCGGGGACCGGCTGCAAATACTCGTCCCAATGCTCCATAAAACGGCGGATTTCGCCCTGTAAGGACGGGGCGTTATGTATCATAGACGCAACCGCTTGATCTTCCGATATGACTCCCTGATCCAGAGCTTTCCACTCGGGGGAGCGGGTAGTAGCGTCCACCACCTGCCGGATGCAGGGATGGTCCCCCAAAACATCCCGCACCGACTGTACCGGGTCAAAGGCTAGCAATACGTTGCCCATGTCCAATATAATATGATCGATCATCATGGCTTTCCTTTCCATAGATTGGTTAATTATATAACTCCCATAGAAAATCGGTATAACTCTGGGTCTCCTGCTGGAGATTTAAAAAGCTGTAACAAAGAGGGACATTACCTGCCGCGGAGTAGGCGGACAGCAAATAGCGTCCGTCATACTCCAGGCAGAGCACCCAATAGATCTGTGGATTGTTGGAATCATAGAAAAACAGGTCCAGCGGTTGGTAAGAGCTATTTGAGTCAAACAACGTGGGAAAAACCCCGGGATCATAGAGCTTGGAGCGAAAGCGGGAAACGGCTTTCTCCATTTTTTGGTCGAAATCAATTTCTTTGGGCGAAGATGTGATGGTAGTGGGAAAGACAGGCGTTGAAAGATATTTTTCGTTTTCCAGGCAGCTCAGATAGAAGATGCTGTCGGAATATCCACCGGCGGTAATCCGCCACTGTACCATTTTGGCGTCGGTAAAGAGCACGTCAATAAAGTATACGTCGTCCGCTCTGCGCAGATCCATCTCCTCAGAGGAGGAATCCCCCGTGTATCGCCATACCAAAGCGTATTTCTCCAGTATGATGCTATCGATCTTCAAATTGAACAGGATGTTCAATTGCTTGCTCACCTGATCCAAAAACGCTTTTCGGTTGATGGTGTCGTCCTCATTGAGAGAATTATTATCCAACAGCTTATGTTCCGAATAGGTGTATGGAAAATACTTTTGACAGGCTATCTGCTGCGGAACCTTTTGTATGATCTCCTGAGGGGTGTTTACCTCGGCGGAGAATGTCTCCAGATTCCCATTGGAATCCTCTGTAATAATGGGCAGGATGAAAAATCCGAACAGAGCGCCGGCGATCAGCACAAGAGAAGCCAACATCACGGTCAGGATATTGCTGCTTGAATTCTTCATGGCAACGCCTCCCGTTCCTGAGGAAATAAAATACGGATGGTCGTTCCCTGCTGAGGAACGCTTTCAATGGATAACTTTGCCTGGTGGACGTTTGCGATTTCAGCGCATAGAGCAAGACCCAATCCCGCGCCGCCCGCCTGTCTGGAACGGGCTTTATCCACCCGATAGAAGGGTTCAAAGATTTTTTTCTGCTCGCTTTCCGGAATACCCGCACCGAAGTCTTTCACCAACATTCGAATGCGTCCTTCCTTGGTGAGATGGGCGCTTAACGTGACCGTCTTGCCGGGGGGAGAAGCTTTAATGGCGTTGTCGATAAGGTTATAGAGCAGGGATTTTATCAGTTCACGGTCGGCGTATAAGGTACATGGAATGGATGACGAGGTAAACGCCACTTTACGGTTTTTCGCAATCGGTTCCACAGCGGCGGTGATCTCAGCGAAGAGGTTGGGAAGAGAGATGCGGCTGAACTCCGGTTTCTGCCCTAATAGAATGATCTCCATCAATTTGGAGGAGACCGCTTTCAGGTATTGCCCTTCTTTATAGATGCTCTCCGCATAATCATGCACGGTGTCGTCATCCAAACGCGCGTTGCACAACAGGTCGGAGAAACCAATAATAGAGGTAAGCGGAGTTTTCATCTCGTGAGTCATGTTGTCGATAAAACACTTGCGCGCTTCCGCCACCTGCTCGAGCTGCTCTACTTTTTGGTGTATGGCGCTGGTCATCTTATTAAAATCCTCGGTGAGCATTCCGATCTCATCCGAGGAACGGATCGGAATGGATTGATATTCCCCCTGGGCCACCCGCTTGGTGGATTTTCGCAGACGGTGAATCTGCTGAGTCAGCAGCCGGGAAACAATCAGCATGATAAGGGCCACTACCACAGAAGCAATGGGGCCTACTACGCTAAAGAAGAAGAGTTGTTCCTTTCTTACGTCGTAAATATCGGTAATATCTTTGATTGTAATAAAGAAATAAGTATCGCTTTGTATGACCACTGGGGATGCGAGGTACAGATAAACTCGTCCGTTATCCTCATTGTTTTGGATGAGCATACAGCCGTCCTTTTGTTCCGAAAGGCGGTCCATCAGTTCTTGGGGGACGTCCTGGTCAAAGTTGGAGAACAGCCGGATTCCCGTATGATCCGAAAGAAAAAGATAGAGGTTATCCAGAGAAAACTGATAAGAAAATTCCCGGGCCAATTGGGAAATTTGGTCGCTGCCGAACTCTGTCCCGCTGGAACGGTATCTTTCGTAAATTACTTGAGTTTGGAAGGAGGATACGACGATGCTGTACATCTCTTTGGCGGAATCGCTCTCCTTCTTTATGTTGAGCTGATGATTGTTTCCCAGCAGCATATAGGCGATGATGTTCACCGCAACAGTCAGCACAGTTAGGGAAATCAAAAAGATTTTTTGCCAAAAACGCATGATTAGCCCTCCAAACGGTACCCCACCTTGAACACGGTTTTCAGACAATCCTCCAGTCCCAACTTTTTACGTAAACGCTGTACGTGATTATCCACTGTACGGGTTTCGATGACTGCGGAGCATTCCCAAACGTCGTCCAGAATTTTGTCCCGGGTGAGGGCCACGTTGGGGTGTTTGAGAAACAAAACCAATAACTCGTATTCCTTGGGGGTGAGCTCTACCAGCAGACCCGCCCTGCGTACGCTGCGCTCCTCCAAATTGACTTGTATATCCCGAAACTCCAGATTCTTTCGGTCTCTGTGATAGCGACGCAGAACAATTTCAATGCGAGCCAGCAATTCCAGCGGCTCAAAAGGCTTGACAATATAATCCTCAGCGCCGGATTTCAGCCCCTTGACCCGTTCGGATACGTCTCCCATTGCGGTGAGAAAAATTACTGGAATGCTGAGAGGACGAATGGATTCCATCACCTGAAAACCATCCATCCCGGGAAGCATGATATCCAACAGGATCAGATCATAGCTGGGATCGTTTTTAATAAGGCGCACCGCTTCTTCTCCGTCATAGATAGGGACGCTTTCGTAACCGGAGATGCTTAAACTGGCGGCAATGAGCTTGGAGATGGTGCGGTCGTCCTCCACAATTAATATTTTGGGCATATGTTCTCCTCCTTTTTCGGATTCAAAAAGCAAAAGAAGGGTGTGCACAGGCACACCCAGAGAGGGATTGTTTTGTATCGGATAAGAAAGCGCCGGTTTGGCCGATATTCATCAATCGGCGCAAGGGTTGCTGGATCGGCGTCCTTCCAGCCTGCTGATGGAGATACCCGTTTGATAGACTAGGAATGCATTTTGCTGTAAATATACTCTTCAAGGCAAAGGCCCGATTGCTGAATTGCCCGAGCGTTTTCCACGCCCACATAGCGGTAATGCCACGGCTCAAAATTGATGCCCGTAATGTGATCCTTTCCCTCCGGATACCGCTCAATAAAACCGTATTCAGCAGCATGTTGGGTCATCCACTCATAAGCCTTGGTTTGATAAAAATTGGGATCCACTCCATTGATATCAATCACCAACCCGGTTTGATGTTCACTGTATCCGGCGGGCATTACCAGCTTTTTTGCTTCGATCTCCGCCTGTTCCCGGCTTAATCCATTTCGCAGATGTCCCTCGATTTCCTGTTCCAGAAGGCTTTTTTGCTTTTCCTTGCTTCGATAACCGGAACTGATCCAGATGGGTACCCCGTCCGCATAAGCTGCGTTGATTAAGTCCTGCACCGACTGCTGGATCCGCTCGTCCATTCCGCACGGGGAGAAGCCGGGGGGATATACGATATGGTCTTCCCAGTTTTCCGGAATGGGGTTGTACGCATTCACCATCACCATCGACCAGTCGCAGGTTTGGTTCCATTGGGCAAACGAAGTGTCGATGACTAAATCGGCTTTGGAGGATGGGGAGGATTCCTCGCTGCTGGCTTGGAAAACCGATTGCGTGGAAGAGACGGCAGACGAATTGTTGGAAGGTTCCGTGGCCTGGGAGTGGAACAGCTGAGAAAAAAGAATGGCGCCCCCCACCGCTATCACCACAATGACAGAGGCGCTGACAACGATGCGCCGTCTCCTTTTTTGTACCGATCGCCGGTAAGTGTAAGAACGGCTGGAACGCCGGTATTGCTGGTTGTTCAAAATAATCGCTCCAATCTATGTTTGACAAGGCAGGGGGGAGGTCTGCCAATGGATTAAAATCGACGGGTTATTCTATATTATACATGGTTTAATGCACGAATACCGCATAGAATTGCAATTATATTGTAAACTTTAATCGAAAAAAAGACAATATCCACACAAAGAAAAACCGATTAATTTATCATGGCTGAAGCGCCTGAAACAAAAAATTTGCATAACAATCCAATTGCTTTTCAAAATTCTCGGACCGTACAGGCGGATTCCCGGAAGAACCGATGTTTTGATTATCGGAGAACGTGGATTCAGGCCGCGCCTACAGCTTGCATTATACAATGTAGACGATTCGATTCTTAGGAAAATAGTTTTCCAACAGCTCTTTGAAAAATTGCTTTCCGTCCTCCCTGAACGACTGCCGGTAGTAATATTTCCCCATCCCCCGGCCAGTCATCTGCTCGGGGTCATAAAGCGCAGGGGCATGGGGAAAGGCGTCGGCGTTTATCATGCGATGCACATAGCTGTAGGTCATAAAAATCACCTCGAAAAAAACCTGCTGTTGTGCGCGGGGAGTCAGGGATTCCGCCAAAGTTTTCACCAATTTTTTGTAGTGCGTCTTCCATCCCTCCATCATAATTACCGGAGCGATGAGAATCCCAACCGGATACTTCGCTTCACACAGCTTATTTAAAGCCTCAATCCGCTTGTTCAGAGGGGAAGTGCCCAACTCAATCTGCCGGATCACCTCGGGAGGGTTCACGCTCATACGAATGATGGTTCGCCCGCGGTGGGGCAAATCGAGAAGAGGCTCAATGGCGTCGAATTTCGTGGGCAAAGTCAGGTATCCGTGTTCCTCTCTGCCGAACCTGGGAATGGTCCACTCCAAATTACCAGTGATGGTATTTTCCAGCACCAAATCGCTGTTGCTGCCTATTTCAAAGATCAGCTCCTTCTGAGATTTGCGAGAAGTTTTGATTAGGCGGCTGAGCATTTCCTCCCGATTGACAAATAAGCGCAGGTAGGAGCATTTGTTGTAGTTGCACACCAAATAGCAATACAGGCACATGGCCGAGCAGCCGGAGGAGGTATAGGGAACCAAAAAGTCGGAAACCTTCTGATTTGGCGTATAGCGATGGGTTTTCCGGGTGCCGATGATGAGACATTGCTTTAGTTTGGGAAAGTCCTGGTTGGGCCGCTCTCTCAGTTCCGGAATATTGTTGTGATTGGAGATGGGATGACAAGGAATATTGAGCGCGCGATAACGATTCAGCAGAATTTTGCCCAATTCGTATTGCTCGGATTGTTCTTCAAAATAAACGCTGGACGGGATCAAAAACGTCAACTCTTTTCATTGAATGGTGCCTGATATCAGGCGGCCGGATTGCCCTGCAACTAAAGAAAACGATAGACTCTTATCATGGCAAAACAAATTGGCCACTAGTAGTATGTACATCGTATAGGCCAAGTTGTACCGGAACCGGAGGAAAAGAAAAAAGGGCCTGAAATTCATGGAATTCCAAACCCTTTTGGCGTGTAACTTCTCTTGAATAAAATGCATCAACAGAAGCGGTTCATTGTTTGCAGACATGATAACTGCCAAAATCAGATACGATATTTTTACAGAATTACTTGCCGCTTTTGTACTCCTGCTCGCAATAAATACAACGATACAGAGGTTTTTGGCTATCGCATAATTTAAAGATGTGTTCAATGCCCTCTTCCACAGTGCTGATACAGCGGGGATTTTTACAGCGCACAATATTTTTCACTTCTTTGGGCAGCGTGAGGTGTTCCTTCCCCACGATTTTGCCGCCTTTTATGCGGTTAACCGTAATGTTATGGTCGATAAATCCCAGCACGTCCAAATCAATTTGAACGTCGCCTTCTATTTTTATGATGTCTTTTCTGCCAAACTTGGCGCTTTTGGCGTTTTTAATAATGGCGATACAACAATCCAGCTTGTCCAATTCCAAGTATCGATAAATCTTCATACTGCTGCCCGATTTAATGTGATCGATCACCACGCCGGTTTCCAGACTGTCAATGTTCAGCATACTTCCACCTCCAAAAGTTTGAGTATCAGCGCCATTCTCACATAGACTCCATATTGCGCCTGCTTAAAGTAGGCGGCCCTGGGATCATTGTCCACCTCCACGGCGATTTCATTGACCCTGGGAAGAGGATGCAGAATAGCCATGTCGGGTTTTGCGCTTTTCATCTTTTCCCCGTCTAAAATATAGCTGTCCTTAAGACGCACATAGTCCTCTTCGTTGAAAAAGCGTTCCCGCTGCACACGGGTCATATAGAGAATATCCAGCTGGGACATCACGGTTTCCAGCTGTTCCACCTCTTCAAAAGGAATGTTATTGGCGTTTAACACTTCGTCCCGGATATATTCGGGCAAGCGAAGCTCATTGGGGGAGATCAGTATAAACCGGATCCCCTGGTAGCGCGCCAGGGATTTAATCAAGGAATGAACCGTCCTGCCAAACTTAAGGTCGCCGCAAAGGCCGATGGTCAGATCGGTTAGGCGGCCTTTCAGAGATCGGATGGTCAGCAAATCGGTGAGGGTTTGGGTGGGATGCTGATGACCGCCGTCCCCCGCGTTAATCACCGGAATTCCTGAAAAACGGGAAGCGACCAGGGGGGCCCCCTCTTTGGGATGGCGCATGGCGCAAATATCCGCATAACAGGAAACCACCCGGATGGTATCGGCAATGCTCTCGCCTTTGGCCGCTGAGCTGCTGTCCGCAGAAGAAAAGCCCAGCACCTTGCCTCCTAAATTGAGCATAGCGGCTTCAAAGCTCAATCGGGTGCGTGTACTCGGCTCATAAAACAGAGTGGCTAATTTTTTTCCTTCGCATAGATGGGCGTACCGCTGCCGGTTTGCCTCGATGTTGCGAGCTGTATCCAGCAGATCGTCGATTTCCTCCACTGTCAGGTCCAAAGGATCGATCAAGTGTTTCATAAAGTACCTCCATTCGCTTCGCTTGTGGTGCCGTACAGCAAGCGAATCCCACCAATGTGGGCGCTTTTCGTTGGCATTTCGAATCATTATAGAAAATTTCGCGAAATTTGTCAACCGGATCCGAAAAAGTTTTTTAATTTGTGTAAATTTTTATGTGTTGTAGTAGAGAACGGAATGGGATAAGCTGTATCAAATCAATGAAAACAATGGAGGACATATGAACCGTTTGAACAAGCAAAACGTAACAAGGCAAAAGCGCAGAGAGTTTTATGTTCGTAACGGCTTTCACAGCACAGGAAACGGATTTCCCATGCGGGGGGTGAACGATGAAATTCTGGTCAAGGGCAAAGAATTTACCCGGGAGCAATGCGAGCGGCTATTCCGAAAACTGTCGTTCGGTCTGGTGAAAATCAAATGAAAGACGCTTGCCGACGAATCGGTTTGATTTGGAGCCGCTGTCAATCAAGAATCGAATCATCTCCAATAAAATTCGGGGGTCAAGCTGTCAAAATGAAAGGAAAAGGGAGCCTCCTTTCTAAGGAGCTCCCTCTCAAATCAATATGGGCGAGCCGGTGTTTTGTATTGTATGGGAACCTGTTGGAGAATGCCAACGGATTCCTTGCCGCACCGTCAGCCTTCCGTTGACGGCATGAGGCCCAACCGATGAATCAACGACGGAATTCCTGCCTCAAAGTTGACGCCAAACCGAGGATCGGTTCCCGCCTTACTGGTGCGAAGCACCGCGTCATAGGTAAAATCTGTCGCAATTTGCGCGGACTCTTTCAAGGTATGCCCTCTAAGCAGAGCTCCGGTCAATACGCTGGCAAAAATATCTCCCGTTCCGTGAAAATGACCGGGAACCTTTGGCGCGCTGCAATAGTGGAAGCCATACTGATCAGAGCATGCGGCGCCCAGTGTTTCCTCCTCAAGGGATACCCCTGTGAGCACAATCCTCTCACAGCCCAGCGTTTTAAGGGCGGCCAGCGTATCTTCAATCTGATTTTTTGCGTAGGGCCCCGGATGATACTTCCTGTCAAGCAACAGCGCCGCTTCGGTGAGGTTCGGCACGATCACGTCTGCAAGGGCGCAAAGCTGCTTCATCTGCTTGGCCATCTCGGGAGTAATAGCCCGATAGAGCTTGCCGTGATCCGCCATGCAGGGATCCACCACGACAAGGGTGTCTTCAGACTTTAATAGATTAATGATCTCAGCTACAATTTGTATCTGCTCAACGGATCCTAAATAGCCGCTGTATATGGCGTCGAAGTGTAAACCCAGAGAGCGCCAATGCCTGCCGAACGCCTCCATATCGCCGGTCAGATCCCGGAAGGTAAATCCGCCCAATCCTCCGGTATGGGTGGATAAAACCGCGGTAGGCAGGGCGCAGGCCTCCACCCCAGCGGCAGAGAGCAACGGCAAAATAACCGTTAGAGAGCATTTGCCGAATCCGGAAAGGTCATGGATCGCGGCAGCGCGCATTTGATGAGACATATCACATCATCCATTTCAGATTTTATAAGGGCATTTTGGGAAAAGCGTTCCTTGCTTAGGCACTGAGCAATTCAAGATAAGAGAGGATCGGTTCGGTCTATCTGTTCTGGCGAAGGACTACCTCTCCCTGCTTTTTATAAATATGTCCGGCAGGAACAAATCCGCGCACCATGGACAGGGGATATATACTGGCCTGTCTGCCCACCACCGTGCCTGGATTTAAAACACTGTTGCAGCCTACCTCTACCAGATCCCCCAGCATGGCGCCCATTTTCTTTAACCCGGTGGGTATGGAGCCATCAGGAGTAGAAACGTTGACCAGAGTTTTATCCGATTTGACGTTGGAGGTAATTGAACCTGCTCCCATATGAGCCTTGTAGCCAAGAATCGAGTCCCCTACATAATTGTAATGCGGAACCTGAACTCCGTTAAAGAGTACGACGTTTTTTAGCTCGGTGGAATTGCCAACCACAGCGCCTTCTCCCACAATGGCGTTCCCACGGATAAAAGCGCAGTGACGCACCTCCGCGTTCTTGCCGATGATGGCCGGCCCGCAGATCGTTGCGGTATCCGCCACCTGTGCGCTGCGTGCAACCCAGATGAAATCCCCGCGTTTCTCATACTCATCCAGGGGAAGAGAGGTTCCCAATTGTAGGAGGAATTCTCCAATTTTGGGGAGAACCTCCCAGGGATAGGTTACATCCTCAAAGAGCGCGGCCGCGATGGTCTGCCGGTAATCATAGAGATGCTTCGCTTCCAGATCTTTACAGTTCATGCTTCCATACCTCCAAGCTGATTAATTGTTTACCAAGTTTACTTACGCA
This sequence comes from Clostridiales bacterium, assembly GCA_022799115.1. Taxonomy (GTDB): domain Bacteria; phylum Bacillota; class Clostridia; order Oscillospirales; family Acutalibacteraceae; genus CAJFUH01. The sequence continues at coordinate 167,852 of JAAWNT010000001.1, read as the reverse complement.
GGAAAAGGTCTAAACTTCATTATATTTTCTTTTGCAGAAACGGTCAATACAAAAATTTCAAGCGCAGTGTTCCGGAAAGTCCTGGTGTTTTCCGATGTCAAGGGTTGGACATGCATTCTTGGACTGAGTTTTATAACCGTTTTATCATACATCATAGAAGGCGTTTTTTTTGTCAATATCCATGGAATTCCTTGCGGTATGGAAGAAAATCGGAGCAGATAAAGACGAATAACAATTCAATGCGCAATCTGACCAGGGGATATAAGAAGATAGACCGGATTGCCGGGAGCGAGGGAGCAGTTGGAGCGTATGAAAAAACGTTGCAAAGAGCGTAGTAGTCTGTATAAAAAATAGAATGACTGAAAAGGAAAGGCTTAAAAGATTGAGCGTTCATTGGAACAATAGATAATACGGGGCGTAGCGGCTGCTATGCCTTTAATTTTTATGGTAAAGTCCCTGATGTTGTGATATAATCAAAGTTACAATTTTGGAAATATAAAGGAAGAAACCATAAAATGATAATCGATCGTTTTGAAGGGAATTCCCAAGAAAAAACAATTGAAATAACGTGGTAGAATAAAAAGAAATCCAGCGAAGGGAGTTTTGTATTTGAGTTCCAGCCGTAAAAAGAAGAAAAAAAGCAGGCGAACCAAGTTTATATAAAAAAGGCTGCCAATCCGATTGTTGAATCTATGGAGAACAAGTCGGCGAAGGGGGAAAACCCTATGGTTGAGCGAGAGGAGCGGGAATCTTTTTCCACCGAAAATAAAACGGCTGTGGAAATTGACAGCCTCTGTACCCCAGACGCCTGTAAAGAGGAAGAATTAGAGCAGGCGGATTTTGACCGTGAACCCGACGGGAAAGAATATGATGTTGAAGCAACGGCTGATGAACCAAAAGAGCAACCGTCTAGTGTACGGAGCCCGGAGGAACCCGAACCGGATAACATGCAGGGCAAAGAGGAAAAGCAGGCAGGACAATCAAACAAAGAGCTGCCGGGTGGAAATAAGCTGCCGGAAGTTTGGGACACAACAAAGCGGACTATGCAAAAGATAGGCCGCAAAACGGCGGAACTGGGCAAGGTCGCCGGCTGTAAAGCGCAGGCCTGCTCAAAAAAGATCTGGGAAAAAGCGCCGGTATGCGCAAAGGCGCTCAAGAAGGTAAAGCCGCGCTATTGGATCGCGGGAGGCGCGGCAGCAGCGGCTGCATTGATCGCTTTGGTGATGGTGGGAATCTTTTGCTGGGAATGGTTTGGGATAATCATTCATCAAAGGCCGGTGGCGGGGACTTGGTCCATGGAACAGGCGCAGCCGGCTACCTATCTAACCCTGCGGGAGGACGGGACCGCCATTGTATCCACTGATGGATTAAGCGTAAAAGGAACCTATAATCTATTGGAAGATGACCGCATTACCTTTCATGTGGCTACCCAAGAGGTGGACGTATGGATGGGAGATTTTCACTATTGGGCCACCGACGCCGGATTAACCCTTACTCGTCTGGGGGAAGAGACTTCCGAGAACGAGCAGGATCAAACGGGCAACGTGTTGCAGTTCAGCAGGCAGGAAGAGGACGTGACTTGCCTCCCGGTTCCGAAAAATCCCAAGGTAGATCCCGAGCTGGTGGGGACTTGGAGCGATGTATCAAAAAATGTAACCTATACCTTCCGGTCGGACGGCACCTTGGTTATCGACTTCAGGGGCGCCTATTATAACGCGACTTATTCCGCACAGAAGGGGAAATTGGAGATTGTCACCTATATCCCCGGACAACAGTCCAAGCAGGAGAGCAACGAATACGCCATCGAAAACGGTATGCTCTCTTTTAGCAATATGGAGCTGTTAAAGGAGAATAAATAGGCGTTCATTGGGAACATAATAATAAAAAGAAGCCTGGATCCCGTAGAACGGATCCAGGCTTCTTTTCAAATGTAGCGTGAAATGGAACGATATTAAAATTCCTCTTTTAAGCTGCGGATAAACAGACCCGACAACACCTGCTGAGGATCGTTTCCATGATTAACGATTGCGTCAACCGCTTTACAGATTGGAAGATCCACGTGGTATTGCTCTCCCAGTTTGATTAATGCACGTGTGGTGGATACGCCTTCCGCCAGCTCGGTATAGGGTTTTCCTAAAATAAACATTTCGCCGAACTTGCGGTTGTGGCTATGCTCAGAGAACAGAGTTGCCTGATAATCGCCGAGATGGCACAATCCGTATGCGGAAATTTCATTGCCTCCCATAGCCTTGATAAGACGGGCGATTTCCCGCGTGCCCCGGGACATAAGGGCCCCTTTTAGAGAAGAGTAGTTAACTCCGTCCAGCATACCGGCCGCAATGCCGATTACATTTTTGGCGGCGGCGCCAATTTCGTTTCCGATCAGATCGGTGCCGTAATAAAAGCGAATTAACTCACTGGAAAAAGCATGGACCAATTCCCGTTTGACGGCGTCATTTTTTGAATCGATGACCATACAGTTGGGGATGCCTCGAATGAAGTCCTGTACATGTCCCGGTCCTACCCAGATAGCGATGGGATTTTCCTTTTTGGTAAACTGTTCCATAATTTCGCTGAGGCGGTTTCCTGTGGTTTCCTCGATGCCCTTCATACACAAAACAATGGGCTTACCGCCCAACTTGTGCTGTACCAAACGAGACGCAAAATCTCGCAGCGCCTGGGCGCTGATTGAGATGACAAATATTTCCGCTTCTTTTACCGCCTCTTCCAGATTGCTGGTAAGCTTTATGGAATCCGGCAGTTCCAGTAAATCGTTCTTTCTCTCTTGCTGAAGGCGTTGATAGTGCGGAGAGTCCGGCAATCCCCAAAGGGTGACGTCTTTTCCAATATGATCCAAATACCAAGCGATAAAGGAACCCCACCGGCCGCAGCCGAGTACGGAAACTTTCATGGCAAACACTCCTGTCGTTCTTATGGTAGACTGCCGCTTCCCAAAGGAACGGCAATATTTGACAGCACCATTATACCATAGAAAAGCAAAAAAATCAGTCAGAGGGCGGCTTTTTATAAAATAACTGTTTTATGCCCATAATCAACAGCAATCCCCCGAATAATTTACCCAGAATGGAGCTATCGATGAATCCGCAAAGCCAAGAGCCTGCCAATGCTCCCACCACGCCCAACGCCGAGCATATCGAAGCGGTTTTCCAATCGATTAGTTTCTTTTTCCAATAGACAATCAGCGCCACCACTGCGCTGGGAATAAAGAATAACAAATTGATGCCCTGTGCGGCGCTTTGCTCAACACCGGCCAGAAGCGTTAGATATATGATGAGGATGCCGCCGCCACCCATTCCCATGGCGCCTAAAATACCGGAGGCGGTTCCGGCCAGCGCCGACCATAGCCAGTTCATCGCATCAACATCCGAATGGCGGCCCAGATCATCAGCGCGCCAAAAATGCGTTTGAGCCAAACGTCATTGATTTTGGTGAGAAGGAACGAACCGATAACAGAGCCGATGACTCCCCATAAGAGATAGGGCGTTGCGTCCGAGATCTGCACACGTCCTGAGGTGAGATACAAGATAGAACTGACGATACAAATGGGAAGAATCACACACACAGAAGTAGCGTGGGCTTTTTTGGGTTCTAAACCGGTTTTCCCCAGTACAGGAACAACGATCATGCCGCCTCCTGCGCCCAGCAATCCGTTGAGAGCCCCGGCCACCAGTCCTCCCAGGGATGCAAGCCAAGTTTTCTTTTTCATCAGCCATCCAACTTTCTTATAGAGTGATAAAATAGGAGAAATCAGGCAAATTCCGTTGGAAATGAAATTCTGTCCTACTATTTCGTTCCTTTTTACTATTCCCGTTTTTGGTGGGTTTTCTCCGGAAAGTTTTGGTTGAGCCGGATGAAATCAGTCTGAGCCGTGTTCCCATCCATCCATCCATTGGTTTTGGAAATCTCCGATTTTTTGGTGCAATTCATCCCGCCATTTCCCGCAATGCCTGTTTGATAAGCTAAAACGGTATAAAAAAATAAAAAGCTTCCAATCGCTTGGAAGCTTTTCTTGTAAAATAAATCCCGCCTGACCGTAATGTGCTATCCATAACCTGCCTACGTAAAGACAGGTGGGTGCCCGCCCACCGGTTTCACGCTCCCTTCTTCCAGCACAAGGCCGGGAGGTCTGCAATCCACCGGCGGAGCAAAAGCTCCCGAGAAAAAAGTTGTAGGGTTATATAAGCACGGTCCACGCATCAGGCAGGGTTACTTACCGCATGTAGACATTATACCACACAATTTCTGAATTATGAAGCCTATTCCAATAAATTACTGAACCGGAGTTTCGCCGTCCTCTTCTTCCGACTCATACAGCTCCTCAAAACGGCTTTCAAACTGTTCCGCCAGCTGATCCAGCAATTCCTCGTCTTCCACCTCGGCCAACTGTTGTTCGCCATCCTCTTCAATGGCTTCGAAGATATAATAGGTGCCGTCTGCCTCCAAAGAGTCCTCCGGATCTTCAAAGGTGGGGAGCAGAGCGTAATAACAACCAGAGTCATTCTCTATAACATCCAGGATTTCAAATTCATGCTCATTGCCTTCGTCGTCGATTAAGGTAATCAGATCAGCAGCAAATTCATTATTCATAACAGGGGAACCCTCACTTTCTGTTTCAATTCTTTTTTCATTTTACCGTTAGTTCTTCCCGAAGTCAACTAAAATATTTGTTTGCAGTTTTGTTACAGTAAATTTATATTTTGTTGGAGAAAAGTATTGACATTTTACATAGATGTGTTATAATATAGACAACAAAAGGAAAAGAAAGAGAGTAAAGAAACATTATATCTCCGATTTTCTGATTGTAGAAGGGAGTGAGTCCAATGGGCGACATAATTCCACATCATTTAGAAAGCTTTGACCTCATTGGCCAAAGCTTCTGGAAGGTAGGTTCTATCCATTCGCTGTTTCACTAGAAACGGGAACTGCATAGTCTGTAAACCTTGAGATCATGGCGTTGCAGCAACAGAGTTCCAAAATAAAGAATGGGCGATGAATGACAGCGAAGACGGGCAATAGAACCGGAATGGAAGATCTGATTTCCGTTAATCCAGTGCAAGCTCTGACGTACGGCTTTTATTTGGCGACAATGGAGATGAAGGAACTTCCGGCACAACTTAATAAAAAGTACAGTGTTTTTACGGTGACCCCTGAGAAACAGGATATCCTGAAAGATTACATCGTACAAATAGTAAATCGGTATTTTCATCAGGGATTGAAGGGCTTTACGAAAAACGTAAGGCTGAGCGCTTTTCAGGATTGGATGAGAGTAGAATGATTGTTCGTTTCATAATCCGTAAAAAAACTAGTACAAAGTTATGTGAATCTTTAATTCTGAATAGATTAGGGTCCCATCCAAGAAAATAATAGTAAAGGGTGAGTCCAAAGTACAAGTAGGAATTAGCGCACGACCCTAAATAACATTGAGTTAGGTGAGTCCAATGAGATAAGCAGCAGCAATTGCGGGCTTCTTTTTCCAGTCATATGGAAACGGGAATATCATTCGGATAACAAGTAAGGTACCGGATTTGATGGAAGCGGATAGGGTAGAAGAGGGATTGTTTGGCGCGATAAGAGCGTATACTCAAAGATGACCAAGGTATAATCCCGATTAAACTGCGAAACCGACTGGTTCTGTTGCAAGTATTTCCAATGAATATCCGAAAAAAGAGCCGCTGTGATTAAGTTTTGCAGACTTCGTTGGAGAAAGGCTGAGTCCCATGCAATAAGAGGCTTATTCCATGTAACATGGAAGATGATACCTGAATTCATGATGAAAAGGGTGAGTCCAAAGTTCACGTAAAGTAAGGCTCTGTCAGTGTGGCGGGGTAATTATAAAAAATAAAGGGCTTTGATGGATTATTATAATTCGTCAAAGCCTTTTTTATATCCAATAATTTTTTGAAATCATAAAGTGAAAAGAAAAACAGCGGCAGCCGTTAGGCTACCTCTGAGTATGCATTGGAATTTATTGAGAAAGGGGATCATTGGCTTTCAGATCTTTATAAGTAACAATCTCCATAATGTGGCCACAGGTGCAATTTCGCACCTTTGCGTATTGTGTTTTAGGAAATATTACGAATAACGTTTTTCTTTTTTTAGCATTCGAATCAAAAGAATTGTGGCCGCAGTCATAATAGCGAACAGTGCCAGCAGAAAATAAGGAAAACTATGAGTGCCGATTCTTTGCGCAAAAACTCCGAACAGAGGAGGCATTAGCAAAATCCCTATGTAAGAAGCCGCCATTTGAGAGCCCATAATAGATTGCGAAAACTCCTTTCCAAAGTTCTTGGGAGTCAAATGAATCAAGTTGGGAAAGATGGGGCCATTTCCAAGGCCGATTAAAAACAACCCAACTGCTGCGAATTCGGAGGGCAGGGGCAGAAGAATCAATAATATGGACGAAAAAACCACGGTTTGTCCGATATGGATCAACCGCCAGCTGCTAAGCTTGGTCGCCAATAGCCCGGAGACAAACCTTCCTACAGCCATTCCCACATAATAAAAGGTGATAATTTTGGCGGCGTCTTGCACTGTGACCCCTTTGGTATCCACCAAATAGGTGCTTCCCCACGTTCCGCAGGTGTATTCAATGGCGCAGGATGCGAGGAATAAAAACCATACCGCCCGAACCGAAGGCATTTTTGCCATCTTACCAAGGCTAAGAGGAACGATGCTCTCATCTTCTGCTTCGTTGGCGGACGTTTGCCGTACCTTACGCCAAAGGGGCAAGGAAGCAATGGTTAGTACAGCAATTATGAACTGCGCGAAAAAAGCCATCCGATAGCCTCCCCGCCAGGATTGCTGACTTGACAGAGCAAGTGAGACGAGATAGGGGCTTACGGATACTCCGATTCCATAGAAACAATGCAAGAAGTTCATATGAGACGCTTGATAGTGCAACGCCACATAATTATTGAGAGCGGAGTCAATCGCCCCCGCTCCAAGTCCCAGCGGTATGGCGAATATGCACAGCCAAGCCAGATGACCAGAGAGGGAAAAGCCTAGCAGTGCAAGAGCGGTAAGCGTGGTGCTAACGGCTGTAACCACCCCTGTGCCGAATCTAGCGATCAACCGGGCGCTGAGCAGACTGGAAATCACCGTACCGCTGGAAATAAGCAAAGTAACGGCGGACGCGGCCGAAATGGGCAGCTGGAAGTCCAGATAAATTGCCGGCCAGGCTGTACCGAATAAAGAATCGGGGATACCAAGCCCGATAAAAGCGATGTATATGATTACTAACAATAGGGTTGCCATGGAACTCCTCCTAAAAATAAATCTTCTTCAACAAAGATCTTTTTATAACGAAAAAGGAGCGCTGAAGAGCTGCGGCAGATCATGTTCAAGAGTTGGCATGCCTGTAAAAAAGGAATGTTCGCTAGGCCCCATAGATTCCCTGGACGGCAACTTCTCCGGAATTGATGGGGAACAAATTACCCTCTTTGGTTTGAATCACAAGCTCTCCCTTAGAATTGATATCCACCGCCGTGCCAGTTATGGTTTGATCCCCTCGCTGGACCGATACCTGTCTGCCCAATGAAACGCACAGCTCTTTGTAGGGGATAAGCAGATCGAAAGAGGCTTCGGTGATAAAACGATCGTAGAAATCCTCCAGCTCACAGAGCACGCTGCGTACCAGCGGGGCCCGGGCCCAAGGGGTTTTGGTTTCCAGATACAAGGAGGTGGCCTTCGCGGAAATCTCTTCCGGAAATTGTTTTTGATTGACGTTGATACCGATGCCGGTAACGACGTAGTTGATACGGTCGGATTCGGCGGCCATTTCGGTGAGGATTCCCACCAGTTTCTTGCCGCCCACTACGATATCGTTGGGCCACTTGATTCTGGCGTCCACACCGGAGGCGGACCGTAGGGCCCGACACACCGCCAGGCCTGCGATCAGTGTGATTTTAGCGACTTCATAGGGCGTGATATCCGGTCGCAGCAGGACCGACATCCAGATACCCTCCCCGGGGAGGGAACTCCAGCTGCGCCCTAAACGGCCTTTACCGCTTGACTGGCGTTCGGCGAGGAACAGGGAACCGTCTGGCGCTCCCGCCCCTCCCTGACGCTTGGCCTCCTCGTTGGTGGAATCCACCTCTTCCATTGATACCACATGCTGCCCCATGGAATGAGTAGTAAGCCCGTTTTTGATCTCGCAGGCGGTGACAATGTCAGGGACCTGTTCCAAATGATAGCCTTTATTGGTGGAGGATTCGATGACATATCCCTCCTGCCGAAGCCCGTTGATGGCTTTCCAAACGGCGGACCGGGACACGCCCAGTTGTTTGCTGAGCTGTTCACCGGACACATATGTTTTGGATTCCCGCAGCATCCGCAAAATTTCTTCCTGCATAACCGTACAACTCCCTGTGATAGCGTTAAACTTCATATCTCTTGCGTTATTATACCCGAATTTTCACAGGATGAAAAGAGAAGAAACCCAAGGCGCCAAATCCGCCGAATTGGCATTGCAAAGCACGGAAACCCCTTTTGGCGCCCGTAGAAAGTAAGGAATATCGTTAAGAAATGCGACTGACGATAATCGATGGAAAAAGATGAAATGAAAAACAGCATAATTGACAAAAAACCATTGCTAGATTTTGACATGAAGTGGTATAATAACATTTAATTGATCTTTATCTGAGGAGGGTTCCCTTATGGATGTCCGCAAGGACGATATTCTGGAAATGAAAAAAACCCATCCCTGCGGGAACAAGCGGTTTCTTGTGCTGCGCTCCGGCATGGACTTCAAATTGCGTTGTATCCAGTGCGGCCACGAGATTATGATTCCGCGGGTAAAAGCGGAAAAAAATATTAAAAAGATCATCCGGGAAAACAGCAACGACGAGTTGTAGCGGCGCCGTATTTGAAACATAGTCTCTTAATATTGAAAAGAAAGCGGTGCGCATATGTTTGATAAATTAGAAGTGTTTGAAACCCGGTATGAGGAATTAAATCAGAGGATGTATGATCCTTCGGTGGTGTCCGATCCTCAGGTTTATACCGGCATTATGAAGGAGTATAAAGGACTGACCCCCTTGGTGGAAAAGTACAGGGAATACAAGCAGGCAAAGGCCACGGAGGAAGAGTCCCGCCAGATGCTGGCGGAGGGCGGGCTGGACAAAGAATTCCGGGAGATGGTGGAACAGGAACTGGAACAGGCCAAGCGGGATATGGAAACGATCTCGGAGGACCTAAAAATTCTGCTTCTTCCCAAGGATCCCAACGACGAACGCAATGTCATCGTTGAAATCCGCGGCGGAGCAGGCGGGGAAGAGGCCGCGCTGTTTTCTTCCGCCTTGTTTCGGATGTACGGCATGTACAGCGAATCCAGAAGATGGACGGTGGAGATCGTCAATGCCAACGAAACGGAATTGGGCGGATATAAGGAGATCAGCTTTATGATTTCCGGCGAGGGCGCCTACTCTCGCCTAAAATATGAAAGCGGCGTGCACCGGGTGCAGCGGGTACCCGAGACAGAGGCGCAGGGGCGAATTCACACTTCTACTGTGACAGTTGCGGTACTGCCCGAAGCTGACGATGTGGAAATCGACATTAATCCGGCAGATTTGCAGATTGACACCTACCGTTCCAGCGGTGCGGGCGGACAACATATCAATAAGACGGAATCCGCCATCCGCATCACTCATATTCCCACCGGCGTGGTGGTGGAATGCCAGGACGAGCGGAGCCAGTATAAAAATAAGGATAAAGCGATGCGGGTGCTCAAGTCCCGATTGCTGGAGGCCAAACGGGAGGAACAGGACGCGGCTGTAGCCCAGGAACGACGTTCCCAGGTGGGAACCGGCGACCGGTCTGAGCGGATTCGCACCTACAATTATCCGCAAGGCCGCCTCACCGATCACCGGATCGGTTTGACGCTTTATAAACTGGACGATATATTAAACGGAGATCTCGATGAGGTGATCGACGCCTTGATTACCGCCGACCGGGCCGCCCAGCTTAAGGAGACTATGGAGGGGCAGGAATAATCGCTAATCGGTGATTACATGCGTTGAAACAAAGAATCTGGAAATCTTCGGTAAATGATGGAATAGATTTTAATAAAGAAGTGAAACGAGTATGCAGACAAAAATGCTAACCTCCTCTCGGGAGGACATCCAGGAGGCGGGAACGCTGCTGCGCCAGGGCGGCTTAGTGGCCATCCCCACCGAAACCGTCTACGGTTTGGCGGCAAACGCTCTGATGGGAGAGGCGGTAGCCCGGATTTTTGAGGCGAAGGGCCGGCCGCAGGATAACCCGCTGATCGTACATATTGCAGCTTTTGAGGATATTCAGCCGTTGGTATCGGAGATTCCCGGGCAGGCGAGAGCGCTTGCTGAGGCCTTTTGGCCGGGGCCTCTTACCATGGTGCTTCCCAAGTCCGGGCAAATCCCGCGGGAAACCAGCGGCGGGCTTGCGACGGTAGGCATTCGATTTCCCTCCCACCCGGTGGCTGCTGCGGTGATCCGGGCGGCGGGAACGCCGCTTGCGGCGCCTTCGGCCAATCTGTCCGGCAGTCCCAGCCCTACCACTGCACGCCATGTCAAGCAGGATCTGTGGGGAAGGATCGACGCCATCGTGGATGGCGGGAGTTGTCAGGTGGGCGTGGAATCCACCGTGATTACCCTTGCGGAGGGGACGCCCAAGCTGCTTCGTCCGGGAGGAATCACGCTGGAACAGCTTGAGTCGGTATTGGGCAAGGTAGAAGTGGACCACGCTGTACTGCACCGTTTGGAGGATGGAGCGAAAGCCTCCTCGCCAGGAATGAAGTATAAGCATTATGCCCCAAAGGCCCGGGTGATTCTGGTGAAGGGGGCGGGCTATGTAGAGTATGTCAATTCGCACGCGGGGAAGGGAGTGGCCGCCCTTTGCTATCAGGAGGACGGCCCGCTGCTGCATATCCCCTATGTGAGTTTCGGCGCGGCGGACGACGACAGCTCCCAGGCCCAAAAGCTGTTCGACGCGCTGCGCCGCTTGGACGAAGAGGGCGCCGCTGTGGTATACGCCAGGTGTCCGCATACGGATGGGATGGGTATGGCGGTATACAACCGCCTGATCCGCGCCGCGGGATTTGAGGTGTTGTCCATTGACTAAACCAATGATTTTGGGCTTGACCGGTCCCACCGGAGCGGGGAAGAGCACGGCGGCCCGGGCGTTTCAAGAGGGAGGGTGCTGGGTGATCGACGCCGACCGGGTAGCCCGGGAGGTAGTGCAGCCGGGTTCCCGCTGTCTTTTGGAGCTTGCCCAGGAGTTCGGCGGCGATATTGTGCGCTTGGACGGGACCCTTGACCGTCCGCTGCTGGCCCGGCGGGCCTTTGCCACACCGGAGTATACCCGGCGCCTCAATGCCATTATCCATCCTCGGATTACCGAGGATATTCAGAAAAAAATAGAGCAATACAAAAAAGAAGGAGCCTTGCTGCTTGTGTTGGACGCCCCGCTGTTGTTTGAAAGCGGAGAGCATGCTCTCTGCGACGCTGTGGTTGTGGTAACGGCTCCAAGGGAAATCCGGATGCGCCGTATCATGGAGCGGGACGGCCTTACCCGAGAACAGGCGGTTCTGCGGATGTCCGCCCAGCAGGAGGAATCGTTTTACACGCGGCAGGCCGATTATCTTTTGGATGGGGCGGGGCAGCCGGAACGACTGTATCAAGCGACCCGGCGTCTGCTGGCCGCGCTGCGGGAGAGATAGCGGTAGCGTATATGACCAGAGAGATGCGATATACGGTTTTGAACGGGCCGGGTTTCGCCTGACGCAACCGTTGTTCGTCACGATTTGGATTGCCGCTTTGCGGCGGAATGGAGTGAAAAATGTCGAAAGGGATGAAACGTTTTGGCAAGCTGATTTGCCTATTGCTTGTGCTCGTTTTGGTGGGAGTTGGGATCTACCATGCCTATTTCTATTTTTTAAAAAAGGCATATCCCATCGAGTATGAGGATATTGTCACCCAAGAGACGGCAAAATATGAGATAGAACCTTCTTTGGTGTACGCCGTCATCCGGTCGGAGAGCAGTTTCCGACCGCAGGCGAAATCCACAGCCGGGGCAATGGGCCTGATGCAGCTGACGCCGGAAACGTTTCAGTGGCTGCAAACCAAGGTAAACCCTGGAGAACCCATGGACGACACCGCCCTCAATGATCCGAAGGTCAATATACGGTACGGGGTATATCTGCTTTCCCTGTTACGCAGCCAGTACGATGACGAAACCGTCGTACTGTGCGCTTACAACGCAGGAATGGGCAACGTCAACAAATGGTTAAAAAATGTGGAAACCTCTCCCGATGGAGAGACCTTATCAAGCATTCCCATTGAAGAGACCCGCAACTATGTGGACCGGGTACTCAAAAGCAAAGAAATGTACGAAAAGCTGTATGGAGATCAAATACAATCCTAAAAGGAGGCAATAGAATGTCCAAGAAAACCGAGGCGGATTTGCTGAAAGAAAAACTGCTGATGACCCGCAAGCACGGGGTACAGCGGCTGGACGAAGACAAGGTGAAGGAAGCGGACGAGTTCTGCGAGCCCTACAAGAAATTTTTAAATAAGGGTAAGACGGAGCGAGAAGTGGTAAACTACACCATCAAAATGGTCAAAAAGGCTGGATTTACCGAGTTTGATGTGACCAAGAAATATAAGCCGGGCGACAAGGTATATGTCAATAACCGGAATAAGGCTCTGCTTTTGGCGGTGATTGGCAAAAACCGAAGCAAAAACGGCGTGCGCATCGCCGCTGCACACATCGACTCTCCCCGGCTGGATTTAAAACCCGTCCCCTTGTACGAGGCCAATGAGCTGGGACTGTTTAAAACCCACTATTACGGCGGAATTAAGAAATACCAGTGGACCGCCATCCCCTTATCCCTTCACGGCAAGGTAATCCGCAAGGATGGCACCAGCGTGGAAGTAAATGTGGGGGAAGATCCCAGTGATCCTTGTTTCTGCGTTACCGATTTGCTGCCCCATCTGGCCAGTGAGCAAATGGGCAAAACCATGGTAAAGGGATTTACCGGGGAGGATCTCAATATCCTGATCGGCAGCCGTCCTTTCCGTCAAGATAAGGGATCCGAACTGGTTAAGCTAAATCTGATGAGGATCCTCAATGAAAAATACAACATTATGGAGGGGGATTTCCTTTCCGCGGAGCTATCCATGGTGCCCGCCTTTTCCGCCAGGGACATTGGTTTTGACCGCAGCCTGATCGGCGCTTATGGACACGACGACCGGGTATGCGCCTATCCCGCCATTATGGCGGCTATGAACTGCAAAACCCCCGAGAGCACCGTGGTCACTGTACTTGCCGACAAGGAAGAGGTGGGAAGCGACGGCAACACAGGAATGAACTCTTCTTTTCTGCGGTATTTTATCGCCGATCTGGCTATGCAGGATGGGCTGGAAGCACGCCATGTACTCAGCAAATCAAAATGTCTGTCGGCGGACGTGAACGCCGCCTTTGATCCCACCTATCCGACGGTGTATGAGGTGAATAACAGCTGCTATGTAAACAACGGCGTGGTAATCACAAAATATACCGGACATGGAGGCAAATATGATACATCCGACGCCTCGGCGGAGTTCATGGGCGAGATCCGCCGTTTGATGGAGGAAAATGAAATCCTGTGGCAGTCCGGCGAATTGGGTAAGGTGGACGGCGGCGGCGGCGGAACCGTTGCCAAGTTTATCGCCAATCTGAATGTGGATGTGGTGGATCTGGGGGTTCCGGTTCTCTCCATGCACGCTCCCTTTGAGGTGGTTTCCAAGATTGATGTGTATATGGCATATCGCGCCTTTTTGGAATTTTTCTGCGTAAAGGAAAAGAAAAAGGAAGACTAGGAGAAGTTACCGATTCATAACGACTTCCTGACGACAGCAGCAAAAGGGCCTTCCGGGTTTGGGGTTTTCCCAAGCGCGGGGGCCTTTTTTGTTGGATCCTATTCAATCTGTTTTATAAGGATTGGCAGCGGCCAATGTAAAAGGAAACTTCCATTTGCGCCAAAAGAGAAACCAGCCTTCCCACCGCAGCGATTATACGCTGGGCGGGAAGGCTGGTTCTTTACAGGGGATATTCTCTTACAGTTTCTTATTAATTCCGCTGAAGACGATGCCTCTTTGCGAATCTAAGGTTACAGTGGTTCCGCTGCGAAGCAGTTTAGTAGCGTTTTCCGCACCCACTAGAACCGGCTTATCCAGGGCAAGGCCCACGATAGCGGCGTGGGAATTCACTCCGGTGGCCTCGGTGACGATGCCGGAGGCGTCCTTCATGAGATCCAGGATACTGTTGGTGGTCTGCGGAATGACCAGGATATCGCCCGGATTAAAGCTCAGACGGGCTTCCTTTTCGTTATGGCATACGCACAGATTGCCGCAAACCGAGACATTGTTGACTCCGGTGCCCGAAACCAACACATCGCCCACCAGATGCACCTTGAGCATGTTGGTGGTACCGGATACCCCTAAGGGGATACCGGCGGTGATAACCACCAGGTCGCCGTTATTGACCAGGTTGTTTTTGCGCGCCACGTCCACCACGTGTTCAAACAGTTCGTCGGTGTTGTCTTTTTCCTCCATCATCAGGGGGATCACGCCCCAGGACAGATTCATCTGGCGCAATACGGTGGGATCTGTGGTACCGCTGATGATAGGACAACTGGGACGATATTTGGAGATCATGCGGGCAGTCTTACCCGATTTGGAAACCGTCATGATCGCAACGGCGCCCAAATCGTGGGCAGTGGTGCAGGTGGCGTGGGAGATGGCGGAGGTGACGTTGGGGCGTTCCGCGATGTCCCGGCGTTTAAAGCGGCCCACGTAATCAATGTCCCGTTCGGTGCGCTCGGTGATGGCGGCCATGGTTTTCAGCGCTTCGATGGGATAATCGCCCGCGGCGGTTTCTCCCGACAGCATGATGGCGCTGGTGCCGTCGTAGATGGCGTTGGCCACGTCGGTGGATTCCGCCCTGGTGGGACGGGGATTTTTCATCATGGAATCCAACATTTGGGTGGCGGTGATGACCTGTTTCCCCGCATTGTAAGCTTTTTTAATGAGCTTTTTTTGAATAATGGGGATTTCCTCCAAAGGAATCTCCACGCCTAAGTCGCCTCGGGCCACCATAATGCCGTCGGCAATGTTGATGATGTCGTCGATATTTTCCACGCCGTCGGCGTTCTCAATTTTAGCGATGATGCGTATCTTATTGCAGTTATGTTTTTGCAGTTCCGCCTTCAGCAGCAAAAGGTCTTCGGCGGTGCGCGTAAAGGAGGCGGCAATGAAATCGAAGTCCTGTTCCACGGCAAACCGGATATCGTCCCGGTCCTTAGGGCTGATGTAGGGAAGGGAAAGCCTGACTCCGGGGACGTTGATGCTCTTATTGGCGGACACAAAGCCGCCGTTTATCACGGTGCAGACTACGGTGGTGTCCGTACACTCCAAAACTTTAAGTTCGATCAGGCCGTCGTCAATGAGAATCCGGGATCCCCGGGAGACGTCTTGCGGCAGTCCCTTGAAGGAGATGCTGGAAATGGTTTCGTCCCCCACGATGTCCTCGGTGGTGAGGGTAAAGGTTTGCCCCTTTTCCAGATGAATCTTGGGAACGTTGAACGTGCCGGTACGGATTTCAGGGCCCTTGGTATCCAGCAGCAAAGCGATAGGCAGGCCCAGCTCATCCCTCATTTTTTTTACGGCGTCGATGCGCTTTTTATGCGTTTTATGGTCCTGATGGGACATATTGATACGGGCGACATCCATGCCGTTGAGCATTAGTTGCCGAAGAACTTCCACATTGTCGGTAGCGGGCCCCAGGGTACATATGATTTTTGTTTTTTTCATTTTTCGCACTCCATTCGACCTTGGTTTTAAAAATTTTCCCATGTTATATGATACATCAAAAAATCCTGTTTGAAAACCGGTAAATCCATGGAATCGTATAACTAGATGGAAACTTTATTTCACTTGAAAATAATGTGGTTTCATTATACAATAAAGACCAGAAGAAACGGTCAAATTCAGAAGGATGGTGAAGCGTATGGCGCTGCTCAGCAAGCCCCCAAAACGCAGGAAAAACCGTTTGGGTACCTTTGACAAACAAAAGGAAGAAGCGGCGGCGCTGTACATTTCCATGAAAGGGGTCAACAAGAGGGAAAAAGCCATTCGCGCTCCCAGGGACTTAAATCGAAAGGACCGGGTGAAAGGGATTAAAAGCCTGTTGGTGATTATTCCGGTAGTGATGCTGATTATCGCTGCCGGGGGACTGTGGCTGGCGTATCAGGAGTTTGTCAAGCTAAACCCGCCCGATTATCCCACGGCCAGCGATTACGAGCCCCCCTCCACTTCCATGACCGAGGAAGATCTTGCGTTGGCCCGGGAAAAGGATCTAAGGCTGCTGCTTCCGGTGAATGTGAAGAATCCGCTGCCTGAAGATTTTACCGTTCATCTGGCGGAATATGGAGGAATCCAATGCGACGAGGCCATGATTCCCAGTTTGAAAAAGATGATGGAGGACGCGGCTGCGGCGGGATATCCCTTGACATTGACTCAGGGATATGTGGAGCCTGGGCGACAGCAGCAATTGTATGAGGAGACAGTGACCCGATTGATGGAGGAAAAGAGATACAGCCGGGTGAAAGCTGAGGCCGAAGCCGAGAAGTCTGTGCCGCCTGCGGGTAAAAGCGAGTATCAGACAGGGCTCAATATCAACGTCTCTGCGGATGGTCAAGGGGAGTTTACTGGGAGCGGCGCATATAAATGGATCACCAGCAACTGCGTGGAATACGGCTTTGTTCTGCGATATCCTGAGGCTATGGAATCGGAAACCGGGCACAGCTTTGATCCCACACAATTCCGATATGTGGGGGAACAGCATGCGAAAAAGATGAGGACATTGAACCTGAGCCTAAATGAATATTATCCCTATGTGCTGGGGAAATCCTAAATGAAGCCGCCAATGGAACAGCCCATGCGGAAGGAAACGCTTGATAAAAGGGCGGTTGGAGAGAGGGATTCTCATCAGCAGCGGATTGTCAGCGTTTAACGGTAGAAGGATTGGTCTTCCTCTCGTTTTCGGGTCTGCCGAATCGGAAGGGCGCCAGTCATGCAGAATGAGGTTTATGTAACGGCCTGTATTCCCATTTTTGGGGAACGTTGTGGCGAGAATCATCAGGAAATCGTGGAAAAAGGCGGGATCTCTGAGATTTCCAATTAAATCGTGAAATATCGCTTGCATTTTCTAGAATGATATGGTACAATCCATTTGTTAATCTTACGGTTTCAGCGAAAGAGGTGAACAAGAATGAAGGAAAATATCCATCCGAAGTATGAAGAAACCACCATCACTTGCGCATGCGGCAATGTGATTTCCACCGGTTCCACCAAAAAGGATATTCGCGTTGAAATTTGCTCCAAATGCCATCCGTTTTTCACCGGCAAGCAAAAGCTCGTTGACACCGGCGGACGTGTAGACAGATTCAAAAAGCGTTACGGAATGCAGGACAACAAATAATTTCTACAAGAAATTCTACGGCGGCGCAAATTTTGCGCCGCCTGTCATTTTTTACGGAGGTTTTCCGATGACAACAGCCTACCAGACCATTGCTCATGAGGCCGCGCAGGAATTTGTGGAGCGGCGCTCCCGGTTTATCGGTTATGCAAAGCCGGTACGGACCGAAGAGGAAGCATTGGCCTTTTTAGAGGAGATCCGGACCAGACACTGGGACGCTACCCATAACGTGTTTGCATATTCCCTGCGGCAAGGCAACCTACGCCGGTACTCCGACGATGGAGAACCCCAGGGGACGGCGGGGGTCCCCGTTCTGGATGTGCTGCAAAAAAGCGGGGTGACGGACGCCGTTTTGGTGGTCACCCGCTATTTCGGCGGTGTGCTGCTGGGGGCAGGAGGACTGGTGCGCGCCTACTCACACGCCGCAAGCTTGGCGTTGCAGGCGGGAGAGGTTATCACCATGCAGCTTTGTAAAACAGCGCGGGTGATGTGCGACTACAACCAATATGGCCGGGTATCGTCCCTGATTCCGGAGTGTGGAGGAGTGGTGGACGATACCCAGTTTACCGATTGTGTACAGCTAACCTTCCATATGACCGAGGAGCAGCTTTCCGCGCTCTCACGCCGTTTGGCCGATGCAACGTGCGGGCAGGTTTCTCCGGAGCTGTTGGGAGAACTCTATATTGAACATGCGATATGTTGACTAAATATACAGTTGTTTTGTTAATTTAGAAGAAAAGTTTGTCTATCTATACACACTTCGCTTTTTATCAAGTTTTTTAGGTTTGAAAAGCAGGAATTTTTCTATTTGTGTCGTATAAAATAGAGGATGGAATAATACGCTGGCAGCTTGGGGGCGTTAATGATGACGGTACGGGAACAGACCGAATGGATTGAGGAACAGACCTTATCCCCGTATGCTTCCCTTGCCCGCAACAGCAGGGGAAGGGAGAACGTAGAGGAGCCCTGCTCTTTGCGTACCTGTTATCAGCGGGACCGGGACCGCATCATACACTGCAAGTCCTTCCGCCGCCTCAAGCACAAAACCCAGGTGTTTCTGGCCCCTGAAGGAGACCATTACCGGACGCGGCTAACCCACACCTTGGAGGTAGCTCAGATTGCCCGTACCGTGGCAAGGGCGTTGCGGCTTAACGAGGATTTGGCAGAGGCCGTCTCTCTGGGGCATGATCTGGGGCATACCCCGTTTGGACATGCGGGAGAGCGGGCGCTGGGGGAGATTTGTCCCTATGGGTTCCTCCACAGCCAACAGAGCGTGCGGGTGGTGGAACGCCTGGAAAAAAACGGGAAGGGACTTAACCTAACCTGGGAGGTGCGGGACGGGATTCTGCGCCATACCCGAGGGACGGAGGCCGAGACGCCGGAAGGACGCATTGTAAGGCTGGCCGACCGCATTGCTTATATCAATCATGATATTGACGACGCCCAGCGGGCGGGTGTGCTTAACGAGGGAGAGATTCCGGCTGAGGCCATTGAGTTGCTGGGGGATCGCAGAAGCGAGCGGATTAATACCCTGGTACGCTCTTTGGTGGAAAACAGCGGCCAAGGGCATTTGAAAATGGGCCCGGAGATAAGACGGGTGTTCGACATGCTGCACGATTTTATGTATGAGTATGTGTACCGCAACCCCTTTGCCAAGCAAGAGGAAAAGAAGGTGCCCGATCTGGTGGAACGGCTGTATCGCTATTTTATGCGGCATCCTCGGAGGATGCCCGAAGAGATGCAGAAAATTGCCCGCGAGGAGGACACCGACCGCGCCGTATGTGATTATATCGCCGGTATGACCGATCACTACGCCATTGAGATATTTGAGGATGTCTTTGTACCCAAGGCGTGGAGGAATTAGTTGGGAAGAGGAAGGATAAGACCGGATCTCATATACAAAATCGCAAAAATCAGCTTTCAGGAATAAAGACAAACGATAAGGCTGGAAACGCTCGTTTTCAAGACAAAGAATCGTCCCGGCGGATTGCGCAGTTAGGCCAAGAACCGCCGGCGCTTTTATCTTTTTGGAAAAAAGGCGGCACGTGCTGCCAAGAGACGCTTTGGGGACGGAAAGGAGGGGGACGCTATGGCGCTGCCAGATAGTTTTATACAGGAGCTGAAGGCCCGCAGCGATATTGCGGACGTGATCTCCGGATATGTCAATCTTAAGCGCACAGGCCGAAATATGGTGGGGCTGTGTCCCTTTCATGGAGAGAAAACGCCCTCTTTCCACGTCAATGTGGAGAATGCGTACTTCCATTGTTTTGGATGCGGAGCAGGCGGAGATGTAATCACCTTTATCCGGCGCATTGAAAACTTGGATTATATTGACGCTGTGAAGCTGTTGGCTCAGCGCGCGGGCCTTTCAATGCCCGCCGACGGGGTGGACGACAAAACCGCCCGGGTGCGCGCCCGCATCTTTGAGGCCAATCGGGAGGCCGCCCGGTTTTACCACCATATGCTCTATCGTCCACAGGGCGCCCCGGCGCTGGCTTATCTGCGCGGTCGGGGGCTAAAGGAGACTACCATTAAGCATTTTGGGCTGGGATATGCTCCGCCGGGCCGGTTTGCGCTGACGAATTTTATGCGGCAGAAGGGGTTCCGGGACGATGAGCTTGTGGCGGCCAACCTGGCGTTTCAGGGCCGGGGAGGGGGCGGCGTGGACCGCTTTGTGGATCGGGTGATGTTTCCCATCATCGATCTCAGAGGAAATGTAATCGCCTTTGGCGGACGACTGATGGGGGACGGAAAGCCCAAATATCTCAACACCTCCGACACGCTGGTGTTTCGCAAGAGCAGTAATCTGTTCGCGCTCAATTTTGCGAAAAATGGCGGAGAAAAGAGGATGATACTGGTGGAGGGATACATGGATGTGATCGCCCTGCACCAGGCGGGGTTTACAAACGCCGTGGCCACCCTGGGCACCTCTCTGACGGTGGACCACGCCCGGCTGCTGGCCCGTTACACCGATGAGGTAGTGGTTTGCTATGACGCAGACGCGGCCGGACAGAAGGCGGCGGACCGCGCCATCCCTATGCTGCGGGATGCGGGACTGCTGGTTCGGGTGCTGGCCGTTCCGGGCAGTAAAGACCCTGACGAATACATTCGCTCCTTTGGAGATCAGGGGCCGGCGCGCTTTAAACAGCTGCTGGACGCCACGGGAAACGACGTGGAGTACCGCCTGCAAAAGATTAAAGCCGCCTGCAATATGGAATCTTCAGAAGGGAAGATCGCCTATTTAAGCGGCGCGGCGGGCGTGCTTGCCACCTTAGACAGCCGGATGGAGCAGGAAGTTTATGCCGGACGGCTCAGCGAGGAAGTGGGAATTCAAAAAACCGCCGTGATGCAGCAGGTGGACAAGCTGGTGAAAAAGCGGGACCGGTCCCAAAAGACCAAGCAGTTTCGAGAAATTCAGCAGCGGGTGTCCGGACAAAAGGATACCGTCAATCCCCAGCGCGCCGAGAATCTTCGCGCCGCCAACGCGGAAGAGGCGCTCATTGCATATGTGATAAATAATCAGGACATGGCTAAAACTATAGTATCCGATCTTCCGCCGGAGGGAATGGTCACCGATTTCAACCGGCGGGTTTATCAGACCGTTACCGGCCGCATCTTGGAGGGCAGGCCGGTGGACTTGATGGATCTGTCCCAGGAGTTTTCCATGGAGGAGATGGGGAGACTGACAAGGATACTGTCCGCCGCGCCGATTACCGGGGAAACCTGGGAGTCGGCTCAGGAGTATATGCGAGTCATCCGTTATGAAAAAGAAAAAATTACGGCCTCGGACATTCAATCCGCCGGCCTTGACGATATCAATCAGTATTTGCAGAAGTTGAAAGAGCTCAAGAAATAGGGGGAGTTACTTATGGCAATGCCAGCAACACCGGATAAGAAAACCGTCATAAAGGATCTGATGGAACAGGGGAAAGCCAAGGGACATTTGAGCACCAAGGAGATTTTGGACGCCATCGGCGAATTGGACTTTGAACCGGAACAAATAGAAAAATTTTACGATTCACTGGAAGCGCTGGGCGTTGAGATCGTAGAGGACTTTGAAGAGATCCCATTGGACGATTTTAATATTGCCGCCCCGGACACACCGGAAGCGGAAGCGCCGGCTGCGGCGGAAGGCGTTGCCATCGACGACCCGGTTAAAGTCTATCTCAAAGAAATCGGACGAGTTCCGCTGCTCACTCCGGAGGAGGAAATTGATCTGGCTATCCGCATCACCGAAGGGGACGCCAAGGCCAAACGGCGTCTGTCCGAGGCCAATCTGCGTCTGGTGGTCAGCATTGCCAAGCGTTACCTGGGCCGGGGAATGCAGTTTCTTGATTTGATCCAGGAGGGAAATCTGGGACTGATTAAAGCGGTGGAAAAATTTGATTATACCAAGGGGTTTAAATTTTCTACTTACGCCACTTGGTGGATCCGCCAGGCTATCACTCGCGCCATCGCCGACCAGGCCAGAACCATCCGGATTCCCGTGCATATGGTGGAAACCATCAACAAGGTGAAAAAGGTTTCCAGCCAGCTGCTGCACACCAACGGACATGAGCCCTCCGCCGACGATATTTCCGCCGAATTGGATATGCCTGTGGACAAGGTTCGGGAGATTATGCGGGTGGCACAGGAACCGGTTTCTCTGGAAACCCCCATCGGTGAGGAGGAGGACAGCCACTTGGGCGACTTCATTCAGGATGAGGATGCCCCGGCCCCGGCCGACGCCGCCTCTCATACTTTGCTGAAAGAACAGCTGGCCGAGGTGCTGGATACCTTGACCCCGCGGGAGGAAAAGGTGCTGCGTCTGCGCTTTGGATTGGAGGACGGACGCTCCCGTACACTGGAAGAGGTGGGCAAGGAGTTTAACGTTACCCGTGAGCGCATTCGCCAGATTGAGGCCAAGGCTCTGCGTAAGTTGCGCCATCCCAGCCGCAGCAAAAAGCTGAAGGACTTTTTGGACTGATTTTTGGACATCCTAAGGACGAAGGGGCCGGATCCGGCTCTTGGCTGATGGGAGGGACTGCACGGAATTGCCCTCCGGATACATGAGGAAAGGAGGCGGCGCCAATGCACATGACGCTGGAGGCGGATTACGCGGTACGCATCGTAGAGCGGTTGTCGGAATCCGATGGAAGGCTGGACGCCCATACCATCTCGGAAGATACCAGGGTGCCGCTGAGGTTTTCACTGAAAATCCTGCGTAAGCTGGTGGCGGAAAATCTGGTAAAATCCTATAAGGGAGCCAAGGGCGGATATACTCTGGCCAGAGAACCGGGACTGATTACTTTGCGCCAGGTGATCGAAGCGGTGGAAGGGCCCTATGTGCTTAACCGCTGCCTGACCAAAGACTACAACTGCTGTCACACCGAATGCCGGTTTCATCACATCTACGACGAGGTATCCGCATTGGTAAGGCAACGGCTGGATCAGGTGACCTTTGACCGGGAGAAAAAACCGGATTAGAAAGGCATGCCTCCAACTAGCAAACGGGAGGGTTTGCTGACAGCATTGTAAAATACAGCCTTCTCTTAAGTCCCCAATGTTCTTATATTGGCAAATGGGAAGATTAATATCGCCCAGATGTAAAAACAAGCGTCCGACATGTACAGGCAAACGTGCATGTCGGGCGCTTATTTTAGCAAAATTCGGATCGAAAAATTGGTAAAAATAAAATTGATAATTACTTGCAATATTTATAGATATCCAGTACAATAAAAACCGAAAGAGATTACAAAGGGAGATGCAAGGCTTAAGGGAAGGAGGCGGGAGGTTTGGAATATACGCACGTTGGAGGAAACAGCCAAACGCAGAGAGAACAGCGCATAGAAACGGCGACTCCAAATGTTCGCCATACCGCCAAAACAGTTTCAAGACTCAATAGACGCTACCGCTTGCATTACGACTGGGCTGCCTTAATCAGTTCGGCCGCATTAGTGCCGCTGCAATTTCTGTTGTCTTATTTTTGGGGAGGCTTTCAGGCCTTTTACCAAGGGGGCGGACTGCGAAATTTGATTCAATTATCCGGTAGATTCCGTTCGATTCTAACGATGTTGACGATTCTTTTTCTGCTGTTTTCGGTAACGATGGCGTTACTGGATATGAGGCAATCTAAAATCAATAAGGTGAATGTGGCCGCCGTTATTGTGGCGCTTATCGACATTCCCATTACCCAGCTTTTTTTGTAGAAAAGCGTCCCTTACAAAGCGCTTTTCGTTTGTAAAAAACAGAAAAACCGCAGATCAGTGGATCTGCGGTTAATTTTGTTGTATAAAAAGACAGATTGATCTTGACATTTTCAATTATTTGTAATAAAATAATATACTGCATCATAATGGAAAGATATACCCTGTCCGATATTTATAGTATCATTATTTGACTAAAAAATCAAGGGTATAAAAATTTTTTTTATGACGTGCAGCAACGAGCGTTTCAGCATTCGTTTTGCTTTGGAAGGCCGTGACCGCGGTAAATAGATGAATGGAGTGATTGAGCCTATGGTGAACGTCAAACCGGTGCATTTGGGTGAAAACGTCAGAATGAGTTTTTCCCGGATCGATGAAGTATTGGACATGCCCAATCTCATCGAGGTGCAGAAGAATTCCTATCAATGGTTCCTGGACGAGGGACTCCGGGAAGTATTTAAGGATGTTTCAGGAATTACGGATTACACCGGCAACCTTGTCCTTGACTTTGTCAATTATAAGTTGGACATCGACAAACCAAATTACAGCGTGGCAGAATGCAAGGAACGGGACGCCACCTATTCCGCGGCTCTCAGAGTAACTGCCCGCCTGCTCAACAAAGAGAGCGGAGAGATCAAGGAGTCCGAGGTCTTTATGGGGGATTTCCCGCTGATGACCGATTCGGGCACCTTTGTCATCAACGGCGCGGAGCGCGTCATTGTTTCTCAGCTGGTTCGTTCTCCGGGCGTCTATTATAAGATGGAATACGACAAGACGGGCAAACAGCTTTTTAGCTCTACCGTCATTCCCAACCGCGGCGCCTGGCTGGAATATGAAAATGACGCCAACGACGTCTTTTATGTACGCATTGACAAAAACCGTAAAATTCCGATCACCTGCTTTATCAGAGCGCTGGGCCTGGGCAGCGACGACGAATTGATTGAGTATTTCGGCGACGATGACCGCATTCGCGCCACCATTGAAAAGGATCCCTGTAAGAATACGGAGGAGGCCCTTTTAGAGGTATACCGTAAACTGCGTCCCAGCGAGCCGCCCACTGTGGAGAGCTCTCAGTCCCATATTAACGCCCTGTTCTTCGACGCCAGACGATATGACCTGTCCCGCGTGGGACGATATAAATACAATAAAAAGCTGGGGATCGCCAACCGTTTGGCGGGCCAGCAGCTTTTTGAACCCATTGCCAATCCCTTGACCGGCGAGCTGATGGCGGAAGCGGGAGAGGTAATCTCCCGTGATAAAGCCATGGAGATTGAGAATGCCGGCGTGTCGGTGGCTTATGTTACCGTGGAAAATATGGAAAAGCCGGTTAAAATCATCTCCAACGGCATGGTGGAAATCAATCACTTTGTTAATTTCGATGCCCATGAGGAGTGCGAGATTAAGGAACGCGTCCGCTTCAGCGTGCTGTGTGAGATTCTGGACACCTGCACAAACGACGAGGAGATCAAAGAGGCCATTAAAACCCGCATGGATGAGCTGATTCCCAAACACATCATTGTGGACGACATTTTCTCGTCCATCAACTATATGAATTGCCTAGCCTGCGGCGTGGGTACCACCGACGATATCGACCATTTAGGCAACCGGCGCATCCGCTGTGTGGGAGAATTGCTGCAAAATCAGTTCCGTATCGGCTTCTCCCGGTTGGAAAGGGTTATCCGTGAGCGCATGACTCTGCAGGCGCAGGATCTGGAAGTGCTCACCCCCCACGCCTTAATCAATATTCGTCCTGTGGTGGCGGCCATCAAGGAGTTCTTCGGTTCCTCGCCGTTGTCTCAGTTCATGGATCAAACCAATCCTTTGGCTGAGCTGACCCACAAGCGCCGTCTGTCCGCCCTGGGTCCCGGCGGTCTGTCCCGTGACCGCGCGGGATTCGAGGTCCGCGACGTACACTACAGCCATTACGGACGCATGTGCCCCATTGAGACTCCGGAAGGTCCCAACATCGGCTTGATCTCCTATCTGGCTACGTTCGCTCGAATCAATGAGTACGGCTTTATCGAGGCTCCTTTCCGCAAGGTGGATAAGGAGAACGGCGTAGTCACCAAAGAGGTGGTCTATATGACCGCCGATGTGGAGGACGACTTCATTGTGGCACAGGCCAACGAGCCCTTGGATGAGGAAGGACATTTCATCAATCCCAAGGTCAACGGCCGTTTCCGGGACGAGTTTGTGGAGGTGGAATCCTCCCGTGCCGACTATATGGATGTTTCGCCTCGAATGGTGGTTTCTGTGGCTACCGCTATGATTCCCTTCCTGGAGAACGACGACGCCAACCGTGCGCTGATGGGTTCCAACATGCAGCGGCAGGCGGTTCCGCTTTTAAAAACCGAGGCTCCCATAGTGGGAACCGGTATGGAATACAAGGCGGGTGTGGACTCCGGCGTGTGCGTACTTGCGAAAGAGGCGGGCACTGTGGTCAGCGTCAGCGCTAACCTGGTAAAGCTCAAGCATGACAGCGGAGAAACGGTCTCCTATCCCATCACCAAGTTCATGCGTTCCAATCAGGGCACCTGTATCAACCAGGTTCCGGTGGTTTCTGTGGGACAGCACGTGGAGAAACACGCGGTGCTGGCCGACGGACCCGCCACCAGCAACGGCGAGATCTCCCTGGGTAAAAATGCCTTGATCGGATTTATGACCTGGGAAGGCTATAACTATGAGGACGCCGTCCTCATCAATGAAAAGATTGTGCGTGACGACGTGTATACGTCCATTCACATTGAGGAATATGAGACGGAGGCCCGTGACACCAAGTTAGGGCCGGAGGAGATTACCCGGGATATTCCCAACGTCAACGAGGATCTGCTTAAGGATTTGGACGAGAGCGGCATTATCCACGTGGGCGCCGAGGTGCACGCCGGAGATATCCTGGTTGGAAAGGTGACTCCCAAGGGAGAGACCGAACTCACCGCTGAGGAGCGCCTGCTGCGCGCCATCTTCGGCGAGAAGGCCAGAGAGGTGAGAGACACCTCTCTTCGAGTGCCTCACGGCGAATCGGGCATTGTGGTGGATGTGAAGGTGTTCACCCGTGAAAACGGCAACGACGAGCTGCAGCCCGGCGTCAACAAGGTGGTGCGCTGCTATCTGGCTCAGAAGAGAAAAATCTCGGTGGGCGATAAGATGGCCGGTCGCCATGGAAACAAGGGTGTTGTATCCCGCATTTTGCCCCAGGAGGATATGCCCTTCCTGCCCGACGGTACCCCGCTGGATATCGTCTTGAATCCCTTGGGCGTGCCTTCTCGTATGAACATCGGTCAGGTGCTGGAAGTGCATCTGGGATATGCGGCCAAGGCGCTGGGCTGGAAAATTATGACCCCTGTTTTTGACGGCGCTCATGAAGACGATATTGTGGAATGCTTTAAGATGGCCGGGTATCGGGAGGACGGAAAAACCATCCTCAAGGATGGCCGAACCGGCGAATATTTCGACAATCCCGTTACCGTGGGATATATGTATTACCTCAAGCTCCATCATCTGGTTGATGATAAGATTCACGCGCGTTCCACCGGCCCCTATTCTCTGGTTACTCAGCAGCCCTTGGGCGGTAAAGCCCAATTCGGCGGCCAGCGTTTCGGAGAAATGGAAGTGTGGGCGCTGGAGGCTTATGGAGCTGCCTACACGTTGCAGGAAATTCTTACCGTCAAATCGGACGACGTGGTGGGCCGCGTAAAGACTTATGAATCCATTGTCAAGGGCCAGAACATTCCCAAGCCCGGCATTCCTGAATCCTTCAAGGTGCTCATCAAGGAGTTGCAGTCTCTGGGTCTGGACGTTAAGGTGCTGGATAAGGACGACGAAGAGATCGACCTGAAGCAGAACTTCGACGAGGATGACGATATGGGTCTGACCGCTGTGGAGGACGTCAATCTGGAGGAGCCGGAAGTGATGACCTCTCTGGACGGGTTCTCTCTGGAGGACGACCCGGAGGACAACAATATGTTCGACGAGGCTAGCTTCTTTGAGGAAGAACCGGAAGAAGAATTGGACTTTGATTCACTGACCAGTGAAGAGTTGGAATAAAGAGGAGGGGGCTTTAATCTATGGAGTTTAATGTTTTTGAATCAATTAAGATCGGACTTGCCTCTCCGGATAAGATCAGAGAGTGGTCCCACGGCGAAGTGAAAAAGCCGGAGACCATCAACTACCGTACGCTGAAACCGGAGCGCGACGGCCTGTTCTGCGAGCGTATCTTCGGGCCGCAGAAGGACTGGGAATGCCATTGCGGCAAGTATAAAAGGATCCGTTACAAGGGCAAGATCTGCGACCGCTGCGGCGTAGAGGTCACCCGCTCCAAGGTGCGCCGGGAGCGCATGGGCCACATTGAGCTGGCCGCTCCGGTATCCCACATCTGGTATTTTAAGGGGATCCCCTCCCGGATGGGCTTGATTCTGGATATTTCCCCCAGAATGCTGGAAAAGGTTCTGTATTTCGCTATGTATATCGTCACAGATCCGGGCGCCGCCCGGGAGCTGACAAAAATGCAGTTCCTCAACGAAAAAGAATACCGCGATATGCGGGAAAAATACGAGGATGATTTCGAAGCCAGTATGGGCGCGGAAGCCATCAAGAAGCTGCTGGAGGACATTGACTTGGATCAACTGTCCCAGGAGCTGAAAGATGAGCTGGCCACTGCCGCTGGACAAAAGCGGGTGCGCATCCTCAAAAGGCTGGAGGTTGTGGAGGCTTTCCGTATCTCCGGCAACCGTCCGGAATGGATGATTTTAGATGTTGTTCCGGTGATTCCGCCGGATATTCGTCCTATGGTACAGCTGGACGGCGGTCGTTTTGCTACTTCCGACCTCAATGACCTGTACCGCCGGGTAATCAATCGCAACAACCGTCTGAAGCGCTTGTTGGAGCTGGGCGCCCCGGATATTATTGTGCGCAATGAAAAACGTATGCTGCAAGAGGCGGTAGACGCTCTCATTGACAACGGTCGGCGCGGTCGTCCGGTGACCGGTCCCAACAACCGTCCGCTGAAATCCCTGTCCGATATGCTCAAGGGCAAACAGGGCCGTTTCCGTCAGAACCTTTTGGGCAAGCGCGTGGACTACTCCGGTCGTTCTGTTATTGTGGTCGGCCCTGAGCTGAAAATGTATCAGTGCGGTCTGCCTAAGGAGATGGCGCTGGAGCTGTTTAAACCCTTTGTCATGAAGCGCTTGGTGGAAACCGGCGCAGCCGGCAACATCAAAGCGGCCCGCAAAGCGGTGGAGCGTGCCAAGCCCGAGGTTTGGGACGCGCTGGAAATCGTCATCAAGGGGCACCCGGTACTGTTAAACCGTGCGCCTACGCTGCATAGACTGGGTATCCAGGCCTTTGAGCCGGTGCTGGTGGAGGGCCGCGCCCTCAAGCTGCATCCCCTGGCCTGTACCGCCTATAACGCCGACTTCGACGGCGACCAGATGGCCGTTCACGTGCCGCTGTCCGCCGAGGCTCAGGCTGAGGCCCGCTTCTTGATGCTGGCCGCCGGCAACCTATTAAAGCCCTCCGACGGGCGACCGGTTACCGTTCCCACCCAGGACATGGTGCTGGGTTCTTACTATCTAACCTTAACAAAGGATGGAGAGCCGGGCGAAGGCAAGGTGTTCCGCGACTTTGACGAGGCGCTGATGGCGTATGACGCTAAGGTGGTCAGTCTGCACGCCAAGATTAAGGTGCGCCGCACCTTAGAGATCGGTGACCGCACCGTATCCAAGATCATCGACACCACAGTGGGCCGCATCATCTTTAACCAGCCTGTTCCCCAGAATTTGGGATTTGTGGATCGCTCCGATCCGGAAAACCTCTTCAAGCTGGAAGTGGAGTTCCTGGTAGGTAAGAAGCAGCTGGGCAAGATCATCGACAAGTGCATCAAGGTGC
The DNA here is from genome assembly GCA_022799115.1 of Clostridiales bacterium. Taxonomy (GTDB): domain Bacteria; phylum Bacillota; class Clostridia; order Oscillospirales; family Acutalibacteraceae; genus CAJFUH01. Next base: position 138,273 of record JAAWNT010000001.1, on the reverse strand, counting down.
ATGGTACCGCCAAGACCTCCGAGGTGCTGGACAATATTAAGGCGCAGGGATTTAAATATTCCACTAAGGGCGCCATTACCGTTGCGGTGTGCGACGCCACCATTCCGCCCCAGAAAAAGGATATCATTGCGGATGCCGAACAGCGCATTGATAAGATCAGCAAACAGTTCCGGCGCGGTTTGATTTCTGAACAGGAGCGCAAGAGCGCGGTGCTCAAAATATGGGAAAAGGCCACCAACGACGTTACCGACGCGCTGCAAAAGGGACTGGACCAATATAACCCCATCTTTATGATGGCGGATTCCGGAGCCCGTGGTTCCATGAGTCAGATCCGTCAGCTGGCTGGTATGCGCGGGTTGATCGCCAATACCTCCGGTACGGTTATTGAAATTCCCATTCGGGCAAACTACCGCGAAGGCCTGAACATTTTGGAATACTTTATCTCTTCCCGCGGCGCCAGAAAGGGCTTGGCCGATACCGCTCTGCGTACTGCGGACTCCGGTTACCTGACCCGCCGTCTGGTGGACGTCTCTCAGGATGTCATCATTCGTGAAGAGGATTGCGGAGCCGAGCACGGCCTGGAGGTCTTTGATATCCGGGATGGCAAGGAATCCATCGAGCCGCTGCATGAGCGTTTGATTGGCCGTTACCTGGTTAAAGACTTTGTCAACGATGCGGGCGAGGTGCTGGTGAGCAAGGATAAGATGATGGATGACAACGACGCCGACATCATTGTAGGCGCGGGCACCGAAAAGATCGAGATCCGCTCCATATTGAACTGCCGTGCCAAGCACGGAGTGTGCAAGAAGTGTTACGGTTCCAACCTGGCGAACGGTATGCCGGTCACCGTGGGCGAAGCGGTGGGAATCATCGCGGCCCAATCCATCGGCGAGCCCGGTACGCAGCTTACCATGAGAACCTTCCACACCGGCGGCGTCGCCAGCGCTGAGGATATCACCCAGGGTCTTCCCCGTGTGGAAGAGCTGTTCGAGGGCCGTAAACCCAAGCATTTGGCCATCATCAGTGAGATCGGCGGTCAGGTGCGCTTTGAAGAAATTAAGAAAAACCGCCATGCGGTCATCTATAATAAAGAAACCGGCGACGAGAAGTCGTACCTCATTCCCTTTGGTTCCCGCGTGCGCGTGGAGGAGGGCCAGATTATTGAAGCCGGCGATATGATTACCGAGGGTTCTGTGAACCCCCACGACGTGCTGGCCATCAAGGGTACCGACGCGGTACAGAACTACCTGATTCAAGAGGTACAGCGCGTGTACCGGATGCAGGGCGTGGATATCAACGACAAGCATATCGAGGTAATCGTGCGCCAGATGATGAAGAAGGTTCGGGTAGAGGAAGCCGGCGACACCAAACTGCTGCCCAGCTCCCTGGTAGAGAAGGTGGACTTCGAAACCGAAAACGAAAAGATCCGCGCGCGCATTGCGGAAGGGGAGACCGAGCTGCGGGAGGCCACCTGTATTCCTGTACTGCTGGGTATCACCAAAGCTTCCTTGGCTACCGATTCCTTCCTGTCCGCCGCCTCCTTCCAGGAAACCACCAAGGTGCTTACTGAGGCGGCCATTAAGGGCAAGGTGGATCCGCTGCTGGGTCTTAAGGAAAACGTCATCATCGGTAAGCTGGTTCCCGCCGGAACAGGGATGCATCGCTACAGCGATGTCACCATCGAAGAAACAACAAATGTGTTGACAAATGACGTAGTCTAGTGGTATCATAAACAATTGTGAAAAGGGATAATCGCGCAGATGGATTTGTCGTTCATTTGCGTGAAATCCTTGTTTACCGCCCTATCCTTTATGGCTGTTTTGAATAAAGGAATATTTTGGTGGGATCAGGGCAATGTTATATTGTTCCTGTGAACATAGAAAAATTTTTCGTTAGGAGGTGTCATGTTGCCAACCTTTAACCAACTGGTTCGCAAAGGCAGAGAGGTTACCGAGAAGAAGGCCAAGACCCCGGCTCTTTTAAGAGGATGGAACTCCAAGAAGCGCGTTGCCATTGAGCAAAGCTCTCCTCAAAAGCGCGGTGTGTGCACGGCTGTAAAAACCGCTACCCCTAAGAAACCGAACTCCGCGCTTCGTAAGATCGCCAGAGTGCGGCTTTCCAACGGAATCGAGGTTACTTCCTATATCCCCGGCGTGGGTCACAACCTGCAGGAACATAGCGTGGTTCTGATCCGTGGCGGACGTGTTAAGGACGTGCCTGGTGTGCGTTACCACATCATCCGCGGAACCTTGGATGCCCAGGGCGTTGCCAAACGTATGCAGGCCCGTTCCAAGTACGGCGCGAAGCGTCCCAAGGCGGGCGCCGCAAAGAAATAAGAATTTGACAGAAACCGAACGGCTGCATCATTTTTACAAGTAGAGTAAAAGTGTAGGATCCGAGGGGTGCTTTTCCCCTTTGACCACTGCAACGCAATGCAGCGGTATATTATATAGATAATATGCCTCTGTGTTGGCCAACGGGAGTTTGTCGCTTTCGAGTACCTATGATATCATACCTATGAAGGAGGGAAGTAAAGTGCCAAGAAGAGGTAACATTGCAAAACGTGATGTTTTGCCCGATCCTTTGTACAATTCCAAGAAAGTTACCCGTCTTATCAACAGCGTTATGCTGGACGGCAAAAAGGGTGTTTCCCAGAAGATCGTCTACGGCGCCTTTGATATCATCAAAGATAAGACAGGCAAAGAGCCGCTCGAAGTGTTCGAGCAGGCCATGGAAAATATCATGCCGCAGCTGGAGGTCAAGGCCCGCCGTGTAGGTGGCGCTACCTACCAGGTGCCCATGGAGGTTCGGCCGGAAAGAAGAGAGACCCTGGGTCTGCGCTGGTTGACCAATTATTCCAGACTTCGTTCTGAGAAGACCATGAGAGAGAGACTTGCCGGAGAAATCCTGGATGCTGTCAACGGTGCCGGTGGCGCCGCCAAGAAGCGTGACGATACGCACAAGATGGCGGAGGCCAACAAGGCGTTTGCACATTACAGATGGTAATTTGACCGGAGCGGTCGCTTTCACCTGTAGCTACAAACCAATCGAGAACAGCCGCATGGGACAAGGGGGAGATTCCCCAGTAGTCTGTAAAGATAGAATTTTGATATTCTGGCTTTATGGACTGCTTGTTCCCTGTGGCATTCTTATGAGCCGCAAGCAAGACAGCGGGAGAGTATGCGCAAGCTTGTTTGCTGCATAATTTTCCCATACTTTAAGGAGGACCCACTATATGCCAAGGCAGGTTTCACTGGATTTAACCCGCAATATCGGTATCATGGCTCATATTGATGCCGGTAAAACCACCACAACAGAGCGTATCCTGTACTACACCGGCATCAATCACAAGATTGGTGAAACCCATGACGGCGCCGCCACCATGGACTGGATGGCACAGGAGCAGGAAAGAGGTATTACCATTACCTCCGCTGCGACGACCTGTTTCTGGAAAAAACACAGAATTAACATCATCGACACCCCCGGCCACGTGGACTTTACCGTGGAAGTAGAGCGTTCCCTGCGCGTGCTCGACGGTTCGGTTACCGTACTGTGCGCCAAGGGCGGCGTCGAGCCTCAGTCTGAGACCGTTTGGCGTCAGGCTGATAAATATCAGGTTCCGCGTATGGCTTACGTTAATAAGATGGACATCATGGGCGCCGATTTCTATCGCGTGGTCCAGATGATGAAGGACCGTCTGAAATGTAACGCTGTTCCGATCCAGCTGCCCATCGGCTCTGAGGATACCTTTAAGGGCCTCATTGATCTGGTGGAAATGAAAGCCTATATCTATTACGACGACCTGGGCAATGATATCCGCGAGGAAGAGATTCCTGAGGATATGAAAGAGCTGGCGGAAAAATATCACACCGAGATGATGGAGCATGTGGCTGAGCAGGACGACGCCTTATTTGAGAAGTACCTCGAGGGCGAAGAACTGACGCTGGAAGAGATCAAGACCTGCATTCGCAAGTCTACCATCAACAACACCATGGTTCCGGTGTGCTGCGGTACTTCCTACAAAAACAAGGGCGTGCAGAAGCTGCTGGACGCCATCATTGATTACATGCCCGCGCCCACGGATGTTCCCGCTATTAAGGGAATCAATCCCGACACCGAAGAAGAGACAGTGCGTCATTCTTCCGATGACGAACCCTTTGCGGCGTTGGCCTTTAAGATTGCTACCGACCCCTTTGTGGGTAAGTTGTGCTTCTTCCGTGTGTATTCCGGTTCCATCAACGCCGGTACCACTGTGTACAACTCCACCAAGGACAACACCGAGCGTATGGGCCGCATTCTGCAAATGCATGCGAACCATCGTCAGGATATCGAAACCGTATATGCCGGTGACATTGCCGCTGCGGTAGGTGTGAAGAATACCACCACAGGCGACACCCTGTGCGACCAGAAGCACCCTGTGATTCTGGAATCCATGGAGTTCCCGGAGCCGGTTATTCGAGTAGCCATCGAGCCAAAGACCAAAGCTGGTCAGGAGAAGATGGGTATTGCCTTAGCCAAACTGGCTGAGGAAGATCCTACCTTCAAGGCTTACACCGATGAAGAAACCGGTCAAACCATCATCGCCGGTATGGGCGAGCTTCACTTGGAAATCATCGTGGACCGTTTGCTCCGCGAATTCAAGGTGGAGGCAAATGTAGGTAAGCCTCAGGTTGCTTACAAAGAAACCATTCGTAAGAACGCCGAAGTGGACAACAAGTACGCCCGTCAGTCCGGCGGTAAGGGCCAGTACGGTCATGTTAAGATCCGTATCGAGCCCAATCCCGGCAAGGGTTATGAGTTTGTCAACGCCATCGTGGGCGGCGCCATTCCGAAGGAATATATTCCCGCAGTTGACCAAGGTATTCAGGGAGCCATGCTCTCCGGTGTACTGGCCGGTTACAATGTTGTGGATGTAAAGGTTACTCTGTATGACGGTTCTTATCATGAGGTTGACTCCTCTGAAATGGCGTTTAAGATCGCCGGTTCCATGGCCTTTAAAGAGGCGATGAGAAAGGCTGATCCGGTACTGCTGGAACCCATTATGAAGGTAACCGTTATCGTTCCCGAGGAATACATGGGCGACGTTATCGGCGATATCAACTCCCGTCGCGGTATGATCCTGGGTATGGACGCCATCCCGGGCGCTCAGAGAATCAATTCCATGGTTCCGCTGTCTGAGATGTTCGGTTATGCTACCGACATGCGCAGCAAGACCCAGGGAAGAGGCCAGTACGTGATGGAACCCGACAACTATGCCGAAGTTCCCAAGTCTGTTTCTGAGAAGATTATTTCCGACCGGAGCAAGAAAGACTAAAATCTAGGTATTTTTCTATTGCATTTTGTAATGGAAATTGCTAGAATGATAACTGTAGCGATTCATAAGATGTTTCGCTAACCCATTATTTTATTTGAGTGATAAAAAGGAGGAAATTCCAATGGCAAAGGCTAAATTTGAAAGAAATAAGCCCCACGTAAATATTGGTACCATCGGCCACGTTGACCATGGTAAGACCACTCTGACCGCTGCGATCACCAAGGTGCTGAACCTGGCTGGCGACGCTGATTTTGTGGATTATGCCAATATTGATAAGGCTCCCGAAGAGAGAGAGCGCGGTATTACCATCAACACCGCTCACGTTGAGTATCAGACCGAAACCCGTCACTATGCTCACGTTGACTGCCCTGGCCATGCCGACTACGTTAAGAACATGATTACTGGTGCTGCTCAGATGGACGGCGCTATCCTGGTTGTGTCCGCTGCGGACGGCCCCATGCCCCAGACCAGAGAGCACATCCTGCTTTCCCGTCAGGTTGGCGTGCCCTACATCGTGGTGTTCATGAACAAGGCCGATCAGGTTGACGACGAAGAACTGCTCGACCTGGTTGAGATGGAGATCCGTGAACTGCTCAACGAGTATGAGTTCCCGGGCGACGACACCCCCATCATCCGCGGTTCCGCGCTGCAGGTTCTGGAGTGCGATTCCAAGGATCCCAGCGCTGCTGAGTATAAGTGCATTCATGAGCTGATGGCTGCTGTTGATAGCTTCATTCCCACTCCTGAGCGCAAGGCTGACCTGCCCTTCCTGATGCCTGTGGAAGACGTATTCACCATCACCGGCCGCGGCACCGTTGCCACCGGTAGAGTGGAGCGTGGCCAGCTGAGAACTTCTGAAGAAGTGGAAATCGTTGGTCTGACCGACGAGAAGAGAAAGACCGTTGTAACCGGTATTGAAATGTTCCGCAAGATCCTGGATTACGCGGAGGCCGGCGACAACATCGGCGCTTTGCTGCGTGGTATTCAGAGAAATGAAATCGAGCGTGGTCAGGTTCTGTCTAAGCCCGGTTCCATTCATCCGCATACCAAGTTCAAGGGCCAGGTATACGTGCTGACCAAGGATGAAGGCGGCCGTCATACTCCTTTCTTCAACAACTACCGTCCTCAGTTCTTCTTCCGTACCACCGACGTAACCGGCGTTATCTCTCTGCCCGAGGGCACCGAGATGTGCATGCCTGGCGATAACGTTGTGATGGATGTGGAACTGATTACCCCCATCGCCATTGAGGAAGGTCTGCGCTTCGCTATCCGTGAAGGCGGCCGTACCGTTGGTTCCGGCGTTGTTACCGCTATCAATGAATAATTGAGGCTTTTGCTTTCAAATGGAAGGCCCCTGCCGTTTTTGACGGCAGGGGCCTTTTTATCTGCCCAGACATTTATTATGAAAGCCTCCTCTGCGTCATTGATGTATTGTAGGATAAATTCGTTTCTTCTCCTATATTAACAGGATAGCTATCAAGTAGAACAAGAATCCCTTATCCGTTGGGATGAAAGTAACGTTTTTTCATTTTTCTTTGGGTAAACGTTCATGGCAAGAAACCTTCTCATAAAGGCATTGGGGATACAGTAGGCCTTTTTCATAACACAATAAACGCAGGAGTAGAAAATAAGAACTGGAATAATATTTACGGAAAGCATTGCGAAATGAAGGAGTATATGCTATAATAATTGAGCCGATTTGAGAAGGGCCATTAGCTCAGTTGGTTAGAGCTACCGGCTCATAACCGGTTGGTCCGGGGTTCGAGTCCCTGATGGCCCACCATCAAAAAACCGCATGAAATAGCCTTTTTGGTTGTTTTATGCGGTTTTTTATATTGGACCAACAGCTGCTGAAATCGTGTAAAATAGGCGATTATCCCGAAAAAGCGCAAGTCAAGATGTATGTCGAAAAGTCAACACGGAGAGCCTGAACTCTAAGGGGATATAAAAAATTCTGCTGGGCTATGTTTTTAACAGTGAAGGAAATATCCAAGTAGTGAAGCGATTCAAGATACAGTCGTTATAGATGCCCTGCTGATATGAAACATCTCTAAGGAACTTTGATGTTTTTTGGGGGTGTTTCACATAAAATTTGCCTGTAATGCGGATCAAGCTTTTCAGAAAAAATTTGGTGAGGCTTTATCTTATACAAACGACATAATGTAAGTAGAAATTCAATGTTAAAGTCGTTTCCATTTTCGATATCAAATAATATCTTTTCATTAATTTTTGATATTCGCGATAATTCTTGTATAGACCACCCTTTTGCCAATCGAAATAACAGCAAATTTTTTTGCATGTTTTTTAACTGCATCATAGTTTCCTTATTGATATCTCTACACATAAAAAGCCGCCATACAAACAGTATTAAGATAACTTAAGATACCTTATGTCAATTGTATCATGTTATCTTAACGTATACAATAGTTTTGTAGAAATATATGGGGTGAATGATATGGGATACAATGAGCTTAAGTACAGGCAGAGATTTACTACGTCAATCGATAAAAATATATTAAAGGCTTTCTTTGAATTATCAGAAATAAAAAAACAACCGAAAAGTTGGCTAATGGATGAGGCTTTGGAAGACTTATTAAGGAAAAATGGAGTTGAAGTTCAAAAGGCAAGCGATAAAAAAGGATGAGCAAGCGTCAACAAAACCCTTACGAAACAGGCGTTTATATCGTCTTTGTAACCGCAAATTCTCCTAAAAAAATTTCATAAGGGGCTTACTAGAAAGCGGATAGGAAGGAATTCCTTTCCGCTTTTTTGATGTAGGAGAGGGAAAAGGAAAGAAAAAGATATTGTGTAAAAACATCACAAAACTAACCTTGGTTTATGATAAAGTGATAAAATAATAAATATAATAATACTGAAAAGGTTGGACGGGATATGGATAGAAAAGATGTGAAAAGACAAATCAAGAATTACATCAAACCTGTGAAAAAGTTCCTTGATTGCAGCAAAAAGAACCGACAAAAACTATACTCCATCATGGAGGACAGCGCTCGAGAATACCTAGAACATACCTCCAATGCAGAATCCTCCACCCTGAAAGAATATTGGGGGGATCCCGTTTCCTTTGTTAAAAATTTTATGGACACCCTAGAACCACAAGAACGGGGAATAGCGACCCGTACGAAAAAGAAAATTCTCATTTTTTCTATTCTTTCGCTTGCTGTTATACTTTTGCTGGCGATTTATCTGTTGTTTTACCACGCCTCTAGCAATATCACCTTGGTATATTGGGACGTCTATTAATGCGTAAGCGACCCAAGGGCGCAATTCAGCATATATGGTCCCTTCACGGCTTTCTCTTTGAGCCAAGCAGGATCCCCTCTTGCATCTTTGAATGCGAGAGGGGATTTTAATTTCACAGAAAATGCTCTGTATGAGATCATTTTATCTTACTGGGGCCTTGAGTCGGGATCAGGGGAAATTTTCCACAAAGAAGGTTGAAAAGCATAGCATTGATGGAGTAAAATAAAACAGTATGAAAGCGGGGTTCAAGGGCTCTGATTCCCATGAGGTGGGCTGGCCTGTTTTTCCCCAATAATAACTCCCAACGCTTCGGCATATACTATTACAATCTGGATGAATTTGGAGGCAAAAAGGATGCTGTTACATCAATTATTGGAGGGATTGCCCTCCGTCGGCATATCCGGAAATGTAGACCTGGAGATCAGCGATATCATTTATGATTCAAGGAAAGTAATCCCTGGATGTGTGTTTGTCTGTCTGGTGGGTTCTCAGGTGGATAGCCACCAATTCGCGGCCCAGGCGGTACAAAACGGCGCGGTTGCAGTAATTGTCTCCCATCCGATCGATCCGGTACCGGCCACCGTGGTTACGGTTGCGGATACCCGGTATGCTTTGGCGTGCATGTCAGCGGTATATTTTGGCCATCCCGCCCGCAGATTAAAAACAGTGGGGATTACCGGTACCAAGGGCAAGACCACCGTTTCCTGTATGATTAAAAAGATTCTGGAAAAGGGCGGAGTTAAGACAGGCCTTATCGGAACGCTGGGGGTGGTGATCGGGGAAGCTACCATAAAAACCAGCAATACCACCCCAGAATCCTATGAGATTCAGAAATATCTCAAACAGATGGCGGATGAAGGCTGCGGCTGCGCCGTCATTGAAGCGTCATCCTTGGGGTTGAAATGGCATCGCACCGCGGGATTTTTATATGACTACGGGGTGTTCACCAATTTTTCACCCGATCATATTGGAGAAAACGAGCACGCAAGCCTCCAAGAATACCTGGAATGCAAACGTATGCTCTTTCGCGCCTGTAAGCTGGGACTTGTCAACAGCGATGATTTAAGCTGGCGCGAAATTATAAAAGGCCACACCTGCGCGCTGGAAACCTTCGGCTTTTCCTCTGAAGCGCAGCTAAGGGGTGAGAATGAACATCTCATCTCCCGTCCCGGATATCTTGGCGCGCATTTTGACGTGCACGGCGCGATGGAGCTTTCAGTGGATGTGGACATTCCCGGAAAATTCAGCGCCTATAACGCACTGTCCGCCATTGCGGTTTGCCGCCATTTTCCAGTTACCCGGCAGCATATTTTAGAAGGGCTCAACGAGGTAAAGGTGAAAGGCCGGGTTGAGGCGGTACCGGTACCTGGGGAATATACGCTGCTCATCGACTACGCCCACAATGCGATGAGTATGGAGAACATCCTCACCACCCTGCGGGAATATCAGCCTTCCCGTTTGGTTTGTATGTTTGGCGCGGGAGGAAATAGGGCTCGGTCCCGCCGATACGAGATGGGAGAAATCTCGGGTCGTCTGGCGGACTTAACGGTAATCACTGAGGACAATTCCCGTAACGAAGACGTGATGGAGATCATCGAAGATATAAAAACCGGTATGGCCAAAACGAATGGGGAATATGTGGTTATTCCGGACCGGAAAGAGGCGATCCGGTACTGTATGGATCATGCCCAGCCCGGGGATATTGTGGTGCTGGCCGGTAAGGGCCATGAGGATTATCAGGAGAAAAACGGCCGCAAACTGCCTTTTGACGAGCGGGTTGTGGTGGCGGAAATCCTTTCCCAGCCACAAAGAAAGGACGGATGACATGCAACCGATCATGATTGAGGATCTTGTTCGCTGGTCGGGGGGACGTTTGCTTTGCGGAAATTCCAAAGATTGCGTTACCTCAGTGAGCATCAACAGCCGCGAAATAGCCCCCGGTTCGTTATTTGTACCCATTGTGGGAGAAAAGGTAAATGCTCACCGTTTTATTGATTCCGCATTTAAGGCGGGCGCGGCTGCAGTGCTCACCCAGGAGCAGGACGCAGCCCAGGGAGATAAGGTATGGATCCGCGTGGATGATACCTTGCAAGCGCTGCAAGACATTGCGGCCGCCTACCGCGGATTGTTTACCATTCCGGTGGTGGGTATCACCGGAAGCGTGGGCAAAACCAGCACCAAGGAGATGGTGGCCGCCGCCCTATCGGTAGAGAAGCGGGTGATGAAGACCGCGGGAAACTTTAACAGCCAGATCGGCCTGCCGCTGACCATGTTTCAGCTGGAGAAAGAGCATCAGGCGGCGGTGATTGAAATGGGAATGAGCCAGTTTGGAGAGATGTCCAAACTAAGCGCGATCGCCCGGCCCGACTACGCAATTCTCACAAATATTGGGATATCCCACATTGAACAGCTGAAAACACAGGAGAACATCCGCGCTGAAAAACTTCATATTATGGATCAATTTGGAGAACAGGGGACGCTGTACCTGAATGTGGATGATCCGCTTTTGGCGGAGATGATGGGTAAACTCCCGGTTCGTACCATAGGTTACGGGATCAAACAGGATTGCAATTACCAGGCCAAACAGGTGGAGAGCGACGGAGAACGGACTTGGTTTTCCTTACAGGGGCCGAACGGCGCTCGGCAGATGGTGATACCCGCCATCGGTGAGCATCATGTGCTCAACGCTTTGGCGGCTATTGCAGTAGCCACGGATCTGGGGCTTTCACCAGAGTCCATACAGAAAGGGCTTCTGTGTTATCAGAATGCGGCTATGCGCCAGCAAATTCACCGGATGACTCATTTCACCCTGATTGACGATTCTTATAACGCCAGCCCCGATTCCGCCAAAAGCGGTCTTAGCGTGCTGGCCCAGGTGCAGAAAACCGGACGAAAAATCGCGGTGTTGGCAGATATGCTGGAATTGGGCGATCAATCAGAACAGGCTCACTATCAGTTAGGACAGTTGTGCGCCCAGATGGGGGTGGATCTTTTAATCAGCGTGGGCCCCAGAGCGGAGGCCATCGCCCGGGGCGCTATGGAGCAGGGCGTCGCTGTGGAAGTATGCGCTTCCAACGGCGAAGCGTTTGCCTATCTCAAGGAACAGCTCCAACCAGGAGACGCAATTTTAGTCAAAGGATCCCGGGGAATGCATACCGATGAAATCGTAAACGATCTGATGCTATTGGAAAAAACAATTTTTTTGTAAAACCATAGAGAAAAATTAAAAAATATCTTGACAGAAACAGAGCTTGATGGTATTATAATAACCGCGCCTCACCTTTTGAGTTTGCAGAGTTAGGGGTATAGCTCAGCTGGTAGAGCAGTGGTCTCCAAAACCACGTGCCGAGGGTTCAAGTCCTTCTGCCCCTGCCAAGATGGCCCGGTAGTTCAGCTGGTTAGAACGCTAGCCTGTCACGCTAGAGGTCGACGGTTCGAGCCCGTTCCGGGTCGCCATTTGCTGCTATGGCTCAGTAGGCAGAGCACGTCCTTGGTAAGGACGAGGTCACCAGTTCGAATCTGGTTAGCAGCTCCAATAGAAAACCCAGTAACCATGCCGGTTGCTGGGTTTTTTATTTTGTTCAATGATTGGATAACTCCTGCTATTGGTCAACTTTTGGTCAACAAAGTTTTCAGGAGAATTCCAGAAATGATAAAAGGCCGGACGCCCTTTGGCGGCGTCCGGCCTTTTATCATTTCTTCCTAGATTACATATGTAAATATTTACCGTTTGTGTTGGCCTTGGTATTGTCCAACGACCCTCCTTCCATCCATTTATTTCAAAGACGGAGAGGGAATCCTGTCATAGCGCGTTTGTTGGCACATATCTATATAGGGATACCTGCGAAAGGAGGAAGATCCTATGCCCTCACAGGGATTTTTGGTTGCCCGCGTTTTTACCTCGGATGCAAACATACCTGTAGAGGATGCCACTGTCACAGTCACCCAGAAGTCGCCGGAAGGATTGACGGAGCTGCTGGCTGTCTGGATTACCGACGAGAGCGGGAAAACGCAACCGCTTACTGTCCCAACCCCCGCCTTAGAAGAAAGCCTGGCGCCATCCAGAGGACAGCCTTTTTCCCTGGTAGACGTGACTGCGGAACATCCCTTGTATGAACGAATAATTGTCAACGACGTGCAAATTTTCCCCGATACGGTGTCTACTCAAAATTTTCAGCTGATTCCGTTGGATGAAGCGCCGGAAATCTGGAATCAAACCGAAATCTTTGACATACCGCCACAGAATCTATAAGGAGGGAAGCGCGTGCCCACCGTAACGCCCATTATACCGGAACAAATCATTGTGCATTTAGGCACACCAGCCAGCCCGGCCTCCAATGTAACCGTTACCTTTTCTGATTACATCAAAAATGTCGCTTCCAGCGAGATTTATCCCACATGGAATGAAAACGCCGTGCGGGCCAACATACTGGCTCAGGTTTCCTATGCGTTAAACCGTGTGTATACGGAATATTATCGCAGCCGCGGATACAGCTTTGATATTACAAATTCCACCGCTTACGACCAGGCGTTTGTTAATGGCAGGAATATCTTCGAGGACATCAGCCAACTGGTGGATGAGCTATTCAACGATTATATCCGGCGTCAGGGATTTGTGGAACCCTTATTCGCGTCCTTCTGCAACGGCACCACGGTTACCTGCGAAGGTCTCAGCCAGTGGGGATCCGAAGAGTTGGCGCAGCAGGGATATACTCCCTTTGAAATTCTTCAAACTTATTATGGAGATAACATAGAATTGGTATATGATACACCCATTCAAAATATAACGGCATCTTACCCCGGAACACCTCTGCGGGAAGGCGACATAGGACCCAATGTGACGGTGATTCAGACTTCATTAAACCGCATTTCTCAAAACTATCCCGCGATCCCGAAGATCTACCCGGTAGACGGCGTATTTGGAGCCACCACGTTGGCGGCGGTACAAAAATTCCAGGAGATTTTTGGGCTGGCTGTGGATGGGGTTGTAGGCAAAGGTACTTGGTATCAATTGGTTCAGCTATATGTAGGAGTCCGGCGCTTGGCGGAGTTAAACTCAGAAGGGCAAACCTTTACCGGGATTTCCTGGGCCTATCCAGATGCCATTGTCGAGGGCAACAGTGGCCAAAAGGTTTCCCATTTGCAATTTATGCTGGCGGTCCTTGCTGAATTTACTCCGGAGATTCCCCCGCTTACAGTTAACGGTACCTTTGACGCGGCTACAAAAAATGCGGTGGTCGCGTTCCAGCGGCGATCTGGATTACCGGAAACCGGGGAAGTCGGCGCTACAACCTGGGACGCAATTTATGATGCATATGCAGGGATATCATCCACCGTTCTCAGCCGGGGGGAACTCTTCCCCTACCAGACCAGCCCGGCTCCAGCCGCTACTGTGCGGGATTTACAGACGCAGCTTAACACAGTAGCGGACGCAACGCCAGGCATGGTTCACCCTCCGGTCAATGGACAATACGGAGTCATAACCCGGCGGGCGGTGATGCAATTCCAAAAGTTCTGTCATCTGCAGAGCAATGGACAGATCAATGCGGCTACTAAAAAGATGCTGGCTGGCGATGTGGGCGAGCTGCGCTTTGCTCGGACGCCCCGATTTGCTCAGTATCCAGGCCAAAACCTGAGATATGGGATGAATGACTTCGATCAGGAGGTGTGGTAATGGCCATTATCAACGAACCGGTTGGCCAGCCTGTCCAAAGCCTTCAAACCATGCTGCGGGCCATTGCCCAATATGATAATCAGGTGCATCCCGTTATTCCGGATGGAATTTATTCCAAGGATACCGTGGCCTCGGTTTCTTCCTTTCAGAAGCGACATGGACTTCCTGTCACCGGGATCACGGATATGCAAACTTGGTACGCGGTGGCCGACGAGTACCGGCGCGCTCTGGTGGAGATCGGCCCGGCGGAGCCGGTAAATCCAATCTTTCAAAGGGGGCAGGTTATTCGGGCCAATGAAGTCAACGAGCACCTGTATATGATTCACGGTATGATGCGGGCAATTAGTCATTTCTATCCGTCTATGCCTCAGGTTTTGTGCAACAATGTACACGACGACGTATCGGTGGCGGCCATAAAATGGATGCAGATCCGCGCCAGCCTTGATCCTACAGGTGAAATTACCCGCAATACGTGGAGATATTTGTCACGTCTGTATCGGATCACCATTGGAGATGGAACCGTTCCTCCGTCGGGTTCGGGTTTCTAAGGGAAACGCTGTTGTGTACCGACAACTTCCAGCCGCACCGGTTTGGGCAGCCAACATGCTTTTACTCTGGGGCGATGAAATGGATGGGAAAACCTCCTGTTGTAATCAGACATACAACAGGAGGTTTTGCTGCGCTGGTATAAAACTTCAATTAAGCGGATATCCCTGATAGAAGCAGCTAAAAATTCATTGTTTCCCGTTTACAGGCTTTTCATGAACTGATAAACTATATACAGCGCTACCATATCTCTAAAAGCGGAGAAGCAAAAAACATAAGGAAAATAGCAGTAGGATCAATACGAATTGTATAAAATTTATTTAATTTTACAATAATCGACGGCTTCATTCTGTATTTTTTCTGTGAAGTCTTTGTTCCAATGTTACGTCAAAGGAAATTTTAAAGGAAAGAGTAACCCAGAGAAACCAAAGGATTGTAGGTCAGCGTACCATTAGAAGGCGGCTGCCTGGTGTGCTCTCAATAGCCGATTATAGAGAGAAGAACTGGAAATCCACAGAATGCGGTCAAACCGTTGAGAAATATGATAAAAAAAGGGATTATATGTAATATAAAACAGGAAATTAACTATTTGTATATTTGAAAGGGGATCTCAAATGATATATTCCAGCCAAACGATGCATCTACATGTGAACGACGGGGTGGCTTACCTGACCTTTCCTCAAATCGAGGAGATTCCCTTGGTGAGTCACGCTTTTTCCACCCGTTTGGGCGGAGTGAGTCAGGGGGAATTTACCTCGATGAACCTGAGCTTTGGGCGGGGGGATCCGGAGGAAAACGTATTGGAAAATTACCGGCGGCTATGCCGGGCGGCCAATCTGCCCTATGAGGGTTTGGTAGCGTCCAGCCAAGATCATCACACGGAGATTCGCCGGGTAGGAAAGCGCCACGCGGGTCTTGGAATCTGGAAGCCCAAAGACAGACAAAGCGTGGACGGCCTTCTTACCGACGAGCCGGGTGTAACGCTGGTCACTTATTACGCGGATTGTGTGCCCTTGTTTTTTGTAGATCCTGTGCATAAAGCGGTTGGCCTTGCCCATGCAGGCTGGAGAGGGACGGTAGCGGGGATCGGCGAAAAGATGGTCCAGCGGATGAAAGACGAATTTGGCAGCAATCCCTCCGACCTTGTGGCGGCGATTGGCCCGTCTATTGGGCCCTGCTGTTACCAGGTGGACGCGCCTGTGCAACGTCAATTTGCAAATCTAGAGGGATTAACGCCGGAATCCTTTCTCTCGGAGGAGCAGGACGGAAAATTCATGCTGAATCTTTGGGAAGTAAACCGTCAAATTCTGGTCAGAGCGGGGATTTGGCCGGAACATCTGACGATCACGGATCTGTGTACCCGGTGTAACCATGGTCTGTTGTTTTCCCATCGGGCCACCGGTGGAAAACGAGGCGGATTGGCCGCGCTGATCGGTATCCGGGAGGAGTTCTAATGAACGGAAACAGATGCGCCCTCTGCCCCAGAGACTGCAAGGCAATAAGGGATGGGGAGCAGGGTCAGGGATTCTGCCATATGGGGACCCTTCCCAAAGTGGCCCGCGCCGCCCTCCATTTTTGGGAGGAACCCTGTATCAGCGGGAAAAATGGATCTGGAACGGTGTTTTTCAGCGGATGCACCCTGCGCTGCGTGTATTGCCAGAACTACGAGATCAGCAATCGGGAATACGGCGAGATCATCTCGGTGGAGCGGCTGGCGGCTATTTATCGGGAATTGGAAGAGCAGGGAGCCCACAACATCAATCTGGTGAACCCCACTCATTTTGTGCCCGCGATTGTGGAAAGCTTGCGTCAATACCGGCCGCGGATTCCGGTTGTGTACAATTCCAGCGGGTATGAAAAGGTAGAGACCCTTCGCCAACTGGAAGGCCTGGTGGACGTCTATTTGCCCGATTTCAAGTATGCCGACGATGAAACGGCGCGGCGTTATTCCGGGGTATCCGATTATTTTTCCCAGGCCTGCCTGGCGATTACCGAGATGGCCAGGCAGACTGGAGCGCCGCAGTTTGATGAAGAAGGAATGCTCCTCCACGGTACGGTGGTGAGGCATCTGATCCTGCCGGGGAATACCCGGAATTCTATGGCTGTATTGGACTGGATTCAACATCATTTATCCGGACAGGTTCTGGTAAGCCTGATGGGGCAGTATGTGCCCTGCGGGGCGGTACAGCAGATGCCTGAGCTCAATCGCAGGATTACTCCTCGGGAGTATCGGAAAGTGCAGGATCACCTGTTTTCCCTGGATTTGGACGGATTTGTCCAGCGGCTGTCCAGCGCACAAAAGGATTATATCCCCCAGTTCGATCTCCAGGGAGTGCTGGAACGGGGGCCAGCCGAGTTGGATAGCGGGAATGGATCAGCGGCGTGCCGGCGCCCGGTTATGCAACAGCGGGAAAAGGTTTGATCCAACGGTTGCCGGAATGCGGCTCCAACAAATGAGGTCAGCCGTTATTTATACTTATTTCGGAAAGGAAGCTTGCCCATGAATCAGTCAAAGCAATCCCGGGAGGAAAAACTTCGCCGGCTGGAAAAGAGAAGGGAACAGCTCAGTCTGCCGCACTATACCGCGCTGGAAGAGGTGCTCAACGCCGTTACCCATGGGATCGGCGCGGCGCTGGCTGTGGCCGCCTTGGTGATCCTACTGGTTATGGCGCCGAAGAACGCGGGAACCATATTGTGCAATACTCTATACGGGGTTACTCTGTTTGTGCTGTATATTGTATCCACCCTATATCACGCATTGGGGATCAACAGAGCGAAAAAAGTGTTCCGAATTCTGGATCATTGCTCTATTTTTCTTTTGATTGCCGGCACTTATACCCCGATCAGCCTGTTAATTATCGGGGGAACCGCCGGTTGGGTTCTGTTTGGCTGCATTTGGGGGGCCGCGGTGTTTGGAATCGTACTCAACGCCATTGATATGAAACGGTTTAGTAAGCTGTCCGCCATGTGTTATCTGGTGATGGGATGGGCGGTGATTTTTGCCGTCAAGCCGCTGGTGCAGGCGATGCCGGCCAGGGAAATTGTGTTGATGGTTGCGGGCGGTATTGCTTATACCGCCGGGGCAGTGCTGTATCATATGGGTAAAAAGATAAAGTATATTCACTCTGTCTGGCATCTCTTTGTGTTGGCTGGCAGTATTCTACATTTTTTTACGATTCTAAATTGTGTAAAATAGCGGGTGCCATCGGGCGAAAAATATGATAAAATAAAGAAAATACAGGAGAAAAGGGGGAACGGCGGATAAAGGAGAACAAGCCTGGTTTTTGAGATCGGTTGGCGGTTCTTCTGGGGAGCAAAAGCTTTGTGACAATGGGGCTTCTCCCGCTAAGCCATAACCATGAGAAAGTTTTTAACGGAGTTTAAGCAGTTTGCCTTGCGCGGTAATGTCATGGATTTAGCCATCGGCGTAATCATCGGAGCGGCGTTCCAAGCCATTGTAAAATCATTGGTGGACGACGTGATTTCTCCTTTGATCGGTCTAGTGGCCAAAACCGATTTTAGCTATCTGTCATTTACAATTAACGGAGTGGATATCCGCTATGGCGCGTTTATCACCGCTGTGATCAATTTTGTCATAATGGCGCTGGTGATTTTTTTATTTGTGAAAATGATGAATACATTGGCGGAAAAGGGAAAACACAAAGAAGAGAAGGTCGAGGAGCTTACCACAAAGACCTGTCCATATTGCTGCACCGAGATCAAAAAAGAGGCGACCCGCTGTCCCAACTGTACCTCTGTGCTTGAGGAGGCGGCGCCGGAGAACCCGGTGAAGCAAACGGAGGGACCCATAAAAAAAGAGGGGTCGGCACGATAACAAAGAGCTGTTTCCTTTTGACAAGGAGAGGGCCTAAAAAAGTTGTGCAGATAAATAAGAAGGGGAGGCTCCCCCATACAAAAGTCTGCAAAGAGATTCGGCGCCCGCTTGCGGACGGTTATGAGGTGCGGATGTTGGGGAATAGAGCAGCTTTTTTGGAAGGACGGCAATTGCGCAAAACGTGCGATTGCCGTCAGCTATAAGCGACGTTCACCGAATGAAGGGCGGAGCTTTGTTTCACAATTAAACCAAAGAATACGGAGGCCGTGCGATGGATATCTGCAATAGAGAATTGACGTTTCCCTCAACCAACGGAGAAGGGCTTATTTTTGCCCGGATATTCGAACCGTCGGAGGTACAGAATGTAAGAGCCGTGCTACAAGTTGCCCATGGAATGGCGGAACACGGACGGCGGTATGTGGAGCTGTGCCGATATTTTGCACAGAAGGGATACGTGGTTTGCGTTCATGACCACGCGGGACATGGACGCTCTGTGACCGATAGTTCCAGCTACGGCTACTTTGGAGAGGGCGGTTATCACCGTTTGGTAGAGGATATGCATCGGATGCGGGGGCTAATCCAGTCTGACTATCCCGCCGTCCCCTACGCCATGCTGGGACATAGTATGGGGTCTTTTCTAACCCGCGCCTATTTAGCGCTGCACGGCGAGGGAGTGACAGCGGCGGTCTTTTGCGGTACCAGCGCGGGCCATCCCAGGGCTGTGATGAGCGCGGGCAAGGCTCTGGCTGCTGCGGTGGTCCGAAAGGAAGGGCCCAAAGCGGTCAGCGAGAAATTGCACAAGGTGATCTTTTCTGGCTATAATCGAAAATTTGAGCCGGTTCTTACCGAAAACGACTGGTTGTGCCGGGATGAATCCGTGGTGCGCCAATATCAGGAGGATCCGCTGTGCGGCTTTTTATTCAC
Organism: Clostridiales bacterium; assembly: GCA_022799115.1. GTDB lineage: Bacteria > Bacillota > Clostridia > Oscillospirales > Acutalibacteraceae > CAJFUH01. Next base: position 118,719 of record JAAWNT010000001.1, on the reverse strand, counting down.
GGCTTCCGGCTATCAGGAGCTAATGAATCTGTTATCCGATGTGAATCACGCAAGCTGGTATGAGCGGATGCCCAATATCCCGATTTTGCTGTCCGCAGGGGATATGGATCCGGTGGGCAATTACGGAAAAGGTGTGCGTAAGGTGGCGGATAAGCTCCGCAGGACAGGACATGACGTCACGCTGAAGCTATATCCCAACGCCCGCCATGAGGTGCTAAACGAGATCAATAAGCGGGAGGTAATCAGGGACATCGAGGTATTCCTAGAAGAGGTTCTGTTTTAAGAGATGCGATTTTATAATGAAAGTAAATTTATTATTAAAAGAACCAGCTGTAATAAAGCAGCTGGTTCTTTTTGTGATAATAATATTAAAATATCATTATATGTATATTGATATTATTAAAATCTTATATTATACTATGATTGTACGTTAATAATTAATATGGAGGTGACTCTTTAAACAAATTAAGCTGAGAAACGGCACATATAATTATTTCAATAGGAGGTAATAAGAATATGCTAAAAAAAAAGTTAAAGATGTTAATGCCCCTTTCCTTAATTCTTCTAAGTTTGACAAGTATTTTTCCTTATTATTCCTATGCTCACGAGATATATTATGATGGATATGGTCCGGGCTATGATAAGATTCCTCTGAAATGGTTTGATGTTACAAATAGAAAAGCAAATCTAAAGATCAACGGAGATCGTCTTGATAGTAATTATTTGCCGCAATATACGATTGCCAAAAATGCTTGGCCTAATGCGTCATCAAGAGTTGGAGTGGCGGAAGCGTCATTTTCAACTTCAAATGTAGATCTCGGGACATCAACCGTTGTGGCATGGGAAGATATGTGGGGTTACTGGGGGGCTCGATCAGTACTTGGTATCTGCCGAATCACCTCAACCGATGGAATTTTATTGGATTCAGCAGCGAAGGCACGGGCTTCTTCGGGAAAAATTAAATATGCTAGTATATTATTCACGCCATTTAATTCTTTTGAAAATACGACACATCGCCGCTATACCATGGTTCACGAGCTAGGGCATGCTTTAGGATTGGGTCATCCAAATACAGATTATTATGTTACAAATGCGGCTTCCGTAATGAGGACTGGGTCAGTGGAAAGCTACTATACCCCTCAAGCCCATGATATCAATGACCTGAACACCAAATATTAAAATCGATGGCCAAGAAAGGATGAATGCAATGAATATTATGAAAAGAAGCAAAAAAGGAATTGTCATAATAGGTGCGGCGGCAATCATGTTGGTCATAGCAATATTCATTTTGATCCCTAATATAATAAACGACACATTGTCGAAAAGCCAGGTGGCGGCGCTTCGGTCACAATATCCGGTGTGCGATCAAGTACCGCCCGGAATGTCATACAGACAACTGTCATTAGAGGAATGCGTCAGCCTGTCGGATTCTTTTGTCTATGGAGAAGTCATAGGGGAAATCAAACGATATAATGTATCGGTTTCCCTAGAGGATGAGGAATTACAGGAAAAAAGAAAAGCCAATGGAATTGACGATGAATATGAATTTTTTGAATATTCCTTAAGAATTATCGAAGATACAGAAGGGGTATTTAGCAAGGACGATATCATAACAATCGCCGCAAACTCCATGTTTGAGGACTGCTATCCAAAGCTTCAAGAAGGAATGAAGGTTGTGGTTCCTGTCAAAAAAGATTCCGATCAAATAGGGAGAACCTCTTATACCGTTGACGGTATGTTTTATGTTACGGAAAACGGATATGCGCTGTCCGCGTTTCAAGAGAACACAAGAAGTACAAAAAGCGGTATGAAAGTAGAGGCGCTCTTAGAGAAACTAAAAAAATAATGGAAACGGTTCCCGTTTATCATACGGCATGGGAAACCCTCATGCCAATCGGGACAGGCGAATTTTCTTGCTACAGGACCGGATTGCATGGGTTCCCCCAATCTAGCAGAGGGCAAACTACAATCCAGGAATCTGATAAGTACCGATGAGTTGCCCAAACCAGGAAGGAAACGGGAGGGCTTAAAATTCCTTTTCCACAGCCTGTCCTGTCCGCAGGGAGGCGACGGGATCAATCACACGCTGGTTGCGGGAACCGCGAAACCGAAGCAGCATGGTCTTTTCCTCCAGGACAAAAGGACCGTCGATTAAGGTATCGGTTTCCTCCAGCAGCTTCCGCCAGTCTGGATGCTGGGGCAGACCCTGGAGAAGCTGTTCCACCGTATATCCTGTATAGGTAATTACATTGAGACCCAAGCCGTGGATCTGTTCCGCAAGCACCGCCATGGGTTCCGCTTGGGCAAAGGGATCGCCGCCCGAAAGGGTGACTCCCGACAGCATGGGGTTTTTGCGCACTTCGGCCACGATGTTTTCCACCGAGCTATCATAGCCTCCCTCCATGGAATGGGTATCCGGGTTTTGACACCCGGGGCACCGATGGGGACAGCCCTGGGCAAAAACCACCAGCCGGATGCCGGGACCGTCCACAATGGATTCCCGGATCACGCCGGCCAACCGCAGTTTTGTCATACAAATCACTCCAAATAAATGGGCAGGCCTCTATGGCCTGCCCTTCCGTTTACTGGTCATAACAGAGGTTAGATGCGTTCCATCTCGCCGGTTCCCGTTCCCAGGGAATGCTTGACGCGGTCGTGCACCTCGGCTTGCTTGGCGTTGTTGAAGCGGTCCAGGGTGCCCACCAAATAACCGGTGATGCGGCGGATGCGCTCAAAGTTTTCCTGTCCGTCGCCTTCGCTTCTGCCGCACTGGGGACAGGTATCCCCGATGATACCCGTGTATCCGCACACGGGATCCCGATCCACAGGATGATTGATGGAGCCATACCCGATGCCGGCTTCCTTCATGCAGCGCACCACCTGTTCAAAGGCCTCCAAATTATCGGAGGGATCGCCGTCCAATTCGATATAGGAGATATGCCCGCCATTGGTAAGGTTGTGATAGGGAGCCTCCAATTTGATCTTATCCCATGCGGAGATGTCGTAATACACCGGAACATGAAACGAGTTTGTGTAGTAATCCCGGTCGGTAATTCCGGGGATTATCCCAAATTTCTTGGCGTCCATGCGCACAAAACGTCCGGACAATCCCTCCGCCGGAGTGGCGATCAGGGAGAAGTTAAGGTCATATTTCTGGGTAGCCTCGTCCATGCGTTTTCTCATGTGTCCCACAATCTCCAAACCTAGGTTCTGAGATTCCCGGCTTTCGCCGTGATGGAACCCAGTCAAAGCTTTCAGGCATTCCGCCAAGCCGATGAAGCCCAGAGTCAGGGTGCCGTGCTTGAGCACTTCGCGCACCTCGTCGTTGGGGCTTAGTTTTTCGGAATCCAGCCACACGCCCTGTCCCATGAGGAAGGGATAGTTTCGCACCAGCTTCTGAGCCTGCAGCTCAAAGCGATCCAAAAGCTGGTCGATAATCAGATCAATCTTGCGGTCCAGCTGATCGAAGAACAGATCCAGATTCTTATTGCTGAGAAGGGCTAACCGGGGCAGGTTTACCGAGGTAAAGCTCAGGTTGCCGCGTCCGTTCATAATCTGACGGTCCGGATCATAATGATTGGCCGCCACGCGGGTACGGCATCCCATATAGGCGATCTCGGTTTCCGGATGGCCCGGATTGTAAAATTCCAGATTAAAGGGCGCGTCGATGAAGGAGAAGTTGGGGAACAACCGCTTGGCGCTCACCCGGCAAGCCAGCTTGAACAGATCGTAGTTGGGGTCTCCCGGATTATAGTTGATCCCTTCCTTAACTTTGAAGATATGAATGGGGAAAATAGGGGTTTCTCCGTTGCCCAAGCCGGCTTCCGTAGCCAGCAGGACGTTTTTGATAACCAGTCGTCCTTCCGGAGTGGTGTCCATCCCATAGTTGATGGAGCTGAACGGAATCTGAGCTCCCGCGCGGGAATGCATGGTATTTAGGTTATGTACAAATGCCTCCATAGCCTGATAGGTGGCGCGGTCGGTTTCCTGATTGGCGCGGCGGAAGGCAAACTGCTGGATTTTTTTAGCCTTCTGTTCCCCCAGACGTTCGGTAAGCAGAGAAAGCTCCGCTTCCATATAGGCCTCTCCGTCGTCCAGCTTGGGAAGGCTGCCGCTTTGCTGTTTGGCGGCGGCGGTAATATCTTTGGCCAGTTCCTCCGGCTGCTCGCAGTCTGTGATCAGTTCCAATCCCCGGGCCAAATTCTGGCGATACACTCTGGCATAGGTTTTGGCAACACCTTTTGCCAAGGCGTAATCGAAATTGGGGATACTCTGGCCGCCGTGCTGGTCGTTTTGGTTGGACTGAATGGCAATACAGGCAAGCGCCGAATAGCTGGCGATATCGTTGGGCTCCCGCAGAAAGCCATGGCCGGTGGAAAATCCTCCGGTAAACAGTTTGTCCAGATCAATCTGGCAGCAGGTGGTGGTCAGGGTCAGAAAGTCCAGGTCATGGATATGAATGTCACCCTCCCGATGGGCCTTGGCGTGTTCAGGATCCAGAATGTACATCTCATAAAACTGCTTTGCGCCTTCGGAACCGTACTTCAGCATGGTGCCCATGGCGGTATCCCCGTCAATGTTGGCGTTTTCCCGTTTGATATCGGTATCCTTGGCGGGTTTAAAGGTGAGATCCTCATAAATTTTCATCAATCGGGTATTCATCTCGCGGTGGCGGGTGCGCTCCGCGCGGTATAGAATGTATTCTTTGGCGGTGCGGGAATGGCCGTTTTCAATAAGAATCTTCTCCACCACGTCCTGAATGTATTCCACAGTGGGGGCGGTTTCATAGGTTTCCCGCTCAATAAAATCCACTACCTGTTGGGCCAGCTCCTGGGCGGACTCGTAATTATTCCCCCCAATGGCCTGGGCCGCCTTGTAAATGGCCTGGGCTATTTTCTCAATATGAAAGGGCGCCTCGCGCCCATCTCTTTTCCGTATGGTTTGGATCATTGTGTCAGCCTCCATTGTGATACACTATATATTGTGTTCGTTCTTCAAATGCATGACAATTATATCCCGTATGTAGGGGAGTGTCAAGAGAGGATTTTGTAGAATACAAACACGAAAATACCAAATGTATTGTGGAATTAATGGGGAAACTTTTTTCCAACCGCTTGGAAAGCCAGGCCGGATCCCCGCTTGCCTCTCCACAAAAAGAGTTTTTCTCACAGCAGAGAAAAGCAAACAAGTGAATGGTCATTACTCACTTTGTGGAGCGAGCGCCGTCCGCCGTTTCCGAAGGAAAAGGCTTTTGATCCAGGTGAGTTCCTCCTTCCCTATACAACGGGTGATAAATAACAGGCCTAAGTAAGCGGTTAGAGTGACGCCAATCTCAAAAACCACTTTTCCGAGAGGGGTGGAAAAAACCACCATCTCCTGCTGAAACAGCAGCATCAGCGCAAAGCCGGGCAGAGAAATGGAGAGGATGGGTTTTAACAGCCAATCCGCCGCCTGAAAATGCAGCTGGGTTACCTTGAGCAGCCGTGCGATACTGAGGGTGGAATTGAGGATCTCGCTGACATAGATGACAATGATTAGCCCTTTGAGGCCGCAGATAGGCAGCAATGTGAAGATGAGCAGCACCCGAATGGTGGAATCAATCATGTTATAAGACAAGTAGCTAAGCTGTTCGTTAAGCCCCTTGAGCATGCCGTCCACCACGCTGTCCAGATACATCAGCGGGATAATAGGGGCCAAAATACTGATATAGACCCCGGGCTCCGGGCTGCCATAGATGAGCATTCCAAGATCTTTGGCGAAAAATACGAACACGCCGGTCACTAAAATGGAGAACAAAAGGGTGATTTGAAACACACGCTTAGAGATGTATTGGATGTTTCGCTTGTGGTGTTTGGCATTTGCTTCAGAGAATTCGGGGATGAGCAGCATGGAAAAAGAGGATAAAAAGGCGGAAGGAAAGGTGATAACCGGCATCACCATACCGGTGAGCATTCCGTAACCGGACAGTGATTTCTGGTAGGAGGCGCCGTTCTTTTTCAGCCCGGACGGAATCATGATGTTTTCCACCATGGAAAGCCCGGACCGCAGGCAGGAGCTGGCGGTAACCGGCAGACAAATGCTCATCACCTTTTTTAATATTCCTGGCTGTTTACAGGGGGCGCAGCCCTTTAGTTTGCGCACCTCAAAGTAATAGAGCAAAAAGGAATAACCGCAGGAGAGAATCTCCGCGCCGGTGGTGCCGATGACGATGGCGCAGCAGGCATATTCCAGCCCCATGGGCGCCAGGGCGCCCACCAACAGGGCGAAAATGGCGATTTCCACCAGCTGTTCAAACAGCTGTTCGCTGGCGGTTTTAATGACTTTGCGCACTGCATAGAAATACCCTCGAAAACAGGCGGATACCGCCATAAAAGGCAAACTAGGGGCCAGTAACTTAAGAGGAAGGATGGTGCGGGTGTCGTGGAGAATTTGATTCCCCATAAGATCGGCGGAAAAATAGAGGATTCCCCCGGCCGTCAGGCTGAGCAGTACGCTCAGTCCAAAGCATTTGGAGGTGATGCTTTTGGCTTTGCACACATTGTGTTCCGCCAAAGCGTCGGTAACCAAACGGGTGACCGACAGGCTGATGCCGGAGGTGGCCAGCGTGGAGATGAAAAAATAGACGGTGCAGATGAGCTGGTAAAGTCCAATGCCTTCCGCGCCGATTTGGTTGGACATATACACTCGAAAGGAAATCCCGATGGTGCGAGACAAAAGGGAAGCGGCGGTGAGCAGCACCGCGTTCATTAAAAAGGCTCGTTTTTTCATATGTATCCACCCGTGTTTCATTCATGATGGGCAATGGCTGCTGGAGAAAAGCATCCGCAACGGTGTTTCTTCAACAAAATACTATATGCGGTGTCGGCGGCTTGTATGCGGTCGTGAGAGGAAGCGGATTTCATGCCCCCTTAAAATATATACAACCCTCAATTTGTTGAGAGTGGAGACTTAAAATTGCGCCGGGATGGGGCGCGGTTTGAAAAAGAGGCGACCGATTCAGACAATATGCAGGGTTCTTTTTATCCAGATTATGTTATGATAAAAACGGGGGATAAAGCGGGAGAGGCGCACAAAAAGAAACAAGGAATTATTCACCATTTCACAATAGATTAAGCGCGGGGAATATGTTAGAATAGGAACCAGAGCGCGGCGTAAAGGAAAAGGCAGGTGACCCCAATTAAAAAGAAATTTGACGAAGTTTTTGCCATTATGGACGAGGCGTTTCCCAACGAGGAAATGCGCGGTTATGAGGGACAGCTTGCGTTGTTGGAAAATCCCCATTATTGGCTCAGGCTGAAGCGGGATGAGATGGGAAGGCTGCTGGCTTTCATGGCGGTATGGGAATTCGACAGCTTCCGGTATGTGGAGCATTTTGCGGTAAGCAAACAATACCGCGGTTCAGGTATCGGAGAAAAGATGATGAAAGAATATCTGAAGGAAGGCTCCGGCCCGGTCATTTTGGAGGTAGAACCTCCACAGAACGAAATAACCAGGCGAAGGATCGGGTTTTATCAGAGGCTGGGCTTTCAGTACAACGAATTTCCCTATCAACAGCCGCCCCTGCATAAGGGAAACGGCTGGTTGCCGTTGGTCATCATGAGCTATCCCGGCAGCGTCAGCGAAGAGGAGTTTGCTCCTATGAAACAAGTCATGTATCAGGAGGTTTACAAGACCCGCGAATAAGCGCAAGCGGGTTGGCGGTACAAGGACAAAAGGCTTTCAATCCGGCCTATGGCGGGAAGAACAAGGGTCGGATGAAACCGGACAGTCATGCAGAATTATTTGAGGAGAGTTGATCATGCAAGAGTATGTGATTATCACGGATTCCACCACGGATCTTTCGCCGGAGATGGTACGGCAATTGGAGCTAGAGATTATCCCGTTGCAGTTTGTTATGGAGGGGCACACCTATCTCAACTATCCCGACGGCAGGGAACTCAGCGAAAAAAATTTTTATGAGATGCTGCGCAATCAGAAGGTGGCCACCACTGTGCAGGTCAACGCCTCCCGCTTTTTGGAGCGCTTTGAGCCTATTTTGCAGCAGGGGAAGGATATTCTGTATATCGCCTTCTCTTCCGGCCTCAGCGGAACCTATGGCAGCGCGATAATGGCTCGTGAGGAGCTTAAGGAGAAATATCCGGACCGGCAGGTATTGGTGTCCGATTCTCTCTCGGCTTCTATGGGGGAGGGATTGCTTGTCTATCACGCGGTGATGGAGAAGCGCAAAGGGAAAAGCATTCAAGAGGTTTTCGAGTGGGTGGAACAGAACAAACGGAATCTGTGCCACTGGTTTACTGTGGATGATCTCAACCACCTCAAACGGGGCGGCAGGGTGTCCTCCGCCACCGCGCTGCTGGGCACGATGCTGGGCATTAAGCCGGTGCTCCATGTGGACGATGAGGGGCATCTCATTAACGTCAGCAAGGTGCGGGGCAGACGGCAGTCTCTTCAGGCGATGGTGGATAAGATGAAACAAACCTGCGTGAATGCGGAAGAGCAGGTGGTATTCATCAGCCACGGGGATTGTATCGAAGACGCCCAAGCGCTGGCGGAAATGGTGCGTTCCGCCATGAAGGTCAAGGAGATTGTCATTCATTATATCGGTCCGGTGATCGGCGCTCACTCCGGCCCTGGTACCGTAGCCCTGTTCTTTCTGGGCGATCATCGGTAAAAGGCCGTCGTATCTCAAGCAAACCTGATAAAATCGTGCAGAATATCTGCACGATTTTTTATTTGCGCCGCCTGCGCGTTTGCTGCAAAAATCTGGTATAATATATAATATTTACATTTACTCCATTACAAACCATAAGTTTCCAGGGAGACGGCAATTCATGATGGGGCTGTTTTGCGGAGGGGAGAAATCTCCAGGCGGTCGGGATGATTTAACGAGTTTTCCAGAATCCCTAATGAAAACCGTCATCAGAGCAAGATCCCCACACAATAACGGCGCTGCGCTGCAGGAGGTAAAACAACCATGTTTCGATTGGCGCGCTTTTTAAAGGCGTATAAAAAGCAGGTAATTTTAGGACCCGTATTCAAGTTGACCGAGGCAATTTTTGAACTGATTGTCCCTCTGGTGATGGCTAGTATTATTGATGTGGGCATCAAAGGCCGGGATGTGGGTTATGTGCTTAAAATGGGCGGGCTGATGATCGCCCTGGGTGCAGTAGGACTGATTTGCGCCCTGATCTGCCAGTATTTCGCCTCCATCGCGTCCCAGGGATTCGGAACCACGTTGCGCAATCGTCTGTTCATGCACATCAACCGGTTTTCCCACGCGGAGGTGGACCGGTTTGGAACCCCATCGTTGATTACCCGACTCACCAACGACGTAAACCAACTGCAATATGCGGTTGCCATGCTCATTCGGTTGGTGGTGCGGGCGCCCTTTTTGGCCATCGGCGCGGTGGTAATGGCGGTGTCCATTGACTGGAAACTCTCGGTCATTTTGCTGATCGCCATGCCGGTGATCGTGCTGGTGCTCTATCTGGTGATGAGCCGTACCGTACCCTTGTACCGCACCATCCAAAAGAAGCTGGACCGGATCTCCCTTATCTCCCGGGAGAACCTGTCGGGCGTGCGGGTTATCCGGGCTTTTTCCAAGCAGCAAAGCGAAAAAAAGCGTTTTGCCGATGCCAGTGAGGACCTGGCCGATACCTCGGTCCGGGTGGGCAAGATATCCGCGCTGCTCAACCCGGTCACCTATGTCATCATGAATTTAGGAATCGTGGCCATCGTATGGTTCGGCGGCTATCGGGTGCAGGAGGGCGGTATGACCCAAGGAGAAATCATCGCCTTCGTGAACTATATGACCCAGATTCTTTTGGCCCTGATCGTGGTGGCCAATCTGGTGATTACCTTTACCAAAGCGGCGGCCTCCGCCGCCCGTGTCAACGAGGTGCTGGACACCCAACCCTCAGTGAAGGATCAAACCAAGGAACCCGTGGTATTGTCCCAGGAGAAAGAAATTCCCAAAATCCAGTTTGACCGCGTGACCTTTTATTATGGATATAACGACAGTAAAAAAGAAGGTTTCCCCCAAGACAGGCCCGCGGAGGAAGCGGCGTTGGAGGACATCAGCATAACCATTCAACCGGGCCAGACGGTGGGGATCATCGGTGGCACCGGTTCGGGCAAGTCCACGTTCGTCAATCTGATTCCCCGGTTTTACGACGTGCAAAAGGGCGGCGTGCTGGTGGATGGGGTAGACGTCCGGCATTACCCGTTATCCCAGCTTCGGGGCAAAATCGGCATGGTGCCCCAGCGTGCGGTGCTCTTTGCCGGCACCATCGAATCCAACATGCGTTGGGGTAAAAAGAACGCCACCGAGGAGGAGATTCGGCGGGCGCTGACCATCGCACAGGCGTTGGATTTTGTGGATAAGCTGCCCGAGGGCATTCACGCCCCGGTCGCCCAGGAGGGGAAAAATTTTTCCGGCGGACAGCGTCAGCGGCTGACCATCGCGCGCGCTTTGGTGGGCGCTCCGGAGATTTTGATTCTGGACGACAGCGCCAGCGCCCTGGATTTTGCCACTGATGCGGCGCTGCGCCGGGCGATCCGAAAGGAAACCAAGGGAATGACGGTGCTTATTGTGTCCCAGCGGGCCAGTACCATCCGGGACGCTGACCAAATCGTGGTGATGGACGACGGCAAGGCGGTGGGAATCGGAACCCATGAGCAGCTCATGGAGCGCTGCGAGGTTTACCGAGAGATCTGCCTGTCCCAGCTCAGCGCAGAGGAGGCGGCAAGATGAAAAAGAGCGTTCTAAAACGTCTGATGCAGTTTGTGAGGCCCTACCGGGGCTTTCTGATCGGCGCGCTCATCAGCGCTATATTGAGCATCGCCCTCACCCTGCTGGGACCGGTGCTGGTGGGCGACGCCATCGATTATATTGTGGATCAGCACCACGTGGATTTCCCCTCCATCGCCCGGATTCTCATCATCCTTTGCGTATCCATCGGCGTGGGGGCGGTATTTCAATGGCTGCTTTCCCTTTGCACCAATACGGCGGCTTACCGCACGGTGCGTGATATCCGCGTGCAAACCTTTGATAAGATCAACGAAACTCCCCTTCGCTATATCGACGGTACTCCTCATGGGGACCTAATCAACCGTTTGGTCAACGACATCGACTTTATCGCAGACGGTTTGCTGCAAGGGCTTACCCAGTTGTTTACCGGCATCGCCACCATCGTGGGCACCCTGTTGTTTATGTTGTCGGTGAATCCATTGATTACCCTGGTGGTGGTGCTGGTCACCCCATTGTCCCTATTTGTAGCGTCCTTCATCGCCAAGCGTTCCCATAAGATGTTCCGGGAGCAATCCAAAACCCAGGGAGAGATCGGGGGATATATTGAGGAAATGCTGGGCAATCAAAAGGTGATTAAAACCTTTTCCCACGAGGAGGAGGCCCAGCAGGAGTTTGAAAAGATCAATGCCCGGCTGTACCGGTGCGGGCAGAAGGCGCAGTTTTATTCCTCCCTCTCCAATCCCAGCACCCGGTTTGTCAATGGCGTCGTCTATGCGGCGGTGGGCATTATTGGGGCCATCACCGCCATCAACGGCCGGCTTTCGGTGGGCCAGCTGTCCTGTTTTCTCACCTATGCCAACCAATACACCAAACCCTTCAATGAGGTTACCGGAGTAATCACCCAGCTGCAAATGGCCTTCGCCTCCGCCCAGCGGGTGTTCGCCGTACTGGATGCGGAGAGCGAGCAGCCCGATTCTCCGGAGGCCGTCGAGCTCCAACATGTGGATGGTCAGGTGGCCATTGACGACGTCTCTTTTTCCTACGATCCCCGCCGCAGGCTGATTGAACGCTTTCACCTGACGGTGTCTCCGGGTCAGCGGATTGCCATTGTAGGCCCTACCGGATGCGGTAAGACCACCTTGATTAATCTGCTGATGCGCTTTTATGATGTGGATAAGGGTGAGATCCGTGTAGACGGCGTACCCATCCGGCATGCTACCCGAGACAGTTTGCGCCGCCAATTCGGCATGGTGCTACAGGAAACCTGGCTCTATTCCGCCACTGTGCGGGATAACATCGCTTATGGAAAACCAGACGCTACGTTAGACCAGGTGGTGGCCGCAGCCAAGGCGGCCCATGCCCACAGCTTTATCAAGCGCCTGCCGGACGGGTACGATACGGTGATATCAGAAGACGGCGGCAATCTTTCCCAGGGCCAGAAGCAGCTGCTTTGCATCGCCCGGGTGATGCTGTGCGACCCGCCCATGCTGATTTTAGACGAGGCCACCAGCAGCATTGACACCCGTACCGAACAGCGCATCCAGAAAGCGTTTAACAAAATGATGCAGGGACGTACCAGCTTTATCGTGGCCCACCGCCTGAGCACCATCAAAGAGGCCGACGTCATCGTGGTGATGAATAACGGCAGTATTGTGGAGATGGGCAATCACCGGCATCTGCTCCAAAAAGGCGGGTTTTACGCGAACCTGTACAACAGTCAGTTTGCAGAACAAGAAAGAAATTACACGGTCTCATAAGATGAAAAAAATCCAAAACAAAAAATGCGCCCCGGAATTGGATTCCGAGGCGCATTTTTTGTCCATTTCCCGAATAGAAGTAAAAAGAGTGGATCCAAGCGTATTTCGGACGGAGGCAACTCAACGCCGTTCCGATCAAAGCCGCTATGCTCCTTTTTCAAAAAATCAAGGCAAAAAATAACCTGGAAGAAAACTTCTTCCAGGCAAGCGGCCATCCGATCAAACCCAATAAAATAGAAATACCGGCTGTTCTCCATGTTTCAGATTATAGACCAGATTATCAAAGTTCAGATAATAATCGGCTACCAGATCCGGCTGCACACAGAAGATCTCCCGGGCAAAATTATGGTATTTTTCATCATCCATCCCTTCCCGGTCAAAGATCATCTGAATCATATCAAAGTGAATGCACAACAGCTGTGCCCCGTAATTTTTTTTCCAGGCCTCTAAAATGGCAATGAGTTGTTCCAGGCTGGGCGCGCCGTAATTGCGGCAGAAAGGCAGATAGGCCGGCAGCTCCCACGCGTGATCCGTGGCCACCTTCACCAGCACAAAAGAGCAGGGACCAAAACCGGAGGTAAGCCGGTTGCTTTGGTACAGACGGCATTTATGCTCCTTGCGAATGCGCCGCCATGCCAAAGAGAGGCGGGCAAAAGAGTGGGAATAAAAGTGTTCGATCTTGTAACGTTCGGCGGCCTCGATTGCGGTTTGCCTTTTCTGTGGGGAGAAGCTTTTCTCCTCATGAGCAAAAAAGATGGATTCCCTCAGCAGACAATCCCAGTCGTCAGCCAGAAACACGGGGGTATACCCCTCCCGGTCGCCGATTTCTCGATAAGCGAGATATTGCCGGAAAGCCTCCTGGGCGTCGGTTCCCTCCCAAAGCACCTCATAGGGCGCCAAACGGGACACTGCGGGAAGATTTTTTCTGGTCTCATCCATACAAACAAAGTCGTCCCGCTCCAGTTCAAAGATATCCAAGATTTTTCACCGACCCTTTCGCTTTTTATTATTATTTATTATAGCATGATGCACCGGATCAAATATTTCTTTAAAAGAATAAAAAGGTGATGATTTTTTTGGAGCAGATACTCTTCTGGGTGGAACAGGGAAACGAAGTCATTAACAGCGTCGTGTGGGGCCCTGTGATGCTTTGCTTCCTGCTGTTTGTGGGGATCCAGTTTACCCTGCGTTTAAAATTTTTTCAAGTAGTCAGAATTCGGCTGTGGTTAAAACATACAGTGGGCGCCTTTTTTCGTCGATCCCCCAAACAGAATCGGGATTCAAACGCCATATCCCCGTTCCAGGCCATGACCACCGCGTTGGCCGGAGCCATCGGCACGGGCAATATTGTGGGAGTGGCCACCGCCATCACGCTGGGAGGGCCCGGAGCCATCTTTTGGATGTGGGCGGCCTCCTTTTTCGGAATGATGACGGTGTTTGCAGAAAATGTGTTGGGTATCCGATACCGCTGCAAAAACAAGCGGGGAGAATGGACCGGCGGCCCTATGTATTATATTGAAAAAGGACTGCACAAGAAATGGCTGTCGGTGGCCTTTTGCATCGCCTGCATCCTGGCTTCTTTCGGAATGGGGAATATGACCCAGGCCAATTCCATCGCGGGCGCGCTGGAGGAGGGATTCGGCGTATCTCCCAAGATTACAGGGATGATTGCGGCGGTGCTGGTGGGTTGTATCATTTTTGGAGGGATCCAGCGAATTGCCAAGGTGACTGAAAAGGTGGTTCCTTTCATGGCGCTGTTTTATATGACTGGGGCAATTGTAGTCATTGTGGCCCACGCCGATTTGATTCCCAACGTTCTCAGGCAGATCGTGGGCGAGGCCTTTTCGTTGCAGTCGGCGGCGGGAGGCGCCGGGGGCTGCGTTATGGCGGCTGCGGTGAAATACGGAGTAGCCCGCGGGGTGTTTTCCAATGAGGCGGGGCTTGGCAGCACCCCCATTGTCCATTCGGCCTCCGATACCAAGGAACCGGTGGTACAGGGGATGTGGGGGATCTTCCAGGTGTTCCTGGATACCATCGTTATGTGTACCATGACGGCGCTGTGTATCCTGACTTCCGGTGCGCTGGAGAGCGGGAAAGAGGGGGTGGCCCTCAGCACTGCGGCGTTTGCCACTGTGTTTGGGCGGTTTGGTTCCCTGTTTGTAGCCGTCTCAATTGTGCTGTTCGCGTTTGCCACTATTGTGGGGTGGTCCTTTTACGGGGAGCGGTCGGTGGAATACCTGGCGGGCGGCAGCAAGCCAATCCCTGTGTATAAAGCGGTATATGTGGTGATGGTGGCATTTGGGTGCGTTATAGACCTGCGCTTGGTGTGGAGCATCTCCGATACCTTCAACGGCCTGATGGCCATACCCAACCTTATTGCGTTGTTGCTGTTATCCTCGGAGGTGGTGTCGGCCACCAAGGATTATATTTCCCGCATGAAAAGCAGGAAAGCCCTTGTGATGCACAGCAAAGCAGGGATAAAAAAGAAAAAGGGAATCCGAGTTACAGGCCGGCGCAGCCCGCAATAAATTCCCAACGGAGAAATCATGTCCATCCCAAAACAAAAAACCGCGGGAATTTCCGCGGTCCACTTTTTCAGGATTATCCAAATATGCTGTGCCCAACCGGTTGGAAAACACTAGCGATTCCGTTTCACAGATCCACCGCTTGCCTGTTCTGTCCAATGAAGCGCTGAGCCTCTGGATCCGGCAAAGACATGAAGTTATTTAACAGACCTAGAAGAGAGCAATCAGACGTTTTACATCTTTGCAGACGCTTGCAGGCTCCCCATATCGCTAGGAAGCCGGGGGCTTCCAGCTAAAAGCACAGCGTTTTTTCCGGGTGAAAAGAAAAAAGAGAAGGAAAAACAGAAGGGTTCCGGTGACAAATCCTGTGAAATCCAGTACTACGTCGCTCACCTGTCCGCTTCGCCCTTCCACAAACAGCTGAATGGATTCGTCGGATACAGGGACCATTAGGCCGACAAACAGCCCGGTGAACAAATGACAGGCCGGATGGGGAGTGTAGGAACGGATGGCCAGAAACACCAGGATTCCAAGCCCCATAAACTCCAGGAAATGGGCGGTTTTGCGAACCATGTGATCGGTGACCTCCCAAGAGAGATCAGCCTCCTTGAGCAGTGCGTTGATTTCCTCCACAACCCCTCCGCTGACTGTGCTGGACTGGGCGGCGGGCAAGGAAGAATTTAAAAAGATCAATACAATAAAAAGGCCGGCGCCTGCGGTGAGCAGAACCCGCGCCCAGTGGGACCAAGGTTTCAAAGCGATTCCCCTTTTCGTTTGGAATGTTGTTTGCTGGAACTGAGGTCCAAAACCAAAATCAGGCGATTCTATGAAGTGAGAGACACTCCTTTTTCTCCCTGAAAATTGTATGTATTGTATCATATCACACACGGTTTGAAAAGCCTTTGGAATGTCTAAAAACCAAAACGTGCGCAACCTGTCACAGCTGCGCACGCATTTTGTTTGCTTGAATTCCCAAAGCTTGCCGGTGGGCGCCGTTTACGTCCCCTGTCTGCCGGTTAATGTGAGAATTTGTTCATAGATGTTTTTGCTGGAATTGGATTTGTCAAAGGTCTGGCAGCTTTGCTTCATGCGTTCCAGGCGTTCCCGGTCGGAAAGCAGACTGCGGATTGTCCGGGCGCAGGTGGAACCCTTTTCAATTTTGACTGCCATGTTGTTGTCGATCAGGAAATCGGCGTTTTCCTCCTCCTGACCGGGAATAGCGTCGAAAATTGCCATGGGCAAATTACAGGCCAACGCCTCGGAAACGGTCAACCCGCCCGGTTTTGTGATTATCAGATCGGAGATCTGCATATACTTGTCCACCTCGTTGGTAAAGTAGATCAGTCGGGTAGGTTTGTGAGGCTTTACTTTTACTTTGATCTGCTTTCTGTGGGAGGAGTCCTTGGAATGAAGCCGGGCTCTTTTCAGACGAAGCCTGTGCTCCGGTTTGGTGCGGCGGCTCTTGACCAGAACGCGGTTAAACGCCTCGTAAAGCTTTTGATTGCGGCCGGTAATCACAACCACCTGAAAATCCTCCTCAATCGTTACAATGCTGTTGTAGATTTTCAGGATGTTGGTAACGCCAAAACTGCCCGCCATGATTAATATGGTGGGAATATCCGGATTGAGGTTCATCTCCTTGAGAATTGCCAACCGGTCTTTTTGCGTAAAAAAGGCGTTGTGGATGGGGATGCCAAAAGGATGAATCAATTCTCTGTGCGCGCCCATTTCCACCATGGGTTCAATCATGCCCTCGTTAGCCACAATATAGCTGTCCACCCGGCTGTTAATCCAGGTCTTATGAGGCGCATAATCGGTCATGATACACATCAACGGGATGTTTACCATGTTCAGCTCTTTCAAATTGGATACCATCTCGGTGGGAAAAGCGTGAGTGCAGATGATGATATCCGGGGAAAATTCCTCCAAAAGAGGCAACAGCATTTTACTGAACAAATGATTAAAGCCCACCAGAAGGGAACCAAGCCCCCGGTCCTTGTTGGTGGATTTATACAGGCTGCCGTACATTTTGGGCGTTTTGGTGGCCAGATATAAATACCCGTCGGACACCGTTTTGTTTAGCAGCGGGCTGATAAATTCAAAGGTATCCACAATATCTACCTGAGCGTCGGGCGACTGCTCCTGGATGTAAGCTTTTAAAGCGGATGAGGCGCGCATATGTCCACCGCCGGTGGATGCGGATAATATGAGAATCTTCATAAAAACCCCCCATGATACATGAATGAGATCAAAGGTAGAAATCCTTTCGCTGATAGCGGAAGGCGCAGGCGGCCACGCTTCCCAGAGAGACAAGCAGGCAAACGAGAATATAAGAAAGAGCCATAGGATCTCCCATTAGCAGCGGATATACCTGGAAATAGAAGTACGGGGATAAAAAGCGGAGAAATCCGAATCCAGGAACCAATCCGCTTAATAAGCCGAAGAGCAGGCTGAAAAGAAATAATAGGAAAGCGATGGAAGAACATTGGGAGGAATGACTCAGACAGCTGGAGAAGAAAAAGCCCGCGCAGAGATACAGCAGATGAACTAGCCAAAAGGCAAAGAACACCCGGAGAACCAACAGCAGAAACAGGCCGGTTTCCGCGACAAAGGCGGCGCTCATCAGATAGACTATGAGAAAAATACCGATATTATACAGTGTCATCAGACAAAGCTGACAAATCAGCTTATTGTATACGATGGAGAACCGGCTGATGGGATGGGAATACAAAAAAATCATAGAGTGATCGCTCTCAAAGCGGATCAGAGAACTGGCTCCCAGATAGGAGGCGAACATGCAGCCGATCAACAGTTGTATCTGCATGGCGGCGGCCAAATAATGGTGGTAATCGGAAAAATCCGGAATGTTATTCAGCCCAAACCGCTGGAGCATTTCAGCGGGAAACGCCTGCATCATTTCCTGCATGGCTTCCTTCAGGCCGCTTTGGGCCACATTGGGATAGAAAAATAACGTCAGCAGCAACAACCCGCCGGACAGAATAAAACAGATCATCATGCCGGCAATCCCTTTTTTTAGGCAATGGCGGGTAAAGGCCCCTTCCCACAATCTTGTCAATAGAATTCCTCCTCCCCCTCCAATTTTTTTTCGTAGAACCGGATAATGGTATCCTCTAAAGACGGCAGACCAATCTGAATGTCCTCCACCCGGAAATAGGCCAGTCCTTTGATAAGGTCGTCCATGTTGCCATGATAGGCAAAACAGACATAGCCGCCGATATTGATGCTTTCCCGGATGCGCAGCAGCGCAAACAAAGCGGTCAGATCGTCGTTGGTTTTTACGCTGATCCTGCGGGAATCCGAGGAGGCCAGTGCGCTGATTTCTGAGACTTCCAGAATGGAGCCGCCCCGAATAATGGCGGTGCGGTCGCACAGCTCCTGGATTTCAGCCATGTCGTGGCTGCTGTAAAAGATTGTTACGCCGTTTTGATTTAAATCGAGCAAATAGTCTTTAAACCGCTTTTTCACCAGGGAGTCCAATCCGGTGCTGGCTTCATCCAGCAACAGCATCCGGGGGGAATGGAACAAAGCGTTCACCAGCGCGATTTTTTTGCGGTTTCCCAAAGACATCTTGGAAATCAGCCGGGAGGTGTCCAGTTCGAACAGATCGCACAATTTTCCGATTTTTTCCCGATCTTTGCAGTGGCGAAGATCGGCCGCATACCGGATCAGGGCGCCCGCCGTCATATCCTCGCAGTAATCCAGCTCGCTGGGGACATACCCCACGTGCTGCCGGATTTTGGCGCTGTCCCGCACCACGTCCATTCCAAAGATCTTGGCGCTGCCGCTGCTGGGTTTGAGATAGTTCATCAAGATACGGATGGTGGTGGACTTGCCGGAACCGTTGGGACCGACGAATCCAAAAAATTCCCCTTCCTCAACGCTCAGACTGGCTTCCATCAACGCTGGCCGTTTGCCAAAAAACTTGGTAAGGTTGGTGATCTCAATAACAGGCACGCCGCGTCCTCCTTTGTGTGGATTCGGGTTAAATTTCATCTATATTATTATTGAATTATACCATCCATTCCATTTTGGATCAATATCCTATAGACAGAATTGGACAAAATACGCGAAAATTCCAATCAACGATTCCGCATACAACCCGGCAGATGACGGGTTTGATTCCTTTTTAAAAATATCTGTAAACAATTTTGTCAGTATTTCGTAAACAAGATGTAACTTTACAGAAGACATTCTGTGGGGTAGAATGGGAAGGTAGATAAGTGGATTGCTTTTCACAGTTTGGATACAAAACAGCCAGAAAGGAGTTATGAAATTGAACCAATATGACACCCAAAAATCTCCGGTTTCCGGTCAGACCAATAAGAAAAAGAAATGGATTATCATGATTTCGGTGTTCTTTTCCGTTTTGCTGATTGGCGGAGGATGTATTGCAGGTTTTCTGATTTATCAGGCCAAAGAGCAGGAAAAGATTTATAACCAGGAAGTGGACCAGGCGTTGGCCAACACCACCTTCTATGATGGAATATTTGTGGAAGGGGTGGATCTGGGCGGTAAAACCAAGGAAGAGGCCAAGCGGCTGCTTCAGGATAAGGAGCGGGAGCTGCGAGAGGAAATTGATATTAAGGTCACCGCGCAGGGCCAGCAGTTTGTACTGACGCAGGACGACTTTACTTATTCGTATAATACCGACGAGATTCTGGAGCAGGCCTATCAGCTATGCCGGACCGGAGAGCGGGAGGAGCGCTATGCGCAGATACAGCAGCTGAAGGAGAATCCGAAAGAATTTTCCCTGAAGTCGCAGGCGGTGATTAAGGACGAAACGCTTACCGCCTTTATTGAGAAAATTGACGAAAAATCCTCCACTCCGGCTCAGGATGCCAAGGTGGTTTCCTTCAATCCTCTTTCCGCTGAAAAGTTTACTTACGCAGAGGGAAACAAGGGAACTGTAGTTGATACCGATGCGCTGATGTCAAAATTGAAGGAGCTGCTTTCCTCCGACAAAAAGGTGGGAAGCTTTGAAGTTCCGGTGCAGGAAGTGGAGCCGCAGGTAACAGTAGAGCAATTAAAGCGGCGTACAGTAAAGCTCTCATCCTATACGACCACTTCCACCAATACCGCAGACGGCAACAGCAATATGCGGTTGGCCCTGGCCGCAGCCAATGGTACGGTGCTCCAACCCAACGATGTGTTTTCCTTTAATCGCACAACTGGAGATACCACCACCCCGGTCAACGGATACAAAAAGGCCGGCGCGCTGGTCAATGGTTCCTCGGAACTGCAATACGGCGGCGGCATCTGTCAGGTATCCACCACCATTTATGGAGCGGCGATGCGGGCGGATATGGATATCACCGAGCGCTACAACCATGCCAAGCCGTCTTCCTATGTGCCCATCGGCCAGGACGCCACGGTGGATTATCCCAACCTGGATTTCAAATTCCGAAACAGCTCCAGCTATCCGATATATATCGCCGCTTGGATGGACGGCGTGGTGCTGCACGTGGAGTTTTACGGCTACCAGCCGGAGGAGTGGGACACCATTGAGGTAACCAGCCGCTCAACCGGCACCATCCCGCAGCCGGAAGATGTGTATACCGTAGATTCCTCGCTGGCCCCAGGCGAAAAGAAAAAGAAGCGCTCCGGCAATTCCGGCATCAAGGCCGCAGGGGAGCGTATCTATTATAAAAATGGGGTAAAAGTGAAAGTGGATCCGATTCATAAATCCACTTACCGGGCGATCGCCACCGAATATCTGGTTGGTCCGCAGGGGTAATCACAATACAAATATACAGCAGGCGATGCCGTTCGGGATTTACCGAAGAGGGAATCGCCTGTTTTTTATGAAAAGAAAATGAAGATGATACAATTGCTTGGAGAATGCGCATATTTGCAATAGGGTTGGAAAGTATGGATAGGGGAGGTAGATAGTGCCCGTTTCTTTGCTTCGCTTCGTTGCAAATTCGGAGGAGTCAACAATATTGCGGCGCATCCCTTGATTTTATAATTTCTATGCAGTATCATGATAAGAACGGAATTCTGTCATCCATTCAGAACGGGGCTCGGATGCGATGGATGATAGGAAAAGCGGATTCGGATTTCGTTCCCGGCCAAGCGGCAGCGCTTCCCAGCATGCCGGTTCAGCCCAAGCGGCGGGCGGCCGGATGCCGTTCGCTGGATTTGATCCGGATCGTTTTTCATGGGGTCTTAAGGGTTATGTCGCAGTATGTTCCCCGGAAACAGAAACAGGGGAAGCGGCTTTGACGCCCGGACTCTGGTGCAGGCAGGCACAAATAGTTTGTCTCGGAGGACTTAAATGAAAAAAAAGATAAGCGGGAAGACCATTTTCAATTTGTCTGTTGTGGTGCTCTGCGTGGGAATGTTGGGGTACTTTTGTTTTTCCGGCAATGGGTTATTGGCTTTTTTAAAGAGCGCCCCTAAAATTGATGCGGGCTGGCTGGTGATGGGCGTTCTTTGCCATTTGCTCAATATTGCCATTGACGCTTATTTGATCTATCGGTTTACCGCCAACAACTCTCCGGGATATCGCTTTCGGGGAGCGCTGAAATCCTCCATGGTGGGCCAGTTTTTCAGTTGCATTACTCCTTTTGCCTCGGGCGGGCAGCCGATGCAGATTTATCTGATGTCCAAGCAAGGGGTGGATCCCGGCATATCCACAGCAGGGCTGATGCAGAAGTTTTTGGTTTATCAAAGCACGTTGACCATCTATAGCCTGCTGTCAATCCTGCTGCGCTGGAAATTTTTTGACGGGGCGATGAAGGTCATGTGGGGCGCGGCCCTGATTGGCTTTGCCTCCCAAGCTCTGGTGATTGTGGGAATCCTGCTTTTTTCTTTTAATCGCAAAATTACGCACAAGCTGATTACCTTAGCCTTTCGGCTTTTCTCAAAACTGCGTATTATTAAGGACGCGTCTTCTAAAATTGAAAATCTGGAAAATCAGCTTTCCAGCTTTCACGATTGCAACCGCGACCTGTTCAAGAACCGGCGGTTGCTGTTGGAAACCTATGTGTGCACTGCGGTTCAGCTCACCGCCACCTTTATCATTCCCTATTGCATCTATCGATCCTTCTCCTTTCACGGGGCGCGGGTGGTGGATATGGTGGCTTCCCAGGCGTTTGTCACCATGGTGTCCAGCTTTATTCCATTGCCTGGAGCCGCCGGCGGTTCGGAACTGAGCTTCCTGGGATTTTTCGGCATGTTCTTTACGCAGGAGACGCTGCAGCCCGCGGTGCTGGTATGGCGGCTGATTACCTATTACGGCACCATCGCCATTTCCGCCCCGTTTTCCCATCTGGCGAAAAAAGAAAAAGAGAAAAATATAACGGAACAAACAGTACAGAACAACCAATGAGGTTGATGAGATAAGGTAAGGAAGGGTCTCTATTGAATAACTCAAACACCCCAGCCATCAGTGTGATTATCCCTATTTATAATGTAGAGGAATTTTTGCGAAAGGGACTGGAGTCCCTGACTCAGCAAACCATGCAGGACTTTGAAGTCATCATGGTCAACGATGGATGCACCGACGGCTCACGGGGAATTATGCAGGAGTTTTCCGAAAAATATCCCAATTTTCATATTGTAGATAAACAAAACGGCGGGGTCTCCTCAGCGCGTAACGCGGGGGTGAAGGAAGCCGCCGGAGAATATATTGCATTTTTGGACAGCGACGACTACTTAAAACCCGATTATTTGGAGAGACTATATCAGAGGGCCCAGGAAACTGGGGCCGATGTTATCTGCTGTAACTATACCTTGGACATGTCGGAATCCAAGCGGCTTATCACACTGCCGATCCAGCTTCCGGCGGGCCTTTACAGCACAGAGCGGCTGATGCGCAGCCTTCTGAAAGATGTGCGGATGCATTATTTCCTGTGGAACAAGCTTTGGAAACGCACCCTGTTCACCGAACACGGCATTGAATTTCCCGACATGTTCTTTGAGGATATCGCCACCACCCCGCGGCTGATGTATTTTGCCAACAAAGTGGCGGTGCTCAAGGGTTCCTACTATTATTACATGCAGCGCAAGGGCAGTATTCTGGGATCGATGGACATTCGTAAGATCAACGATTACATACGGTCCCTGGCGGTTATCCGTAACTTTCTAGAGCAGCAGAATGACTACCAGCGCTACCGTTTGACCTTTATCTTTTATGGATACAAGGTAATTTTAACGAATTATTATTCCATTGTGGTGGCTCATCTCAAGCATCGTCGGCTGGCAGGCCTTTGGCGCAATTTAAAAGCGTCCACCAAAGAGGTGCAATATTATATCGGCAAGCGATACAAGCCGGTGCCCGGGGTAGGAGAATTCCCGAATGTAGTAACCCTGCCTCCCCCGAAAAACAAGACCAAGAAAGCCAAAAAGGAAAATTCATAGGATAAACAGGCGATGTAGCCGGATATCCAGCGTTCATGAAAGCCATAGATAAAACAAGCGTCTTTTGCCCGCTTTTTTTGCGGACAAACTGTTTGATTTTATTTTCGTGCGTTTCACCGCCGGATACCAGCCGCCTGAGAAAGGGAGCTGCATGAAGAAAAAGTTTGATTTTAAAAAATTCTTTAATATTGGGCTTTTGTTGCTCTCTGTGGGAATGCTGGTGTATTTTTGTGTGGCGGACAACAACCTGCTCACCCTGCTTAACAGTATTCCCAGCCTGCACCCGGTGTGGCTCGCCGCAGCGGTGTTATCCATTGTAATTTGTTGGTTTTTTGACAGCACTCTCATCTACACCATCACCAAAGAGGTATATCCAGGGGCTTATAATCGCAAAAATGCCTTTAAAGTTACCATGGTGGGGCAATATTTTAACGCCATCACTCCGTTTGCCGTGGCGGGCCAGCCTATGCAGCTGGTCACCATGTCCCGCCAGGGCATCAGCACAGGCATCGCGCTTTCGGTGCTCGTGCGGAAGTTTTTGATTTATCAAACCACCCTCACCCTGTATTCCCTCACCGTAATTCTATTTAAATTTGGATTTTTTGACAGCCGCATTCCCGGCTTTATGCCGTTGGCTCTGGTTGGTTTTGTCTCTCAGGCCGCGGTGGTGGTGCTGCTGTTTTTGTTCTCCACCAATCGGGTGCTCACCACCAAGATCATCCATGGGGTGTTTTGGCTGCTGTCCAAGCTGCACATTGTCAAGAATCCCGAGGCTACCAGCCAAAAAGTAGAGAAGCAGATGCAGTTTTACCTGGACAACAACAAATCCATGAACCACAACGCCCGGATGACCTCCAAGCTGTACGGCCTAACGGTATTGCAGCTTACCTCTCTGTTTGCGGTTCCCTTTTTCATCTACAAGGCGTTTCACAACCCCGGGCTGCCGGTTATCGACATGATCTCGGCCCAGGCTTTTGTCACCATGATCTCCTCCTATACTCCCCTGCCCGGCGCGTCGGGAACCTCGGAGGGGAGCTTCCTAGTGCTGTTTAAGCTGTTCTTTGACGACGCCGCCATTAAACAGGCCATGCTGTTGTGGCGTTTTATCACCTATTACTCCTCCATCATTGTGGGATCCGCCTTTGCGGGACTGGAGAAAAAGGCCGACAAAATGCAGGTTCAGCTGGGCGAGAAGCAACAGCCTCATCAAAGCTCCTGATTCCATGGGAATCATCGAAACGCTCCGTCCGGCAGGTTTGAAATAGAGTCAATGGCAGAGTTTCTCTATTTGGCAACGCACAGCGCCGCCGGTTTTTGAAAGCCTATGGGATTTAAAGCAAAAGAGGATCCCTTTGAGGGGTGAATTTCCATCTTTGAAAACCATATCTTGATGGATTGTCCAATAGCTGTCTTTCCCAGCGGTTCTCTTTTGGAGCCGGTTCTTCCTTTGCGTTGCAAGCGTATGCTGTGGAAGGGAACGGGCGCATGACCTGCTCGCCCTTGTAAACCCAATGGATTAGAATATGCGTCCGCGCCCCGATAAGGGGCGCTTTTTTTGTTTTTAAAGTCAGGCCGCCGCGCAGGAATTTGCAAACGATTGTTTTATTCTTGACAATCAGTGAAATCCTTGTAATAATAAGCAGGCTATGTATTCCTTCCGGTATGAAAGCCAACGTATCCATAGAGGAAAACGGGCGAAGCTACGGGGGAAACGCGCAAAAAGCGCGAAAAATGGGGGATAAGGAGACTTTTTATGGAGATTGTTTCGCAGGTGGTCGGTTGGATCAACGGATTTCTTTGGGATTATGCGCTGTTATTCCTGCTGTGCGGCACGGGAATTTATTTTACTATCCGGCTCAAATTTGTCCAGGTGCGCAAGTTTAAAGAGGGCTTTCGCCGCACCTTTGGCGGAATCCGGCTCAAAGGGGAGAAGGCGGACGGCTCGGGCATGAGCTCCTTCCAGTCCCTGGCCACCGCCGTGGCCGCTCAGGTGGGCACCGGCAATCTGGCGGGGGCCGCCACAGCCCTGATCGCGGGGGGACCGGGGGCCATTTTCTGGATGTGGGTATCGGCGTTCTTCGGCATGGCCACCATCTTTGGTGAGGCCACCCTGGCGCAGAAGTACCGCACCCAGTCCAACGGGGAAATTTTGGGCGGCCCGTCCTTTTACATCAAAAAAGCCTTTCGTGGAAACGCTGGTAAAGCGCTTGCTGCGCTGTTTTCGGTGTTCACCATCGTGGCTTTGGGCTTTACCGGCAATATGGTGCAGTCCAACTCCATTGGAGACGCGTTTCATACCGCCTTCGGGATCAATCCTCTGATTGTGGGCGTTGTTGTGGCGGTGGCCGCAGGCTTTGTTTTTGTGGGCGGCGTCAAACGAATCGCCTCGGTGACGGAAAAAATCGTCCCCATCATGGCCCTTATCTATATTCTCGGTTCACTGGTCATTGTTGCGGTTAATTATAAGAATATCCCGGATGCTTTCCGCCAGATTTTTGTTGGGGCCTTTGCGCCCCAGGCCATCGGCGGCGGGGTGCTGGGAATTACTGTGCAAAAGGCCATGCGCTTCGGCGTGGCCAGAGGCCTCTTTTCCAACGAGGCGGGCATGGGCTCTACGCCCCACGCTCACGCCTTGGCTAAAGTAAAGCATCCCTGCGAGCAGGGTGTGGTGGCCATGATGGGCGTGTTCATCGACACCTTTATCATTCTTACCCTCACCGCTCTGGTGGTGCTTACCACCGGAGTCATGGGTTCCGGAAAGGAGGGGGTTTCCCTCCCTCAGGCGGGCTTTGAAACCGTGTTTGGTCAGTTCGGGGTGATCTTTATCGCGGTGTGTATGTTGTTTTTTGCGTTTTCCACCATTGTGGGCTGGTATTTCTTCGGCGAAACCAATATTAAATTCCTATTCGGCAAAAAAGCGGTCAAGATTTACGCCCTGCTGGTGGTGGGCTTCATCATCCTGGGTTCCGCGCTGAAGGTCGATTTGGTCTGGTCGCTGGCGGATCTGTTCAACGGATTGATGGTTCTGCCCAACCTGCTGGCCCTCTTGGTGCTCAGCGGCGTGATCGCTAAGGCGCTCAAATCCTACGAGGGCGGGGTGCAAACCCGGGAATCCCTCTCCGGCGTCGCCCAAAGGGAATGTAACAAAGAGCGGGAAGCGGTATGCGTGGGGGAGACGACCGAGGAGGAATAACTGGTTCCTTGCGTAACAAAGGGATTGCCTAAGATGGCAATCCCTTTTTCTGTGCGGCGGCGGATTAAAATAAATCGGTGTCTTTTCCGGTGATCTCTCATTTTCCAAGGAACACCTCGGCCATTAGTAAGATACCGAACTTTAGAGCATAGGTAAATGTGTCATATCTGGCAATGCTTTCGATGTCCGCTTGCGCATCGCAATATTTTTCAAACCATTCTTTTTCACGGTCATCAAGCGTTGCCATCAGCTTTTCCAGATTGCTATTTTTCAGGCGGGCCGCTTGCACAAAGGGGGAATTTGGCGCATAACGCCTGGAGTCGGGCTGTATGTTCCCTCTGTAAAGTTCTTCTAAGATTGTCTGCATCAAATCATCCTTTCATCGTTACTCCAACAATGCTTGAAAGGAAATTCAGCGCATGATATAATAGTTACGCCGCATGCTTTCGGGCATAGTTGGCAGGGGAAGCGGCGGTTACTTTAGCGAGTGTGCGCCGCTTCCTTTCATTATTTTTATATTATTTTAGGAATAATGCTATGATACTAAAGTTAAGTTGGTTGCTATAATTTCAGACTTGCTCATCGCATGATGTTCCCTTGTTAGATAGTCTATAAATATAATCACTTTTATTCTACAGACTAAGATTATTATTTAAAACCTATGATATACTATAAATATTTAATATTGATATTTTAGTACTTATAGTCAAGAAAAGTTAGCAAAATTGTTAAAGCCATCCAACATATATCAATCAGCTTGAACGCGTCGAAAGATCAGGTTGAACAGAAGTACCTATATAAAATCCTGACAGAGATAGAAAAATACAAGAATAGCTGAATATGACTGAGGCCAGACTATATCACATAAACGGAATATTACAAAAAGAATACAATCAATAGCATAACCGCCCTGCTTTCTTTAGGGAAAAGCAGGGCGGTATTTATGTTCTCTCAAAAGAAGGGATTTGATAAACCTTTACCGGCTTGCCGATACGCCTCGCATAGTTAATGGTATACCAAGTCCCACTGGAGAAGCCGTCCCATACGGCAACCACCAGATCGGCGCAATCTACAATCTGTCTGTCCCGGATCAAGGGAGCCTTCCTTCCGTACTTATCATATTCTGGTTTTAATATTCGTTTAGGAATACAATTTTGATCCGCAAACTGCTCTGCTAAGGAATCAATCCCTTTGCCCCCGCCTGAAATCAGCTCGGTGATTTCGGAGGGGATATACCTTTCAATGTTTACCACCAGGTTTCGAGAACCAATAACTGCAATTTTCAAGAAATCATCCTCCTGATGTCTTATATAGATATACGGCATATCTATATAAGACATATTATCACAAATTTTACATAAAATAAAGTCATATAATATCTAAAAATGAGGTGGCTTTGTGGCTGTAAAAAGTGTGTCGATTCGTATCGAAGAAGAGATGCTTCACAAATTAAATTATGTGGCAGATTATGAGGGCAGATCAATTAATAGTCATATTTTGGTGCTCATCCGAGACAGCATCCGTCAGCACGAGGAAAAATATGGAGAAATCCAAGGAAAAGTCAAGCCAGACAGCAATGTAAAACCTCCCCGTAAATCGTAGTTTGGGATTGAAGAGAAGGTAACTATGAAAAACGTGTTCCATTAAGCATTGAGCCTGCACTTTTGTGAAGATTTACCTATGTAAATACGATGACCGATCGCTCAATGGAATGCTGTTAGGTCTGATCCGAAAGTGCATCACGGAGTTTGAGAAACAGCATAGACCGATCCTCAATGAACAGGATAGCAATCAATCGCGAAAAGGATTTGCTAAGGCAACCTTATGGCTCAACACAAAGCAAAAGCAGGCTTACATTAATAAGCCTGCTTTTGCTTTGTGTTTCTTAAAAAATGTTTGCTTTCTTAGCAGCGCTACGCTTCCTCCCGAAACTCCGCGAAATAGAGCCCGTCCTCCAAAAGCTCGTCCACAATATCGTAAACGGTTTTCCCATTGATGGTGACCAGACGGCACTCGCCGGGCTGTTCTCTGGTAAAGTTGTTCCAAACGGTCTTAATGGATTCCTCACGGGGGATTTGATAGCGCTTCAACAAGGCTTCATACCGCTCCAAATCCTTGGTAAACAGATTTACGATTTTATATTTCCCCACATAAATTTCATCCGCTGTCCGATGGGAGGCAAACCCAAAGCAGCTCATGCCATCCTCCACAAACCATTCCCCATATTTGCGCCAAATGGAAAGCAGCTCCTCCCTGGAACAGCCGTCCTTATAGTAGACGCAGCGATGATACGGGGAGTCCTCCGACTGACGGAGCTTCTCTTCCTGGTCCTTTGTGGCCCCCAATTCACAGAGGAAAAAGCACGGCTCGTCCAGCTGCCTGCAAAAATCCTCCAAAAGCAGCGGAAGTGTTTCCATGCCTACATTGGCGGCAAACGAATAATAAGGCTCTCCGTTTTGACGCGTCCGTTCCACCACTTCATAACACGCATGGATTCCCTCGAGATTTGGAACGGTATTTCCTTTTGCAAGTTGAAACGGTTTCATAATAATTCCTCTTTCCTGATCGTGCCGCAACTTAGCATGGTTTTAATAAAAACGGTTGGAAGGATGGGGGAGATATGATTAATCAAGCAGAGCGGTTCCATAAGAATTATCGATAGCGCATAACCATTTTCCATTCATTTTTCTATATACATACGTTGCTCTACGATCCATGCTATATTCAGAATTTTCTTTGTTATCAGCGTCTAATATTGTTTGCGACAAAACCAATACAGTATCGCCGGCCTCAATCATTAACATTTTTCCTTGCGTCGGAACGACGCTATTATTAAAATAAGCAGCAATTTTTATAAATGCGTCTTTAATCGCTTCTTTTCCATGAACCTCTAATCCTGGTTTTACAATCAATACTGCATCATCTGTATAAAATTCTTTTAAATCATCAAATCTTTCTTCTTTTATAGCCTTATCTGCCGCTGCTATTAAGCCTTTTATTTCGTCATTCATATTAGGTTCCTCCTTGTCGCTGTCATTGTTGCACTTATAGTATCTCATAAAAACTGGACACAAACGTTGAAAAATCTCACGCGGTCTTTTGTCCTTTCTTTTCAAACGGTTGTCCGATGCTGCAAAAACAAAAAGTGGGACAAACTCTTGATATTACTCGAGTTTGTCCCACTTTTTCATTCTGGCGGAGAGAAAGGGATTCGAACCCTTGATGGGGTTTAAGCCCATACACGATTTCCAGTCGTGCGCCTTAGACCAGCTCAGCCATCTCTCCAACTATTTGATTGTAGCGTGGGTTTTTCCCTGACGCTTGACTATTATATCCAATGTCATGGAAAAAATCAAGAGAAAATCCAAAAAAAATGAAAATAATTAAAAAAATAGGAATTTCTCAGGCAGATTTCGGATAGCGGGGCTTGCGTGGCGTATCTTAATGTTATAGAATAGACAAAAGTAGAGAACGGCCAAGGCAGACAAAGACTTGCGCGGATATTGCCTTAGGATCGTCACAGTAAGGGAGAGTTTTACTATGAAGAGGACAGAGATCGCCCAGATCTATGGGGATGTGTCCGCCTATAGCGGAAAGACCATCACCATCTGCGGATGGGTGCGCACGATACGGGATTCCAAAGCCCTGGGCTTTATGGAATGCAACGACGGCAGCTGCTTCAAAGGCATCCAGGTGGTGTTTGAAGCGGATAAACTGAATAATTTCAAAGAGATTGCCAAGCTCAACGTGGGTGCGGCGGTTACTGTCACCGGGGAGCTTCTGGAGACTCCCCAGGCTAAGCAGCCCTTTGAGATTCACGCCGCGCAGGTGGAGATCGACGGGGTCTCCTCCCCGGAATATCCCCTGCAAAAGAAGCGCCATACCCTGGAATATCTACGGACCATCGCTCACCTGCGTCCCCGCACCAACACCTTCAGCGCCGCTTTCCGGGTGCGCTCCGCAGCGGCCTACGGCATCCACAAGTTTTTCCAGGAGAGGGGCTTCGTCTACGCTCATACTCCTGTGCTCACCGGCAGCGACTGCGAGGGAGCGGGGGAGATGTTCACCGTTACCTCCATGGATTTGGACGATCTGCCCAAAACACAAGAGGGCAAGGTGGATTTCAGCCAGGACTTTTTTGAAAAGCACACTTCCCTCACGGTTTCCGGGCAGCTGGAGGCCGAGTGTATGGCGATGGCATTTGGCAAGGTGTACACCTTCGGGCCCACTTTCCGGGCGGAGAAGTCATACACCCAGCGCCATGCGGCCGAATTCTGGATGATTGAACCGGAGATCGCCTTCGCGGACCTTCAGGACGATATGGATCTGGCCAGGGACATGATGAAGTCGGTCATCCAATATGTGCTGGACACCTGCCCGGCGGACATGGAGTTTTTCAACAACTTCTACGATAAGGGCCTGATCCAGCGCCTCAAGGACCTGGTGCAGTCGGACTTTGCCCACGTCACCTATACCGAGGCGGTGGACATTTTAAAGAAGAATAACGAGAACTTTGAATACAAAGTGGAGTGGGGTGTGGACCTACAAACCGAGCACGAGAAATACCTCACCGAGCAGGTGTTTAAAAAGCCGGTGTTTGTTACCGATTACCCCAAGGAGATCAAGTCCTTTTACATGCGGCAGAACGACGACGGCAAAACGGTGGCGGCTATGGATATGCTGGTGCCCGGCATTGGAGAGATCATCGGCGGCAGCCAGCGCGAGGAGCGTCTCGACCGGCTTACCGCCCGTATGGAGGAACTGGGTCTTAAGGAAGAGGATTACTGGTGGTATCTGGACCTGCGCCGCTACGGCGGGGCCAAGCACGCGGGCTTTGGCCTGGGTTTTGAACGTCTCATTATGTACTTGACCGGCATCGCCAACATCCGCGACGTGCTCCCCTTCCCCCGAACCACCGGCACGGCGGAGTTCTAAGAAACCGTCCATAAAAGGCCTTCGGCGTTGGCGGCGTCTGGGCAGTGCGCAAAGAGAAAAGACAGATGAAGAAAAACGTTTCGTAAGAAGGCGTAAGGGCACGGCGGGCTACCATAATCCGCCGTGCCCTCTTTTCATGAACGAGGAAAAGAGAAATTGCATAATGTGTTGACAGGTCATGCAAAAACTTCCCGCAGTCTTTAGGTGCGGTCATATCGTGCAAACGGCCGATTTCCAGCGAAAGCGCCCATCTCATGTCTGCGGACTTTCGACAGGGTTCCGGCGAAAGAAAAGCAATAAACAGAACCTTGAGGGAGCGAACTGCCTGTTTTCGATTCATTTGCTTTTCTTTCTCCGGCAAACCTCTGTAAGGGAAGAACAAGAAGCAAAGCGGGATTTCCCTTGACAGGTTATACAGAAAAGGATAAGGTTTTTACCTGGAAAGCATGATTTTGCAAGAATTAAAAATATGGCTTGCATTTACTGTTTGGATCAATTAGAATAGTTGTAGTTTTATCGTAAATTTGCAATTATTACGAGGGGGATAATCATGTCAGAGTATGTATCGATGAACCAGGGAGAGTTAAAACAAGCGCTTGCGCAGCTGCGGGAGCAATATGCCGCGTTCCAGGCGCGGAACCTGAAGCTGGATATGTCCAGGGGCAAGCCCGGCGCAGACCAGACCGATCTGTCGGTGGAAATGCTGGACGTGGTAAACAGCAAGGCGGATTTTAACACCGAGAACGGCTTTGACTGCCGCAATTACGGTTTGTTCGATGGAATTCCTGAGATGAAGGCGCTGTTTGGCGAAATGCTGGGCGTTCCCGCCTCTCAGGTGTTCGTAGGCGGCAATTCCAGCTTAAACCTGATGTTCGATACGATTTCCTGTATGATGACTCACGGTGTGGGCGGCTGCGAGCCCTGGAGCGAACAGGGCGAGATTAAATTTTTATGCCCGGTGCCCGGCTATGACCGCCACTTTGCCGTTACCGAATATTTCGGCGTTACCATGATCCCCATCCCTATGAGTAAGGACGGCCCCGATATGGACGAGGTGGAACGCTTGGTTCAGTCGGATGCAAGCGTAAAAGGTA
This sequence comes from Clostridiales bacterium, assembly GCA_022799115.1. Lineage (GTDB taxonomy): Bacteria > Bacillota > Clostridia > Oscillospirales > Acutalibacteraceae > CAJFUH01. Next base: position 86,083 of record JAAWNT010000001.1, on the reverse strand, counting down.
TGTGGTGCGTGCCTAAGTACTCCAATCCTGCCGGCATCACCTATTCCGATGAAACGGTGCGCCGCATCGCCGCTTTAAAGCCCGCGGCCAAGGATTTCCGGATAATGTGGGATAACGCATACTGCGTTCACGATCTCACCGATGAGCCGGACTCCCTGCTTAATATCGTGGAGGAATGTCAGAAAACCGGCAATGAGGATCTTCCCATCCTGTTCTGCTCCACCTCCAAGATCACCTTCCCGGGAGCAGGCGTGGCGGCCATGGCGGCTTCAGACGCCAACATGGCGGTGTTCAAAAAGCGTTTTTCCCTGCAAACCATCGGCTTTGACAAGCTCAACGAGCTGCGCCATGCCCGTTATTTTGAAAACTATCAAGGATTTCTCCAGCATATGCAGCGTCATCGCGCTATTCTGGAGCCCAAATTCCAGGCGGTTCTTTCGATGCTGGAGCAGCGGTTGTCCGGCAAGGGAGTAGCCAGCTGGACCAAGCCCAACGGCGGCTACTTCGTCAGTGTGGACGTGATGGAAGGCTGCGCCAAGCGGGTGGTGGAGCTGTGCAAGCAGGCCGGCGTGGCCCTCACCCCGGCGGGCGCCACCTATCCCTACGGCAGAGATCCCAAAGACAGCAACATCCGTCTGGCGCCCACCTATCCCCCGGTGGACGAACTGATTACTGCGATGCAGCTGTTCTGCCTGTGCGTGGAGCTGGCAGCAGTGGAGAAGCTGCTGGGCTAAGTCTTGCCTTGGACAAAAGCAATCTTCGACACAAAGCGGATCTTTGTGAAAAAATTAGACGTTCCCTCTGATATTGCATTGACTTTTGTGAACAAAAACAATATAATTAACCTTGTTACGTCTGCGGCCTTTATGCAGTGTGCAAGGTTAATTTTTTTGTGAATTCCAGGAAACCAACGGTTTCTCCCTGAAATACCAGGGGAAATTTCCGTTTTTTCGGATTCATTTGCACGCTTGCCCGGTTCCATCGGACGCTCCTTTTTTGCGCCGCTATGCCAAAAGTCCGGCTGTTTTTTGCGTTTAGCGGGCTCCTCGCTCATAAACGACAGAGCAAACGGATGGTAAGACTTTCGGATTCGGCGGGCTGACAAGGAGTTCCAGGCTGCGGACAACCATAAAGCATTGGAGGATTTACGCATGAAGCGAGTACGCAAACCGGTCTTTTTCATCGTTGCCCTCCTCATCCTGTGTTTTGGATGCGCCTCGATCTTTGGCATACATGGTCAAAACGGTGATATTCCTATCACCTACGTCAAGGGCATCAACGACATTCGATGGGGCATTGATATCAGGGGCGGCGTGGAAGCCACCTTCCGTCCGGCCGACGGGGTGGACGCTACCGATGATCAAATTAGTTCCGCGAAAGCAATTATTGAAACCCGTCTGGTGTCCAGCAACATCACGGATTATGAGCTATACGCGGACAAAACCAACGACCGCATCATCGTCCGGTTCCCCTGGAAGGTGGACGAAAAGGATTTTGATCCCGAAACCGCCATTGAAGAGATCTCCGCTACGGCGGAGCTGACCTTCCGCGAGGGACGGGAATATGAAAGCAACGACGTGGGATCCGACGGCAAGACCGTCGCCAAAACCCCCAAGGGCGTCACCAAGGAAAATGTGGTGCTCAGCGGCAGCGACGTAAAAAAGGCGGAAGCCCACGCTGTGCCAAAAGAAGAGAATTCGGCAGAGATGGAATACCTGATCTCTCTGGAACTGGAGGAGAGCGGCAAAGAGAAGTTTGCCAAAGCCACCGAGCGCCTTAAGGGACAGTATATCTCCATCTGGATGGATGATGTGATGATTTCCGCTCCCCAGGTCAACGCGGTAATTACCAACGGCGAAGCCAGCATCACCGGCGGCTTTACCGCCAAGGAAGCCTCCGAGCTGGCGCAGAAGATCAATGCAGGCGCCCTGCCCTTTAAGCTGGAAACCAGCAATTTCGGCACCATTAACCCAACACTGGGCAATTCCGCGCTTACCGCTATGGGGATTGCGGCCTGCATCGCTATGGTTCTGATTTGTCTGTTTATGCTGTTTATGTATCGTATGCCCGGCTTCATCGCCTGCATCGCGCTGATTGGCCAAATGGCGCTTTCCCTGGCGGCGGTATCCGGTTTCTTTAGCTTTGCATCCAGCTTTACCATGACCCTACCGGGTATCGCGGGTATTATCCTATCCATCGGAATGGGCGTGGACGCCAACATCATCACGGCGGAGCGCATCAAGGAAGAGATCCGAAACGGCAAAACGCTGGATGGCGCCATCGACAAGGGCTGCCGCAGCAGCTTCTGGGCCATCTTTGACGGTAATATCACTGTTATCATTGTGGCCGTGATTTTGATGTGTGTCTTTGGCCCCTCAAATATTCTGTCCTTCTGGTTTGGCCCCTCCACCACCGGTATCATTTACTCCTTCGGTTACACCTTGCTGGTGGGCGTGGTTTCCAACTTTGTGATGGGCGTGGGCGCCTCCAGAATCATGCTGAGGTCCTTCTCCGGCCTTAAATTCGCCCGCAAGAAATGGATGTATGGAGGGAAAGGACAATGAAGCACACGTTTGATTTCGTAGGTAAAAGAAAAATTACAATTTCCATTTCCCTGGCTTTGATCCTTATCGGCATCATCTTTAACCTGATTAACGGCACCCGCTTGGATATCCAGTTCAGGGGCGGCGCCATCATCAGCTATTCCTATACAGGGGAAGTCGATCAGCACGCCGTGCAAAAGCTGGTCAACGATATGACCGCAGAAGAGGTCAGCGTCCAAGTCAATGAGAACGTGAAAATCGCGGGCTCTGACGAGATGCAAAACACCATTTCCATCTCCTTCTCCGGCAACCAATCCATTTCCCTGGAGAAGCAAAAGGAAATCACCGCCGCGCTGGCGAAAAACTATCCGGACAATCACTTTGAGCAAAGCGAATCCAACTCAGTGGATCCCACCATGGGAGGAAAGTTCCTGGTGAAATGCTTGGTGGCCGTGGCTATCGCCGCAGTTCTGATGGTGATCTACGTGGCTCTGCGTTTCCGCAAAATCGGCGGATGGTCTGCCGGCGTGTTCGCTCTGGTGGCATTGGTTATCGACGTGTCCATGGTGTATTTCACCTTTATCGTCTTCCGGCTTCCCATCGATAGTAACTTCATGGCGGTAGCGCTGATGATTTTGGGCTACTCCCTCAACGATACTATTGTTATTTACGACCGTATCCGCGAAAATCGCCGGATGGCCGGCCCCAAGACAGACATCGGCGATCTGGTCAACAAGAGTATCAACCAGAACCTCAGCCGTACCATCAACACCTCGATTACCACCTTTTCCGCGATTACGGTGGTGTTTGTGATTTCCCTGATCTTCAACCTGCCGTCGGTTACTTCATTTGCGCTTCCGATGATGGTGGGTATTATTTCCGGCTGCTATACCACAAACTGCATCGTAGGACCTCTTTGGGTACTGTGGAAGAAGCGCGGAAGCAAGGGCAAAAGCGACAAGAAGAAAAACAACCAAGAGGCCCCGGCCAACGTTTAATTTTCAAACAATTAAGAGCAAGCCGTCCGCGTCGTTTAGCGCGGACGGCTTCTTTTATCAAAAAACGCAGTGCGATCTTCGTTAAAATATGGTATGATAATACCATCTACTCAGGAAGAAGGATGGCGGGGCTATGAGCATTGGAATTTCCACAGCGTGTCTTTATCCCATGTATACGGAACAGGCGCTTAGCCTTCTGCTTGCGCAAGGCTTCCGCCTGTTTGAAATTTTTTTTAACAGTCCGTCGGAGCTGGAACCGGACTTTTTGTCTCTGTTAAAGCGCAAATTCAGCCAATATGGCGGTACGTTAAAATCAATCCATCCTTTTACTTCAGGGTTTGAATCCTATCTGCTGTTTTCCAATTATGAGCGCCGTTTTGAGGACGGCGTCAAATTTTACGACCGGTATTTCCAGGCGGCCCACCGCCTAGGCGCCCAAATCCTTGTGCTGCATGGGGACCGCAATCCTGAAAAAAGCGGTCTTACGGAACCGGAATATTTTGAGCGGTTTGCGCAGCTAGCCAGACGGGGAAAGAGATATGGAATAACCTTGGCCCAGGAGAATGTTAATGCGTTTCGCAGCGCGGATCCGGGCTTTGTGCGCAGGATGCGCGCCTACCTGGGAGAGGAAGCCAGCTTTGTGCTGGACATCAAGCAGGCGGTGCGCTCTGGATTTGATCCCTTTGTCATGTGTGAAGCCATGGGAGAACGGCTGATTCATGTACACATCAACGATCACACGAGAGAACAGGACTGTTTGCTGCCGGGCGTGGGGCAAATGGATTTTGCGCGGCTGCAAACGACGCTGAACGGCTTTGGCTATCAAGGGGATTTTATGATTGAGGTATACCGGAAGAATTTCCAGGAATTGGAGGAACTGAACAAGGCGTACCGTTTCCTTTGCGAAAAACTATGATTTTTTCTCACTTTACCTGGAAAAGTATTTGCAATAAAATATCGCTTTATGGTATAATCAAAAAAACGGAAGGGGGGTGCCCGTTGTGAAATGTCCCTATTGCAGTTTTGAAGAGAGCAAGGTGATCGATTCCCGTCCTACAGACGAAGGAGAACGCATCCGCAGGCGCAGGGAATGCTTGGGATGCGGCAAAAGGTTTACCACATATGAGGTCATCGAAACAGTTCCCATTGTGGTCATCAAAAAGGATAAATCCAGAGAAGCCTTTGACCGGAATAAGCTGTTAAACGGTTTGCTGCGGGCCTGCGCCAACCGTCCGGTATCGGTGGATACACTGGAGAAACTTGTAGATGATATTGAGACAAAATTACAGAATTCTCTGGATCGGGAGGTTACCTCCAACTTAATTGGCGAATACGCCATGGATTTGCTCAAGGGTGTGGATGAGGTGGCCTATGTGCGTTTTGCTTCGGTATACCGCCAGTTTAAGGATATCAACACCTTTATGGAGGAGCTCAATAAGCTGCTGGAAGGCCGCTGATCCCATCTGCTCCTTGTAAATCAGTCACACGGCGCTTAACGGGAACAAGCCTTGTTAATTAGCGGTGCACGCAAATTGAACATTGGAAACAATCCAAATAGGATAAAAACGCCCGCGAAATCCAATCGAAACGGATTTCGCGGGCGTTCTTAATATTGGCCGCAATTCATTGTTCCCCCAAGCAGTTTCCCCACAGACCTAAAACTGACTTTTTTAAAGGACAATTCGCCGGATTGCTTTCCTCCTTCAGGATGAGAACGGTCATCTTCTGGAGTCGTCCCGCAAAAAGGGCTCCTCGACCTCCTCCGATACCAGCAGTTGGTAGCGGTTGGGATGTCGGTAGGCGTTTCCGTGCACTTCCCTTTTTCGGTAACCTCGGATGCTGTCCATGGGAAAAGCGGCAAGGTAGATGCCCTCCGATTCCCCCGCCTCCACAATCAAGGTGTCCCTGGCCTCCACTACGCCGGGGCGAATTTCCCCATAAGCAATCCCGTCAAACGCCGAGGAGTGCCCGTTGCAGTCGGGCTGACCATAGGCGTAGTTCGCAGTGGCAATGCCTACCATATTTTCAAAGGCTCTTGCCCGAAGCTGTGACAAACGATTGAGCTCCATCGGACAGGCGTTGGGCGCCAACAGGACCTCTGCTCCCTTGAGCATCAGAATCCTCGCGCTTTCGGGAAATTCCCGGTCATAGCAAATCATAGCGCCGATTTTTACCGGTCCTCCCTTGGTGTCTAATACGGCGGTATAAAAATCGTCGCCTGGTGTGAGCGTTCTCTCCATATCAAAATCACAGGTGTGAACCTTGGCGTATTTGAGCACAGGCTTTCCAAACCGGTCAAAGACGGTCATTGTATTCCGAGGAGAGGGATCGTACATTTCCAGATAGGTGATCCCAATGGCCATGTCCAGTTCTCTGGAAAGACGGCAAAATGTGGATAAAAAAGGACTCTGAAGACCAATAGCGTTCTGTTTTAGCCACTCGGGGTCCTGAGAAAGGGTATATCCAGTGTTCCACATCTCAGGGAACAAGGCGAGATCGGCGCCCATCTCCTTTGCCTTTTTACAAAAGGAGATCCCCTTATTAAGATTATCCTCTTGGGTTTGTCCAGAGATCAATTGCAACAGGGCTACTACAAACTGCGTCATGGCTACATCCCTTTCACAAAGCGAATCCATTTTGCAAATAACGGTGCTTTTCATTAGTGTAGCCCCGCAGACGTCCTCTGTCAATGGAGAACCTGCAAATAACGAAAGAACTCAATGAAACGCCAACCGCTTATTCGCAGACAACTCAGAAAAACAGGCGGCCTGCTTTTCTAGGCTGGCCGCCCGAATCATTGGTTGCCGGAGCAAAGAGAGTATAAAATAATCCTGTTAAAAGCCGGTTTCCCTGGTTCTACAGTATGTTTTCCAGTGTTGGCATTTCAGTGTCACGCAAATGTGCAAGCTGTGCCGACGCCCGGTCCAGCTCGGTGCAAAATTGGTTATACTCCTTAAATCTTAGATTGGTTTGCAGCGTGGCAATGGATTGATCGATGAGCTCCAGCTTTTCGTGGGAAATATAGGTGCACAATACCCGGTAGTGACTGTTCCACAGCTCCACAATTTCAGCGCTGTACTGCGCAGCCTGCTGGCTGTCCCCCTGAGAAATGGCTGAGTCAGCCTTGTCGATCAGCTCGGTGAGGGAAGCGATATTGCGGTTTGTGGTAAACAGACCGAGAATGCAAAGGATCACGGCCGCTGCAATCATTGCTACTGCCGCCCAAGCGCGTTTCATGAGACAGCCTCCTTTTTGATGATGTTATAATTACGCTGTTTGTCGGCCGTCATAATAAAGACGTCCTCCAACGCTATATTCTGTCCCTGCAAGATGCCGTCAATCCATTCCCGGCTCAACCCGCACAAAGAAACCGAAAATTCCGAGATTTCCCCATCGCTGATGATTACCGCTTCGATACCGTTGTCGGGAATCACAATGCCCAGCATGGAGTTATCAGGCTGAAGCTTATCGGGCTTTTTCAGCACGCTCAGCTTGCCGTTTGTCTCTACAATGGCATAAGCCACGTCCTCCAGATTAAAAACGTCCATCTGCCGCAGCTGTTCGGATAAGTCCTCCGTGCTCATGCGCAGCCGCCGCATCTGGCTTTGGTCCACCTTTCCGTTATTAATGACGATAATGGGCTTACCACACACAAAACGCCGGAATTTTGCGCTTTTCATCATCAATGTAGACACAATCAATTCACACGATACCAGCACGGCAATGGGTAAAAACCCGCTGACCAAAGGCTGTCCGGTGTTTTGCATGGGAATCGCCGCGATATCGGATATCAGTAGGGTGACCACCAGCTCAGAGGTTTGCAGTTCACTGATTTGCCGTTTTCCCATTAATCGCACAGCCGCTATGATGACTATGTATAACAGGAGGGTACGAATTAAAGATACAGACATACAAATCCACCTTTCTCCGCGAAGTTCCAGTAAAACCTGCTGCCGTCGCGGTCAGCGGGCCGAAATTTGAGTGTTGCAATAACGGATGTCTGTATTTTGGATCATGAGGCGGACAATTATGCGTGCAGAAGAGAATTTCAAGCGATTCAAAAGGCCCGACGAAAAAATTTTTGCTCTGAATTTGTAAAATAGTGAAAGTTTTACACAGAAGAATTAAAATAATCCATAAATGTTTTAAAATATAAATTATAGATAATTGGGGGGATCGCTATGAAACTAAGGCGTCGTGCGGCAATTGTGCTGGGTGGATTGTTGTTAATCTCGCTGGGGATCGCCTCGGCGGTCTTTTTACAAACCACCTATTCGGAGCAGCAGCTGCTGCTGGCTGGCGAAAAGTATTTGATCCAACAGGGAGAATCCATAAATACCTGTGAGCTATTAAAGAAGAGCTGGTATAACGAAAGTCTGGTTTGTCTCTATCAGACGAAAGAGGTACAGTTTATCATCGGCTTTGCCAAAAATCCCCTGTTCCCCCAAAGGCTAACCCCGTTCTTTCAGTATTATCCACCCAAGGAGGAACGGGAAAACGGAGAGAACTCCCTGTTTGAATTTTCCTCAAGAAACAAAAATCTGTATACCTATGTGGTGTTTGGCAAAAGACCTCAAAACGCCTGCGAAATTGAGGTGGAAGTTCTGGAAAAGGACAACAGCCGGAGGAATCAATTCCATCATAAACTGGGTAAAGAGGAGAATGTACTCTATGTATTGCAAAAACAGGAGGAGGATCTCCTTCAGTTCCAATATATTTTGATCGATTAAAAGAGGAACGCCGTCCCTTTGGGAGCGGCGTTTTTTCTATGATTAACAGGAAAATTAAACCGACATTCGGAATCCCTTTCTAAGAGCCCTTTCAAATGGATTTCGGGATTCTAGGCGGATCAAAGAAAACAAGCGCAATCCGAGCGCGTACCGGTGGAATCAATGCGCCCAGGCTGCAAATCGCCTAAGCGCAGCCGAGTGATTGAGACGATAACGGGATGATTCTGCGTTCCATCCGGAACCCAAATCTGGAGGAATTTGGCCCGAAGCGCATATTTTAGAGGCAATCAGTGAAAATTACTGGTAACTATCTAATCAATCAGGAGGTGCCGGGAATGTTCGACTATTTCAAACGGCTTTGGAAAGCCTTTGTTCCGTCCCAACACACGGGCGAAGCGGGAGAACAAAGCAAATTACTTACAAAGTCGTTACTAGATAACCTTGTCTATTTTCGCCAGGAGTTCGATGGCAGCGCGGATTTGACCATTCGAGAAATCGAAGTGGCGGGAACCAAGGCGGCTATCATCACCATTGAAGGCATGATTAACAAGCAGGTGTTTGCCACCAGCGTGGTCAATCCCATTCTTCAGGCGGAATTCTGGGAAACCGACCCACAGGAAAAATATGAGTATCTCAGAGACAGCGTACTGTCCACCTCAGAGCAGGTGCAGGTACCTACCTTTGAGGAGGCGTTTAAGCTAGCCATGTCCGGATTTGCGGTAATCGCTCTGGATGGGGTGGAGGTAATGCTGGCCATTGGCGTGCAGGGCTTCAGCTTCCGCGGGGTATCCGAACCCACCAACGAAATGATGCAGCGGGGTTCCCGGGAGGGATTGGTGGAACCTCTTCGCATCAATATGACCCTGATACGAAGAAGACTGAAAAATCCCAAATTAAAATTTGAGATGATGTCTGTGGGTTCAGTGAGCAAAACGGATATCTGCCTTTGCTATCTGCGGGACGCGGTTTCCTCAGAGATCCTCAAAGAGATCAAAGAACGGCTCCGCAAGGTGGATCTGGAAACCGTGATGTCGTCGGGATACCTTACCTCCTATCTGGAGGAGAAGGGGGATCTTTCCCTGTTCAGCAGTATTGGAAACTCTGAACGCCCCGACACAATCTGTGGAAAGATCGCGGAAGGCCGCGTCGCCATTCTGGTGGACGGCACACCCAACGCCCTGATTGTGCCGTATCTGTTTGTGGAGTACTTCCAAACCATGGACGACTATTCCCTGCGCCCTTATTACGCCACTTTTACCCGTTGGCTCAAATATTTTGCATTTTTTCTTGCTACCCTTCTGCCTGGACTTTATGTGGCGGTGGGCACCTTCAATCCCGAACTGTTTCCCGGGGAACTGCTCAACAAAATCGCCACTGCCATCGCCTCAACCCCCTTTTCCCTGATGATGGAGGCGCTTGTCATCCATTTTATTTATGAAATCATGCGGGAGGCGGGGCTGCGCCTTCCAAAACCTCTAGGGCATGCGGTGAGCATCGTGGGAGCCTTGGTCATTGGCGATACCGCCATCAACGCGGGTCTGATCGGAGCCACCACTCTGATGGTGGTGGCGCTCACCGCCATCTGTTCCTATGTCATTCCCAATCTGTACGAGCCCATCGCCATTTTGCGCCTGCTGTTTATCGTCGTGGGCGGTGTCATGGGGGTGTGGGGCATCATGCTGCTGTTCTCCGCCGTGCTGGTAAACATTTGCGGAAAAAGTAATTTCGGCGTGCCGTTCTCAGCCCCCATTTCCCCGTTCAGTATGTTCGGAATGCGGGATGTGGCGGTACGCGCGGGCTGGAAAACGCTCTCGAAAAAGCTCAATATGGTGCAGAATATGCCGGGATCCCAGATCCGTCAAGAAAAGGGGCGCGATGAATGAAAAAGAACTCTGTGATCACCGTACCACAGCTGTTTGGAATGCTGTTTATCAGCCGCATGATCGTCAACATCACCTACAACCCGTTTATGGCCTCCAAAGGAGACGTGATCGACCATCTGATTTCAGCGGTCATCGCCTATTTGCTCACCTTTTTGTTGGTAATTCCGGTTTACCTGCTCTACCGCCGCCGGCCCGGGATGAACCTGGTGGACAACGCCTATTTCTTGCTGAAAAAACCCGTCGCCGTCACGGTGGTGGCGGTGTACGCCCTCTATTTTCTTTTGGTATCCTGCTACACCCTCTCGTTGTTTGATTCCTTTGTCGCCAATGTGATGAGCCCTAAGATTCCTATTTTGATGCTCTCCATTGCCATTGTAATCACCGCCTGCTACGGGGCCTTCAAAGGCATTGAGGCGCTGGCTCGCTCCTCGGGAATCGTTCTCATCGGCGTGTGCATTGCTCTGATTTTCCTGCTGTGCGCGTTGATGCCGGAAATCGAACCGGAGAATATCCCTCCTTTTTTGTACGACGGCCCGCAAAGCATGATAACCGGGGTGTGTTTGATGATCTCCCGCACCTCCTGCATTCCGGTGATGGCCATGCTGCTGCCGCTGGTCAAAGGAAATGTGAAAAAGGGAATCTTCTTTTGGAATACCTCCGCCTATCTGGTGATCGCAGCCATGATTTTCACCATTGTGGGATGTTTGGGAGATTATCTCAAAACCCAGGTTTTTCCCATCTATGCCGCCACCAGCATTGCGGAAATCGGCATGTTCAAACGGCTGGACGCCCTGTTTTTGGGGATTTGGACCACAGGGCTGTTTGTCAAAATAGCCCTGTTCCTCTATTTGATCTCCGCCTGCGCCGCGCGAATCTGGGGGGAAAAGGCGGGCAGGCTGACAATTTTAGCCGCAGGAGCGGTCACTGTGGCGGCGAGCGTGCTGCTGGTGGAATCCAGGGATCTCTCTCGGGTCGTATATGACTGGAGATTCCTGCTGCCCTGCTCTCTGCTGGTGACCCTAATACTCCCCATCGTGCTATTGGTTGTGGATTCCGTCAAAAAGAGAAAGGAGGGCACGGGAAATGACGCGTAAGATCATATCCATTCTGCTGTGCGCCGCTCTGACGCTGCTCACTGGCTGCACCAAAACCAGCCAGCTGCACGAACGTCTCATCGTGCAGGGAATCGGCGTTGATCTTGTAGAGGGACAATACGTGGTCACCATGCAGGTATTCGACGCCGTAAACAGCGGCAATGGGGAAGAGGACGAGGCCTTGGTGGTAAGCGCCCAAGGAAAATCCGTGTTGGATGCCTTTACTAATATTACCCTGCAAACCGGAAAGGAACCCCTATATTCGCAGAATATGGTGGTAATCATTGGGGAGGACACCGCCAAACAGGGAATCAACAAGGTGATGGATTTTTTTATCCGCTACTATGAGGCGCGTCCCGAGGTGGATATTTTTGTGGTCAAGGATACCGCCTTCAAGCTTCTGCGCAGCAAAGGAGAAAACGGAAAATTGCTGAAATCCCAGGACATTTCCACTCTGGCCGGATCCGGGGCGCTTAATGCAAGCGCGGTGCAATCCACCATACGTCAGGTGGTTTCCATGCTACAAAATAAGACTGCGGATCCCCATATGATCGCCTTGAAGATGACCGAGCGGAAAGACGGCGCGGTGGTGTCGGTGGACGGTACCGCGGTGTTTGACGGGGATGTACTGACAGGCTACCTGGGCTTGGAGGAAACCCAGGGCGCAATGATGGTATTGGGTAAAACTGTAAATGGCACCCAGGTGCTGGAGATTCCCGATGTGGGAAACGTCACCTATGCCGTCAGCGGGATAGAAAGTAAAATCAAGGTTTCCGTGGAGGATGATAAACCGGTGTACGACATCGCCGTGAACGTGACCGCCAACCTGTTTGAAATTGACCACAGTATCCGGGATAAGCTTCCCGCCGACGCCTTCGATGTGATGCAGGCCGCTTTGGAGCAGAGGGTAAAGCAGCTGTGCCTCCAGGCCATCAAAACCACGGTGATGGATTACCGGTGCGACGTCTTCCACCTGGGCAACCGATTGTGGAAACAGCAGCCGGACTACTACCGAAGGGTATCGGATCAATGGAAGCAGATCATGACGACAAGCCAATTCCGGATAACGGTCAAGGCGGACCTCAAACGGGTGGGACAGGAGGTCAACCCCCTGTAAAGGACACTTTGCCGTTGTTGGGAAAGAGCCAGGCAGTCAGCTTTTCTCTGCAAACCTTCAAAACGCGGGGATATCCCAGCGGATGGCGCCGGCAAGTCCCACCGTTTATTTTCGCTCAGATAGAAAAGACAAAGGGCTGCGCCGGATTTATCCGGAGCAGCCCTTTGTCATAAGAAGGAAACCCAATGATTGAATCCATTCACTGTCAAACGTCGTCCTCTGGGCTGTAAAAATGCAGCCGCGCGGCTTCCGCATAAACGTCCAGCATCTGTACAGCCTGGGCGTTAGCGGGAATCGTCTGGATGCTGCTGCGCACCACCCGCCGCAAAATGCGTTTGCCGTCCGCGTCCAGAGAAGCGAAGCGCTTTAAATAATTGCCGAATTCCTGGGCGGTGCGGTAAGAAAACCCGCTTACCCCCTCTTTTAATTGGCTGGCATCCCACTTGTCGTGCAGCAATAAGGTGGGCAGCCCGCAGGAGACTGCCTCCAAAGCGGCGTTAGACATCAGATCGTGGGAGGAAGCGCTTACGAATACATCGCTCACCGCATAATATTCCGGCATTTTCTCGTGAGGGACCGCACCCAAGAAGCTCACCTGTCCATTGATCCCCAAATCATGGGCCCACACCGAAAGCGGTTCCGCTTCGGGGCCGTCTCCCACAACCAACAGGTGCAGCCGGTCGGTGGATTTGATTTGCGAAGCCCATTGCTCCAACAGCATCTCGACGCTTTTGTCGATGGTGAGCCGCCCGGCGAAGATGGCCACCGTGCTGTCCAGGGGCAAATTTAAACTGCGGCGCAGCTGGGAGAGTTTGGACTCGGACACGTTCAGGCGATGAAAAAAGAGGGGATCCACATGGTTGGGCACTACGGTAAGCGACCGCTTAATGCCGCAGCTTTTGAGATATTCCTCCGCCTGCTTGGATGGAGCTGTAATCACGTCCGCGTTGTCCACCGAGTCTTTGAATAGGCCCCGCTGTTTTATCTTGGTGATCGGCTCGGAGATTTTGGAGCACAGGTAGTGCAGCTGATGTTCATAATATTCGTGGATGGTGAAAACCATGGGCAAGTCGTAGCGGTTTGCAAATTTGATGGCGGCTTGTCCAATGGGGGAGGTTGTGTGTATATGAATCAGATCGGGTTTAAACTTCTCCAGAATGCGGAAAAATTCCGTGCTTCCTGGATTATCGATGCAAAAGCCATAGACGTTGCGGGCCGGCTTTGCAGGGCAGCGGAGCAGATCTCCGTCCAGGTGAAATTCCCTGGCCTTTAAATCGGAAAAGGCGACCAGCACTTGGTGGCCCATGGCGCTAAGCTGTTCCGCTAAAAAGGAGACATGGGAAATCACGCTGCCGATGTGAGGCAGATAAGCCTCGGTAAACATTACGATACGCATGCTATCCATCCTAACTTTCCAAATATAATCAAACAGATGCTTCGGCTTGTCCGAGGCAATCCGGCTTCTCAAGCAGTTTGTTTCATAGAAACCACAAAATACGGGCGGAAAATCCCGGAAGGTTCTGGTTACATTGTAACATTATAACACATTTTAACGTCGGTTCAATCCAAGGAAACGGGAATATTTTAAATATTACCTTTAAATATCCTTTCAATGTTTTCTAATGTGCGCTATAATAATAACAAATCTGACTAAAGTAGGTGTGTCACATTATGGCCGTTACTTTCACTGTTTCCCTTGCTAATATTATCAATGAGCTGTCGCTGGAAACCCTCTACATGCCGGGCAGTCCCGACGAAGTGCTCATTTCCTCCCGGGATGTCAGCCGCCCGGGTTTGGAATTGACCGGTTTCTTCGACTATTACGACAACACTCGCATTCTGATTATCGGCAACACCGAGCACGCCTTTTTATCCCGTTTCAGCAAGGAGGAACGGTGCGATGTGCTTTCCCAGCTGATGTCTCGCAAGCCGCCGGCAATCATCATCTCCAGAAGCCTGGAGCCATCTCAGGAGCTGCTTGCGACGGCTAAGGAAAACGAAGTCCCCATTCTGCGCACAGCGGACGCTACCTCCAGCCTCGTGGCTGCTTTGGTGTCCTACATGAACGTGGAACTGGCGCCCCGCATCACCCGCCACGGAGTGCTGGTGGAGGTGTACGGCGAAGGGCTTCTCTTAGTGGGAGACAGCGGCGTGGGAAAAAGCGAAACCGCCATTGAACTGATTAAGCGCGGCCATCGCCTCATTGCGGACGACGCGGTGGAAATCCGCCGGGTATCCAAAAAATCCCTGGTGGGCTCTGCGCCGGAAAACATCCGCCACTTTATCGAACTGCGGGGCATCGGCATCATTAATGCGCGCCGGATTTTCGGAATGGGCGCGGTCAAACTTACCGAAAAGATCGATATGGTAATCAACCTGGAGCTATGGGACAGCTCCAAGGTGTACGATCGTATGGGGATGGATAATGAGTTTACCGAAATCCTTGGCCTGAAAGTCCCCGTGCTCACCATCCCGGTCAAACCGGGGAGAAATCTGGCTATCATCATTGAGGTGGCCGCCATGAATAACCGCCAGAAAAAGATGGGATACAACGCGGCCAAAGAGTTGCTGCAAAGCCTGGGGATGGATTATTCCTCCGACGATGGCGGCGAAACCCACACAATCAACTGGAATTTGATCTGACAGTCCGTCAACGCGATCAACAGGGGGATTCTTCGGAGACTGCGTAATGCTCCCTGGAATTTCTCTTTTAAAAGAGCAACCCGCATGTTGGCGTTGGGGAGACTGTTGTCTCCCGGCATATTACGATAGCATAGGAGCATACACTGATGAGAATAGCAGCGGATACCCATTGTCATACCATCGCCTCTACCCACGCCTACAGCACCTTGATGGAGCTGATTACAGAGGCCAAACGAATGGATCTTTGCGCGCTGGCGGTCACCGACCACGGCGGCGCTATGCCCGGCTGCCCGGGCAAGTGGTATTTTGATAATTTGACCTGCGTGCCCCCTGTGGTGGACGGGGTGCGGGTGCTGCGGGGAATCGAGGCCAACGTGGTGGATTATGAGGGGAAGCTGGATTTCTGCGACCCCAGCCCCAAGAATTTGGAATGGGTGATCGCCTCCATGCACGAGGCCACCCTGCCCGGCCCCAGAGATGAGGAGATGTGTACAAACGCCTGGCTTCAGGTGGCCCAAAATCCCCAAGTGCGGGTGATCGGGCACTGCGGCATGCAGTCCTTTCGGTTTGACTATCAGCGGGTAATCCCGGAATTCGGTCGGCAGGGCAAGCTGGTGGAGATTAACAACAACTCCTTCCGGGTGCGCAAAAGCGCCGTGGAAAACTGCCGGGAAATCGCGCTGCTGTGCAAACGGCACGCTGTACCTGTGGTGGTCAATTCAGACGCTCATTTTTGCACCCAGGTGGGCAAAGCGGAGCAAGCGCTCCAGATGTTGGAGGAGATCGGGTTTCCCGAATCCCTCATTGTCAACAGCAGCCGGGAACGGTTTATGGAGTATTTAAAACAGTGCGGCCTGTGAGGAAGGACGTCGTTGCCGTTGGAAGCCCTCGTGCAGCGGGCGTTTCCTCCTATTTCCCTGAAAGGGGAGCGAATGCCCCCTTGGTTTTAAACGATTGTCAACCATAACTTATCCTGCCGCCCATTCGGCGGCAGAATCATTTTCACCGGAGGTTTACATGGATCGATACGAAACGCTGAAACAAACCGCTTTGCAATCGGGCTGCCAAATTAGGCTGAATGAGCCCATGAACCGGTATACCTCTTTTCAGATCGGTGGTCCTGCCGATGTATTTGTGGAGGTTCCCAGTGGTCCTGCCCTTTCTCAGCTGCTGCGTGTCTGCGGCGAACAGTCGCTGCCCTGGATCATTCTGGGCAACGGTTCCAACCTGCTGGTTCCCGACGAGGGGCTGCGGGGAGTGGTGCTCCATTTGTGCGGGGAGTTTCAGACCGTTACTCCCATGGAGGACGGCAAGATCCAGTGCGGCGCCGCCGTGTCGCTGATGAAGCTATGCAAAACCGCCCAACAACAAGGGCTTTCCGGTTTGGAGTTTGCCTGGGGAATCCCCGGCTCCGTGGGCGGGGCCGCTTACATGAATGCGGGCGCCTATGGAGGCGAGATGAAGGACGTTCTGCTTCACTGCCGCCATGTGGCCGCTACGGGAGAGCTGGGGCAGAGAATGGGGGAAGCGCTTTGTCTTTCCTACCGCCGCAGCGCCTATACCGATACAAAAGACGTCATCACCTGGGTGACGGTTGGACTTAAAAAGGATGATCCCGCCGCAATCCGGGAGAGGATGGATGATTATATGGGCCGCCGTAAGGCGAAACAGCCATTGGAATATCCCAGCGCGGGTAGTGTTTTCAAGCGGCCCGAAGGGCACTATGCCGGAGGGCTGATTGAGCAGTGCGGCCTCAAGGGCCATCGGATTGGGGGAGCTATGGTCAGTGAAAAGCATGCGGGCTTTCTCATCAATTTTGACCGAGCCGCCTGCGCCGACGTCTGTAATTTAATCGCCCATATCCAGGAGACAGTATACCAGCAGACGGGCGTTCCTCTTGAGCGGGAGATAAAAATTCTGGACGCTCAAACCTTACAGTTTGTATAATTAGGGAGTACAATATGGAATTTATCATTGTGACAGGGCTTTCTGGGGCGGGCAAGTCCCGGGCGGTGGACGCGTTGGAGGATATCGGGTTTTATTGTGTGGATAACCTGCCTCCCACGCTGATCCCGGTATTTTACGACTTATGCCAGCACTCCAGCGACGAAATTGCCCGCCGGGTGGCCATCGTTACCGATATCCGCGGAGGAGCTATGTTCAGCAGTCTGTTTGAGTCGCTGGCGAAACTGCGTGAGGAGCATAGGGACTATAAGATACTGTTCCTGGATGCCATGGACGAGGTGCTGGTGCGCCGCTACAAAGAAACCAGGCGCCGGCATCCCCTGATGAACGACCATCAAGGCTCTGTGGAGCTCTCGGTCAAGCTGGAACGGGATATCTTAAAGCCGGTGAGGGAGAAGGCCGATTATATCATTGATACCTCCCTGATCTCTCCAGCCCAGCTCAAGGAGCGCATCTCCGGCCTGTTTTTAAAGGACAGCGCGGCGGCCCTCACGGTTAACTGCATGTCCTTTGGATTTAAATATGGAAGTCCTGCGGAAGCCGACCTGGTGTTCGACGTGCGATGCCTCCCCAACCCTTACTATGTAGAAGCGCTGAAATACCAAACCGGCCTGGATGAACAGGTGCGGGAATATGTGATGAAATGGAAGGAAACCAAGGGCTTTGTGGAACGATTGTTATCCCTGATCGATTACATGTTGCCTTTGTATGTAAATGAAGGCAAAAGCCAGCTGGTGGTGGCGGTGGGCTGCACCGGGGGCAAACACCGTTCGGTTGCCCTGGCTCAGCTGCTTTATAATCATCTGATGGAGGCGGGTCAGCGGGCCAGCGTTCATCATCGGGATATCCAAAAATAGCGGCGTGTACATTTGATAACAGAAAAAGAAAATTTTGCAATCAAAGCAACTAAGGAATATTGATTAACTAAGGATTAGCGCATATAGAAAGGCGGGATACCCGTGTCGTTTTCCTATGATGCAAAAAAAGAGCTGTGCCGTCAAACCCCTTCCGACGTCCCGTGTCTGCGGGCGCAGGCATGCGGGCTGTTGCTGTTTGGGCGCAGCTTTGGCCGCGATGGCATGTCTCTGGTCACCGAGCATAGGGAAGTAGCCGATCTTTATTGCAAACTGGTATCCCAATTGGGCATGATGGCGGACAAGCTTACTTCTCTTTCCCGGAGAAAGAAAAACAGCGCGCTGTACACCGCCGTGGTGCCGGATCAAGGAGATCGGGAACGGCTGCTGGACCTTTTTGCCTGTGTGGACGGGGATGGGAGTCTATGTCTGCCAAGCAACCTTCTGAAAGGTCCCAACGTTTTGTCCGCCTTTCTCCGGGGAGCCTTTTTATCTTGTGGGACCGTTACCGATCCCAACAAGGATTACCATTTGGAGCTATCCTGTCCTACAAAACGGCTGGCCGAGGATCTCAGCGGGCTGCTGCGGCGGGAAAACGCCCTGTCTCTGGAGGCGGGCATGGTGGAGCGCAAGGGGAGCTATGTGGTCTATCTCAAAGGCAGCGAGCACATCGCCGATCTGCTTACCTATCTGGGGGCCCAACAGGCCGCTATGGAGCTGATTCAGGTCAAGATGCTCAAGGAGGTGCGCAATTACGTCAACCGCACCACCAACTTTACCACAGCGAATATAGGAAAGACCGCCAGCGCCGCCGCCCAGCAGCTGAGCGCTATTCAGAAGATCGAAAGTAAATGGGGGCTCGATGGGCTTCCGGAGGAGCTCCGGGAGCTGGCGCGCTTGCGCAAAGAAAATCCGGAGATGTCCCTGCGGGAACTGGGGGAGAGCTTAACGGAGCCCATCAGTCGTTCGGGGGTCAACCACAGGCTCAAGCGGATTATGGAAATAGCCGGAGGAATTTAGAAAATCCGGCAATCTTCACGGTAGCTTTTTCCCCGCGCGGAACAAGGTACACAGCAAACATCAATCAAAAGGGAGGAAGAAGCGATGAGTGGATTTGTTCATCTGCATGTACATAGTGAATACAGCCTGCTGGATGGGGCGTGCCGCATCCCGGGGCTCATCGACCGGGCGGCGGAGCTGGGACAAACCGCCGTCGCCATCACCGACCACGGCGCCATGTACGGCGTGGTGGATTTTTATAAAGAGGCCAAACAAAAGGGAATCAAGCCCATCATCGGGTGCGAGGTATACGCTTCTCCCCGCACCCATCTGGATAGGGTGCATGAATACGATTCTGAAAGCCGCCACCTGGTGCTGCTGTGCAAAAACAATACCGGCTACCAGAATCTGATTCAGTTGGTGTCCTTGGCCTGGACCGAGGGCTTTTACAATAAGCCCAGGGTGGATAACCAGCAGCTGCGGCAGTATAGCGAAGGGCTCATTGCCCTGTCGGCCTGTTTAGCGGGAGAGATTCCCCGCCGTCTGGTGGCCGGGGATTACGACGCCGCCAAGGAGAAGGCGATGGAGTATCTGGATATCTTTGGAGAAGGGAACTTCTATCTGGAGCTTCAGGATCACGGCATTCGGGAGCAGCGGTTGATTAATCCCCTGCTCATCCAGATGTCCCGCGAGACCGGAATTCCCTTGGTGGCCACCAACGACTGCCACTATCTGCTTCAGGAGGACAGCAAAACCCAGAAGATCCTCTTATGCATTCAGACCAACCATACGGTGGAGGACGACAATGCCATGGAGTTTGCCACCGATCAATTTTATGTCAAAAGCGAGGAAGAGATGCGCGCCCTCTTTCCCGAGGTTCCGGATGCCATCGATAACACGGTGAAAATTGCTGAGCAATGCAATGTGGAGTTTGAATTCGGCAACACCAAGCTGCCTCATTTCGATGTTCCCGGCGGGCAAGATCACTACGAATACTTTCGGGATCAATGTTATCAGGGACTTTATCGACACTATGGAGAACACCCCGATCAGTCCCTTGTCGATCGCCTGGAATACGAGCTTTCCACCATCTCTACCATGGGCTATGTGGATTACTATTTGATCGTGTACGATTTTATCCGTTACGCCAAATCGGTGGATATTCCGGTGGGGCCGGGCAGAGGTTCCGGCGCAGGCAGCCTGGCGGCCTACTGCATCGGCATCACCGGCATCGACCCCATCAAATATAATCTGTTGTTCGAGCGGTTTCTCAATCCGGAGCGGGTGAGCATGCCCGACTTCGACATTGATTTTTGCTATGAGCGCCGCCAGGAGGTCATTGACTATGTGGTGCGCAAATACGGTGCGGATCACGTGGCGCAGATTATCACCTTTGGTACCATGGCGGCCAGAGGCGCCATTCGGGACGTGGGCCGCGCCCTGGCGGTGCCCTACGCCACTGCCGACACGGTAGCTAAGCTGGTGCCCATGGAGCTGGGGATGACCCTCAATCGGGCGTTGGAGGTGTCCGCTGAGCTCAGACAAATGTATGATACCGACGCTCAGATCCACGAGCTGCTGGATACCGCCCGCAAGCTGGAGGGGATGCCCCGTCACGCCTCCACCCACGCGGCGGGGGTGGTAATCACCGAACAGCCGGTGAGCGCCTATGTGCCGCTTGCGAAAAATGACGAATCGGTGGTTACGCAGTTTACCATGACCACCCTGGAAGAGCTGGGCCTGCTCAAAATGGATTTCCTTGGCCTGCGCACCCTGACGGTGCTCAGCGACGCGGAGAAGATGGTGCGCAAAAAACATCCGGACTTTCGCCTTCAGGACATCCGGGAGGACGATCAGGAGGTCTTTGACATGCTATCCGCAGGCGCCACCGAAGGGGTGTTCCAGTTCGAATCCGGGGGCATGCGCAATGTGCTAATTCAACTGAAACCGGAGAATTTAGAAGACCTAATCGCGGTAATCTCCCTGTACCGTCCAGGACCCATGGAGTCCATCCCCCGATACATTGAGTGCCGGCACCATCCGGAAAAAGCCACCTTTAAGCATCCCTTGCTTTCCTCCATTCTGGACGTTACCTATGGCTGTATTGTCTATCAGGAGCAGGTGATGCAGATATTCCGCACGTTGGCGGGCTACTCTCTGGGCCGTGCGGATATTGTGCGCCGGGCTATGTCAAAGAAGAAAAAGGCCGTTATGGAAAAGGAGCACCAGATTTTCATCCACGGTTTGGTGAATGAGGACGGCCAGGTGGAGGTGGAGGGGTGCGTCCGCCGGGGCATTCCAGAGCAGGTGGCCTCGGCCATTTACGCCGAGATGGAAAACTTTGCCTCCTACGCGTTCAACAAATCCCACGCCGCCGCCTATGCCAATGTGGCCTACCAGACGGCGTGGATGAAATGCAGGCATCCCCGGGAGTTTATGGCGGCCCTGCTCACCAGCGTCCTGGATAACGGGAACAAGGTGGCGGGCTACATCGCTGAGTGCTCCAAAATGGACATAAAAGTGCTGCCCCCCCACGTCAACGAGAGCGAAAACGGCTTCACCGTGTCCGGGGACAACATTCGCTTCGGGCTGCTTGCCGTGCGCAACCTGGGCCGGAGCTTTATCAAGCGTTTGGTAAAGGAACGGGAGGAAAACGGAAAATTCGCCTCCTTCTATGATTTCTGCAAACGGATGCACGGCAAGGATATGAACCGGAGAACCCTGGAAAGCCTCATAAAATGCGGGGCGTTGGATCATATGGGAGGAAACCGGCGCCAAATGCTCTCGGTGGTGGAAACCCTGCTGGACAGCCTGGATTCGGTCAAGAAAAAAAACCTGGAGGGGCAGCTCGGCTTTTTTGACACTCCCGGCGCTGCGGCGGTGGACAGCGGTCCTGACCTTCCCCCGGTGGACGAGTTCCCGGCAAATGATCTGATGACCATGGAAAAAGAGGTCACGGGATTATACCTTACCGGTCATCCCATGGCGTCCTACGCCAAGCTGGCGGATAAGCTCCGCTGCGCCAGAATCGGGGAGATTTTGGAGGAGCACGAGGAGACCGGCCGCTACCGCGACGGCAGTCGGGTGACTCTGTTGTGCATTGTGTCGTCGGTGCGCTTAAAGGCCACCAAAAACAATTCCACCATGGCCTTTGTCCAGGTGGAGGATATGTACGGGACCATCGAGTCGTTGGTGTTTCCCCAAACTCTAACCCAATACGCCCATCTGCTCAAGGAGAACAACGTGGTGTTGCTGCACGGTCGGGTGAGCGCCCGGGAGGAGGAGGATGCCAAAATTATCTGCGAGCAGGTGTCCCTTCCCACAGACGCCTCCGGCAAACAGCGCGCTTCCTCCCCGGAAACCCGGAAACCCAAGCGAAGCGGGTTATTTTTACAGGTTCCGGGTCTGAAAAGCCGGGAGTATGAGCGGGCAAACCTGCTGCTGAGTATTTTTGAGGGAAACACTCCGGTGTATTTCTTTTGCAAGGATACCCGAAAGCTGTTGATGGCCCCGGCAAAGCTGTGGGTGGATTTTAACGAGGCGCTGTTTGGGGAGTTGAAAAATCAGTTGGGAGAGGAAAACGTGGTCATGCGTGAGTGATGCCTTTTTTCGACAAGATTCCAAAGGATTAGATCCGATGTGCGTGTTGGGAATTTTCAAGGATTGACATAGAAATCCATGTAAATGAGATAATTGTCCATATGTGCGGGTTGATTCTTGTCGTTGTTTTTATTATAATAGGTGATGTACCTTTAACATGCGCCTTTGTGCGCTTATAGTAGGTGAAGTAGTAAATTAGGAGGCTTACATCATGGGCACAAAATCAATTGCTGTTCTAACAAGCGGCGGTGATGCTCCGGGAATGAACGCCGCGATCCGTGCGGTGGCCAGAGCCGGAATATCCAGTGGTATGCGTGTGATCGGTGTGCGCCGCGGATATAACGGACTTATCAGCGGCGATGTATTCGAAATGAATCTTCGCAGTGTATCAGATATTATCCATCGGGGCGGAACCACCCTGTTTACGGCGCGCAGCCCGGAATTTAACACCCCGGCCGGCGTGCAAAAGGCCGCGGACACCTGCCGCAGCCTGGGCATCGACGGTGTGGTAGTCATCGGCGGAGACGGTTCCTTCCGGGGAGCCAGAGACTTAACCGGCGCGGGAATTCCTTGCGTGGGACTGCCCGGCACCATCGACAATGACATCCAGTGCAGCGAGTACACCATTGGCTTTGATACTGCCATGAATACCGCAATGGATATGGTGGATAAACTGCGCGACACGGCCCAGTCGCACGACCGCTGCAGCGTAGTGGAAGTGATGGGCAGACGGTGCGGCGACATTGCCCTGCAAACCGGTATCGCTGTGGGCGCTACCGCGATTTTGGTGCCTGAGGTGCCCTTTGATTTGGAGAAAGACGTCATTAAGCGCATGCAGTTTACTCAGCTCACCGGCAAAAAGCACTTCATTATTGTGGTGGCCGAGGGAATCGGCGGCGTGGATGACTTAGCTCGTCAGATTCAGGAAAAGACCGGCATTGAGTCCAGAGCCACCGTGCTGGGACATGTGCAGCGCGGCGGATCTCCCACCCTGCGGGATCGCGTGGTGGCCAGCGAAATGGGCTTCCGGGCCGTGGAGCTTCTCCAGGCCGGCGAAGGCAACCGCGTGGTAGCCATGAAGGAAGGCCGGATCGTGGATTACGACATCACCGAGGCTCTCAATATGAAGAAAACCATCAGCAAAAAGCTGTATGACATTGCCCTGAAGATTTCCATCTAAAATACAAAAAACAGTCCCAGGAAATTCCCCGGGACTGTTTTTTTGTTGTATAGGAGGGAACCTCAGCCAATGAGGCGGGGACTCATACCTGTTCCATGAAATAAAAGATCGCCCACTTGCGTTAAATCCATTGTAGGATATGGATTTTCTTTCTGTTTCCGGTTGATACTAATTGGCAGGCAAAATCATTGCTGTTATAAAGTTTGATCCAAAGGCGGCGGTTGAGAAACGGAAAAAGCCGGGGAAGAAATGTCTTTCAAAGGTTGCACAGGCGGGCAAACCGGGAGTTTCCCAAAACGTCCGGGTTTTGAAAGGATCAGCCCTCTGATTTTTCCAGGGATTGAAACGATGCCACATCCAGCCTTGATTTTATGAAACACAAACGGAAAAACGAATGTTGGGTAAAGCCGTCTCCCCAGGCGGACAGAGAGAAAGTATAATTTTAGCGATGATAGGGGCGAACAAGAAACGGAGGGATGTATATGCTGCAAACGTTGAGTCCTTTGGAATTGGCGCTGCTCGGAACAGGATTCACCTTTTTTATGACTGCTGTGGGAGCGGCCACTGTGTTTTTTATCCGGGGAACTATCAATCCCAAAACACAACAGGCCTTTCTTGGCTTTGCCGCTGGGGTGATGATCGCGGCCTCCGTATGGTCGCTGCTCATTCCCGCCATTGATATGGCGGAAGATCAGGGAATGCAGGGCTGGCTTCCGGCAGCGGGCGGTTTTGTGCTGGGCGGCGCCTTTTTATTCGTGTTGGATAAGCTGCTGCCTCATCTCCATCCGGGCTCCAAACAGCCGGAAGGACTATCAAGCTCTCTGCGGCGCACTACCATGCTGGTCTTTGCGGTGACTCTCCATAATATCCCGGAAGGGATGGCGGTGGGCCTGGCTTTCGGTTTGGCTGCGGTGGAGCAGTCTCCGGCGGGATTAGCGGCGGCTTTTTCCCTGGCTATCGGCATGGGGCTGCAAAATTTCCCGGAGGGAGCCGCCATCTCCCTGCCGCTGCATCGAGAAGGCTGCTCCAAGGGAAAATCCTTTGTATATGGGGCGCTGTCCGGGTTTACGGAACCCATCGCCGGCGTGATCGGAGTGCTGCTGGCGGTGACCATCCGCGGTATTATGCCCTGGATGCTGGCCTTTGCGGCGGGCGCTATGATCTATGTTGTGGTGGAGGAACTGATTCCGGAATCCCAGTCCCAAACGGGACAGCATTCCCACCAAGGCACCATTGGAGCCATGACAGGCTTTCTGATTATGATGATCCTGGACGTGGCGCTGGGATAAACAGATCCGCCAGAGCTTTGTAAATGAGGATGCGTTTATAGATTGATGGAATTATTTCATCAATCAGACGATGGTCAAGATTCCTCGGAATCCCATATTTCATGATACGGAGCGGTGGTTGTTACAGGGCAAACTTATTCTGCAAATTGAACGACCACAGCCAAAGCGAATTTTTATTATTGAAAGCACCGCGAATTAAGGCGTTCAAAAAATAAGACCTCAGAAGTTGACTGCTTCTAAGGTCTATTTTTTTGTAACCAAGCAAAGAAAAACGAAAAACAAATCGTAACCAAAGGGTGGATTTATTATGAAGCGATGATACCGACAACTTTACGGCAGAAATTTTTTCAGTTGTGGAAAAGAAGCTGACAGGGTAGTGAAAATGCGCTATAATGTCGATATCTTAACAAACCAAGGAGGACGATACAATGCAATACAGAGCATTTGGAAATACTGGGTTTAGCCCCTCCGCGCTGGGGTTTGGCATGATGCGCCTTCCCACCACGGACGGCAACCCATTTAGCAATCAGATCGACGAGACCAAGGCGATCTCCATGCTGCGGTACGCCATCGACCAAGGGGTGAACTATGTAGATACCGCTTACTTCTATCACGACCAAGCCAGTGAAGGCGTGGTGGGAAAAGCGCTGAAGGATGGTTATCGGGAAAAGGTGGCGGTGGCCACCAAATCCCCGGTTTACGCCATTGAGCGGCCCGAGGATTTCGATCGCTACCTGCAAGAACAGCTCCGCCGTCTGGACACCGATTACATTGATTTTTACCTGCTGCATGCTCTCAGCCGCAACACATGGGAAAACGTGGTGCTGAAGTTTCATCTGATGGACAAAATGGAGCAGGCCAAACGGGAGGGGAAGATTCGGTTCATCGGTTTTTCCTTCCATGACGAATACGACGCCTTCCAGGAGATTGTGGACGGCTATGACCACTGGGATTTTTGCCAGATCCAGCTAAATTACATCGATGTAGAGAACCAGGCGGGGCTCAAAGGTCTTGAATATGCAGCCGGAAAGGGACTGGGCGTCGTCATCATGGAGCCCTTGCTCGGCGGAAAACTGGCGGTTCCTCCCGAGGGACTCGCCAAGGCTTTACCGACGGACAAGACGCCGGTGGATTGGGCGCTTTCCTATCTGTGGAACCGCCCCGAGGTGGGCGTGGTGCTTAGTGGTATGCACAATATGCAGCAGATTGAAGAAAATCTGCAATACGCCTCCCGCGCACAAGTGGGGATGCTTGGCAAAGAAGAGTTAGCCATACTCACGCAAGCCAAAAAGGTTTTCGACACCATGGCTTTGGTACCCTGCACCAAGTGCGCCTATTGCATGCCCTGTCCGTTTGGTTTGAATATCCCTAAAACCATGGAGGCCTATAACGCCACCGTGAGCCTGGGATTGGAGGAGGCCAAAAAGAGTTACGATCAGTTGACGGTTGGAGCGGACCAGTGCCGGGCCTGCAAGAAATGTGAAAAGGCATGTCCCCAGCATATCGCAGTGAGTGAAGTAATGCCTCGGATCGCCGCTGCATTTCAAACAAAGGAAACGGATGCGTAAATGAAGACAAGACGATTGGTCTACAGCGGGCTTTTGGCGGCGGCGGGAATTCTGTTGCCGCAGCTATTTCATTTGATAGGCGGCAGCGCTTCCGGCAGGATATTTCTTCCCATGCACCTTCCGGTGCTGATAGCGGGGCTGCTGTTGGGGCCGGTGTCCGGGATTGCTGTGGGAGTTTTGACCCCTCTGCTTAGTTTTTGCATCAGCGGAATGCCGCCTTTTTCCAATCTGTTCTTCATGGTTTTTGAGCTGGCGGCCTATGGCTTTTTCAGCGGTCTGTTTTATCGCAAAAAGCTCCCGATTTATATCAGCTTGCTTTTGGCAATGTTGATCGGTCGATGTGTAAATGCGCTTTGCCTGCTGTTTGCGGGCTGGGCGCTGTGTCTGCCGGTACAGGGACCCGGCTATGTGTTGACCGCGGCTCTCACCGGACTTCCCGGTATTGTTCTACAGCTGCTGGTGGCGCCGCTTTGCGTGTTGCAGTTAAAAAAGGTGGTGAAAATGGATGAATGACCAACAAATGGCGCTACATACTCTGTTGAAACATGACGCGGCTTGTGCGGCTGCACGCCAGGGGAATGTGGAATATTCCAAGGAAAAGGGAATTAAACCGTTATTGAACTGGCTGGAGTGTGAGAAAAGCCCGTTAAAACAAGCCAGTGTTGCGGATAAAGTAGTGGGGAAAGCGGCTGCCCTGCTGTTTGCTTATGGCGGTGTTTCTCATCTGCATGCTTTGGTAATCAGCGAACCTGCGGCCAAAGCGTTGGAGGAGCTTTCCATTCCCTTCGAATATGAAAAACGGGTACCCTATATCATTAATCGCACCCGAACGGGGATGTGTCCCATGGAAAAACAGGTGTTGGAGATATCCGATCCTCAGAGAGCATATCAGGTTTTAAGACAACTGGTAAAAGAATTGTAAAAGAATTGGTTGGTTTTAGTAAGAAAACGTCTGTTTTTCTTGCGGTATATTTCAAATTCCTGTATAGTATAGACAAGATGTCATGACAATCTAAGCATTTTGACCAATTACATAGGATCACTCGTGGGTAATGCCAAATCTGCATCGTTTTCTTTGGCATTTTCATCAATGAGATCCGCCGACGAGCCAATGTTCAATGGCGGAATTGCAGTCTGCCTGGAAGATTGGCAGGCCGCCGGACCAAATATCCGGCGATGGTATAAAATGCTATCACGACCGCTGTTCCTCCTTTTTATATGGGAAGAATCAGGATTGATGCGGTCCAGTGACCATAGATTTGCGGGACAGATTGAATATACAACGAAGTATTTCCTAATGTCCGCAGAATTGTCCATACATCAGGAATTTGGAGGACCAGAAATGAACAGAATGATAAAAAAATACGGGAGGATCGCTCTGATTGCAAGTATCGCGCTGGTTCTATTTTTGATGACTGGCTGTCAAATAGGAAACCGGAAATCCATCCAGGAACCGGCTCCCAATGTGGTCAGTATGCAACAACAGAATGCAGAAGGGCAGCTGAAGCAAAAGAGGAACTATCTGGTTTACTTAAGCCCTTCCAAGCAGTTTGACAACGACTATGTAATCGAGGGTACCGAGGGGAAATATATGTACCTCATTGCAGAAGCCATCATCCCTTATTTAAAGGCCAGCAATGTAGACTACATTCTGGCGGATAAAGAGGATGATTTGTATACCCGCACCGAGATAGCGAACGAGGCTGACTGTGACTTGTATTTATCGATTCATTCCAACGGGTTTGACGGGCAACGCAGGGGTACCATCATTTTTTACCAAAAAGACAATGAGGAATCTCAGCGGTTTGCCGAAACCATCGCAGAAAATTTCCGTGAGATTTCCCTTACGCCTACCCGTGTTTTCACCCAGTTTGATCCTTGGATAGAGGGAGAGAACGGATATATTGAAACCCGGGAGCCCAACTGTATGTCCGCTCTGATTGAGGTAGCGTATCACGATAACTTAGAGGACGCCAACTGGATTAAGGATCATGTTGAGGAGATTGCCGCAAATTTGGCGGAATCCATCACGAAATCCTTGGGCGTGACTTTTGTAAGGCCTTAGACTGTATTCTTGTAACCGTCGGTGGTTTGAGGAACATCCCTGCTTACCGTTAGGGAGAGAGTATAGCAATAAAAAACTTTGTTCGATGGAGGGGGGACCTCGCGGGACAAAATACAAAACCATCGGTGGGTAATGGCATTATTTGCTCATCAGATGGAGTTCGACAGAACTCATTTTATGAATAATATCTAGAAAAAGGAGCGCTTTTTACAAAGGCGCTCCTTTTTCTTGTAAAATATAAAGTTTTCCTGTATGATAATTATAACTGGATAATGTAAATGTGATTGATGTTCAATCCCAGAAAAAGAATAGGCTGATTTCCATACTTGCACCGGACAAAATGAGGCGATCCGGTTGCGAAAGACTTCTGATAGAGTAAAAGCGTTGCAGCCGATTGAAAGAGCGGTCGGATCGTACAGCTGTGAATCCCTTGAAAGGGTAGGAGGAAAGAATGTGAAAGAGATTACTATAACATGGTTAAAAAGGACAGCGGCATTTGCATTGACCGCGGTTATGCTCGTAACAGCCAGTTGCCATAGCCAGGATATGGGGATTGGGGAACCCCCTTCTGTTGTATTCCAGCGGATGACTTCTTCCGCGCCGGAACCTCAAAAGCTGGCGACCTCCTCCAAGACGTCCAGCTTACCCTTGGAGAGTTCCAGCAGCGAGGAGGTCAGCGAGCCAGAGCAAAGCTCCAGTGAAAGCGAGGCGATCAGCTCTGCTCCAGAGGAAGTGATTACCAAGATGCCGCCAAAACAGGTGGCCCAGGATGTAAAAGAACATGAAAAAGAACAGGATGTAAAGCCTGAAAAGCCGGCGCCGCCCCCTGTAATCAACCAGCCGGAAGAGGAGGAAGAGAATGAGGGGGATACTGCCAGATACCTGGTCTATCTCAGCCCTTCTAAACAATTCAGCAATTCCTATGTAAACGGTGGAAACGAAGGCCAATACATGAACTTGATCGCCGAAGAGATGATTCCCTATCTCAAAGCAAGCGGGGTGGGATACATTTTGGCGGATACAAACACCAACCTTTATCATCGGGCGGAACAGTCCGATGCGGCGGGATGTGATTTGTACCTGTCCCTCCACTCCAATGCGGCCAACGGAAAACGCCGGGGTACCATTGCCTTTTATAAGAAGGGAAGCTCGGAGGGCGCGCGGTTTGCCGATATTGTCACATCAAATTTCCGGCAGATTTCTCCTACCCCCAACGAAATCGTCACCCAGTATGATCCCTGGGAGCCGGGAGAAAACGGATTTATTGAAACCAGAGAGCCTAAGGCGCCGTCAGTGCTTATTGAGGTGGCCTATCACGACAATGTAGCGGATGCCAACTGGATCAAAGGAAATATCAAAACCATAGCCGCCAATCTGGCAAAATCCATAACGGATACATTAGGAGTGCCTTTCCGCCGGCCAGGAGAAAATGTTCCGGTGCAGAGCCTTACGCTGGACGCGACGGAAGCCTCCTTGGAGCTGGGTACCAGTTACCAGCTTCACGCCCGGGTATCTCCCGCCGATATCCCTGATCCGGCGCTAACCTGGACTACCAGCGACAGCGGAGTGGCCACGGTGAAAAACGGGAACGTGACAAGCGTGGGGATAGGAACGGCGGTGATTACTGCCGCCACACCCGATGGGAAATCTGCATCCTGCACAATAACGGTGTATCCTTCGGTAACCGAGATCCGGCTTAATTACAGTGAATTGCAGATGTTTCCTTATGAGGAAATAAAACTGAAGGTGACGGCCTTGCCCCAGGGCTCGGGGATTCTGCCGTTTTTGTGGAGTTCCAGCGACAGCTCGGTAGTATCGGTAAACAAGGGGGTTATTCAAGCCCAAAAGCCGGGAACAGCGGTAATTACGGTAAAGACCTCTACCGGAGTTACGGCGTCATGTAAAGTCACCGTAAAAGAAGACGACTACATTTGCAACCGAGATTGATCCCCGGAAAGAGCAATTTTTCTTCTAACGGAAGAAAGTGTGTATAGAAAACGGATTTATCAGGAAAAATGATAGAAAAGTTGCTGATACACGCTTTCTTCTTTTTTATTTATTGTTCAAGAGTTACAGATTATGGAAAATATCCCCTGTTTTTGCTTGACAATGGAATCACAAAGTTTATAATTGATAGTTAGATTGTCAAACTAATTATTGGGATGCGATCATACTTGAGGGCGGTATGCCTGCTGACTGTAACTAAGCCCGGCTATCGGGAGCATCCCAAATCAATAGCTACTGAGAAAAGAGGTGGTCTGCCATATTTTGTGAAAAGCTGGCCGAAATATTGGAGCAATCCTATACGCTAATCTCCAAGGTGGAAGAATCGATGATAAACAGCGCCAAAAAGTTCAACCTTTCCATCAACGAGGTGCATCTGTTGGAGGTGTTGGGCAAAGGAGAAGAAGGGGGCAGAACCATCAGCGACATTGCCGCACAGTTATCCATTACTCTATCCTCTGTGACTGTCGCAGTCAACAAGCTGAGGAAAAAGGAGTATGTGATCAAACGGCGGGACCCCTCCGACGGCAGGCTTGTCTATGTACAGCTCACCGATCAGGGGAGGCGGGTCAACCGGCTGCACAAACGATTTCACCGCAGCATGGCTTACAACATCGCTCGGGATTTTTCGGATCAGGAAAAGGAGATCCTTCTCAGCAGTCTTTCTAAAATGAATCTCTTTTTAGGAAAAAAGGTAAAGAAACTGGAGGGCAACAAATGAGTTTTCGCATTATGGGAACCGGCAGTTCTGTTCCCGCTTACGTCATGACCAACGACGAACTGTCCACCATGGTGGATACCAACGACGAGTGGATTCGGACCCGTTCCGGCATTCAGGAAAGGCGGGTGTGTACCACCGAAAGTCTCAGCGACCTGGCTACCGACGCCTCCAATAAGGCGTTAAAGGACGCGGGAGTCTCTCCGGAGGAGTTGGATCTGATTATTTGCGCAACCTTTCGTGGGGAGTATTGCAGTCCCGCCCAAGCCTGCATAGTGCAAAAGAATATCGGGGCCCACTGTCCGTCCTTTGATGTAAACGCCGCCTGTTCCGGCTTTATTTATGCGCTGGATGTGGCCGCGGGCTTTTTCGCCAGAAAAAAGGTCAAAAAGGTGCTGGTGGTGGCCGCCGACAACGTCACCAATTCGGTGGACTGGGAGGACCGTTCCACCTGCGTGCTGTTTGGCGACGGATGCGGCGCGGCCGTTCTGGGAGAAGGCAACCATTTGCTTTCCGTGCATCTGACCACCAAAGGGGATCTGGATTCCCTGGTGATTCCTCATGGAGAGAACACGTTTCCCCGCTATGAAAGAGGAAGCCAGCGTCCGGTGATCCACATGAATGGACAAGAGGTATATAAGTTTGCGGTGGGCGCCATGAGTGAGGGACTGGAAAAGGCCATTCAGGACGCGGGAAAGCAGCAGGAGGACATTGATTTTGTCATTCCCCACCAGGCCAACATCCGCATTATCAAGGCGGCGCAGCACAAACTTCATATTCCCGCCGATCGGTATGTATGCAATATCGACCGGTTTGGCAATACTTCGGCGGCCAGCGTGCCCATCGCTCTGGACGAGATCAACCGGCAGGGCCGACTCAAGGACGGCGATTTGATCGCCATGTCCGCCTTTGGCGCGGGACTCACTTCGGCCAGCTGTGTGCTGCGTTGGGGCAAATAAAACTCGGGTAGTCCAATACAAAAAACCAAGGAATGAGTTTTTTCGGTGGATTTTTATCGGATAAGATGAATGTCCGAATCGGGTGATTCACCATGACGCCCAACGTATCATTTGTAATGTGACTGATTTCTAGGAGGATTTTGTTGTGGTATTTGAGAAGGTAAAAACAATTCTTGCGGATTATAAAGAGATTGACGAGTCTTCCATTGAGCTGGATACCACCATGGAGAGCTTGGGAATCGATTCTCTGGACACAGTGGAGCTGGTAATGAATCTGGAGGACGAGTTCGACGTGGAGATTGAAGTGGACGAGGACATCAAGACAGTGGGAGATTTGGTGAAAATCATCGAAGGCCTGCTGTAAAACAGTGGAATGAGAAAAGGCGGTGCGAAGAAAATTGGGTAAAATAGCGTTTGTATTTTCCGGCCAGGGGGCGCAGGTTCCCGGAATGGGAAAGGACTTACAGGAGATTTCCAAAGCGGCCAGAGAGGTGTTTGAAAGGGCGGATCAAGTCCGTCCCGGCACCACACGTCAGTGCTTTGAAGGAAGCAGGGAAGAGCTGGGCGAGACGATTAACACCCAACCCTGTGTGTTTGCCGTTGACCTGGCGGCGGCCCGTGCGGTGGAGGAGCGGGGGATTCATCCCGACTGTGTCGCCGGATTTTCTCTGGGTGAGATCGCCGCGGTGGGGTTTTCCGGAATGCTCACCGACCAACAGGCGTTTGAACTGGTGTGCGCTCGGGCGAAGCTGATGGAAGAGGCTGCTCAGAACAACAAGGGCGCCATGGCCGCAGTGCTTAAGCTGGACAGCGCTCAGGTGGAAAAGCTGTGTGAATCGTATGAGCATGCCTGGCCGGTTAATTACAACTGTCCAAAACAGACGGTGGCTGCCGCCTCGATTCAGGTGATTGATTCGCTTTGCGCCGATGTCAAACAGGCAGGGGGCAAGGCGGTTAAGCTGGCTGTTAGCGGCGCCTTTCACTCCCCGTATATGGAGAGTGCGGCCGACGGCCTGGAACAATATTTACGCGACATCCCCTTGAACCAACCCCAAATCCCGGTTTACGCCAATGCTACGGCCCTTCCTTATGGGGAGAATGGAAAAGAACTGCTATGCCGGCAGTGCAAAAGCCCGGTGCTGTGGCAAAAAACCATCGAGAACATGGTAGCCGATGGGGTGGATACCTTTATTGAGGTAGGCGTGGGAAAGACCTTAACAGGCCTTATCAAAAAAACAGCGCCTGAAGCCCAGGCGTTTAAAGTCGAAAACAAGGAGGATCTGGACGCGGTGGCTGCCGCTCTGGGAGTATAATCATGCTGCAAGGAAAGACGGCGCTGGTAACCGGCGCTTCACGGGGAATCGGAAGGGCCATCGCCTTGGAACTGGCCCATCAGGGGGCCGATGTGGCCATTGTCTATGCGGGCAATGAGCAAAAGGCGAGGGAGACACAGGCGCAGATTCAGGCAATGGGACGCAAGGCGGAAATCTATTGCTGCAATGTAGCCGACTTTGACGCCACCAAGCAGTTGGTGGACGGAGTGCTGGAAGATTTCGGCGGGATTGATATTCTGGTCAATAATGCCGGTATTGTGAAAGATGGAATGGTACTTTCCATGAAGGAAGCCGATTTCAACCAGGTGATCGACACCAATTTAAAGGGCGCCTTCCATATGATTAAGCACACGTATTCCCACTTTATGCGAAAGCGTGCCGGGC
The DNA here is from genome assembly GCA_022799115.1 of Clostridiales bacterium. Lineage (GTDB taxonomy): Bacteria > Bacillota > Clostridia > Oscillospirales > Acutalibacteraceae > CAJFUH01. The sequence goes on along the minus strand of JAAWNT010000001.1, from coordinate 52,156 downwards.
GTATTATCAATATCACTTCGGTGATCGGACTTTCCGGCAACGCGGGACAGGCAAACTACGCCAGCTCTAAGGCTGGGCTGATCGGGCTGACCAAATCAGTGGCCAAGGAGCTTGGCGCCCGGGGCGTAACCTGCAATGCAGTTGCGCCGGGTTATATTGCCACGGAGATGACCGACGCCCTCAGCGACAAGATCAAGGATGCGATGAAAGCGGCTATCCCCATGCGCAAGCCCGGGGATCCGGAAGACGTTGCCAAGGCGGTGGCGTTTTTGGCCTCCGACAGCGCCCGGTATATTACCGGGGAGGTGCTGCGGGTGGACGGCGGATTGGCGATGTGACGAGTGGTCAGCCGCCGCACAACGAACGGGTATCTTCCGGCAAGGGTTCCGACGTCGCTATGTATTTGGTCCTGCGGCGCGCATCTTCCTTGTAAAGTGCCCAAATTATTTAGCCTTGGCAGACTTCCAGCTATAATTCCCTCGAATAAACGCGAGTGTTTCAGATAGGAGAGAATGAAATGAACAGAGTAGTGGTAACCGGCTTGGGTGCCGTCACCCCGATTGGAAACGATGTGGAGACTTTTTGGAAATCCCTAGTGGACGGTAAGTGCGGCGTAGACTTTATCACCCGCTTTGACACCGCTGATTTTAAGGTGAAGATAGCGGCGGAGGTAAAGGGCTTTGACCCGCTGCAATACATTCCCAAAAACGAAGTCCGCAAAATGGATCTGTTTTGTCAGTATGCCCTGGCGGCCGCGGAACAGGCTGTGCGGGACAGTGGAATTATTGGAAATGTGGATCCGGAAAAACTGGGCGTTTATGTGGGCTCCGGCATCGGCGGAATGGAGACGTTTGTCGGCCAGACTGAAAAGCTGATAACCAACGGACCTAAGCGTATTTCTCCCCACTTTATTCCCATGATGATCGGCAATATGGCGGCGGGGGATATCGCCATTAAATACAATGCGCAGGGACCCTCCCTGCCGGTGGTTACTGCCTGCGCCACCAGCACCAATACCATTGGAGAGGCTTACCGGGCCATTAAACATGGTTATGCCCAGGCTGTTATTGCGGGCGGTGCGGAAGCCACCATCAATGAGCTTGCAGTGGCTGGCTTCACCAATTGCATGGCGCTTTCTACCTGCAATGAACCGGAACGCGCCTCCATTCCCTTCGACAAACGGCGGGATGGATTTGTAATGGGCGAGGGCTCGGCCATCGTTGTACTGGAAGAATATGAGCACGCCAAACAGCGCGGCGCTCATATTTATGCAGAGCTGGTGGGCTACGGCAATACCTGTGACGCATATCATGTCACTGCTCCGCAGCCGGAAGGCAAGGGGGCTGCCGCCGCCATGCGTCTGGCGCTTGAGGAAGCCGGCGCTCTGAACAGTGAAAAGCTTTATATCAACGCCCACGGCACCAGCACCGGCCTCAACGACAAGGGAGAGACCCTGGCCATCAAAAAGGTGCTGGGAGACCGCGCTTACGATGTGCTGATAAGCTCCACCAAATCCATGACCGGACATATGCTGGGCGCAGCCGGCGCAGTGGAGGCGGTCGTCTCGGCGCTGGCTGTGAAACATGGAGTGGTTCCTCCCACCATTGGCTATCAGGAGAAGGATCCTGACTGCGACCTTAATTACGTGCCCAACCAAGCGGTGGAAGCCGATCTGGAATACGCCATGTCCAATTCCTTTGGATTTGGCGGACACAACGCTTGTTTGGTCTTTCGGAAAGTATGATGGGGGTAGAAGGGTATGAACACAAGAAATATTAAATTTCTGATTGATATGATGGAAAAGTCCAGCCTCACTGCGTTGGAGATTGAAGAAGAGGACTGCAAGATCCGCCTGGAGCGCAATCATGCGCAGGGCGGAGTGCAGATGATGTCAGCCCCTGTGATGCAGGCTCCGGTTTCAATGGCGGCGCCCGCGCCGGCGGCCCAGCCCGAAGCTGAACCGGAAAAACCCAAGGCCGCTGAGGGCCGGGAACTGAACGCGCCCATGGTGGGAGTGTTCTACGCCTCCTCTTCGCCGGAAGCAGATCCCTACGTTCAGGTGGGCAGCAAGGTGAAAAAAGGAGATGTGCTGTGCATCATTGAGGCGATGAAACTAATGAATGAAATCACAGCGGAATTTGACGGCGAGGTGACCGAAATCTGCGCCCAAAACGGCCAGATCGTGGAGTATGGTCAACCGTTGTTCCGCTTGCAATAATCAAAGAAATGCCGGTGGAGTCATTTCCGTCGAGATAGGATGAGTGTGATGAATAAGGAAGAAATCAAGCAGATTATTCCCCACCGAGAGCCCATGCTGCTGGTGGACGAAGCCCAGGTGACCGGGGAGTTCACCGGGCATGGAAAGAAAACCATCACTGGAGACGAGTGGTTTGTGCAGGGGCATTTTCCGGGTAACCCCGTGGTTCCCGGCGTGATCTTATGCGAGATGATGGCCCAGGCCAGCGCAGTGATCGTGGCGGAAAAAACGAAGGGCTGTACCCCTTATTTTGCCTCGATCAAAAACGCGCGCTTTAAAAACAAAGTGTTTCCCGGGGATACCGTGGAGTTTGACTGTGAATTGACCAGGAGCAAAGGGGCTTTTTACTTTGTGCAGGGCAAAGGCTATGTCAACGGCAACCTGTGCGTTTCCGCGGAATTTTCCTTTGCTTTGATAAAAGGGGTGGAATAACCGTTGTTTACCAAAATATTGATAGCCAATCGCGGGGAAATCGCCGTGCGTATCATCAGAGCTTGCCGGGAAATGGGAATTGCCACTGTGGCGGTTTACTCTCAGGCGGATAAGGACGCCCTGCACGTCAGCATGGCCGACGAGAGCTATTGCATTGGCGGAGCCAGTGTGGCGGACAGCTACTTAAATATGACCGCGATTCTCACTGTGGCGGTGGCTTCGGGGGCCCAGGCAATTCATCCGGGCTATGGGCTGCTTTCGGAGAACGCAAAATTTGTGTCTCTGTGCGAACAGTGCAACATCGCGTTTATCGGGCCTAGTTCCGAGATGATAAACCGGATGGGGGACAAAGACCAGGCCCGCAGGACCATGCGGGAAGCAGGCGTTCCGGTGACCCCTGGCTGCGACGTTATTACAAACGCTGCGGACGCGTTGATTGAAGCGGACCGGATCGGTTATCCGCTGCTCATCAAAGCAAAGGCCGGCGGCGGCGGGAGAGGAATCCGGCTGGTTAAATCCAGCGGAGAATTTATCAACGCGTTCCATTCGGCGTCCAGTGAAGCCCAAAGCGCTTTTGGGGACGGCGCGGTGTATATGGAGAAATTCCTCAATCCCGTAAAACATATTGAGATGCAGATTTTATGCGATAAATTCGGAAACGTGGTTTGTCTTGGGGAGCGGGAATGTTCGGTTCAACGCAAGAATCAGAAGATGATTGAGGAGAGCCCTTCCCCCGCTATTTCGGAGGACACCCGAGACAGGATGATTGAAGTGGCCGCGAAAGCGGCCAAGGCGGTCAATTATCAGAATGCCGGAACCATTGAATTCCTGCTGGATCAGGAGGGCAATTTCTATTTTATGGAGATGAATACCCGCTTGCAGGTGGAACACCCGGTTACTGAAATGGTCACCGGGATTGATTTGGTGCAATGGCAGATAAGAATTGCCGCAGGAATTCCCCTGTCCTTTACTCAGCAGGACATCAAACTGCGGGGACATTCCATTGAGTGCCGCATTAATGCGGAAAACCCGGCGGAGAATTTTCGCCCTAGCTGCGGGAAAATCTCCTTTTTGCACATTCCGGGGGGTCCTGAGGTGCGTTTTGAAACCGCTGTTTATCAGGACTATGTCATTCCGCCTTTCTATGATTCCATGATCGGCAAGCTTGTGGTTCACGGGGATACCAGAGAGCTGGCCATTCGCAAGATGAAGACCGCTCTCAGCGAGCTGTTGGTGGAGGGAATCGACCATAACGGGGCGTTGCAGGCGGATATCCTGATGGATCCCCGCTTTGTGGACGGCAGCTATACTACCTCGCTGATGGCGCAGCGGGAAGAGGAGCAGGGCCACTACTAAGACTCTGTCAAAGACTGGATTTTTATATGTGTTTTGTGTTATGATACAGGATAGAAAATGTTGACAATAAGGGTTGCAAGGGCTTGAGCTCCAGTAGCGGAAGGTTAGCGGATTGGCTGTAAGCGACCTTGAGCGCCGGTTGTTTTCTTGGAATAAAGGAAGCAAACAAGGCGGTTCGCCGAATAGATCCTGCACACTGCTGACGATGCCGTTTGTGTAATCACGGTTTAGTCCAAAACTGTACCCATGGTTCTCGGGCGTATAGAGCCGCTGTTTTTCACCGCGTGGAAGAACAGCGGCTGTCTGGCTTACCATGGAGCCTGCATTCCTATGAATGGAAATGTGAGATAAGTTTACACGCGGAGAAATGGCGGAGATGTTGCATGCTGACAAATTCACTCTTTAAAAAACCTCTCAATCCTTTGGAGGGCAGCGAGAGACATCATAATAAGGTTAACCGGCCTTTTGTTCCGGACAATTTGTGCATAAAATGTCCCTCTTGTAAAACCATGCTGTTGTCTACCGATTTGAAGGAAGATCTTTATGTGTGCCGCAAATGCCAGCATCATTTCCGTCTGACGGCGCGGCAGAGGATCGATTATACGGTAGATCCAGGCAGCTTTGTAGAGTTTGACAAGGGAATGCATTCCAAAAACATCATCAATTTTCCGGATTACGGAAAAAAATTGAAAAACGCCCGGATGCAAAGCGGTGAGAGCGAGTCGGTCATCTGTGGAATCGCCTCCATCGGCGGATATTCCTGCGCCCTGTGCGTGATGGATTCTTCCTTTATGATGGGCAGTATGGGTACGGTAACCGGCGAGAAAATTACCCGTATGTTTGAGTATGCCACCGAGCAGGGGCTTCCTATGGTGGTGTTTACCGTCTCGGGCGGCGCCCGTATGCAGGAGGGGATCCTTTCCCTGATGCAGATGGCCAAAACCAGCGGCGCGGTGAAGCGTCACAGCGACGCGGGACTTCTGTATATCACTGTGCTTACCGATCCCACCACCGGCGGTGTGACCGCCAGCTTCGCCATGGAAGGGGATATTATCCTGGCCGAGCCGAAAGCGCTGGTGGGCTTTGCCGGTCCACGGGTGATTGAGCAAACCATTCGTCAGCGGCTGCCTCAAGGCTTTCAGCGCGCAGAGTTTTTGCAGGAAAAGGGATTTGTTGACGCGGTGGTTTCCCGAAAGGATTTAAAGGCCACCTTGAGCAAGCTACTGTCTCTGCACGCAAAGGAGGAGGAGCAATGAATGCATTTGAACGGGTGACCGCCGCCAGAGCGAAGGACCGTTTTACCGCGGTGGAGTATATCGACCGTCTGTTTGAAGGCAGCTTTTTTGAACTGCATGGAGATCGTCGCTTCGGGGATGACAAGGCGGTTGTGGCAGGCGTCGCCAGATTGTGCGGCATGCCGGTAACTGTAATCGGGCTGGAGCGGGGCAGGGATACCAAGGAAAAAGTGGAGCGCAACTTTGGCTGCGCCAATCCCGAAGGATACCGCAAGGCGCTGCGCCTGATGAAGCAGGCGGAAAAATTTCATCGTCCGGTGATCTGCTTTGTGGACACCTCCGGCGCCGGCTGCGGTATCAGCGCGGAAGAGCGGGGACAAGGGCAGGCTATTGCAGAGAATATTACGGAGATGATGACACTGAAAACCCCGGTCTTGTCTATTTTGATCGGTGAGGGCGGCAGCGGCGGCGCGCTGGCGCTGGCAGTGGCAGACGAGGTATGGATGCTGGAAAACGCTGTCTACTCGGTGGTTTCCCCAGAGGGTTGCGCCAGCATTCTGTGGAAAGATCCATCAAAGACCGCCCAGGCGGCGGAATGTCTGCGGTTGACCTCTCAGGATCTCTATAAGATGGGTGTGATTGAAAAGATTATTCGGGAGCCCAAAAGCAAGGAAGACCGGCTGTTTGAAAGTCTGCGAAACACCATCTATAAAAAACTGCGCCAAAAGGCGGAACTGGATGTAGAGACATTGCTGGAGGAGCGTTACAACCGTTTTCGCAAAATGGGGGACGGCAAGACGGTATTTTTTAGAGAAGGATAGACAAGCGGCGACAGCGGGAGGTAATCCCGCTGTTTTTTGTATGGGAAATCCCCGTGTATCATAAAATATTCAATGGATTTATTCGCACAAAGGATCGTATTATTCAATGGGATTTCCCTTTTGCTTGCCTTGGCGTTTTTCTTTATCCTTGTGGCTTTTCTTCCCGGGGTGGTTATTCCAGAAAACTGCTATGAATAGAGCTGGATTGTGGCGGCCGCGATTCGTTATGGGTGATAAGCGATAAGGGTTCGGCCGCTAACCTGTTATAAATGTTTGATTATCCACAGAGGAGCGATCCATTGTTGAGAAAAAACGAGCTTATGCCGTTCGGATGAGGCATAAGCTCGTTTTTTGTTATTTCTGTGAACCGCGAAGGTCCGGACTGGCGGGTTATTCCAGTACGGCGCCGTTGCAGCCGGAGGTTACGCTCTTTGCATAACGGGCCAAGTAACCGGTGGTAATCCGGGGCTGACGGGGTTTCCATGCGGCCTGACGCTTGTCCAGCTCCTCGGCGGACACCAGCATTCGAATGGTATTGCGGGGAATATCGATCTCAATGACGTCTCCCTCCTCTATCAAAGCGATAGGGCCGCCCACTGCGGCTTCCGGAGATACGTGCCCGATGGCGGCGCCACGCGTAGCGCCGGAGAAGCGGCCGTCGGTAATCAGCGCCACAGAATTGCCCAGACCGCTGCCCATAATGGCGGAGGTTGGATTGAGCATCTCCCGCATGCCGGGACCTCCCTTGGGGCCTTCGTAACGGATGACTACCACGTCGCCCTCCTTGATATGACCTTCGTAAATGGCGTTTAAGGCGTCCTCTTCGCAGTCGAAGACCCGGGCGTTTCCTCTGTGGGAGAGCATCTCGGGGGCAACCGCGCTGCGCTTGACCACACAGCCTTCCGGAGCCAGATTTCCCTTGAGAACAGCAATCCCACCGGTTTTGCTGTAGGGATCCTCCACAGTACGAATGATTTCAGTGTCCAGAATCTCCCGTCCCTCGATGTTTTCCGCGACCGTCCTCCCGGTGCAGGTCATCAAATTGGTGTGCAGCAATCCCAGCTTGTTAATCTCGTGCATAACGGCGGGGATACCGCCCGCTTCGTTGAGCTCTTCGATATAGTGGTCTCCCGCCGGCGCCAGATGACACAGGTTAGGGGTTTTGTCCGAGATGGCGTTGGCCAGCTCCAGATTCAGTTTGATCCCGCATTCGTGGGCAATGGCGGGCAGATGAAGCATACTGTTGGTGCTGCATCCCAGAGCCATATCAATCGTCAGGGCGTTAAGGAACGCTTCATGTACCATGATGTCCCGGGGTTTCACGTCCTTGCTTACCAGTTCCATGATCTGCATACCGGCTTGCTTGGCTAGGCGCAGGCGCTGAGAATACACGGCGGGAATGGTTCCGTTGCCGGGCAACCCCATGCCCAACACCTCGGTTAAACAATTCATGCTGTTGGCGGTAAACATTCCGGAACAGGAACCGCAGGTAGGGCAGGCCCTGTTCTCAAACTCGCAAAGATCATCCTTATCAATTTCACCAACCTTAAAGCGGCTGACCGCTTCGGAGACGTTACTGTAGCTGATCTTTTTCTTGCTCCTGATTCCAGCCAGCATAGGACCTCCGCTGACAAAGATGGAGGGAATATTAAGCCGGGCTGCCGCCATAAGCAGGCCGGGAACGTTTTTGTCACAGTTTGGCACCATCACAAGCCCGTCGAAGGGATGGGCAGTGGCCATGGCCTCCGTGGAATCCGCGATCAGCTCACGGGTAACCAGAGAGTATTTCATTCCCTCATGTCCCATGGCGATGCCGTCGCATACCGCAATCGCGGGAAATACAATGGGCACTCCACCTGCCATGGAAACCCCGGTTTTTACCGCTTCAACAATTTTATCCAGATTCATATGACCTGGTACGATTTCATTTTGAGAGCTTACAATGCCGATAAGGGGCTTGCCGATCTCTTCGTCGGTAAGCCCTAGGGCGTGAAGCAGGGAACGCTGCGGGGCGGCATTGACGCCTTTGGTGATTTTATCGCTTCTCATGGGTATCATTCATCCTTTTCCAGAGAATAAAATTTGTCCTGTTTTACCGAAGTCAAAATACCGATTGACCTGCGCTCTGAACGGACAAATTTCGCATGCTCCTTTTTATAGCTGGTTGTATTATAGATCACATGTTGTCTGCTGTCAACAATGTTGTAATACAAGATGGGGCTTGCGTCTGTTTGATTTAGTTGATTTCCAGTTCCGCCATGGCGCGAAGAATATGGATTCGCATCGCGCTTTGCGCGCCATGAGGATTGCGCATGGTCATAAAGTCGGTGATCATCCGGTGATCTCTGATGGTATCCCGTACAGCGGCCTCTTTCTCCTGGGACAGGATCACCCCTTTGCCGATAGCCTGGTAGATAATAGGCATTAACTGATTGATAAATTCGTTGTGGGTAGCCTTGGCGATGGCGTTGTGAAAAGCCTGTTCCACCTCGGTGCGGTCCTCGCCGATTTCGATCTTTTGCTCAATGAGCTTGCCCAGGGAGACAATGCGTTCAATCTCCCGGTCGGTGGCCCGAAGGGTGGCAAGGAATGCGGCCTCCGGTTCAAAGATCAGACGAATCTCAAATAGATCCTTGGCGTCCATTTTGGCGGACAGAAGGGGATTAAGGGCCTTCATGCCGTTAAGCTCTGCCTCCTGCCGGACAAAGGTGCCCTTGCCTCTTCGAATCTCCAGCACTCCATGAGCGGCCAAAATTCGGATGGCTTCCCGCAGAGTGGTCCGGCTAATTTTCAGTTCCTGAGACAGGTCGTTTTCATTGGGAAGCTGATCCCCGGGAGAGAATCGTTTTTCTATGGTAATCATGGTCAGTATATCGTCGGCCACACGGTCAGACAGCCTTTTTTCCTGCACGGCACTGGTTCTCCTTTGCTTGCATAATACACTTATCATAGCACAAAACGAAGGGGTTGGAAAGATAAGAGAGAGGAGCCAGACAAGGAGCGCCGCTATATGCTTCATATATCGAGTGCAGATTTCGCAGGGACCCGGAAAAATGATAAATTATGGGCCGACACACCCGAATAAACGCGGTAGAAAGGCAGATAATAGAATACAAATAATGGAAGAGTGGTGGACGCATGACGACGGTTGTATTATGCGGGGAGAGGGAAGAAACCGGGATTCGAAGAGTGCTGTTTCGGGCGTTATCCGCCTATGGCGGGGTGCAGTGTTTCGACGGACGCCGGTTACAGAAAAGCGGGGATCGCCCAGCTTTTTTCTTGTATGAAACAACGCATATTCCGAAAGCGGATCACCTCAACGGGATTCTTGTTTTTAAAAATCGATTTTACTTACAGGAAAAGGAAAAGGTCCAGGAAAGCTTTCTTCCAGTGCTGGACGCCCGCAATATGGCCGCGGCCGCTGCAATTAAGGGAACGGGAGCAATTGCCATTACCTGCGGTGCATCGCCGAGAGACACATTCAGTATGGCCAGCCTTCGGGACGACAGCGCGGTAGTTAGTTTGCAAAGGGATTTGACCGACCTATCCGGCGAAAACATCGAACCCCACGACGTTCCGCTCAGGCTTCGAGGCAGGGCCGAACTATATCCGTTGTTGGCGTCCTGTGCCGTTCTGTTACTGGCCGGCGTACCATCCCAAGAAGGATACTTTTTTTAATGAAAAAATTTGATTTTTTAAAGAGAGCCAGAATTTGGGGTAACAGATACAAAAAATTGTCAATCATAAAAACAGGCAATCCACACACAATATATTTGCAAACGCAAGACAAACAAAAAATCAAATGAAACAAACGATTTAAGGAGTGTATTTAACAATGTCTAGATCTTCTAACAACCTGGTAGTTCCTGAGGCCCGCGAGGCTTTGAATAAGTTCAAGATGGAAGCCGCTTCTGAAGTTGGCGTGAACCTGAAGCAAGGTTATAACGGCGATCTGACCTCTCGTGAGGCTGGTTCCGTGGGCGGACAGATGGTTAAGAAAATGATCCAGAGCTATGAGGCGAATCTGAAATAAATAAAAGCGTAATCTCAAAACGCCGTATCAATTTTGGTACGGCGTTTTCTTTACATAACAAACCGCAAAGGAGAATTCAAACCGTCTTTGGAGGAATCGACCATTGATCTTTGTTGTATTTTTTGCTATTCTATTAGCAAATTGCGGAAAAGGGAGTGCTGCGAACCGTTTTTGTTGGCAACACTCCCTGAAGAGCGCTGTTTACAGGTGGATATCCAGTCCCGAAACCGTACTTCTCTTCGTTTGTATGAGTCTTTACTTTTGGGGGAGCAGCCGTCCGCCGCGCTTCGATCTCCAAGACGGCCGCATGCTTTTTGAGAGTTCCGGTTAGCTGCAATAATCCTCCAGCAGACGGTTGAGCTCATCCGCGCCGGATACCTGGATACCGGATTCTAACCGCTCCTGATCCAGCTGCGGAAGCGTGCGCACGTCCACATCTGTGATACGAAACGGGCGGTCCACGCCTTCCATGTATACAGCGATATTTCCTTGATATTCTTTAATCGTGTATAATTCCCCGCTTGGGGTGTTAGCGGCGGCTGAGACTTCCGTTGGAGTGGAAGAGGATGGTTCCACAGGGGTGCGACCACCCATCATCGGAAGCAAAAAGCTAATAACGGCAAGGATCAGCACCACGGCGCAGCAGGATATAAGAATGGTTTTACGCATAATACTCTTCACCTCGCGTTTATTATTTGAAAAAGATGTTAAAATATACAAGTAGGTGGAATTATTTGGTCAGCGCCGTTTCCCGTTTTTCGGGGCTAAAATTGGAAAACATTTTTCATTTTTTTTAAAATATGCTATACTAATAAATAAGGAGGCGAAGCCTGCATGAGGAAGACTGATATCAATCAGTATACGGGGACTCCGGCGCCCAACGGGTACCAGGAGCATTCCGCCGGTTCGGTAGCCCTTACCGCTACCAAGCGGACTCTGTCAGTGATTGGAAAAGCGTTGTTGACTGTCTTTATGGTAATGCTGGTGACGGGAGCCATCGTGGGAATTTCCATGATTTTTTACATCGCCAGTTTGTCGGGAGAGTCGATTGACTACGATCTGAGAACCGCAAAGCTCAATCAAACCAGCTATATTTGGGTGATGGATGAAAACGGTGAGTTTTACGAGGATCAGGAGATCCAGGCGGAGACCAAAAGCGAATGGGTGGATTTTGAGGAAATCCCCGATGCGATGAAAAAGGCCATGATCGCCATCGAAGATCGGCGGTTTAATGAGCATCACGGGGTGGACTGGATCCGCACTGGCGGCGCTGTGCTCAACCTGGTGGGTGGGCACAAGAGCGGGACCAATTTTGGCGGCTCTACGCTGACTCAGCAGCTTATCAAAAATCTGACCGACGAGGACGAAGTGAGTTTAACCCGAAAACTCAAGGAGATTTTCCGGGCGCTGAACTTTGAAAAACGCTACTCCAAGGACGAGATTTTGGAGATGTACCTCAATGTGGTAAACTACGGCAGCGGCTGCCTGGGGGTTCAGGCGGCGGCAAACCTCTATTTTGACAAGGATATCCAGGATTGTTCGGTGGCCGAGTGCGCCGCCATCGCCGGAATCACCCAAAATCCGTCGGCCTTTACTCCTCTGCTGCATCCCCAGGCCAACCGGGGACGCAGGGAGATTGTGCTCAAGGCTATGCTGGATCAGGGCAAGCTGACCCAGGCTGAATACGATCAGGCCATGAAGGAGTCCGCCACCATGACTTTTGCAAAGCCGGACACTTCAAATCTGGTGGACAACCAGATCATAAACAACTGGTATTATGAAACCATGCTGCAGGACGTGGCCAAGGATTTGGCCGGCAAGCGCAACATCAGTGAAAAGGAAGCCAGCCGTCAGCTGCGCACCCAAGGCATGAAGGTTTATTGCGCCATGGATAAAAGGGCTCAGGACATTGCGGAGAAGGTAATGAACAACGAGGAATACATGCCTACGGATACCGACATCCAGCTTGGAATTGTCCTGGTGGGCTATGATGGCCGAATCCTGGCCTCGGTGGGGCAACGGGGAGAAAAGGAAGGAAACCTATGGATGGACTACGCCAACAACGTGGAACGCCAGACTGGTTCTTGTATCAAACCGATTTCGGTATATGCGCCTGCATTGGAGCATGGTCTGATTAATTTTTCCACAGTGATTGACGACGAACCCATCGAATGGGATGTAAACGGCGACGGAGTCAAAGAAAAGACCTGGCCGCCCAATGCCGATGGAAAATACCATGGCAAGGTGACGATTCGAGAAGCCATCAAGCACTCCTATAATGCGGTGGCGGCTCAGGTGCTGGTTAATCGTCTGACGATGCCTGTGAGCTTGGATTTCCTATTGGGTAAGGTGGGAATTACTTCCTTAAACCGGGAAGAAGATTTGCTGCCTTCCGCGCTGGCCACCGGCGGCGGCAGCAACGGCGTGACGGTGCGAGAAATTGCCGCGTCCTTCCAAATTTTTGGGAATGGCGGCGTTTATCATAAGCCTTATACCTACTATTATGTAAAGGATGATCGGGACAACGTCATTCTGGATAACAATACCAACCCAGGAATTCAGGCCATCAGCTCCCCGACTTCCACGATTATGCGCAAGCTGATGTACTCGGTGGTAGAGACGGGGGGAACCGGTCCCAGAGCCGCGATCAGCGGCACTCAGGTATTTGCAAAAACCGGTACGGCGGAGGATACCGACAGCTGGTTTGTGGGCGGCACGCCCTATGCTGTGGCTGCCGTTTGGGAAGGACATCCCACACCCGCTAAAATGAGCACTGCGGATAAAAGATCCAGCTTGACCGTATGGAAAATGGTCATGCAGGAATATATCCAGGGACTGGAAAAGAAGGACTACGAGGACGATCCCAACGTGATCGCCAAGCAATACTGTGCAGTGACCGGGCTGCTGGCCGATTCGGACAAATGTCCCAACAAATTGACCGGTTACTATACCAGCGGAAATATGCCGGGAACCTGCGATGGCAACCACGATAACCCCGACAATACCTCCTCGGTAAGTTCTACGGGTTCCAGCGAGACGCCGGTTTCGTCAAATCCGGAGTCGCAAAGTAGTGAATCCTCAGAGCTGTCGTCCACCACAACAGAGCCGGAGCCGGATCCCTCATCTCAGCAGCCGGAATCGGAACCGGATCCCGGATCTGAACCTGACGGGAGCAGTTCCGACGGGGGAGAGAACAACCACACGAGACCACAGAATTAAATAGGACGAACACAGATGCAGGCACATCGGGTAACAGCGGTGCGCCTGCTATTTTATGTAAATTTCAGCCGTTTGCTCCTGTCAATATCCACGGATTATTGTGTGCGGTGTGATAAAAATTAGTGACAATGATCGCTTTGGCGCATGAGACTAAAAAATGGCTTGTCATGGATTAAGAAAATGAAATCCAGAGTAAATAGGAGGAAATAGGAAGCAGTCTTAAATAATCGGTAAATATGAGGAAATATGGAAAATTCCGGCGTTTGATCGAAGATTGAAAGAATGTTAAACTGTATCTCACAGCAAAACAACAGTGTGTGGGAGGTGGACGGTTTGCAGGAAAACAGATTGCTGCTGGTAGATTCCGACGCTTTGCCGGACGTATTCCGGAAGGTGGTGGACGCCAAACAATATCTGGTGTCGGGTGAAGCGTCCAATACGTCGGAAGCGGCGCGGATGGCGGGAATCTCACGCAGCGCGTTTTACAAATATAAGGATGCGGTGTATCCCTATCAGGACAAGGGTGCGAATAAATTGATTACGGTACACGCTGTGCTTCAGGACCGTCCGGGGGTGCTCATGGCGCTGATCTGCGCTTTTTATGACGCGGGAGCCAACATCCTGACCGTAAATCAGAATATTCCCGTGATGGGCGTGGCGTTGGTATCCATCTCCGCAAGGGTGGATGAACGCAAGATGTCCATGGATCATCTGCTTTCCGGACTGCGTACCATTGAAGGAGTGCAGAGAATCGAAAATATTACCGGTGAATAAATTGGAAGAGGGGTTATGAATATGGTTAAGGTTGCAATTTTGGGATATGGGGTGGTCGGATCCGGCGTTGCGGAGGTGCTGGCGAATCATTTGGACAGCATTGCCCGGCGCGCCAAGGAGGAAATCCGGATCAAATATATTCTGGATGTCAGGGATTTTCCCGACAGTCCCTTTGCCGATCGTTTTACAAAGTCCTTTGATCAGATCGTCAATGATCCGGAAGTGCGCGTGGTAGCCGAAGTGATCGGCGGATTGGATCCGGCGTTTGATTATGTCAAGCGCTGCTTGCTGGCGGGCAAGAGCGTAGTGACCTCCAACAAGGAGCTGGTAGCCGCCAAAGGCGCGCAGCTGCTCAAAATCGCTCAGGACAACAACGTGAACTTTTTGTTTGAGGCCAGTGTGGGCGGCGGTATTCCCATCATCCGTCCCATCAGTCAGTGTTTGGCCGCCAATGACGTGATTGAGATCGCCGGTATTTTGAACGGCACCACCAACTTTATTTTAACCAAAATGATTCGGGAGCAAATGAGCTTTGAGGATGCGCTGGCATTGGCGCAAAAGTTGGGATATGCCGAGCGCAATCCCGCCGCAGACGTGGAAGGGCACGACGCCTGCCGCAAGATCTGCATTCTGGCGTCCTTGGCTTACGGCAAGCACGTATACCCGGAACAGGTGCATACCGAGGGCATCACCAAAATCACGTTGCAGGATGTAGAGTACGCCGAGTCCTGGGGAGGCGTCATCAAGCTGATCGGCCAGGTAAAAAAGCTGGAGGATGGACGTATCCAGGTGGCTGTGGCTCCTATGCTGATCGACCAGGACAGCCAGTTGGCCAATGTGGACGACGTCTTTAACGGAATTCTGGTACGCGGCGACGCCACGGGAGACGTGGTGTTCTATGGCAAGGGCGCGGGAAAACTGCCCACTGCCAGCGCCGTGGTGGCCGATATTATCGACTGTGTGAAACACTTCAAGGCGAGAAAGTACCTGTACTGGGAGGACGGCGTGAAGGATTATGTGCTGCCCTATGAGGAAAGCGTAGTTCCAGTGTATATCCGGGCTCACGCCCAGGACGCAGAAGCCGCCGCCGTGAAAGCGGAGGAGCTGTTTGGAGCCGTTCGCCGGCTGTACCGCGACAACGCTCCCGAGGAAGAGCTGGCCTTTTCCACCAATCAGGAGTGGAGCATTGGCGATATCAAAGCGAAAGTGGATCAGCTGGAGCAGTCCGGCGTAACGGTGGATGCTGTGATCCGCATCAGCGACCTATAAGCGGGTGTCCGGATATGATACGCATACAAGTTCCGGCCACCAGCGCCAATCTGGGATCCGGATTTGACTCTTTGGGTATCGCCCTGAGCATGTATAACCAGGTATGGATGGAAGAAGCGGATGGAATCTTCATCAATTCCCGGGATGGGATGGAGGTTCCCGCCGATGAAAACAATCTGATTTACTGGTCTGCCAAGCTGCTGTATCAGGAGTGCGGCAAAAAGCTGCCTGGACTAAGGATTGAACAGCAAAGCGATATCCCTATGGCCAGAGGGCTGGGCAGCAGTTCGGCCTGTATTGTGGCGGGGCTGACGGGCGCCAACCGTTTTTTGGGTAATCCGTTGACCATGCAGGATTTGGTGAACCTGGCATGCAGGATCGAAGGACATCCCGATAACACCACTCCGGCCCTTACCGGGGGACTGGTGGCCTCTGCAATGGAGGCGGGCCGGGTGCATTCGGTAACGGTTCCGGTATCTGACCTCATCCAGTTTGCCGTGCTGATTCCGCCCTTTGAGCTGAAAACCGAGTTTGCCCGGGGCGTACTGCCGGACAGTTATTCTAGGGAGGATGCGGTTTATAATCTGTCGAGGTCGGCGCTGATGACCGCCGCGCTGTTTTCCGGAAGCCTTAGTAATCTCCGGGTAGCGGTACAGGATCGGCTGCATCAGCCTTACCGTCAAGAGTTTATTCCTGGGATAGAGACGGTATTTCGGCTAAGTTATGAGCTGGGGTCCTTTGGCGCCTACATCAGCGGCGCGGGGCCGTCGATAATCTCTATTGTGGATGACGCTGGGGCGGCGAATTTCCAACGCTACGCGCTTTCCCATTTGGAAGAAAAGAATATCAGCGGCTGGAAGCTGGAGCTGTTGCATACAGATTCCGCTGGGGCCGCCGTATATATAGACTAAAATGTAAATGGAGGGGTATTTTCCTTATGAGCCTGATCGTTCAGAAATTTGGAGGAAGTTCCGTCGCAAACGCAGAGCGCGTCTTTAACGTGGCCGGTATTGTGACCGATACGTACAAAAAAGGCAACGATGTGGTAGTTGTGGTTTCCGCTCAGGGGGACACCACTGACGACTTCATCGAAAAGGCCAATGAGATCAACACCGAACCGTCCAAACGAGAGATGGATGTCCTGCTTTCCGCGGGCGAGCAAATTTCCATGTCGCTGTTGGCAATGGCCATTGAAAAGCTGGGCTATCCCGTGGTGTCCCTGACTGGATGGCAGGCTGGATTTCACACCTCTTCCGCCTATGGCGGCGCGCGCATCAAACGCGTGATTCCCGACCGTATCCGTAAAGAACTGGATAAGAAAAACATCGTCATTGTGGCGGGATTCCAGGGAATTAACCGCTATCAGGATATCACAACTTTGGGCCGGGGCGGATCTGATACCAGCGCGGTGGCGATTGCGTCGGTGATGCATGCCGATCTTTGTCAGATTTACACCGATGTGGAAGGCGTGTATACCGCCGATCCCAGAAAAGTAGAGGGAGCCCGGAAGCTCAGCGAAATTTCCTATGATGAGATGTTGGAACTGGCCACTTTGGGGGCCCAAGTGCTCAACAACCGTTCTGTAGAAATGGCAAAAAAATACAATATTGAGTTAGAGGTACTTTCCAGCTTAACAAAGAAGCCGGGTACGATTGTGAAGGAGGCAGCAAAAATGGAAAAAATGTTGATCAGCGGTGTGGCAAAGGATACCAATGTGGCAAGGATTTCTATCGTCGGCGTACCAGATCGTCCGGGCCTTGCGTTCAAAATCTTTTCCAAGCTGGCGGCAAAGGACGTCAATGTAGACATCATTCTGCAATCCATCGGTCGGGACGGAACCAAAGACATCTCCTTTACCGTCACCAAGGATAAGGCAAAAGAGGCGGTAGAGACTCTCAACGAGTATGTGGAAGTGGTTGGAGCCGCACGAGTGGTACATGAAGATAATGTGGCGAAGGTTTCTATTGTAGGCGCCGGCATGGAGAGTCATCCGGGGATTGCTGCGGATATGTTCGAGGCCCTGTATGACGCGCAGATCAATATTCAAATGATTTCCACCAGCGAGATCAAGATTTCTGTGCTAATCAATGCTTGCGACGCCGACGCTGCGGTTTCCGCGATTCATGATAAGTTCTTCAGTACGGATAATGTATAAAAGAATCCGATAGTATGTTGGAATAAGGAAAGCGTTTTCCAAATGGAAATCGCCCCAGGGGAATCGTCATTCCTCTGGGGCGATTTGTCATTTTACAGATGCGAACTGGATGGTTTGGATCAATGTCCCTCATTTGAGGACGCGGGATGGGTCAGTTTTTTTGAGTGCATATATCCAAACAGGAAAATTGTAATGGAAGTAAGCGCCAATATGGAATAGGATAGAATGTCCCATATGTCGATTAGGCGAATTTCCCCCAAAAGCCTGGATACCATCGTATTAATCCATACGTTGATGGGGATTCCCAGCATAACCACGATTGCAGCCGCCACATACTTGCGCAGCTTTTTGATGGAGAATACAAGATAGATAAACCATAGATACAACAGGCCCACTGCGCTGGAACGGATTCCAATGGGCATTATCAGACCGTCCGTTCCCACAATGCGCTCCAATACATATAAAAAGGGAACGGTAAGCACGGTCAATAAAAGGAGAGAAATCAACACTCCTTTCTTGTTACAATAGAGCAGCGGGAAAATCAGCGCCCACCCATAAAGAATAGAGCTGATAGGGTACAGGGCCCAGGTAAGGCCTCCTGAAACGGCAAAATTACAAATGGTACAGGTGATGATTCCGATTAGGGACAGGACGGTATAGATTACCGCGCACATTTTCCGTAGATCCTTGGATTTGCTTTTGGTGGCGGTGTCGGCATAGTGAAGCGTGGTTTCGATGATGCTTTCCACCTCTGGGGAAGAGTCCTGAGACTTTTCGCCGTTGAGCAGTTCCCCGGTGGTGATTCCGAGGATGTCGGATAAGGTGCAAAGCAAGGAAATGTCGGGATAACTGAGGCCGCGTTCCCACTTGGATACGGCTTTGTCGGTAACCCCCAGCTGATCCGCAAGTTCCTTTTGTGTTAAGTGCTTATTTCTTCTCTGTTCACAAATAAACTTCCCAATTTTTTCGTTTTTGTTATCATTCATATTTGATCCCTCTTTTTTGTGTTTTGATCCTATTTTAAGGGAAAACCGGCGAATAAACAACCGACTTCCGGTAGAAAGCGAAAACGAAACCATCGGTAGAGTTGTAAATTGGGCAGAATATTTCCGGTCCATGATAAACCGATGGGCAAAAAGCTACAACGGAATAAGAAGATCAAATGAAGCCGGAGGTTTGTGAAACAATCTATTGTAAAGGGAGAGCGTTGATAGTGGGATCGCGATGGTTTGTAGAATTGATGGTAAGAAAACCTATAAAAAAATAAAAAAAGACTTGCATTTACGCAGAATATCTGATATACTAATCCTCGCTGACATTTCCGGGTGTGGCGCAGCTTGGTAGCGCGCTTGAATGGGGTTCAAGAGGCCGTGAGTTCGATTCTCGCCACTCGGACCAGCAAAAAGAATCCGATTACTTTACAAGTAGTCGGATTCTTTTCCTTTATGTAAAAGTAAATTGATGTTTGCTATGGATTAACAGCTTGAACAATTACATCATGTAACCGAAGGGTTTGAAAACTTTTCTTACATTCGGCGGAAGAAATATGCTAAAATAGAAATGCAACGTGTGGTTTTGACAAACGTAAGTCCGGTTGTCGAGCTGCGCGTTTTTTTATTTACCGCAAGAAAATGGTTAATAGAAAGGTGCGATTTTCATGAGAATTGGAATGATTGTCAGGGGGTGTTCCTTTGGCGTTGGGGAGGGAGTCGGGTAAAGAATTGCTGGATTTTCCTCTTTGCTGCGGTTTGTCGGAAACCGGCGCTTGCAACTGGCTTTCTCTGAGCCGATGCCAAGGGGATGGTTGCCCGTTTCAAAAGCCATTGGAAAGTAGGGAATCCTCAAAAATAAAACGACGATTATGCTCGCTTAGCGAAGAGCGGCAGGCTCGGATTGCTGCCAAATATTATGCAGGCAAGCGTCCATGGCAGGAAGAATAACCAGATATACTTGGTACAAAAAATCCCGGACGGCATGGCCTGCGTCAAAAGGATATGAACAGGTACCCAGAAGAAATGATAGCCTGTGTTTTTATTCCGTAAGGAAGGATTATAAGAACGAGGTGGAACACATTCGTAGAATGAAAGAGGGAAAATGAATGGTTCGATGTTATGGAGAGCCGCCTTATACCATTGCGGTGGTGCACGGCGGGCCAGGAGCTTGCGGATCACTTTGCGGCGTGGCAAAAGAATTATCAAAACGCACAGGGACGCTGGAACCCATCCAATCCCAATCTACCATTGAAGGGCTGGTGGAAGAATTGGACGGTCAGCTGAAGGAGCATGCAAAGCGTCCGATTTTTCTGTTGGGACACTCATGGGGGGCTTGGTTATGCGTTTTATACGCCTCGCGGCATCAGGAGATGGCGAGGGGACTGATTCTGGTGGGAAGCGCTCCTTTTGAAGAACGCTACGTTCCCTTGATTGCCAAGCGCAGAATGAACCGTTTGACCAAAGAGGAGCAAGAGGAGTTTCAAAGACTGGTTTGCAAATTGGAGGGAACGGGGAATGCAGACGGCAACCGCTGCATAGGATCTCTGCAAAAGCTTGTAGAAAAAGCGGATTATGTGGAGAAGATTTCTTCTTCCTATGTCAATGACTTGCACACGGATGGAGAGATGTACGCGGCGGTGTGGGAACAAGCCGTGCAGCTTCGGAAAGACGGAATGTTGATAGACGCGTTGGAGAACATCCGCTGCCCAATTTGTGTGATCCATGGCAGACAGGATCCTCATCCATACCAGGGGGTGACGGAAGCTCTGAATCAGCGTGGGATTCTCTCTGCGTCCCATATTCTTGACCGTTGCGGGCATTCCCCGTTTGAAGAGCGGGCGGCAGTTGACGAATTCTATGAACATGTCTGGAGCTTTTGCGATTGCTATCCCTGATTTGCGATTAATCCAAGCAAATAGAAGATGTTATCTGCACATGAAAAGAGAGTTGCCGCCGGATTTGGCTGGCCGCTCTCTTTTTTCTATCTCAAGGGAGAATAAGAATAATGGGATCTTTGATTCAAACTCAGCTATCAACGGCTGTAACATTCGTGATCGCGCTTTATGGAGCTGAGAAAGTGTGCTGTTTTGCAGAGTAGAAAACAGTCAAGCGTTGGTGAATGTCGGGGAAATTCACGGTTTGTTGTCATATTGTCCTGTTTTATAGAATCGTTTTTATAAAAAGTGCGGAAGATGAATGGAGTTTATAAAAAATAGCGGTTTTTAACTAATATTTATGCTATATTTAAAAGGCGCCGTTTTCTAATTTGTTCACTTAGATGACTTAGAAATGTGTGAATAGAACCTTTTTTCAATAAATATTGTAAAATCTTCAAAAAACTCTTGTAATTTTGCCGAAAATTGAATATTATAGTATTAACAGATATTGATGTATTATGCTCCTGTGTGACTGTGAGGTGATTGTTTTTACACGATCCTACATAAAAACTGGATAAGGGTAGAATAGTTTCTGTTTGTGAAGATATTTTACGTCATTTATTATAATTTGATATGGACAAACCGACATATTAATGCAAAACTATTGATATCCTTAAATAATTGTGCTATAATCATCACCGTAATTGTGTTGGAAATGGAGCTAAGATGGATAAGAAGATGAATAGTAAAAGTGGAACTGTAAATTGCATGGTGGATAGTTTTAAGAAGTCAACCACAGAAATGCTGGTTTTGTCTCTGCTGAGCAAAAAGCCAATGTATGTATATGAGATCGTCAAGGAGCTGGATGAAAAGACGGAGGGATGTTTTCATATAACTACGTTGTATCCGGCGATATACCGGCTTGTCAGCTTGGGATTCGCTAAGGAATTTGCCTGTTGCGTGTCGGAGGATAACCGATTAAGAAAGTATTATAGCATTACTGATTCCGGTCGGGAGCATTTTTGTTATATAAAGGATGAATATCATTCTCTTACAAATGCGGTTGAGAGAATATTACATTACGAACAAGTCAAACAAAATGAAGGAGAGGGACCAAATTATGATCGCAAAAGAACAAATTCGAAAAGAAGTAAAAGCGTATCTTAAACCTGTGAGGAAGCTGATGAAGTTTTCCAAGGAGACAAAGGAAACGCTCTACATGACCGTGGAAGGTTGCGCGATTGATTTTCTGAACGCAAATCCAAAAGCGACGATGGATGATGTTCATGAGCTTTGGGGCCGACCAGAAGAATGGGTTACACAGTTTTTAGATTCTGGAAAAGCCGAGGAAGTGGACAAATTTCACCGGAGAGGCAAAATTATTTTGGCTGCTGGTATTGGTTTGGCGGCAATTGTAGCGCTAATATTAGTCTACTGCTTTATGTATCAATTTAGCAATATTACGATTGTGGATTATCCGGTACGGTAGTTGGAATTACATTTAAAGAAGATAGGAAGGTTAACTAAAGTGAAAAAGTTGGCAGCGTTAATATTATCTACCATTATGATTATGATGGGAGCAATGGGTGTATCCGCTAAAGAAATCGTCAATGATGAACAGGAGATTGCGGAGGTTATCTCGGTTGTAACGTTGAACGATGGATCAGTCGTGAACTATTATGATAACGGATGTTATGTAATTTACTCTATTGTGGCTGATAATAGTGTAACAAGGTCTGTAGTAAATACCAGTAAGGTAAAACAAGCGGATGCGTATGATGGTTATGGTAAGTTAATTGCTGAAGTGGCCATGACTGCGTATTTTCAGGTAGACTATGGTGTAGATGTATCCTGTTATAATATCTTAACTGGACAAAATTTATACAATGGTTGGTACTTATCTAGTGTTTCTAAGGATAAGGGAACAAGAGGAAGTACCTGTACAGCAAAAGCTACTTTTTATATTGCCCATCAATTCCATTCCGCTATTCCTGTAACTACCTCCGTTACAATGAATAAATACAATGTTGTTGTATAAATTATAGGGATTTTAAAAGACGCTCTCACTTTTTTATTATTTGGAAAAGTGAGAGCGTCTTTTATACTGTTTCCACATCCCACCGACTTGTCCTAAAATTATGTCCAAATTGTTAACAATCCCCTGAAAAGTTGCAATGTGTTTTCTATCGTGATAAAATGTAATCAATTTGTTACCAATTGTAATTTTGGTGTCATTTAATGTGGATAAAGATTACATTTATGATAAAGATTGTGACACACTAATGGTTGTGTAAGGAAAACAGGGGGTTTGTAACGACGATGAACAGGAAAATACGAGGGCTTCTAGCCCTGCTGATGGTACTGACCTTACTGATTCCCGCCGGACTGGGCCGGACAAGCGAAGTAAGCGCGGCGTCCAGCACAGGACCGGGTATGACGGCGCATGCATTGACCGCCTATTATCAAAAATGGAAATATGTGTACGGCGGCAGCTCCGCAGGCGCGGTGGATTGCTCCGGTTTGATTTACAGCTATAACCATGTGGGCGGCCAGCGCACCAATCTGATGGGCGCGTCTCCTCAAAAGGGTCCCATCAGCACATTGCCCCGTATTCACGGTTTAGGCCTTTTCAGCCCCGGTCATGTGGGCGTTTATGTGGGCGGCGGTATGGCGGTGGACGCCAGAAACTACCGTTACAACGTTATGTATCAATCGGTAAGCTCTTATCACTGGACCAATTGGTTCAAGATCGCCGGGGTTTCTTATCCCGACACCGGATTTGTCAAGATTAACGGACAAACCTTCTACTATGAAAACGGACAGTACGTGGTAAGCGTTACCAAGAATATCAAGGGCAAAACTTATACGTTCGGGGCGGACGGCGTACTTCGTGGCAATCCTCCGTCCGATAGCGAGTATCAGGATGTGACCTATTCTTCTACCGCCAGCAGCGGTTCTTCCGGAAGTTCTTCCAAGCCCACGACGAAGCCTCAGGTCTCCAAGCCCGCTGAAACGGTGCTCAAGGTGGGAACCACCAGCAGCGAAGTGCTTAAAATGAAGACCCGTTTGACCGAGCTGGGCTATTACGACGCAGAGCTCACCACTTATTTTGGAAAGTACACCGGCGAAAAGCTCAAGTTGTTCCAAGAGGATGCGGGGCTGCAAGTAACCGGTATTGCTGATAAAAAGACGCTGGACGCCTTGTACGCGTCCGATGCGCCCAAGTATGAGCCGGTGTTTACCGTTGGTTCCGCCGACGATGAGATCTTAAAGCTGGAAGCCAGACTCAAGGAACTGTCATACTTCTATGACGAGCCCACCACCTATTATAACAACGATACCGCTTTGGCGGTAAGCGACTTCCAGGCGGCGGCTGGATTGGAAGTGACCGGCCAGTCCGACGGCGATATGAGAAAAGCGCTGTATGAGAAAGACGCCCCTGTTAATCCAGAGGCGGGCACCATGAAGCGAGGAATTGTAGGTCCTTGCGTGACTGAATTAAGAAACCGCTTGATTGAACTGCGTTATATGTTCGACGAGGCCACCGATACCTTTGACGAAGCTACCGAAATCGCTGTAAAAGCGTATCAGACCGCCAGCGGACTGAAGGCCACCGGCAAGCTGAGCAAGGAAGAGGTGAAAGCCTTATTTGAGGACAGCGCAACCAAGGCTCCGGAGTTCGATTGCTTGAAGCTCGGTTATGTGGGAAGCGACGTAAAGGATTTACAGGAAAAGCTGAGGGCCTTGGGTTACTTTGAGGAGGAAGCTAGCGCGGTTTTCGATGAGGTTACCGAGGCTGCGGTGAAGCAGTTCCAGATTGATGTGGAAAAAGAACCCACCGGCATGGCAACTCCTGATGTAATCAGCGCCATTGAATCAAAAATTGAAATTAACAACCGTTTGGCCAACACCATGAAGACGGTTGAAAAGATAAAGGAACTTTCCTTTACAAATCTTCAGGTAGAAGAACAATCCGCATCCCGCGGCTATGCGGCGGCGAATGCGGCCGACGGACTGGATGACAACGGCAAAGCCGGCACGGGCAACGATATCGTGTGGCTGGTGATTGTGGCCGTGTCTGTCTCCGGCGGAACGGTGATTCTTTTCCTGATGAAAAAGAATCCCTACTTTATCAAAAACCTGGGTAGGAAATACCGCATTCGCAGAAATGAAAAGCTGGCAACGGCGGATAAGACCCAGAAATAAGAGAAGTTGAGGAACCCGGTTTCGCACCGGGTTCTTTTTCTATGCTGAAATCGAATGGGAGGCATAGGTTCCTTACGGATGGATCTTCTTGATTTATTCACGACTTGGACAATGAAAATCAGAGCATAAAGGAGAATTTTTAAGAAAATCTTTTAAAAACTGGATTTAAATTACTATACTCAGGTTTATTTGCGGAAAATCGCAGAAATATTGAAAAAAATATTGACATTTCAGGCGTTACCCTCTATATTTTTAATGTTGCGTTTGCATCTATAATCAAAGTTCCATAACGGCGTCATTTCATTGCCGCAATCAAGCGCTGCTCGTAGCATGCGGGCGGATTGCGAAAAATCCTTTGCGGAGGGCGATGGCAAAGGTGGCGCTGGGCTTGCGTGTACCGCTAAGAAGCGTATCGCAACTAATTTACCGCAAAGGGGATGCAGAAATGGAAAATAAGTCTATCATTTCATTGCAAAACATCGCTGTGTCGTTCGATGGAGACGTGGTGCTCAAGGATTTGAATCTGAGCATACGGGACGGGGAATTCGTCACTTTGTTGGGGCCTTCCGGCTGTGGAAAGACCACAACCTTGCGGGTGATCGGAGGATTTGTCACACCGGACAGCGGCGATGTTTTCTTTAACGGAAAGCGGATCAATGATCTTCCGCCGCATAAAAGAACCGTGAATACCATCTTCCAGAAGTACGCCTTGTTTCCACATCTCAACGTGTATGAGAACGTGGCCTTCGGTATGCGGGTGCATAAAAGGAAGGAATCTGAAATTCGTGATCGGGTGCATGAGATGCTCCAGATGGTGAATCTCAGTGGATTTGAGAAACGTAAGGTGGATTCTCTTTCCGGCGGACAGCAGCAGCGTGTGGCCATAGCCAGGGCGCTTGCCAACCATCCCAAGGTTCTTCTTCTGGATGAGCCTTTGGGAGCGCTGGACCTGAAGCTGCGCAAGGATATGCAGGTAGAGCTCAAAAATATTCAGCAGCAGACAGGGATTACCTTTATCTTTGTCACCCATGACCAGGAGGAGGCTCTCTCCATGTCGGATACTGTGGTGGTTATGGACAAGGGACAGATTCAACAAATCGGCAGTCCCCAAGATATTTACAATGAGCCGAAAAACGCTTTTGTAGCCGATTTTATCGGGGAGAGCAACATTGTGGACGGCATAATGCACGACAATTATCTGGTGGAGTTCGCCGGCCGGAAGTTCGACTGTTTGG
Source organism: Clostridiales bacterium (assembly GCA_022799115.1). GTDB lineage: Bacteria > Bacillota > Clostridia > Oscillospirales > Acutalibacteraceae > CAJFUH01. The sequence continues at coordinate 26,295 of JAAWNT010000001.1, read as the reverse complement.
ATTTCGGGTTTGAGAAGATGGAGCCGGTGGACGTGGTCATCCGGCCCGAGGACATCAAGGTAGTCCCCCCGCTGCAAGGGCATATCTCTGGGGAAGTGACGTCGGTTACTTTTAAAGGGGTGCATTACGAGATCATCGTGGATGTGGACGGCTTTAAGTGGATGATTCAATCCACCGAGATCCAGCAGCCCGGCGATATCATTGGAATGATCCTGGATCCCGACGATATCCACATTATGAAGAAATCCGAGTATTCCGGGGAAATGGGTGATTACAGCGCCTTTAGCGACGAAATTTACGAAGAGGTGCACCAGGAAGAACAGGAACAAACGGAGGTGGAGGGGGATTGAAGCAACGATTCTTTGTGCCGTCGATTGACGTATATTCCAAACGTCCACACTCTCTGAAGAACCATGGGGCGCTTAACCCTGCCGGAGATACCGTCTCTAGACTTGTGCGTGCAAACGTTCGCGCAGAAAATTTCCGGTGGAACGGTCAAACCGCTTTGGATCACGGGATCAAGAAAGGATGGTGCCGTCTATGAAATCAAAAACCGCCGCTATCCCTTATGTAATCTGGATGTTGATCTTTATTGTGGTGCCCATGGCGCTGGTGGTGTTTTTCTCTTTTACCGACCGCAGCGGCCAGTTTACCTTGGAAAACATCGCCAATGTGGGCAAATATTCCACCGTCTTTTTGCGTTCCATCTGGTTGGGGGCCTTGGCCACCGCCATCTGTCTGCTGCTGGGATACCCTCTGGCCTATATCATTTCCCGCGCGGCGGGCGGACGCCAAAGCGTGATGATTATGCTTGTGATGCTGCCGATGTGGATGAACTTTCTTTTAAGAACCTACGCTTGGATGACCCTGCTGGAGAATAACGGCTTGATTAATAAAGCGTTGGGGCTGATCGGATTGGGGCCCTTTGAGCTGATTAATACACAGGGCGCCGTGGTGTTGGGCATGGTCTACAATTTTCTGCCCTTTATGATTCTTCCCATTTATTCGGTGATGACGAAGATCGACACAAGGATCATTGAGGCCGCCCAGGATTTGGGTGCAAACGGCCGCAAGGTGTTCTCTAAGGTGATACTTCCTTTGAGTGTTCCTGGCATTATTACCGGAATTACCATGGTATTTGTGCCGGCGGTGAGCACCTTCATCATCTCTAAAATGCTGGGTGGAGGCGCGAATTTACTCATCGGCGATCTGATTGACATGCAGTTTTTGGGCAACTCCTATAATCCCAACCTGGGATCCGCTATCTCCCTGGTGCTGATGGTGCTCATCATGATCTGTATGGGCATTATGAACCAATTTGACGACGGAGAAAATACAGGAGGGATGATGATATGAAAACGGTTTCCAAACTATATACCGGGTTAATCTTTCTCTTTCTGTATGCTCCCATCGTTGTTTTGATGGTGTTTTCCTTTAACGATTCCAAAAGCCGGGTGGTATGGAATGGCTTTACGTTCGATTGGTACCGCCGGCTGTTTGAAGATAAGGAGATTTTAAACGCCCTCTCCAACACCCTGATTATCGCTGTGATCACGGCGGTGTGCGCCACTGTGTTGGGAACTGCCGCGGCCATCGGCATTCGCGGCATGAACAAATGGATGAAGCGAACGGTGATGAATCTGACCAATCTCCCTATGGTCAATCCGGAGATCGTCACCGGCGTTTCCATGCTGCTGCTGTTTGTGTTTTTAAACGACCGTATCGGCATCTTAAAGCCGGGAATGGTAACGCTGATTATTGCCCACATCACCTTTAGCCTGCCTTATGTGGTATTGAACGTGCTGCCCAAGCTGCGGCAGATGGATCCTCATCTGTATGAGGCCGCCCAGGATTTGGGCTGTGCGCCGGCGTCCGCCTTTTTTAAGGTGGTGCTGCCAGAGATTATGCCCGGTATTGTTACCGGGATGATTATGGCGTTTACCTTATCCATTGACGATTTTGTAATCAGCTACTTTACCAGCGGCACCACCCAGACCTTACCCATCGCCATTTACTCCATGACCCGAAAAATCGTAAGCCCGGAAATCAACGCTCTTTCTACCCTTCTGTTCGGTGCGGTGATGGTTCTGCTGATCGTTATCAATCTCAGACAGATCCGGGATCAAAGGAAGCAAAAGCTTCGCAGAAAGGGGGCGGTTAAAGCTTGAAAAAGCTGCTATCCCTGATTCTTATGCTTTGCTGCGCATGTTCCGGTCTCGTTTTTACCGCTTATGCGGAGGCGGACAAGGAGGGGCAGACGCTGGCCTCCAGCACAGGGGTGACTATCAATGTGTACAACTGGGGAGAATACATTTCCGACGGCACCGACGACACTCTGGACGTCAATGAAGAGTTTACCCGGCGAACCGGGATAAAGGTGAACTATACCACCTTTGCCACCAATGAAGAGCTGTTTGCAAAGCTTTCCATAGGCGGTTCCGACTACGATGTAATCATTCCATCGGATTATATGATTGCCAAGCTGATCCGTAACAATATGCTGGAGAAGCTCAATTTTGACAACATCCCCAATTTCAGTCTGATCGACGAGAAATTCCGAAATCCCCAGTATGACCCTGAGAATGCATATTCGGTGCCCTACACCTGGGGCACGGTGGGCATCTTTTATAATAAAAATCTGGTGGATATAAGCGAAGAGGAGATTGGCTGGGATATTCTGTGGGATCCCAAATACGCCGGTCAGATCCTGATGTTCGACAATTCCCGGGACGCCTTTGGCATTTCCCAGGTGCGACTGGGTCAGAACTTTAACACCACTGAGCCCGCTGACTGGTACGCGGCGGCCGACGATCTCATGAAACAAAAACCGTTGGTTCAGTCCTATGTGATGGATCAGATCTTTAATAAGATGGGCAACAACGAGGCGGCGCTGGCTCCCTATTATGCGGGGGACGCGGCAATCATCCTGGAGGATAATGAGGACGTGGGTTTCGTCATTCCCAAGGAGGGAACCAACCTGTTTGTGGACGCCTTGTGTATTCCCAAGGGTTCCAAACACAAGGCGGAGGCGGAAGCTTATATTAACTTTATGTGTGATGTGGAGATTGCCACCGCCAACATTGAGTACATTGGGTATTCCACCCCGGAAACCGCTGTGCGGGAGAACTTGGATCCGGAAATTGCGGAAAACCCGATCTTTTACCCCAGTGAAGAGATACTGGCCAATACCCAGGTGTTTACCGATCTGCCCGACGACATTAACCTATTGCTGGACGATCTGTGGGTGCAGGTAAAGACCGGGGGCTCCGACGACACAATTTTGCTGGTCGTGGTGCTGGTGGGATTTGCGCTATTGTATGTGGGCGTGTTGGTTTACAAGAAAACCAAGGACCGGCGGGAGCAGAGAGCCGCCAGAAAGAAATAGCGGAATCTATACGCGCAGTTTTCCAAAGGCGGAAGGCTGCGCGTATTTTTGTGGCTTTGAAAGAGATGCCATGTTTAAAGCGATGATCGAATGGAATATACAGCGCAAAGTGTTTGGTGTGAAGGTGCAGTATGGACGTGTAAGATGTGTCAACACAATGTATGGAGTGTTGACGGTGGTCTTAATAATGGCAAAGGCTGCGAAAACAGAAGGGGAGCCCTAAGCGAAGATGTCGTAAGATTATCTGGTATTCATACGGACTGCCCGTTGAGCAACCGGCAAGCGGAACCCGTTTGCTATAGGTAGTAAGGCTTGCAAGTTTGCGCTACTTCCCGGAAATCGGATTGTTTTTGCTTGTGCGTGAGAAGAATTACCAATGAACGGAGAGCGGGCATGGTTACATATTCCCAGCGGGAGATTTGCAGAGATCATTTAAACCGGAAGAAGGAATTTCGAGTGCGGACGTTCTCGACAAATCGGATTCCGGCGTTGTTTTTCCGTGTTTGATATGCTATACTCAAACAAGAAATTTCTTCACTGCCATAGGCCTTGTTGTGGAAAAGGCGGTGGGGTTAAACGGAGTGTGGAAGATATGATAACAACCATCAATAGCAACGGCATTTGCGCTAACATTGATTCCTTGGGGGCGCAGCTGAGCTCCATTCAAAACGGAGAGGGAACGGAATACCTTTGGCAGCCCGATCCCAAATACTGGGCAGGGCAGGCCCCTGTTCTGTTCCCCATCGTGGGGGCTTTACGGGACGGCAAAACCGAGATCGAAGGAAATATTTATGAGATGAAACGGCACGGGTTCGCCCGGGGGATGGAATTTGCTTTGGTGGAGCAGCAAGAAAACAAAGCGGTTTATTCCCTGCGAGCCAACGAGGAGACCCGCGAGAAATATCCCTTTGACTTTGAGCTGCGTATTGTGTATACGGTGGAAAATGGCAGCCTGACAAACGAGTATGTGGTGATTAACCATGACAATCGTCCCATGCCCTTTGTGGTGGGCGGACATCCCGCTTTTCTCTGCCCGATAACAGAGGAGGAATCCTTTGAGGATTATGTGGTGGAATTTGACCAAGCGGAAACCGCCGACTGCCCCGCGGTCAACATGAAGACCGGATTAATCGATTTTGGCAATCGCAGGAGGGTGCTGGATAATGAAAAAACCATCTCCCTGCGGCACGATCTGTTTTATCAGGACGCGTTGATTTTCGACGCTTTGAAATCCCGCAAGGTGAGCCTTTACAGCAAGCGGTCTGGAAAGGGAGTGGAGATGGAATTTCCGGGCTTTGATTATCTGGGGGTTTGGTCTGCGGCCAACGACGCGCCTTTTGTGGCGTTGGAGCCGTGGGTTGGATGCGCTACCTGCGAGGACGAGGATAATGTGATGGAACATAAGCGCAATATGCAGGTGCTTCAGCCTGGAGATACCTACTCGGTGGCCTTTACCGTGACGCTGCGGTAAGGAAAAATACTTCAATCGTCCTCTGTTTGGAATGGCGCATGGCCGGACGATAAGCTTGAAAGTTTCCCATTCTTCTTCTTGACAACCAATGGGAATGGGCATATAATAAACCCATAATTTTCAAATGCGATGATGGAGAATGCGGAGTTTTCTCTTTTCTCAGAGAGCCGGTGGTTGCTGAAAACCGGTAAAAGAGGGGCTTTTGTGAATCACTCCGGAGCAGAAACCGGAAAAGCCGGCGGCAGGCGCCGTCCGCTCAGTATGCGTTTCCGTCGGGCCGCGTTAAGGCCGAAGGATTTGTTGGAATCTGGAGTGGGCGCAGAGAGCTGTGTCAATTTGGGTGGTATCGCGGATGAAAGTCCGTCCCATGAAAATGGGGCGGGCTTTTTTGCATTAAAATTGAAATCAATACGAAACAGATGGAGGCGTTAATTATGGAAACAAGAATTAAAGAAATTGCGGAGCGAATTAAGGGCTTGCGGGAAATTATGGAGCTGACTCCGGAGGAAATGGCTCAAGCGGTAGGCGTAACCCCCCAGGAATATCTGGATCACGAGAACGCGAAACAGGATTTCAATTTTACCTTTCTTTATAAGTGCGCTGACAAGTTCGGCGTGGATATTGTGGAGCTGCTCACCGGCGAGAATCCCCATCTATCGTTTTACTCCATCATACGCGCCGGCGCAGGGCTTGACATCAAACGGCGGGAAGGGTTTAAATACGAGCATTTGGCCTACCGCTTTAAACACAAGATTGCAGAAACGTTTCTGGTGACCGCTCCTTATATAGAAGCGGAGCAGAACGAGCCCATCCATTTGTCCACCCACGAGGGTCAGGAGTTCGATTATATTCTGTCGGGCAGCCTGAAGACCCAGATGGAGGACCATGTGGAAATTCTAAACGCCGGCGACGCCATCTATTACGATTCGGGTCGGGGACACGGTATGATTGCCACGGGAGGCAAGGAATGCACCTTTTTGGCCGTGGTAATGCGCACACAGAATGAGGAGGATGAATGAGATGATAAATATCCATCAAAAGTTTTGCAAGGAAACCTTTTTTAACGGACAGCTGGAGCGTTTTGAACCGGTTTATGAGGATAATTTTAACTTCGCTTATGATGTGATGGATGTGCTGGCCAAGGAAGAACCGGAACGCCGGGCTATGCTATGGTGCAACGATAAGGGGGAGGAGCATACCTTCACCTTTGGGGATTTTGCCCGCTACAGCAACCAGGCCGCCAACTTTTTCGCCGCTCAGGGGATTGGCCGAGGAGATACGGTGGTGCTGGTGCTTAAGCGCCACTATGAGTTCTGGTTCGCCCTGCTGGGGCTGCATAAGGTAGGCGCCGTGGGAATTCCCGCCACCAATCTGCTCACCAAAAAGGATTTTGTATACCGTTTTAACGCCGCCAAGGTCAAGGCCATTCTCTGTACCACCGATGGTGAAACGTTGGATCACGCCGAAGCCGCTTTGCCGGAATCCCCCACCGTAAAGGTAAAAATCAGCGTGCACGGCAGCCGGTTGGGATGGCTGGATTTTACAGAGGAGCTCAAAAAGCAGCCCGAAACCTTTGATAGGGCGGTCACGGCGGCCACGGATCCTATGCTGCTTTATTTTACTTCCGGCACCACCGGAATGCCCAAGATGGTTTGGCATGATTACACCTATCCCATCGCCCACATCGTCACCGCCAAGTATTGGCACAATGTGCTGCCTGACGGTCTGCACCTCACCCTGTCGGACACCGGCTGGATGAAGGCCATGTGGGGAAAGCTTTATGGACAGTGGTTTATGGAAGCGGGTATCTTTGTGTGCGATTTTGATAAGTTCACCCCTTCAGAGCTGCTTCCGCTCTTTAAAAAGTACAACATCACCACCTTCTGCGCACCGCCCACTATGTATCGATTCTTTATCAAGGAGGATTTGAGCAAGTATGACCTGTCCTCCCTGACTCATGCGTCCATTGCGGGCGAGCCTCTCAATCCGGAGGTGTTCAATCAGTTCTATAAGGCCACCGGGCTTAAGCTGATGGAGGGCTTCGGCCAGACGGAGACCACCCTTACCTTGTTCAATCCAGTGGGCACCAATCCCAAGCCGGGTTCTATGGGAATGCCGTCTCCGGCCTATCATGTGGATCTGGTAGATGAAAATGGACACACGGTGGAGCCTGGCACAGTAGGGGAAATCGTATTGCGCACCGAGGGCGGCAAACCCTGCGGAATGTTTGATGGGTATTATGAAAATCCCGAACTTACCAAAACCGTATGGTGGGACAATATCTATCATACTGGAGATACTGCGTGGAGGGATGAGGACGGCTATTTCTGGTATGTAGGCCGTACCGACGATATCATCAAATCTTCCGGCTACCGCATTGGGCCTTTTGAGATCGAAAGCGTAATCATGGAGCTTCCCTATGTGTTGGAGTGCGCCATTACCGGCGTGCCCGACCCCATCCGGGGACAGGTGGTCAAGGCGACCATTGTACTGGCAAACGGCTGTGATCCCTCGGAGGAGCTCAAAAAGGAAGTGCAGAACTATGTGAAAAAGCAAACCGCGCCCTATAAATATCCCAGGGTGGTGGAGTTTGTGGAAGAGTTGCCCAAAACCATCAGCGGTAAAATCCGCCGGGTGCAGATCCGCGACGAAAAGAAATCAATATAGGAAGCGTTCGGCTGTCTGAAAAAGGCCGTGGAGGAGTCTCCGGGTTTTAACAGGCGATATAACGGAATGTTTCCATACATGAAGGGGGGCCGACCGGAGGTTGGCCCCCCTTGTTGGTTTTTTGGATTATTTCAAAAGACAACCGGAATGAAAGGAGAGGTATTTTTTATGGATGATTGGGAGATGCTTTATCAAAAGGCCAGGGAGGTTCAGAAGGCCAGGAAACTCTCTCCGTTTATCGAGGCGGGAGAGGTTGCAGCTGCGCTGCTGACCAGAGAAGGGAACATCTATGTAGGCGTATGCATAGATACCGCTTGTTCCCTGGGCATGTGCGCAGAGCGCAATGCAATCGCCAATATGATTACAAATGGAGAGAGCTGCATCAAAAAGTTGGTGGCTGTGATGAGTGACGGCCGGGTAGGCCCGCCATGCGGGGCTTGCAGGGAATTACTCATGCAGCTTGACCAGGACAGCGGCAATATGGAAATTCTGATGGATGTTCAAACAAAAAGAGTTGAGAAATTAAAGAATCTGTCACCGGATTGGTGGGGAGACGGATCGTCCTTTGTATCAGCCCCTTAATTTACGGATGGGGATACATGATAAAGTTTATTTGCAGCGGTAACGGGAACCCTATCCTGCGTTTATCTGATTTCCCAATGGAGGAACGGGGCGGGGGGCAAAATTTGTTTGATGGAAAAATGCTGTATGATTGTCCTTCCTTAGGTAAAAATAGAGACAAATAAATGATAGGGAGGATGCAAAATGTTCAAACACGAAAAACAATTTTTAAATCCGGTCAAAGTGGACCGTGTAAATCCCAATTATGCTGCTCTGCTACAGGAACAACTGGGAGGACCGCAGGGGGAACTGAAAAGCGCGCTACAATATCTGTCCCAAAGTATGCGAATCAAAGATCCTGAGATCAAAGACTTGTTTTTGGATATCGCGGCGGAAGAGCTGTGCCATCTGGAGATGATTAGCGCCACGGTGAATATGTTAAACGGCCATAACTTGGACGCCATGGGTTCGACGGTGGGCAATGTGGAAGCCCATGTTCTCACAGGCCTTACCCCCATGCTGGCCAATGCCAGCGGATATCTATGGACTGCGGCGTATGTCAATGAAACCGGGGACGCTGCGGCGGATATTCTGTCTGACATTGCGGCGGAGCAAAGGGCCAAAGTGGTTTACCAGTATCTTTATCGCCAGATCGACGACAAAGGCGTGCGGGAGACCATTGATTTTCTGTTAAACCGGGAGGAAGCCCACAACACGATGTTCCGGGAGGCGTTTAACCGGATTCAGGATTCAGGATCTCAAAAGGATTGGGGAACCACGAAGGATGCCCGCATTTATTTTGACCTGTCCAGCCCCGGTGGACAAACGTTTGATCCAGCAAAAGACAAGCCCACGGAATTTAAGATTTAATGTATCCTACAAAAAATCCTGCTTTCTAATAAGAAATGCAGGATTTTTTTGTTTCACGTATTCCCTTTTTGGACACAGAAACGCGGTCGCAATTGGTAGGAAACAGACGCTTCTTTGAAAAAAACGCGCTCAGAGAGAGTACGGCGCACAGCTGCCAAACGGAGAATGTTCAAATATCCAATGGAGGAAACGTTTATCGCGGATGGATACAGGGCCGGTTTGTTATGATGGGGGCATTGTGTGAGAGAAACAATCCGTTGAATTTGCAGGTAATGTTATGCTATACTAAAAATAATTTGGAAGATTTCAGGATTCATTCGGGTTTGCCGAAAGCCTGCCTGGCTTCCATCAATTTGTCATTGCAGCCAATCGATACCCCTGCGATTTGCCAGGCGGTAAGAGCGCATGATTGAAGAAGGCGTTCCCCCCGAGTGGGAATCAAGAAAAGGATCGGCAGAAACAGGCAACCCCGCCAGAATCTTTGGATTAGGTTTGAGCAGTGTCTGTTGAGGCAAGCGATCAAAGAGGACAGAACGCGTATGGACAAAGCCACGGATAAAATAAAAACGCAGGTGGTGGCCGGTCTTTTCTGGAAATTTATGGAACGAGGCGGGACACAGGCGGTACAGTTGATTATCCAGATCATACTGGCCCGTCTTTTGCTGCCCAAAGATTATGGAATTATCGGCTTGATTACCGTATTTCTTTCGATTGCTTCCATTTTCGTTCAAAGCGGATTCGGTTCTTCTCTAATTCAAAAGAAAACCGTGGACGACGTGGATTGTTCCTCGGTCTTTTATTTTAATCTGTTCATCTCCCTTATCATGTATGTTCTGCTGTATGCCTGCGCTCCTTTGATCGCTTCCTTTTATGGGGAAAAGATTTTGACGCCCGTGCTTAGAGTACAGGCGGTTACCCTGTTTTTCGGAGCGCTTAACGCGGTGCAGCTCTCTTTGCTCTCGCGGGAGATGAAGTTCAAAAAGAGCTTTACCGTCAGTTTGGGTGGCGTTGCCGTCCAGGGCGCGATTGGCATTCTGCTGGCGTGGCAGGGGTTCGGGGTATGGAGCCTTGTGTTTTCTCAGCTTTGCAACAGCGCGGTGAGCACAGTGATTCTGTGGATTACTGTGGGATGGAGGCCGCGGCTGCTCTTTTCGTTTGAGAGACTGCGGGGGATGTTTTCCTATGGTTCCAAGCTGTTGCTTTCCAATCTGCTTGACACGGTGTTCACCAATATCTACTCATTGGTGATTGGAAAGGTATATGATAAGAATACCCTGGGCTATTATAATCGCGGACTTAATATTCCCTCCCTGGTGGTCACCAATGTGAACGGTTCCATTCAGGGGGTGATCTTTCCGGCCCTGTCCGCCTGTCAGGAAAAACGGGAGCGTATGAAGCAGATGATGCGCCGGTCCGTAGTGACCAGTTCATTTTTGCTGTTTCCCCTGATGATTGGGCTGGCGGCGGTGGCCAAACCTCTCACCCTGCTGTTGCTAACGGAGAAATGGTTGCCCTGTGTGCCCTTTTTGCAGTTTTCCTGTTTGGCCTTGGCTTTTTATCCCATCCACACCGCCAATTTGCAGGCGATTAACGCCATTGGCCGAAGCGATATCTTTTTAAAACTGGAGTTTATCAAAAAGGGCCTTACGGTACTGGCTTTGTTGGTGAGTATTCCCTTCGGTATCTATGCCATGATGGCGGGCCGTGTGGCCACATCTTTGATTAACACGGCGGTCAACGCCTGGCCCAACAAGAAGCTTCTGGATTACAGCTTTCGGGAGCAGTGGAAGGATATTGCCCCCTCTTTTGGACTTTCCATCGCTATGGGCGCCTTGGTGCTGCTGGTGGGACAGGCGCAGATGCCGGCCTGGGTTTTGTTGGTGATACAGGTTTCCGTTGGGGCCGTATTCTACATCACCGGCGCCAAGCTTTTCAAGCTGGAATGTTTTACCTATTTGGTGGAGCTTTGCAGGGAATATACGGGGCGCTTTAAGAAAAAACGAAGGGGGAAGGGGCATGACTGAACCAAAACGGGTAGCGGTATTTCCCGCCGGTACGGAAATCGGGTTGGAGTTGCATCAGGCGCTGCAATACGCCACCTGGTTTACACTGTTCGGGATCAGCAGTGCGGAGGATCATTCCCGGTTTGTATACCGCAACCTGATTACCGGGGTGCCCTTTGTAGGGCAGCCGGGATTTTTGGAGCGGATCAATGAGGAGCTCGTCCGGTGGAAGATCGATTACATATATCCGGCTCACGACAGCGCTTTGCTGTTTTTAGCCCAGCATCGCGAACAGCTTAAGGCCCGGGTGGTGGCCCCCGAACTGCGGACGGTGGAGATTACCCGATCCAAGCGAAAGACCTACCGTTTTTTTGAGGGAGAGGACTTTGTTCCCCGGGTGTATGAGAACATCCGGCAGGCGACTGATTTTCCGGTGTTTTTAAAGCCGGATAGAGGACAGGGCTCTCAGGGGGTCCGGCGTATCGATAGCGTGGAAGAATATTTTTCCGCCGGATCAAAGAAAGATTTTGTGCTGTGCGAATATCTGCCCGGCGAAGAGTGTACGGTGGACTGTTTTACAGGGACCGACGGACGTTTACTGGCGGCATATGCGCGCAGCCGGGACCGGATAAAAACAGGGATCAGCGTTTCTTCCCGGCTGCTGAAGCCGCCAGATGAGATCAACAGGATCGCCCGGATCATCAATGCCCGGCTGCGGTTTGATGGAGCTTGGTTCTTTCAGATTAAAAAGGATGCCCAGGGGAACTGGAAATTGCTGGAGATTGCGGCACGAATAGCGGGTACCTCAGGACTGACCCGATGCGCAGGGGTGAACCTGCCCCTGCTCACTCTTTATCAATGTATGGGTGGTCCAGTGGAGGTGGAGGATAATCACATACCAATACAGGTGGACCGGGCGCTTGTGAGCCGGTATCAAATGGACTGTTCATACGACGCGGTGTATGTGGATTTGGATGACACCTTGTTGCTGCGGGACGGGCGTGTCAACGGTTATCTGCTGATGTTTTTGTATCAGGCGGTTCACCAGGGCAAGCGTCTGACGCTGCTCACCAGGCACCACGCAAATCCCGAGGAGACATTGCGGAAAAACCGGATTTATCCCGGACTCTTTGACCGGATTATTCATCTGGAACAGGGAGAACCCAAGTCGGCGTGTATCGGGAAGGAACGAGCGGTATTTATCGACGATTCTTTCAAAGAGAGAAAGGAAGTAAGAAAGAGTCTGGGAATACCCGTATTCGACGTGGACGGCGTGCAGTGCCTGTTCGACTGGCGCGCATAAGGAAAGGGGAACAATTTGCATGGGAAGAAAGATAGGGTTTACAGGACCTTTTTCCGATACCAATCTTGGCGATTACGCCATGTTAGTCAATGTGATCTGCGATGTTGCCGCCAAGGATGACAGCATTACTCTTTTTACATATCATGGGGATTTTGTACGGCGTATCGCCGCTGATTATTTAATGGAATATTCGGTGACGGTGTGCGAGATTGAAGTACTGCCGGAACGGGGATGCGCCTCGGTGTTGAAACGGGGGCTGCGCAGAGTGGGGCTGTGGAGCGATAAACGGCCGGCGCCGGTTCCCATTGAGCTGCTCAATCGTTTGGGAAACAGCGACCAGGTTTACCGTGCAGTGGCCCAGCTGGATCGTCTTGTGATAACCGGCGGGGGATATCTCAATGCATATTGGAGCTGCGGCCCGCGCAGGGACGACCTGATTGCAATGCTGATTCCGGCGCTGGTCGCCAACCAATTTGGAAAGAAGATCGTTTTTGCAGGCAATAGCGTTGGCCCCTTTGACCAGAGCGAAGAATTCTTTTTCAACCTGTTTCACGTGCTTCATCACGCTTCCTTCGGGGTGCGGGACACGGTGTATTCGCGGGCCAATCTGCTGAGACTGGGAATCCCGGAGCAAACGATTTCTTATGTGCCGGATGATTTGCTTTTTTTAAATCCCAAGTTGGGTGCGGGACGGCCGGATTATCCCATCCCCAGGACGCCCTATGTGGTGATGGAGCTGTATCAGCCGGTTTCCTATTTGCAGGAATGCGCGCAAAGCTTGTTCTATTTTCAGGAGCAGATGAAGAAGCGATATGGGTTGTCTATGGTTTTGTTGCCCTTTGACAAAGAAGAAGGCGGTATGAATCAAGCCCGATTTTTGCAGGAGAACTGCCCGGACGCAGAGCTTTATGATTTGGATCGAACCGGTTATCTTCCGATTGAGGACGGGGTGCGGTTGATCGCCAACGCTCAGCTGGTGCTTTCCAACCGATATCACGCCTTGGTGCTTTCCGTGGGGGCCGGCGTGCCGGTGGTACAGGTGCTCAAGGACGTATGCGGAGATAAACGATATTATTACAGCAAGGGCTACGGAGTGCTGAAGGAGGTCTTTCGAGGGATCCCCTTTGACGAGAGGGAATATTTAAAGACCAATCTTCCCCAGACGCTGGAAGAGCTTCTTCTCAATTATCCGGTATTGAGGGAATCCCAGCTGAAACGGTATGGGGCTGGGTATCGGGAAAATATGCGGTATTTGCAGTCGCTGCGCACGGAGTACTACCGGCGTCATATGGGAGAATCCCGATGAGTAAGAATCCGATTCGGGTGACCAGATCCTCGATGCCTCCTATGGAGGAGTATATTCAGGAAATCAAGCCGTTATGGGAATCCCATTGGCTGACCAATATGGGGGACTATCACCAAGAGCTGGAGCGGCAGCTTACGAAATATCTGGAAGTGCCGAACCTTTCGCTGTTTGCAAACGGGCACATGGCGCTGGAACTTACGCTACAGGCCATGCATTTATCCGGCGAGGTGATTACCACCCCGTTTACGTTTGCGTCCACCACCCACGCCATTGTACGCAATGGACTTAAGCCGGTGTTTTGCGATATTGATCCCAAAGACTTCACCATTGATGCGGAAAAGATCAAGGAACTTATCAACGAGAACACCTGCGCCATTCTGCCTGTGCATGTCTATGGACACATTTGTAATGTGGAAGCCATCGAAGCCATCGCCCGCCGGCATAAGCTTAAGGTGATCTACGACGCTGCCCATGCCTTTGGAGAAACTCTGCGAGGGGCGGGCGTGGGGAGCTTTGGGGACGCTTCTATTTTCAGCTTTCACGCTACTAAGGTGTTCCATACCATAGAGGGAGGGGCGTCGGCCTATGGACAGAAGGCGCTGGGCGAGGAGCTTTATCAGCTGAAAAATTTTGGAATTTTATCCGAGACTGCGGTGGAGGGCGTGGGATCCAATGCCAAAATGAACGAGTTTCAGGCGGCTATGGGAATCTGCAATCTTCGGCATTTTCAGGAAGAAACCCAAAAGCGGAGGACGGCCTTTCTTCGCTATCGAGAGAGGCTTGAGGGGCGACGAGGAATTGTGCTTCCCAAAGAACAGGAAGGCGTGACCCATAACTATGGATATTTTCCAGTGGTGTTTGAGGAATCGGAATGCGGTTTTTCCAGGGATGCGGTTTATGATAACCTCAAGGCTCACAATGTTTACGCCCGCAAGTATTTCTATCCGCTGACCAGTGATTTTGCCTGTTACCATGGCAGATTCGATTCCAGCGCTACGCCGGTGGCGCGCCATATCTCCCAGCGGGTGCTTACCCTTCCATTGTATGCAGGGTTGTCCCGGCGGGAGGTGGATCGGATTTGCCGTTTGGTGCTTGCCACCAAGCAAGAGGTGTGAGAAGTAACAATACATGCGCCTTTTCGGACTGAGAATGAAGCCGTCTTGCAGGAAGCAAGCGTCCAATCTGTCGTTTTCTTGATGATTAGTCGCCGGAGCTCATACACAAACATGCGTATATGGCCACCAGCACGATCAGGCCTACGGCGATGAGGATGAAGATCATGGTTGTTTTGTCCGCCCTTTCGCTGAAGAGAATAGAGGGAAAAGGATACACCTCATCCTATGCAGACAACATCTTTCTAATGCAAAGAAACCGCGTTTGTTGTATAATGAACACATGGAAAACAGCGGGCGCATAGAGAATGAGGGTTTGGATTGTTATGGAAAGAAAGGGCCCGTACAGGAATGGAGTCCTCCCCAAACCGTTGTGTTAGGACGCCTTTTTCCACCGAACCCGCCCTTAAAAAGCCACGAAAGGATGATCGTTTCATGCAGCATAAGGTGATAAAAAAACAGGAGAATGCCAGGCAGTGTTTTGCCTGTGGTGTGGACAACCCAATGAGCCTGAAGGCCTTTTTTTATGAGATGGACAACGGCGAGCTGGTGGCTGTTTTTCATTCTATGGAGGAGCATCAAAGCTATCCCGGCCGTCTGCACGGCGGGGTTTCCGCCGCAATTCTGGATGAAACCATCGGTCGTGCCATGATGATCGAGGAGCCCGAAATGTGGGGAGTTACGGTGGAGTTGGAGCTTAAATACAAAAAGCCGGTTCCCCTTAATATGCCGCTAAAGGCAGTAGGGCGTATCACAAAGAACAGCCGCCGGATCTTTGAGGGTACGGGGGAGATCCTGCTGCCCGACGGAAGCGTTGCAGTGACCGCCCAGGGAAAATATCTGAAAATGCCCATCGACAAGATTACCACGCTGGAGTTTATTGAAAGTGAGGAAATGCATTTAGAGATAAGCCCGGACGATCCGGCGTATATCGACTATTGAGAGAAATTTTCATTCTTTCAGGAATGCCACAGGAGGAAGCAGAAACCATGACCGAGACGTTTTGCGTAAGACCGGCGAAGGAAGAGGACGCGGATTTTATTTTTACAATGATTCAGGAAATTGCCGCCTATGAACGAATGAGTAATGAGGTGACCGCTACCCGGGAAGATATTGTTCGTGAGGTATTTCAGCGGAAATCCGCCTATGCGCTGATTGCTCAGGAAAATGGGGTATCAATTGGCTTTGCTCTGTATTTCTTTCATTTTTCCACCTTTCAGGGCAGGCGCGGACTATATTTGGAGGACGTTTTCCTCCGCCCTCAATACCGGGGAAAAGGATATGGGTCCCAAATGCTTCAGGAACTTGCTCGTATCGCGGTGGAACAGGGGTGCGGCAGGATGGAGTGGTCCTGCCTCAACTGGAATCAGCCCTCGATCGCCTTTTATCTAGGATTGGGGGCAAAACCCATGGACGAATGGACGGTGTATCGATTGACGGGAGATTCGCTCAATAAACTGGCGGAACGGCGGAATGAACATAGAAATTAAGCGGATTAAATCGATTGGTTTGTTTTAATTTGTTACTATATTTAATTGAGTTATAGCGCTCACTATTGCTTAGCTGTTCCCGTCACAAAGCGAAAATGTGAAATAAAAATGATCCTCCGTACACAAAATAGTTTTCCAAAAGTGTTGTTAAACTGCGGAGGTATATTTGCGTGAAGTGTCGAATAATTGTGCGAAACGTCGAATCTCTATGTTTTGGCGCAAAGATTTTCATATTTAACATTGTCTTAACATAAGCGTAATATCATTTTAACATAAACTAAATTATTCAAAGAATTTGCGAAGTAGGGGTATACGTGGAAAAAGCGTTGCCCGTCAGGCTGGAGGAGTAATCATGAACCAGGAAATACTGGGTATGATCATGCAAATGTGCGGCGGTCTGGGATTGTTTTTATTCGGTATGAAACTTATGGGAGACGGTTTGGAACTTGCCGCCGGAAATAAGTTGAGGAATTTGGTGGAGAAACTGACCACCAACAAGTATATGGGCGCTTTGGTCGGCTTGATTGTGACGGCGGTGATCCAAAGTTCTTCCGCCACAACGGTGATGGTGGTGGGATTTGTCAACGCCGGATTGATGAATCTGGCTCAGGCGGTGGGCGTCATTATGGGCGCCAATGTGGGAACGACAGCGACCGGTATCATGATTGCCTTTAAACTATCGGCCATTGCGCCGGTGGCTGTGTTTTTTGGCGTAGTGCTGATGTCCTTTTGTAAGAAAAACAATCAGAAGCACATTGGACAGATCATAGCTGGGTTCGGAATCCTGTTTATGGGTATGGAGCTAATGAGCTCGGCCATGGAACCTCTGCGGACCTCGGAAGTGTTCACGGGAATGATGACATCCTTCCGCAACCCATTCCTGGGCGTTTTGGTGGGAATGATCTTTACCGCCGTTATTCAAAGCTCTTCCGCCTCGGTGGGTGTGCTTCAAGCCTTGGGAGCGGCGGGGGCCATCACACTTCCCAGCGCGATTTATATCATCTATGGGCAAAATATTGGTACCTGCGTCACGGCTCTGATTTCTTCCGTAGGTACCAACAAGACGGCCCGCCGCACCGCAATTGTGCATTTGCTGTTCAATGTTTTCGGCGCTCTTCTGTTTATCCTGATTACCATGGCGCTTCCCTTTGAGCAGCTGGTGATGAGGCTGGCTCCCAATGATCCCGTGGTGCAGATTTCCATTGTGCACGTGATTTTTAATCTGGCGACCACCGCCCTCTTGCTGCCCTTGAGCAATGTGCTCATTAAAATCGCTTGCAGGGTAATACCGGGGGAAGAGCTGGAAAAAGAGGGAATGAGTCTTAGCTATTTGGATTCCAGAATCCTCAATACCCCTCCCATTGCGGTTGCACAGGTGATTAAGGAAGTAGAACGCATGGGAGAGCTCGCCACCGAAAATTTCCAGCTGGCTATGGAATCTCTGCTGGATGGAAACGAAAAGAAGATCGAACAGGTGGAGGAGAACGAGGAGCTGATTAATTTTCTGAACCGAGGAATTACCGAGTATCTGGTAAAGATCAACGGTTTGGATATTGAGGATTCCGACAGGGACGCCATCGGCGCCTTGTATCATGTTATCAACGACTGGGAGCGAGTGGGCGACCATGCGCAGAATATCAGCGAACTGGCCCAGTTGGTGGTTGCCGGAAAAGCCAATCTCAGTTATCGTGCGGTGTCTGAAATTAAGGAGCTGCGTGATCTGGTGATACGGATTTTGAAGGAATCAATGTCTATGTTTGAAGGGCGCAGTCAGGATATCAGCTTGGGCAACGAGATTAATAACATTGAGGAAGAGATTGACGAACGCACCCGACAGCTGCGGGACAATCATATTGAACGGCTGAATCAAGGGTTGTGTTCGGCCACTTCGGGCACAGTATATATGGATTTGCTTACTAATCTGGAACGTATCGCGGATCACTCCACCAATGTGGCCTATTCGATGAATAAAAAACTCACATCAACCAATGTAAAAATGATGAACGCAGTTTCTGAAAAATAGAAGAGGATGTTGGGCAGGCGCAAAAGCGCCTGCCCTTTTTCAGCAATTGGCCTCCGGATAGGCTCGATGGGCTTGCCCGTCTCTTTCAGAGGGTATAATAGACATCATTCAGTCAGGTTGGATGGGTTTCTTAAGGAGCGGGGAAGCTCAATGGATCCCTTGCCGTACCGGGTGTTTTTCAAGCAGCCGGAGGCGGTTCCCTGTTGTATGGGTACAGGCATCTGAAACAAAGAAATTTTTCTTCGCTCGTTTGACGCAGGGGAGAAGAGGAAAGGATATGGTTGAAGCAACATAAAATAAGTGATATGATACAATTATCTATCCTTCCGGGAGTGTGCGCGTATGAGGCTGATTATCAAGCGGTGCAAGCAGGATTACCGTGCGCGGTTCCTTATTTTGGACGAATTGTGCGGGGAAAAATATCATGTGTTGGGAGAACAAAAGAGTAGGGGCGGCGCGCTGTTTGTAATGAATGGCGAGAGGGAAATGGCTCAAATCCGGCAGCGCGGGTTTCTCTTTTTCACCGGCTATGGGATTTCCATCGCGGGGATTCGTTGCGCTACTGTGATTCAAAATCTTTACAATCTTCACACCATGCTGCGGATAAGCGGGGTGGATTGGAGTTTGCGCGGAGATATTCGTGCCCATAATTTTGACTTGGTGGATCGGGAGGGAAAGATAATCATGACACATGCCAAACGATGGGGCATGTGGGGAGACGGATTTGAAATCATTGTATCTCGTCCGGAATATGAACTGATATGCCTTTGCGTCGCTTTATGCATCGACTGGGTAATTCCTATGGACGGGAGTACGGTTGTTGCTATAAATTCATAGAGGAATCCATGGAATTTAAGATAAAATAGAAATTGATTCTGCCTTGACGATTATGCTATAATAGACCGATATGTAAAATTGCGGAAAAAGAGGTATTTGAATGGATACAAGAGAAAATTTGAGGAATATCGCGATCATCGCTCATGTTGACCATGGAAAGACCACCTTGGTGGACCAGCTGCTCCGTCAGAGCGGAGTGTTCCGCGCCAATGAAGCGGTTGCAGAGCGGGTAATGGACTCCAACGATTTGGAGCGCGAGCGCGGCATTACCATTCTCTCTAAAAATACGGCGGTTATGTTTCAGGACACCAAAATAAACATTGTGGATACCCCTGGTCACGCCGACTTTGGAGGAGAAGTGGAGCGTATCCTTATGATGGTGGACGGGGTGCTCCTTTTGGTGGACGCCTTTGAAGGGTGCATGCCTCAGACCCGGTTTGTGCTGAAAAAAGCGCTGGGCTTGGGAAAAAGTCCCGTAGTTGTGGTCAACAAGGTGGACCGTCCCGGCGCACGTCCCAAGGAAGTGGTGGACGAGGTGCTGGATTTGTTTATTGAACTGGGGGCGGACGACGATCAGCTGGAGTTCCCGGTAGTTTATGCTTCCGGCAGGGACGGGTATGCCTCCAATGACCCGGATCAGCCGGGCGCCGATATGACCCCTCTGTTTGAGGCGATTATGAAGTACGTTCCCGCCCCTAAGGGTGAGATGGACGCTCCGCTTCAAATCCTGTTTTCCAACATCGACTATGACGATTATGTGGGTCGTATCGGCGTCGGTCGGGTGGAGCGGGGCAGCGTTTCCACCGGTCAGAGCATCGTGCTGTGCCAAAACGACGGCAGTACCCGAAACGCCAGGGTGACTAAGCTGTACCAGTTCGAGGGACTCAAACGGGTGGAAACCAAAACCGCCGCGCTGGGGGATTTGGTGGCGGTATCTGGCATCACCGATCTGAATATCGGAGAAACCGCCTGCTCTCCCGACTGCGTGGAGCCGCTGCCTTTTGTAAAGATTGATGAGCCCACGGTATCTATGATGTTTATGGTGAACAACAGCCCCTTTGCAGGAAAGGAAGGGAAGTTTGTCACCTCTCGAAATATTCGGGATCGCCTTTTCAAAGAGGTGGAAACCAATGTGGCCATGCGGGTGGAGGAGACGGAATCCTCGGATACCTTTAAGGTTTCCGGTCGCGGAGAGTTGCACCTTTCCATTTTAATTGAAACCATGCGCCGCCAGAATTATGAATTTCAGGTTTCCCGTCCCCAGGTGATTATGAAGAACATCGACGGTAAGCTGCACGAGCCCATTGAGCTTTTGATGATTGAAGTGCCAGACAGCTATGTGGGCGCAATCATGGAAAAGCTGGGTACCCGCAAGGCCGAGCTGATTAATATGGGCACCCGCGATACGGGCACCACCCATCTGGAGTTCCGGATTCCGGCCAGAGGACTGATGGGATATCGTTCCGAGTTTCTTACCGACACCAATGGAAACGGCATTATGAACCATGTGTTTGATTGTTACGAGCCCTATAAGGGGGATATTCAGCAGCGCCAGCAGGGCTCCCTCATTGCCCATGAGACGGGGGAGGCCACCGGATACGGTCTGTGGGGCGCCCAGGAAAGAGGCCGGTTATTCATCGGGCCCGGCGTACAGGTTTATGAGGGAATGATTGTGGGAGCAAGTCCCAAATCCGAGGATATCGTGGTCAATGTGTGCAAAAAGAAGCATATAACCAATACGCGGGCTTCCGGATCGGACGACGCGCTGAAGCTGACGCCTCCCAGCATTATGAGCCTGGAACAGTCGTTGGAGTTCATCACGGATGACGAGCTGGTGGAAGTAACCCCAAAAAGCATTCGTCTGCGCAAAATGATTCTGAGTAAGGAGCAGAGAATGAAAAAGCAGGCCCGGGCAAAATAAGGATTCCTTTTGATGGAGGAAGAAGCAGGAACGCCCCGTTCCCACCCTCTTCCTTACTTGATTACCAGCAATAGGTCAATGATAACGAGCGGTGGGAGAAACCCGATGAGATATGTGATACTGGATTTGGAATGGAACGGCACCTACAGCAAAAGGCTGGACGGATTCTTCAATGAAATCATAGAATTTGGAGCGGTTAAGGTGGACGGGCATATGAATTTGCTGGACACCTTTTCCGAGGTCGTCCGTCCGCAGATCGGAAAAAAGCTCAGTGGAAAAGTAAAACGCCTGACCAATATCTCCAATGAGGAGCTTGACTTGGGCGTGCCCTTTACAAAAGCCCTCAGCCAATTCAAAACATTTCTGGGGGATGCGCTGTTGATGACATGGGGGACCTCCGATATCCTTGCGCTGATGGAAAATAGCCGGTACTATACCGGACAGGACCGGATTCCCTTTTTAAGAAACTATGCGGATTTGCAGAGTTACTGTGAACGCAGGTTATACTATGAGCCGGGAAAACAGATGGGGTTGAGTACGGCAGCCCAGCTTTTGGGGATCAGCGAGGAAGGAATGGAGCACCACCGGGCTTTGGACGACAGCATGCTCTCCCTGGAGTGCTGCCGCCGGCTTTTTGATCCGGAGGCGTTCGCGCCCTTTATCCAAAACGCGGATATTGATGAATTTTACGACCGCATCAGCTTTAAAACCACCATCTTATGCGACCTTAACAATCCATTAATCGACCGCTCGCAAATGGTTTTTCATTGCGATAAATGTGGAAGAAAAGCCAAACAGCGCACGGAATGGGAGTTTAAAAATAAAAGCTATCGGGCTCAGTTTGAATGTATGCATTGCCGTGAGAATTTTATAGGGCGGATTCAGTTTAAACTGAAATATGAGGGGCTTCTGGTAAAAAAGAAGATACTGCCCCTCCCCGAAAAGAAGCCGGGGAAACAGGAGGTCAGCAGCGACATTGGGGAACATACGCAGGCAGACGCGGCGGATGTATTATGAAAAACCAGAGAGGGCCGTACATTTCATAAAAGAAAGGATACGGCGTCAATTTGTAACATAGAAAACGGCGTAATGGGAAGCTTATTCATCTTCCGATTACGCCATTTTTATTGTAGTCTGCTTGATAAGCTGGACCCTTTATACCCGTTTATCCGTGATTTTTCAGAAATAGATTGGAAATGATGATTTGGATATTTGCATACATATAATTTATTGAATATTATTTAAAATCTAACATTTTTACTATATGATCTAACGTTTTTGCTCTGGACATGCCTTTCATCTTGTGCCTATAATAAAATAAAAGTAATCTATATTTCACAGAAAAAAGTGAAAGAGAGGGGAAAGCATGAAGAAAAAATATTTCAAACGTCCTTTATCAATGGCTTTGACATTGGCGATAACCGCAAGCATGGCATCCACTGCCTTGGTTCAGGCGGCGGACACCATGCCCTGGACCGGGGACAAAGCGATTGGAAAAAACCAACCTCATGTGGTGGGGCAGCGCATTTATGACCTGAAATATTGGGAACAGGACAGCGAGGATGACGCCGAGCTGCTGCGGGCCAAGGTTCCGTTGCAGGACCGCATTGAGAACTTTGCCGCGACTCAGGCCAATCCTGCAATTAACTCAAAGGCGGAGATCTTTAATATGCAGGGCGATTATGGCAACTCGTTCTTCGAGGCCACCACTTACAACAACGCCTTTGCGCCCTATCTGTTCAACTATTGGCAGTACACCGATTATTATGCCTCTTGGCATGGTATCACCACCAAGGGAACGCCGGAAAATCTTTACGATCCGGAGGCATCCTGGACTACCCGAGCATTTGAGTTCGGCCTGATTAACATGCCCAACCCGGCATACACCAATGCCGCCCATAAGAACGGATCCAAATCCATCGGCTGTATTTTCCTGCCCCGCACGGGACAGACCCACTCCTCCATGATCGAAAAGGACGAGAACGGCGAGTTCCCTGTGGCCAAAAAGTTGATTGAGTTCGCCAACTTCTATGGCTTTGACGGCTACTTCATCAATCAAGAGGAAACCATTCCTTCTGCCGACGTGCCGGTTTACAAGGAATTTACCAAGTATTTAATTGAAAACGACATCTACATTCAATGGTATGATTCCATCACCCCTTCCGGTCGTTTGACCTATCAGAATAGGCTCAACGCCTCCAACAGTACGTTTATCCATGACGACGCTTATGGGCTGGGGAAAGTAAACAGCTCGCTGTTCGTCAACTATGACTGGTTCCGTTCCAATTATTTGCAGACCTCTTTTGATCATGCGGCACAGAGGAACATTGATCTTTTCACCGAGGTATTCTTCGGCGTGGAAGCCAATCAGGGCAAGCTTTCCGGCAGCCATGGTTCCGCTCTCAATGTGGATAAGATTTACGAACCTGGCACCAAAAATCTGCGCGGCAGTTTGGCGCTGTTTACCCCCAGCGACTGGATCCAAAGGGGACTGGAAGGCGATATCGGCGTTAAGGGCGCGGAAAATAATTCCGGTTACTACTGGATGATCGCGGAACGCGAGCGGATGTACTATTCCGGCGTGGCCCAGGATCCCACCAATACCGGTAAGATGAGTGGATATCAGAATTCCGACATCGGCGTGAACAACGCCGGAGGCTGGGTAGGAGTTGCCGACTTTGCCTCAGAGCGGTCGGTCATCGGCGGCGCCAACTTCTACACCAACTTTAATACCGGCCATGGTATGGAATATTACCAGAACGGCCAGGTGATCAATTCCAATGAGTGGGCCAATATGAACATCCAGGACATTTTGCCCACTTGGCAGTGGTGGATGGAGACAGACGGCACCAAGCTGAATGTGGACTTTGACTACGGTCAGAAGTATCAACGGCTCAATAAGGCGGGCCAGGATATCGGAACCAGCTATCAAAAGGTGGGCGGCTACCAGGGCGGCTCCTCGCTGGTGGTGGACGGCACCCTGAGTGCGGAAAATTTCCTGAGACTTTATAAAACCGATTTGTCGGTCAATGAGAACTCCAAAATTTCTGTCACCTACAATAAAGTATCCGCCGACGATGTCTCTTCCATGGAGATCGGTATTCTCTTTAAGAACGCCCCGGATCAGGTGTACACCATCAATGTGCCCAACTCCGGCAAGCAGACCAACGGCTGGGTGACCAAAACGGTATCCATCGATCCCGAATACATTGGGGAAGAGATCGCCGCCATCGGTATTAACTTTAAGAATAACCGCAAGACCATCGAAAATTATCAGATGAACATCGGCGAGCTGAAGGTGACCGACGGTTCCATCGCCAAGCCTGCGGCTCCCACCAACTTCAAGATCGATAAGGCTTACGATACCAACGAGATGGTGGTATCCTGGGATATCGCCGATTATAACGAGGTTAAGCAGTACAATCTGTATGCAAACCTTTCCGACGGCAGCCGCGTCTATCTGGGAGGCGCCTATGACAGCACCTATTACATCAAGAGCCTGTATGGGGAAGACGACATTGTCAGCCTGGAGCTGAAGGCTGTGGGTGCGGACGGTACCGAGAGCGACGCCGCAACCGTTTCTTACCAGTATTCGGACAAGGTAAGCAACATCAAGGTTGTTGAGGCGACAGTTCCCACTGGCAACAAGTTGCAAAACGCCAATGCGGGATATATGGATGTAAGCTGGGAGAATCCGGCCGCAGAGTATGAGGCCATTGAGCTGACCGTGACCCCGGCCGCCTATCATCAGTATCAGAAACGTGATCTGCAATATGTTGCCACCGTTGCGAAAGATTCGACTTCCGCCAGATTTATGATCCCTGTGTGCGACGGTTCTGAATATAACCTGGCGATCCGTCTGGTATATGCCGACGGTACAAAGGGAGAGGCCATCCAGTATACAGGAAGCTTCAAGGACGTGTATAGTGACGTCTATGATATGAATGTCAGCGTCAGTGGAAAATCTGCGACCTTTGAAGTGCCGAAATCCGAGGATTGGTGGCGTATGTATGTCACTGTGGGCAACACGGTCCTTCAATTCCCGGATGGTCGAAATAATCGGACTGCTTACGCCATCCGCGGCAAAAGCTCTTTAAGTAATATTTCCCTGCCGTCAGAACGCGGCATTATGGAGATTGTTTTGGAGGATTACTCCGGCAATCTGTCTGATCCGGTATATATTCCTTATGGACTTACCGACAGCGACGTGGTGGACGAAGCCATGTTCCCGGATCCTGCGCTGCTTCAGGCGGTAAAGGAACAGATCGGCGAAACCTTGGCAGAGGTCATGACTTATGACGGCGCTTTGGATTTATCCGGAACAGCAGTCAAGGATCTTACCGGCTTAAATCAGATTGGGAACCTTTCTTCCCTGGATCTGTCCAACTGCAAAGAGCTTGAGAAGATTCCCTCCGGAATATTCTCCGGTATGAATAACCTCAAAGAGATCAACATCACCGGCTGCAATAACCTGCAGGTGCTTAAGATCAACGGTACTTCCGCAGAGAAGCTGATCTTTGGCGACGCCGCGGACTTCAGCAAGCTGATGATCGTGGATATTTCCGATAATCGGTTTGACATGACGGCCGGAACTCCTGAACGGAACTTTGTGGACGCCATTCAGGACCAGATCGATAACTACGACGGACCAGCTATCACTGAGCCGGTTTCCGGTAATGTGGCTCCGAATGGCTCCATCACCGAGGACACGGTGGATGACTGGAGCGCCAATTTTGTCAGCCCGGGCAACGTTATAGACGGCGACCGTGTGACAGAGGCTTCCAGCGGCGGCGCCATTGGTTCCTACATCACTGTGGACCTGGGAAGCGTTCTGCCGATTAACAAGTGGGCGGTCTACTTGGGAGGCGTCAATGGTTCCAACTGTTATCCCAGTAAGTTTACCATCCTGTATTCCAACGACAACGTAACCTTTACCGAGCTGGAAACCATTAACCAGAAGGTTGCTTCTGTAGAGAGAGCGCTCAGTACGCCCATTGAAGCGAGATATTGGAAGTTCCGTCTGGATGGACGTGCTACTTGGTCTTCGATCCTCACCGAATTTGAACTGTATGCCGATGCGGAAGTAGAAATTGAACCTTCTGTAAAATTTGACAATCAGCGTCCGCTGGTTTATCCCAATATTGAATCAATCATTCGTTTGGAGAAGAATAATAACGGCCAGCCTTGGGATGCCTATGAGTATTATGAAAATGCGGTTTCCAATGCAGTTACCGTGCGGGGAACCTCTCTTGCCAATCTGAAAGATGCCGATTTTGTTAAACCTAATTATAATTGGGTTGTCTATGCTGTCTATTAGATTTTTGTAGGACTTTTCACCGAAGCCCT
>JAAWNT010000004.1 GCA_022799115.1 Clostridiales bacterium | reverse complement strand
AAACATAAGTTTCTAAGGTCTATTCTATATTTTAGGCAACCAAAAATTCTTAAAAATTTGTTTTCCCTTTGACAAAAAACAGGATTTTTGTCAATAAAACTGTGATTTTATTAACACTCTGAATTTTGCAAAAGCTCAATTTAGGAACGTTTGGGGGCAAGATTTTTTTACAAAATCAGTTTGCCTTTTGACAGTGAAATCACTCCCACTCAATCGTAGCCGAAGGCTTAGGAGACATATCATAACAAACACGGTTGACTCCAGGAACTTCCTTTAAAATTCGATCAGTAATTTTCATTAATACCGTCCAAGGAACACATTCAATACTTGCAGTCATAGCGTCAATGGTGTTGACTGCACGGATGATTACCGGATATTCATAGGTCCTGGCATTGTCTCGTACTCCTACGGATTTAAAATCTGGTACAATAGTGAAATACTGCCACACTTTACCTGCTAATTCAGCAATTTCAAATTCTTCTCTTAGAATAGCGTCCGATTCTCTGACTGCTTCCAGCCGATCTTTTGTAATTGCCCCTAAGCAACGCACCCCTAAACCAGGTCCTGGGAACGGTTGACGATACACCATGCCCTCCGGCAGTCCCAGTTCTACTCCGCAGGCACGCACTTCGTCCTTAAAGAGTTGACGCAACGGCTCCACCAATTCAAATTGCAGATCTTCCGGCAATCCTCCAACATTATGATGAGACTTCACCATCTTGGCGGTTTTTGTTCCACTTTCTACAATATCGGGATATATGGTACCCTGTGCCAGGAAGTCTATGCCCTCCAGCTTTCGGGCCTCTTCTTCAAAAACACGGATAAACTCCGCACCAATGATTTTCCTCTTATCCTCAGGATCCGCCACATTTTCCAGTTTACTTAAAAAGCGCTCGGATGCATCTACATAAACAAGATTCGCCTTCATTTGGTTTTGAAACACTTCAACCACTTGTTCGGCTTCTCCTTTACGCAGCAACCCATGGTTTACATGTACGCAATAAAGCTGATCTCCTATCGCCTTGTGTAAAAGAGCCGCTACCACAGAGGAATCCACTCCGCCGGACAAGGCCAATAGAACCTTTTTCTTGCCCACCTGCTGACGGACCAATTCTATCTGATCTGCAATAAAATTTTTCATATTCCAATTGGGTTGCGCACCACAAACATCAAAGATAAAGTTTGATAGCTCTTTTTTGAGATCATTGTCCTCCGTCGGCCATTGATTCAGGACGGAATCAGCAGCCGCTACTGGATGCTGAGCGGCGAGTAGCGGAAATCCGGCGCTGTAGACTTCCTCCAATACATCAATTTTCTGCCCGTCAATCACATTGTTGGGACCTCCGCTGACAATAATTCCCTTAACGTTGGGCAACTCCAGCAATTCTTTTTTTGTAATGTCATGTGGATAAATCTCACTATACACCCCTAAATCGCGAATAGCCCTCGCAATTCGTGTATTCTCCGTACTTCCCAAATCCAAAATGACGATCATATCCTGCTTCATAGTAAACTCCTTTGTACTATTCTCTTTCCAGATGGAAGAAACACCTCGAAACCGTTTCATATAGTCCGTTTATTTTTTATCCAGGGTATCCATCTTTTTGTTTCCAGCATATCATATTCGCTATGATTTTACAATATTTTCATTTCATAAAACTTTTTTCCAAAACCATCTATACATGCGCACAAAAGGAACCTGTTTGATTTGCGCAAAACCGCATTTCAACAGATTCCTTTTTCATAGCAATCAACCTTGGATTTGCTTTCAATTAATATACGAAAAGAAATTATTATATGGATGGAACAAACGCTTGGATCAAACTTTGTCGATGTCATCGTTCCCATATAATCAATAAAAGCGAATTATGATCCAAGTCTTTAACAAAAAATATCATGATAAACTCTATCTTAACTAGTCTGCTAACATAGGCTCGCTCGTTGCATATTCATATTTACTGTTTACAGCTGGTCCTTTTTCTCATGAGCACAATTTCCTCCTTCACGCAGGCTACGGCTCAAAAGCATGGAGGCGCCCAACAGCGCCATCAAGATTCCCGTGGCAATGAGAAGGCGCTCAACTTTGATGGAATCCGCCATCGGGCCAAAGACGGCCATTCCAAGAGGAACCGCCGCTGCGGACACGATTTGAACCAATCCAAATACCCGGCCCTGCATATCCGGTTCCACCGTCTCTTGCAGGAGCACCATAGAAGGAGAACTGATTAAAGGCATTGTAAGCCCCGTAATCAGCAAAAGAAGCAAATAGACCCAAAATATCCCCGCAAATCCTAAAGACATTGTGAATAGGCCGAATATCACCGTACCCAGCGCCAGAGTGTAAAGACGGTTTTTAAATCCTCCCCACATAGCGACCAGCAGCCCGCCGATTACAGACCCCAAACTCCATACCATTTCATTGGCAGTGAGCATCCAAACCTCGTCTCCAAAGCTGCGGGTAGTCATAAGAGGAGTAAGCAAAGCCGCTGGCGTAACCAGAAACATCATTACCGCATAAAACCCTAGAAAAACCCGAAGAAATTTGTGGTTCCAAGTGTATCTTAGCCCATATTTCAGGTCATCCAACGCACCCGCATTTTGCTGCGTCGAAGCTCTCTCCACCTTGGTCACCGGAATCCTTAATAATATAGAAATTCCGATCACAGCAGTTATCACATCAATGAAAAAGGCCGCTTCCAATCCCGCCATAGACAGTACCGCCCCGCTTACGGCGGGGGATATCAGCATGGTCAAAGATTGAATCGTCCCATTGATGCCATTAATCCGCATCAGTTTATCTTTTGGTACAATCTGAGGGATCATTGCGCTGACCGCCGGCGTTTGTACTCCCGCCCCGATGGAACGAACGGCCGAAACCGCAAAGAGAAGCCAAAGCTCTTTGTAACCGCATAAAAAGATTATGGCCAGAATCAATGTGGATAAGGCAATAGAACCATCTGCAATCATAATGAGATACTTACGGTTATGCCGATCCGCCCAGACACCGGCAAGCATTGAAATTAAAATTTGCGGCAGAAAACTGCACAGGCTGGAAATCATCAGCATAACTCCTGATGAAGTCGCCAGCGTGACGTACCATATGATGGCGAATTGAGTCAACGACGACCCAAACAGCGATACGGTCTGACTGGATAGAAACCAAGCCGTGTTGCTCCGCCAACGAACATACATGGAATCAGCCGAGGGAGTTGTTGAATTTTTTTCCACAAAAGCCTCCTTATCAATACAAAAATATATACGCATAATGATAGCACGACTCAAGGAGGATTACAAGGATATTTTCCCATTGATTCAGATGGACTCCACGCTGTTAGGAAAGTCTTAGACTTGTATTATTTAGCCAACTTTCCATTGCGTTCCAAATCCCGTTGAGAGGAACCCGCTTCTGTCAACTGTATACGCACATGAGGCGGCGCTTTAAGGTTATTCCCTGTGATTCTATAAGCCGCTGGCCTGTCTGGTTCCGTAACGACGCTTGTTGAAATCGCTCGTTTTGAATTGACAAATCGGGAATTTCCTGCTATGTTTTTATTATTGTTTAAAAATGGGGAGGATTCGGCATTTCGCAGCTTGTCCCAGCCGAAACAGTGGGTTCCGTCCAACGAGAAAAGGCGGAACCGGGTTCTCTTCTTTGAAAAATATCGAGGAGGTTTTTAAATGAAACTGGCGTTTTCCACTCTGGGCTGTCCGGATTTCGGATGGTCCGACGTGTATTCTATGGCAAAGGATTTAGGCTTTCACGGAATTGAGATCCGCGGACTGGGCAACGAATTGTTCGACGGCAAGACCATGCCCTTTCATAAGGATAATCTTCCCAAAACCGTACAACAGCTAAAAAAGATCAACTTAAATATCTCCTGTATTTCATCGGGAGCTTGCTTAAAATTCCCGGATAAAGCGGAGGAAGCGCGCCGGGAGTTGCGGTCGTCGATTGACGTGGCCGCCGCTTTAGGCGCGCCCTACGTGCGTGTTTTGGGCGACCTGAATCCGGCGCCTGAGTCTGAAGTGGACGATCAAGTGGTGCTCGATTCTCTAAACGTTCTGATTCCCTATGCAGAGGAAAAAGGCGTTACCTTACTGGTGGAGACAAACGGAGTGTACGCCGATACCGTTCGACTGGCGAATTTGCTTAATCAAATTCAAAGCGATTTTGTGGGAGCCCTGTGGGATATGCATCATCCCTACCGCTATCAAAGCGAGACGCCGGAGCAGACCGTACAGAATCTGGGCGCATACATAAAGTATACTCATATTAAAGACTCGGTCATGGAAAATGGACAGGTGCGCTACCGTATAATGGGCGAGGGCGATCTGCCCGTCGAAGCGATCATGCGGGCTTTGCGATCCATTAATTACGAGGGTTATATTTCCTTGGAATGGCTGAAAAGCTATATGCCGAATTTAAGTGACGCGGGCGTGGTATTCCCCCATTTTACAAACTTTATGGCGCGGTATTTACAATCCGCAACCGAAACCCGGCGCCTTTATGACAACAACCGGAAAACAGGAAAATATGTCTGGCCCAAGGAACACCTGATCGATTTGACCTTCCCCCAAGTATTGGACCGAATGGCGGAAGAGTTCCCCGATCAATACGCTTTTCGCTATACAGGTCTGGATTATACCCGCACCTATTCTGAATTCCGGGAGGACGTGGATACCTTTGCCCGCTCCCTAATCGCCTTAGGGGTACGCCCCGGAGACCATGTGGCCATCTGGGCTACCAATGTTCCCCAATGGTATATTACCTTCTGGGCCACCACCAAAATTGGAGCGGTGTTGGTAACAGTGAATACCGCCTATAAGATCCACGAAGCGGAATATCTTTTGCGCCAATCCGATACCCACACCCTAGTGATGGTCGACGGCTTTAAGGATTCCGATTATGTGGGCATTATCAAGGAGCTTTGTCCGGAACTGGAAACCACCGAGGCCGGCAAACCTTTACACTGCAAGCGCCTGCCTTTTCTTCGGAACATCATCACAGTGGATTCCCGCCAGAAGGGTTGCCATACCTGGGACGAGGCGATTGCACTTTCCCAGAATGTTCCGGTAGAGGAGGTCCTCCGCCGGGCGAGTGCCGTCAGCAAGCACGATGTGTGTAATATGCAGTATACTTCCGGCACTACAGGTTTCCCCAAAGGAGTCATGCTCACTCATTACAATGTGGTCAACAACGGCAAAGCCATCGGAGATTGTATGGATCTTTCCACCGCAGACCGCATGATGATTCAAGTCCCCATGTTTCACTGCTTTGGCATGGTGCTGGCTATGACAGCCTGTATGACTCATGGCTCCACCATGAGCCCCATCCCCGCTTTCTCTCCCAGCAAAGGTCTTGCCTGTATTAATCAGGAGAAAATCACCTGCTTCCACGGCGTGCCCACCATGTTCATCGCTATGCTGTCTCATCCGGACTTTCCAACCACCGATTTCAGCCATATGCGCACAGGTATTATGGCGGGCAGTCCCTGTCCAGTGAAGGTCATGCAGGACGTAGTGGATAAAATGCACATGACGGAAATCTGCATCACTTATGGGCAAACCGAGGCGTCTCCCGGCTGTACAATGAGCAAAACCACCGATTCCTTGGATGCCAGGGTTAACACCGTGGGCGGCGCTATGTTCGGGGTGGAGTGTAAAATTGTGGACCCGGAAACCGGCGAGGATCTTCCCGATGGTGTGGATGGCGAGTTTGTCGCCAAGGGATATAATATCATGAAAGGATATTATAAAATGCCGGAGGCTACCGCTGCCGCTATTGATGAAAACGGCTGGCTGCATACCGGCGACCTGGCCCGCAGAGATAAAAACGGCTATTACAAAATTACCGGACGTATCAAAGATATGATTATCCGGGGCGGCGAAAATATCTATCCCAAGGAGATCGAGGACTTTATTTATACCCATCCCAAAGTATCCGACGTACAGGTAATCGGAGTGCCTGACCGGCAGTATGGCGAGGAAATTATGGCCTGTGTCGTGCTGAAGGAGGGCGAAACCATGTCCGAAGACGAGTTGAAGCAATTCGTTGCAGATCACATGGCCAAACACAAAATCCCCCGCTATGTGGATTTTGTGGACGGATTCCCCATGAACGCGGCGGGTAAAATTCTGAAATATAAGATGCGGGAAGAGGCGGTTGAAAAGCTCCAGCTCCAGGCGGACAACAGCATTGAAACCGCATAATAAGAGTCCATTCTTTTGCTTATGCAGACAAGGGCGTTCAGCGTATTTGCTGGGCGCCTTTTTCGTTTATGGTTTCGCCCTATTATGTATGCATAACAGGAAAGAAATGTTATATTTCGAAAAAAGCATTCCACAAAGCTTGTAACCATAAACGTTTGCTTTCGGCGATGAGATTCGCAAGATTGCCCAACGATCAGGAAATGGAGTGCGCGACAACGCAACTTCACACCGCTTAAAAAGAAGATGGCATCACTCACTCCACTTGGGTTACGCCATCTTGTTTCCATTACAACTTGGGGGTGCAGGTGATGCCTGCACCCCCCGAAACTTATGGCTTATTTTGTAATTTTTCCTTATCTGCAATCGCAATCGCAGCCACATCCGCAGCAGCGCGACCAATTCCGACATCTACATCCACAGCCGCCAGATGATACTCTGGAAGCAACTGTATTTTCTCTGCACTCCGAGCTTGTGGCTATCGCGTTTGTATCGTTCGGAATCACATTGAATCTTATCGTAACCGGAACGTATTCTGTAAACGTTGCGAAGGCTTGTCCTTCAGACACAGTTGTATTGCCATTCCAATTATTATTACAACACATAGTAGTAACCTCCTAAGATAATTCACGGAATTTCTTCCGCTAACAATAGGATATGTACAAGCCCAATAAAGTGTGAATCAATGTTTTTGGCGTGTTCACTGATCGCCGCAGTTCCATTTCAGTCGCATTCTATCACGGCCAACTCTGCCCGAACTCTCTATCAACCAAACAAAGCCCGTTGCTGATAAAAACAAAAATCCCATCCCAAGCGCCTTTCATAAAGGCTTGGGATGGGTTCTTTTTTTACGAACTATAGGACACAGCAGTGATTAAGCGGCCCATTTCCTTTTCCCAAATTCAGTTGGGCCTTGAGCGCGCATAAAATATATTGTTTCGCTTGGTCCACACTTTTTTTCATGTCCAGACCCTGCGCCAAACCGCACGCGATGGCCGAAGAGAGCGTACAACCTGTTCCATGGGTATTTTCGTTATCCTGCCGCTCACAGGGATACCACACGGCCTGCTCCCCCTTGCGGAACAACAGATCATCCGCAGAATCCTGTAGATGTCCGCCCTTGACCAAAATATAGCCGTTGTATTTTTGTGCGATTACCGAAGCGGCGCTCACCATATCTTCACGGCTCTGAATTCTGATCCCGCTTAGCGCTTCCGCTTCCGGAATATTCGGTGTAATAATATCAGCCAGTGGGAGCAATTCCCTAGTAAGCGCCTCCACCGCATCCTCCTTAAGCAGTTTACTGCCGCTGGTAGAGATCATCACCGGATCGGCAACGATGTTTTTAATCGGATATTCCCTCAGCTTCCCGGCAATCACATGAATGATTTCCGCCGACGACACCATCCCAATTTTAACCGCATCCGGAAAGATATCGGTCATCACACAATCCATCTGCCGCGCCACGAATTCCGCAGGGGTATCAATCACCCCATAAACGCCGGTGGTGTTTTGTGCAGTCAGCGCGGTAATCACGCTCATTCCAAATACCTTGTGCGCGGTCATGGTTTTCAAATCTGCTTGTATTCCGGCTCCTCCGCTACAGTCTGAGCCCGCTATGGTCAATACTTTTTTCATCCGTCAACTTCCCCCTTGTTCCAAATTTCGTTTCGCGGCCTAAAATTCCTCATAAAAACAAATGCGACGATCACGATTCTCTGATAAAAATCATTTCCTAAACCGTCGGGATTCATTCCGCATGTGTAAAAATCTCGGTTTGATCCGGCGGGTTAAAAATAAGGCTCCAGCTCTAACAGGGACTCCGCTGCGTAGTCGCAAATACGCTTCATTTGCGGCCAATCCGCTTCCGAGGCGGCGTCATAGACCGCCGCCACTGGAAACCCCGCCTCCTTGGCGGTTTTGGCGCAATAGAGGCAATCTTCCAGCACCAAGACTTCCCCGGGCACGCTACATAGCCTTCTTGCGCTTTCCAGATAGACGGCAGGATCGTTTTTCCCTTTTCCGAGCTCCTTACAGCTAAGCAAAAAAGAAAAACAGCGGAAAACCTCCAAACGCTTGAAAGCCTCCTGCGCGCATTCCCGATCTGTTTCCGTTGCCACACACATCGTTACGCCCTTTTCCTTTAGTCTCAGCAAAAGCTCTTTTGCCCCCGGTTTCAGCGGAATGAAACAACGGTATTGCTCTTCCGGAATTCGCTGGATGTCCTCTATGATCTCCGACAGAGGGTATTGAATTCCAAATTCCTTTTGAAAGTAACATGCGGCCTGTTCAAACGTCAGGGCGTGTAGCAGATCCGATAAATTCTCCGGAGGAGTTATTCCATGCTGAAGCAAATAATCGCTGCCAACGTTTCTCCACATCCCCATGGAATCCAAAAGCGTTCCATCCATGTCGAAAATCGCATTGCGGTACTTCATTTCCGCACCACTTGTCTGGCCAGCTGAACAAGGTGTCGGGTGGCTGCCGCAATATCCGGCTGAGCAAAGATTGCGGACACCACTGCGATGCCGTCAATACCAGTTCCCTGAAGTCGTTGGACATTATCCGGTCCGATCCCCCCTATGGCCACCACCGGGATTGTGACACTGCGTGTGATCTCTTGGTATCGATCCAGAGAAATCGTGCTGGCGTCCAATTTTGTAGAAGTGGAGAACGCTGCGCCTACCCCTAGATAGGAGGCGCCCTCTCTCTGCGCCTTGACTGCCTGGTCCACCGTTTTGGCAGATACTCCAATGATCTTGTCAGCCCCTAAGATATTTCTGATTTCTTGGATGGATAAATCCCCTTGTCCCACATGTACGCCATCCGCCTCCACTGCCTTGGCCACTCTGGGATTATCATTAATCACAAACGGCACATGATAACGGTCGGTTATCGCTTTCACTTCTTTCGCCTGCTGAACAAAGGAATCAAAATCCAGGTTCTTTTCTCTAAGCTGAACAAAGGTCACGCCCGCTTTTACGCACTGCTCCACCTGATCGGCAAGTTTTGCTCCATTCAGCCATGACCGGTCGGTTACTGCATAAAGCAACATGGATTGTTTATTGATAGTCAACGTGAATGCCCTCCTCTAAAGTTGTCTGATTCATCCGGCTAACCGCATCGATCAGCGCGATTCGGAACGAGGCTGTGCCGGTGTTTTCCCGTTGCACCCGACGATAGGCCTGTTCGCCGCACAGCCCCATCACGCCGGATGCGGCAACCGCAGCATCAAACACCGCTTGATGATTGCCCGCGCAGTAAGCGCCTGTCAGAGCCGACAGCATGCAGCCGGTGCCAGTCACCTTACTCATCATTGGATGTCCGTTGCGGACCGCACAAGCAGTCGTTGCTTCCACAATGACATCCATTTGGCCAGACATCAACACCACGGCATTCAGATGATTCGCCAGTCGCTTTGCTACGTCGATCCAGTAGGACAACGTATCCGATGTAATCGCGTCTCCTTTTGCGGCGTCCACCCCACGGGAGCCGCCGCAGCCGGACAGCGCCCGTATTTCTGAAGCGTTTCCCCGTATCACCGACACGCGCACCGCCTCCAGTATTGCTTGGACTGCCTGCGTTCGGAACTGGGACGCTCCGATTCCAACCGGATCCAGAATCACCGGTATTCCCTTTTGATTGGCGGCCTTCCCTGCCAGCAGCATAGCGCGGACCCGAGCGGGGGTTGGATTCCCCAAATTCAGCACCAGAGCGTCCGCAGCCGCTGAAATCTCCGCGGCTTCTTCCTCCGATTCGGCCATGGTAGGGTAGGCTCCACATGCCAGAATGATATTGGCGCAGTCGTTGCTGGTGATGGAATTTGTGATGGTATGAATCAACGGTCCCTGTTCCGCTACCCTCTTTAAAATATTGTTCCGCATAGAGGCTCCCCCTATCCTTCTCTATTTTGACACGGTGCGCTCAATCAAATCAAACGCTTTGGTTTTCTTCAATGCTGCGAGAAACAGGATCGCAATGGTAGCTCCTCCCGCCGTGCTGATAAAAAAAGGCAGCACATAGGCTGCTATCGCCGCTTCTTTTCCCATCATAAAAACAGCCAAGGGATACGCGGCCAAACCACCCAACAGACTGGTTCCAGCGATTTCACCCGCATAAGCCAGCGGTAATTTTCTCGTATATCGATATAACAGTCCACAGCAAAGCGCTCCCAGCATACTGCCCGGAAATGCCAGCAGGGTTCCCATCCCAAGCAGCACCCGCAGTAATGATGTGACAAACGCCATACCCACCGCATAGGCAGGTCCCAGCAAGATCCCCGCCAATACGTTAATCATATGCTGCACAGGGAAACACTTGGAGGCTCCCACCGGAATTGCCAGCGGCGAACACACCACCCCTACCGCAATCAAAATGCCGGCCACGGCCAGCCGTTTTACATGATTCATTCTGTTTTCCTCTCCTATGTAAATTTACGCTTTTCATATCATAAATCAAACCAATTTCATCATGGAACCATTCATGGCGGCGCTGAAAAGCAGCGCAAGGACTTATAATAAAAAAGAGGTATGCGCGCTTAAGCAGGCATACCTCTTGAAGTATCTAATCGACTCCCGTTGTTGGCATCACCCAACTCAGGGAAAGAATCGGAGCAAACGCTTGCTTTCAGCCCGATTTCCCAGAGCCCCTGAGCGGCTTAATCCACTGTCGGTATTATAGCACAGGGCAACTTTTTCTGTCAATCGACCAAAAGCTGCATTGCACTAGGAAGGCTCCAACCAACGGCTGTTGGGGGCAGTGTATCCATTGCAGGAATCTCCGGGCTTCCGCCGGATCGGGATGGCGTTCCTTCCCCTCAATTTTGTAGAATACGCCGCGCCGGTGAAAGAAACTGCTTTACAGCAGCCAATTATTTCTGCGGTTGCTTTTGAATCAGCCGGCGGTCCAACACACGCAGCAGAAGTTGAAATAAGAAGAAAGCCGCCGCCAGCAATCCCCCCAACCAGAAGAGCAATGGGATCGACAGAGGAACCAAAGAAAACAATTCATGGAATACCAGGATCCCCAACAAGAGCCCTCCGGAGATCGAGCCAAACAACAGACGGCGAATCAAATTAAAAGGAGTACACAGCTTATAAACCAGCAACAATCCGGTAAAGCCAGTGAGAATTACACACATGGAGGAAGTGCATTCCACCGGGATATCCAGCAACAGAGACAGCGCCATTACCGCCACCACATTAAATATGATGGTTATCGCTCCCGGCAGCGACTTACTGATGACATTTTTGAAAAAGCTTCCCCGAATTCGGTCTTTATTAGGCTCCAACGCCAGCACAAAGGAAGGGATCCCGATGGTAAGGGCGCTAATCAGCGTCAATTGAATGGGCACAAAGGGATACGGCAGGTGGACAAAAAGGAATATCAACGCCAAAATAAAGGAATAAATGGTCTTAACCAAAAACAGGGATGCAGATCGCTGAATATTGTTGATGGATCGACGGCCCTCCGCCACCACCAACGGCATGGACGCAAAACTGGAATCCAGCAGTACCAATTGGGACACGTTGCGGGCGGCGTCACTGCCCGACGCCATCGCCACGCTGCAATCCGCCTCTTTTAGAGCGAGAACGTCATTGACGCCGTCCCCCGTCATAGCGACGGTATGTCCCTGCTCCTTGAGCGCCAACACCATCTGTTTTTTCTGCATAGGAGTAACCCGGCCAAACACCGAATAGCGTTTCACCGCCTGTTTGATATCCTCTTCGGTCTCCAACGTAGAGGCGTCTATATAGCGCTCCGCGCCTGGAAGCCCCGCTCTGCGGGCGATATTGACCACAGTCAGTGGATTATCCCCTGAAATCACCTTTAAATCCACCCCTTGGTCGGCAAAGAATTGCAACGTTTCCTCAGCCTCCGGCCGAATCACGTCCTGAATCAGCAAAAACGCCAGGATTTCCGGATCCGGCGGAAGCTCCCGCCCCTCAAAAGAAGCATTGGAATGGGCCAGAATCAATACGCGGTTTTCCCGGGCGTACTGATTTAACCGCTCACGGATGGGATTAATCTTTCCCTTCAATACGAACTCCGGGGCTCCCAGCACAAAGCTTCCTTTCTGGAAGAACTGCGCGCCGGACCATTTTTTCTCCGAAGAAAAGGGGACAATTTGCTCCACCGTCCAGTCGCTTTGCCTGCCATATTGTTTTCGAATGGCCTCAAACGTGGGACTCTCATCCTCCATTACGGAGATCAGCGCTTGAAGAGCTTGCTCCACTTGCTCCATCGTGTGGTCGCCATAAGGGATCACTTCGCGCAGTTCCATCCGTCCTTCGGTAATCGTACCTGTTTTATCCAGACACAGCACGTCCACCCGGGCGAGCGCCTCAATGCAATACAGCTCCTGCACCAACACTTTCCGACGGGAAAGCCGAATCACGCTTACCGCCAAAACGGTACTGGTAAGCAGCACCAGCCCTTCGGGAATCATGCCGATCAAGGCGGCCACAGTATTGACCACCGCCTGCGTCAATGTGTTATCCTCCAAACGCATCTGGTTCCAAAAAAGCAAGATTCCAATGGGAATAATCATTATCGACACAATCTTGATGATCTTTTGCAAAGAAGCCATAATCTCCGACTGCACTTTTTTCAGGTATTTTGCTTGTTTGGAAATGTGAGAGACATAGTTATCCTCTCCGATATGCTCGGTACGAGCCCGGCAATGTCCGCTCACCAAATAGCTGCCGGACAGAATCATATCTCCCGGCTTTTTATGAATGGCGTCCGACTCCCCGGTCACCATGGATTCATTGACGTCGCACTCTCCATACAGCAAAATACAGTCGGCCGACACCTGGTTTCCGTGGGATAGATCCATCACATCATCCAACACTACGTCATAGATTCCCACTTCCTCTACCTTACCGTCCCGAACCACCTTAACCTTGGAGGAGGACAGAATTGACAGTTGATCGATGGTGCGTTTTGCTCGGATTTCCTGTACGATACCGATCACCATATTGCACAGCACCACTCCCATAAAAAGCAGATTCTTATAGGATCCCACCAGGATAACGGCAACCGCCAGCACGGCGTTGATTAAATTAAACAGAGTGCAGACATTGTCTCGAACAATCCTTCCAATCGACTTCGTAGGAATATCTGTTTCATAATTAACCAGGCCTTCCCGGATCCGGGAGGCCACCTGTTGAGCGGTTAAACCCTCTTGATGATCCGGCTGGAACCGGATTCCATCGTTCTGTGTTTCCTGCTTCATAGCTTGTCATCCCTTTTTCTATGTATCTTATCTTTTCATAAAAATACTCCTTTAACAGTTTAATGCCAGTTGTCCTCTATGTCAAATTAAGCTTTCGTAACCATTTAAAATTTAGACGAGATGCTATCCAACCAAACTTGCCATTCTTCTTAATCTAAACACATGCTTTGCCGAAATATTTCCGGCAAAGCGGTCTGTGTTCTATTTTCCGTCAAGCAAAACTTTTCATAACCCAATGATTTGTGCAGCCCCGAAAAGGGACGATTACAGGCGCAACCCCTAAGTCTGACGCCGCATTATTAATGTAAACCGCCGCAAAACAGTCCATATTTATGTATTGTCACCATATCTATCCCGTAAACAGGTCGGTACACTCTTTCTACGTCATCCGATCTTTGGTATCGTCTTCCTGTAAAGGGCTTTTGGTTTATTCTTGAATTGCAGCTTCATTCTCTCCCATCGTTTCGGCGTAGTAACCACGGCACCCAACTTGTACTTTGGGAGGTTTTCTACTCAAGCTTGTTATTTCCCTGGCTGTGCGCTGTACCCAAAAATAGACATTGCAAGTCATAAGCACCCGTAAACCTGCGCCTTCGCGGTTTTTTCCTGCTCAAAATTTTTACTCACACCACGAGCATTGCGTCTCCAAAACTAAAGAATCGGTATCTTTCCTGTACCGCTGTCTGATAGGCCCGCATAGTATGGTCATAACCGGCAAACGCGGAAACAAGCATAATCAGCGTACTCTCCGGAAGATGAAAATTGGTAATTAACCCGTCCAAAATCCGGAAGGAAAACCCCGGATAGATAAAAATATCGGTCCATCCTTCGCAGGCTTTCATTTCTCCTTCTTTAGCCATCACAGATTCCAAAGTACGGCAGCTGGTCGTCCCCACCGCAATTACCCGGCCGCCTTTCGCTTTGGTTTCATTGATTAGCGCCGCCGTCTCTTCGCTGACCTCATAATGCTCCGCGTGCATTTTGTGCTCGGTGATCTCGTCCACTTTAACCGGACGAAACGTTCCTAAACCGACATGCAGGGTAACAAATCCAACCGATATTCCTTTCTCCTGAATCGTTTGCAAAAGCTCTGGGGTAAAGTGCAGGCCGGCCGTAGGGGCGGCCGCAGAGCCAGGTTCCTTGGAATACACGGTTTGATACCGCTCCTTATCCTCCAAACGTTCCGTGATATAATGAGGAAGCGGCATCTGTCCAATCCGATCCAATACCTCATAAAAATTCCCCTCATAAGAAAACTCTACGATCCGGTTTCCCCCCTCTATCACCTCCAAAACCTGAGCGCGAAGCAGCCCGTCGCCAAATACAAAAGAACTGCCCGGCTTTGCTTTTTTTCCCGGACCCGCCAATACTTCCCATTGGTCTCCCTTTTTCTGGGATAACAGCAAAAACTCCACTCTCGCCCCAGTGCCTTCTTTGATCCCATACAAACGGGCGGGCAGCACACGGGAATTGTTCAGAATCAAGCAGTCCCCCGGACGGAGCTGATCCACCAAATCGTAGAAATGCAGGTGCTCTATGCCGCCGGAGGTTCTGTCCAACTTCATCATGCGGGATTGATCTCTCTGCTGGATGGGAGTTTGCGCAATCAATTCTTCTGGTAAATCATAATAAAAATCATGGGTCTTCATAAGCTTTCTCCTTTTTTATCTCCTCGATTTTTCTTTCCTCCGGCCGGTCTGTGCCGCCAATCTCTCTTTTCATACA
Organism: Clostridiales bacterium; assembly: GCA_022799115.1. Lineage (GTDB taxonomy): Bacteria > Bacillota > Clostridia > Oscillospirales > Acutalibacteraceae > CAJFUH01. Next base: position 96,937 of record JAAWNT010000004.1, on the reverse strand, counting down.
TAGATCCTATTAAAATCCTATTTAATTTAGGGCGAATAAATTGACATCCCTCTGGAAGAATGGTATATTATAATCCAATAGGAAAATTGAAAATTAAAGATAGAGGCGCGTCTTAAGATGATTAGCTGGTTTGAGGTTGCCAAAACCGTTGATTCCCAGTAAAAGGCTTTCGGCGCCGAAGGGGATGCGTGGCGGGCATCGGCCCTGGTTGCATCGGTGAACAACCTTGCAACTGTCATCATGAAATATGATGGAGGACTATCAAGTACAAAAACGATGGTGTTTTGTACAAACAAGTTCTATTATATTTTATTGATGACCGGTTTACAACCGGTTTTTTTCTTGCATCCAGCTTTTTTCCTAACAACAACAGGAGGTATTATTATGAAACAGTATAAGGTAGGTATCATCGGCGCAACCGGTATGGTGGGACAACGCTTCGCATCTCTCTTGGAAAATCATCCTTGGTTTAACGTAACCGCTTTGGCGGCCAGCGCCCGCTCCGCCGGCAAAACCTATCGGGAGGCCGTGGGAACCCGCTGGGCCATGCCCACCCCTATTCCCGCTTCCATGGCGGACATGAAAATTTATGATGCGGTTGCCGATGTTGACCAAATCGTGTCTCAGGTGGACTTCGTTTTCTGCGCGGTGGATATGAAGAAAGACGAGATCAAACAGCTGGAAGAAATGTACGCCAAGAAAGAATGTCCGGTGATGTCCAATAACTCCGCGCACCGGTCCACTCCCGACGTTCCTATGATTATTCCGGAAATCAATGCAAAACATGCCGAGATTATTCCGGCTCAGCGCAAACGTTTGGGCACCCAGCGCGGCTTCATCGCGGTGAAATCCAACTGCTCTCTGCAAAGCTATGTGCCGGCCATTCATCCGCTGATGGATTTGGGAGTAACCAAGGTATTGGCCTGTACTTATCAAGCGATTTCCGGCGCCGGCAAGACCTTTGAATCCTGGCCGGAAATGGTGGATAACCTGATTCCCTACATCGGCGGCGAGGAAGAAAAATCCGAGCAGGAACCCATGAAAATTTGGGGAAGCGTACAGGGAGATCAAATTGTCAACGCCTCTTCCCCCAGTATCACCTCTCAATGCTTGCGTGTACCGGTTTCCGATGGTCATACCGCCGCAGTATTTGTGTCTATGGATCAGAAGGCCACCATGGAAGAAATCATCAATCGCTGGGAAAACTATCAGGGAAGAGCTCAGGAGCTGAATTTGCCCAGCGCTCCCAAAAAGTTCCTGCATTATTTTACCGACAACGACCGTCCCCAGATCAAGAGCGAGCGTAATCTGGAAGGCGGCATGGCGGTTTCCATCGGACGGCTTCGTCCCGATACCCAATATGACATCAAGTTTGTCTGTATGTCTCACAACACCCTGCGCGGCGCCGCGGGCGGAGCGGTCCTGATGGCCGAACTGCTGTGCGCCGAAGGGTATTTGGACTAATTTCGGTTTCTTTAAGAAGGGAGTAAATCTCATCATGAAAAAGACAGTGTTTACCGGCTCCGGCGTCGCCATTATTACCCCCATGCATACCGACGGTTCGGTCAATTACGAGGTACTCAAGGAATTGATTGAGTTCCAGATTCAAAACGGCACCGATTCCATTATCACCTGCGGCACCACCGGAGAATCGGCCACCCTCTCTCATGAGGAACATTGCCAGGTGATTCAGTTTACCATCGACCAGGTGGCCGGCCGGGTTCCGGTGATTGCCGGCGCAGGCAGCAACGAAACCGCCTATGCCATAAAGCTATCTAAGGAAGCCGAGAAAATAGGCGCGGACGCCCTGCTGGTGGTCACTCCCTATTACAACAAAACGTCCCAGGCCGGTCTTGTGAAGCACTATAACATGATTGCAGACAGCGTAAACATTCCCCTGATCGCTTATAATGTTCCATCCCGCACCGGCTGCAACATTAAGCCGGAAACTTATGCCCAGCTTGCGAAACACGAAAATATTGTGGGCGCCAAGGAAGCCAACGGGGACATTTCTTCGGTCGCTAAAACGTTGTCTCTTTGCGGGGATTCTCTGGACATCTATTCCGGTAACGACGATCAGACCGCGGCGATTATGGCGTTGGGTGGAAAGGGTATCATCTCTGTGCTTGCCAACATCTGCCCCAGAGAAATGCATGAAATGGCGCAAAAGATTTTGGACGGCGACCTGGCGTCAGGCGTTAAAATGCAGCTCTCCTATTTAAAATTAATGGACGCCATGTTTATGGACGTCAATCCCATCCCGGTCAAAGAAGCCATGAACCTCATGGGTTACGCATGTGGAGAATGCCGGATGCCTTTGGTGTCAATGAGCGAGGAGATGCGCGGACATCTCAAAACCATCCTGGCGGAATATCAACTGATTCACTGATCTCGGATCCGGGCTCTCCCCCGCGCGGAGATCCCGGTTTCCACTTGTGAATCCGCGCGGAGGAAAGGCAGTAAAATTATGACCAGAATTTTATTAAGCGGCTGCAACGGCAAGATGGGACGGGTAATCGCAGATCTGGTTGCTCATCGCCATGATTGTCAGATCGTTGCAGGCGTGGACTTAAGAACCGATTCGTCGGGGAGTTTCCCCGTCTACTCCTCGATCCACGAAGTGGAGGAGCAAGGGGATGTGGTAATTGATTTCTCTCACCCTTCCGTGCTCACGCCTTTACTCTCCTATGGTCTGCAAAAGAAAATCCCTCTGGTGTTATGCACCACCGGTTATTCCAAAGATCAGGTGGAAGAGCTCACAAAAGCTTCTCAACAGACCGCCATCTTCTATTCCCGCAACATGTCGCTGGGCATTAATTTGATGATCGAGCTTTCTAAGAAAGCAGCGCTTGTGTTCGGGGATAGCTTCGACGTGGAGATCGTGGAAAAACACCACAACCAAAAAATTGACGCCCCCAGCGGCACCGCTTTGATGATCGCCGATGGAATCGCCTCTATTATGGACGAAACGCCCCAGTACGTCTATGATCGGCATTCCTATCGAAAACCCCGGGGGAAACATGAAATAGGAATCCATTCCGTGCGGGGAGGAACCATTGTGGGCGAGCACGACGTGATCTTCGCAGGTCGCGACGAGGTATTCACCCTATCCCATTGCGCCCAGTCCAAAGAGGTGTTTGCCACCGGTTCCGTGAATGCCGCGGTTTATCTGGTAGGCAAAGCCCCCGGGCTTTATACCATGTCCGATATGCTGGCCGATGCGTAAAGGAGGATGCTCTATGACTTTAAAACCGGAAATTACCGTTCGGGACAATATTACCCTGATTACAATGGTGGATATCCCCTCGGATATTGGTCTGTTCTCCAACATTTTCGACAAAATCGCAAATTACGGAATTAGCATCGACATGATCTCGGTCACTCCCCCTCAAGGAGATTTAATCAGCGTTTCCTTCACCATTGACGACGATGATTTGGGCCGTTTGCTGGAATTTACCGCTGATCTTCATAATAAGCACAACGATGTAAAGCCCATCGTCAGCAGCGGCAACAGCAAAATAACCATTGAAGATCCCGCCATGGAAACGGAGCCCGGCGTAGCCGCCAAGGTGTTCAAGGCCGCCGCTTCCGCCAATGCGGACATTCGCATCATAACCACCTCGGAAACTCAGATCAGTATGCTGGTTACCGAGGCCGCCTTCGACGGCACCTATCAAGCTATATTGAACGCTCTGGCTCAGTAAATTAAAAAATGGACGAATCGTAATGAACCGTCCCAGTAAAAGTAGACAATAAACCAAAAGGCCCCCTGTGTAGGATAAAAACTACACAGGGGGTTGTTGTATGATGAAACGAAATTATACAAAATGATTCTTGTAAAAGCCAACGGAAGATAGCGGAGCAATTTGGCCTTGCAAACAGGAAAGCGGTAGAAAAACCTGCTGAAAAAAGAGTCGCATAACGCCCTCCATGTCAAGAGCAGGAAACGATAATGACAACGCCATAGCGGAGAATTTCTTCTCCCTTCTCAAAATAGAGTGTCCCTATCGCCAGAAAATCAGGTTATTTCAGAAAAACAGAGAACGCATACATGATTTCATCCGATTCTGCAATCATGAGAAGATGTATCAAGGGGGAATTTCACGGAAGCGAAACTCCCCTAACCAATTGGGATATGTATATGTACAAGCATCTCAAACCAATAAGGCGCACATAACCGTTACATAGGTTTTAGATTTTTATTGAGCCTATCCACCATCCAGGCGATTCGCTTTTCCCGTCCAGCATCTGTCTTTGCGTCAAAATACGCTCGCGTGTAGGTCTTCTTTACCGATAAGGACATGGCTTGAAAATTTGTGTAGGCAGGTTCATATCCTTCCAGTAGTGCGGAAAGCTGGGTAATTTGTTCCTCGGTAACCGCCATGGACTTTGGAGCGTACCACTGGCTGTTTTTTTGGGCTTCCTCTATTTTCTTTCTGCCAAAATCGGTCATCAATCCCCGTTCTTCAAGGCTTTTGGCCAATGCCTTATTTTTTTCTGACCACTTGCTCTTCTCCCTGCGCATAGAAAAATATTTCTTATAGGCTTTATCGTCAATGCTTTGCATCTGTCCGTCAATCCATCCAAAGCAAAGAGCTTCTTCGAGCGCTTCTCCTGCTTTTATTGTTTGCGGCCCACCAGCTTTGCCAAATAAAAGCCAAACGCCAGCATTTGACTGGCAATGCTCATAAAGCCATTTTCTAAATTCTTCTCTGTTGGCAAATTCCATTATATCACTCATTATGCGCCCTCCTTTTGTTCGCCCTTATCCGTGAAAGGCGCACTACCTCCGATTTATCGCAGATAAAGTATAGCATCAATACAAGGGATATTCAACCCACATGTATAGGCGCTGATCGTGGCAGACCATCAAGATATATATCGGTCGCTTGCTGGCGGCTGCTTCTCAAAACCCCTGGGCGTCTACACAGCTGCGTCCGGTGCCAAGCCGCGGTGGAATCTGCTGGCCGGCAAAAGTAAGCTACTTACAGAATCCTCCCCGGAAGGCGCACCATGGCCGTAGACCATACCATTACTCTTTTACGTTTAATGCACGGATTGCATTGAGAATCGCTAATACGGAAACGCCCACGTCGGCAAATACCGCGGCCCACATATTGGCAAGCCCCAAGGCTCCCAGCGCCAGTACAACGGCCTTAACTGTCAAGGCAAATACAATGTTCTGTTTGACGATTCTCAGCGTTTTTTGAGAGACCTTCATCACAGAAGCAATCTTGGAGGGTTCGTCGGTCATAATCACTACGTCCGCAGCCTCAATGGCGGCGTCGGATCCCAATCCGCCCATTGCAATTCCAATGTCCGCTCTGGCCAGCACGGGCGCGTCGTTGATGCCGTCACCCACAAAGGCCAGTTTTCCCTTGGTGGATTTTTGCTCCATGAGCATCTCTACCTTTTCCACCTTATCAGCAGGAAGCAGCTGGGTAAACGCCTGATCCATACCGAGAGCCTTGGCTACCTTTTGCCCCGCCGCGTCGGAATCGCCGGTTAACATCACTGTTTTTTTTATGTGGGCTTGTTTTAGGCTCTGAATCGCCTTTTTTGAATCCTCTTTCATCTCATCCTCAATCAATAGGGAGCCCGCATATTCACCGTCACAAGCGACATAAACCAATGTCCCCGCCTCTCTGCTTTCCTCGTAGGCGACGCCCGCGCGTTCCATCAGCTTGGCATTGCCTGCCAGAATCTGATGACCGTCCACCACCGCTTTCACTCCATGTCCGGGAATTTCTTCAATGTCCCTAACGCGATTGGGATCCATATTCTTTCCATAGGAACTCTTGATGGACTGGGAAATGGGGTGATTGGAATATTGTTCCGCATAGGCGGCTAACTCCAATAACTCGAACTCTCCCCTTCCTTTTGGCGCGATCTTGGTGACACGGAAGCTGCCCTTTGTCAGCGTGCCTGTCTTGTCAAATACAACAATCTCCGTATCCGCCAGAGCTTCCAAATAGTTGCTTCCCTTAACAAGCACACCCAGCTTTGACGCGCCGCCGATTCCGCCAAAGAAACTCAGCGGAACCGAAATCACCAGCGCACATGGGCAGGAAATAACCAGGAACGTGAGCGCGCGGTAAATCCAATTGATAAAGTCAAAGCCCGTGAAAAGCGGCGGAACGACAGCCAGAAGCGCCGCAGCGATAACTACCAAAGGGGTATAATACTGAGCAAACCGAGTAATAAAATTTTCAGATCGGGCTTTTTTGCTGCTGGAATTCTCCACCAGATCCAGAATTTTCGCCACGGTAGACTCCCCGTATTCCTTTTCCACTTTTACTGTGAGCGCGCCGGTCAGATTGACACAGCCGCTGATTACGCTGTTTCCAGCCTCTGCTTCTCTGGGCATGGATTCTCCTGTGAGCGCAGAGGTATCGATGGTGGAAACGCCGTCTATAACTTCCCCATCCAAAGGAATGCGTTCTCCGGGCTTCACAAGGATTTGCTCTCCCACCGAAACTTTTTCCGGATCCACCTGGATCCACTGACCGTCTCTCTGTACGTTGGCATAATCCGGACGAATGTCCATCATGGCGGAGATGGATCTCCTGGATTTATTCACCGCATACGATTGGAACAGCTCTCCCACCTGATAGAACAGCAAAACAACAACGCCCTCTGGATAGTCCCCCACAAAAAAAGCGCCGATAGAGGCAACCGCCATCAAAAAGTTCTCATCGAATACCTTCCCGCGTAAAATATTGCGAATCGCCTTCCACACAATATCCCAGCCAATGACCGCATATACCGTTAAAAAAGCAGCTAATCGGAACACCCCTTGCAGCGGCAGCAGGATCACCGCTAGAAATAAAATTGCCGCACAAATGATTCGAATTAAATTTGTTCTCTGTTTCATTTCTGACGCCTACTCTCTCTCATTTTGGTGTCGTCGAACCGATCGATTATTTTACTTTTACATCCGGTTCCATTTTTTTCACAACTGATTTTGCCTGTTCCACAATTTCTGAAAACCGTGCGTCATCTGCCTCCAAAGTCATTTTCTGGGTCATAAAGCTAACGATAGCGCGATCCATACCCTCAATTTTATTCAGAGCGTTCTCAATTTTAGCGGCGCAATTGGCACAATCCAAGTTGATTAGGGAAAATGTTTTTTTCATAATCGATTGCCCCTCTCTATGAAATAAAATTAAACAATTAAACAATCGTTTAATTGTTTACGCGTTTATTATATCATATGTTTTCTGTTTGTCAATATCCTTTAAAAGTTTTTGCCAAATCTTTTCGACGAATCTTCTATCCATCCTATGCCGTCTGCGTTAATTAAGGGACATCACAAAAGAGTATTCTCCATAATCTCCCGATCATTGCCATTCTTGCAACAAAAAAGCCAACCGGATCATTCCGATTGGCTTTGACCATACTATATGAAATTCAAACATAAGGAATACTGTTGACCGCCGCCTTTAATCGGTCGATCCAATCATTGATGTCAATCGGGACCCGCAGGATAATCATAGCGAGCAGCCCCGCCAACAAAAGCAGCAAAGCGATCAAAATCCAAATTAAAATGGAACGGGCGTAAGCCTTACGGTTAAAATTGCTTCTTCTCCGGAACGCCCAAACAAAGAGCAATATGATATTAATCACCGGAATCAATAGCAGAAACTGGGTTCCAAAGAAGCCCGCCGTCCTCATAGGCCGGGCTCGTTTGTCGGTTCCCCCCATTCTTCGCGACGCCGGCAAAGCGGCGGGCAAACTCTCTTGGTTTGGCTCAATCTCTTGCTCAGGCTCCTGTTCCGGTTGCTGAGACGCTTCAACAGGCTTCTCCTCCTCCACCGCGGAAGCCTCTGCCGTACACTCTTTCAAATGATTTGCAGCCGCATTGCACAGATCCACCATCTCTTCCACCTTAGCGGAATAAGCGGGAAGGGAATCGATCTGCTCTTGTGTCAGCACCGGAACATCCGCTTCCAGAAAGGTTTGCGGTTCCGGTCTTTCCTCTGCCTGTGGGAATTGAGAGAGGTCCTCTCGGGATTCTTGGTCTTCCGCCACTACAACACCGCAATATCCGCAGATTACACTGCCGTCCGGCAGCGTATTTCCACATTTTGAACAATACATAAATCCCCGGCCTCCTCTGACTTCCTTCTGATTGTTTTATTATAGCTTAATAACCGAAAAATTTCAAGACTTCCATCCCCATGCGGAAACGACCAAGTGAAATCGCCAAAATCCTGGATGGACGGAAACGCCGTCAATCGGAAAGCCAAGCCTTGGTCAGCGCCTCTACCGCCGCCGGAATGTCCTGCGTGGGAATCCCGGCGAATCCCAACATAACTTGTCCATAGCGGGTTTGCGTCTCATCGTTAACCGATGCAATCCGTACTCCTTGCTCCGCCGCCGACCGCATCAATCCATTCCCGTCCATTCCATTTTTAACGGTCAGTTTCAAACAAAGCGCGGTTTCCTGCAATACAATGTCCATTGTACTGCCAAAGGCACGCTGCAGCCGGTCGGTAAGCAACGCGCTTTTATCCGCATAAAGCTTGCGCAATCGCCTTAATTGCCGTTCCAATTGACCCTCTCGGATATAGTCCGCCAGCGCCAATTGTTCAATTTTTGAAGCCGTCTGATTGTAACGATGCGCCCTCTTCTGATACTCCTGGAGCAAATAGGAAGGAAGAGCCATATACCCCATACGAACCGAGGGCAGAAGAAGCTTGGAGAACGATCCCATGTAGATCACACAGGTATTGTCCTGGCTCTGCAAGGCGGGAATTGGTTTGGCTCGATAACGCAGCTCTCCATTGTAGTCATCCTCAATAATCACTCCTCCCGATTGTTGGGCCCACTCCAGCAGCCGCAGCCTCCGGCTCATAGGGATGGCTCTTCCATTGGGCCTGCTGGATGGACTGATCCACAGCGCGGACGCGCCGGAATGGATCAGTTCTTTCATGACGATGCCATCCCGGTCCGCAGGCAACAATATGGTTTGTATGCCGCAGTCACGAAACACTTGTTCCGCCTGACGGAACCCCGGCTGTTCCATGGCCACTCTTTGAACCGAATGATTCAGCAGCCCGCAAAGCAGGTACAGCAGCGGTTGTGTCCCCGCGCCAATGACGATATGATGAGGCGTCGCGGATACCCCGCGCGCACCATGACTGTAAAAAGAAAGCGCTTCTCTAAGTTCCCATTCACCCTGGGGATCCCCATAAGAGGAGAGCGCCTCTTGGCGTCCCAATACGTCCTTTACCTGTTTTCTCCACCGTTTAATTCCGGCGTGCTCGCTGTCGATACAATCGGTCCCAAGATTATAACGCGTTTCCGGTTTGACCACCCGTTCTAACGGTTTGTACGAAAGCGATTGCTTTTCCTTTTTCAAAATATCAATGTCATCCATGACAAAATATCCGCTTTGGGGTTTGCTTCCAATATAACCCTCCACAGCAAGCTGCTGATAGGCCGTTTCAATGGTAGTACGGCTCAAATGCAAATCCTCGGAAAGCTTACGAATCGACGGCAGGCGCTGTCCTCCGGAGAAACGTCCGTTTTCCACCGCTTCTTTGATGTTCCGGTACAACTGAATATACAGCGGCTCCCCACTGTGACGGTCCAACGCAAAAAAATCGTACAGCACGAAAACTGTCCCCTTTAAAATTTCATAAACTGTGCATTTTCAAGTTCACAGTTGTGCGCTATTATTATAACACAAATTCCCAGTCGCGCAACCGGACTTCTCAGTCATTGAAGAATTCTTTTGGATTGCGGCCGTTTTGGGACCAAATAGGCGTAAAGGAGCGAATCAACATGGCTGTATCCCGATATGAATTGAACAAAAACCTTGCGCAAATGCTCAAGGGCGGCGTAATTATGGATGTCACCACTCCGGAACAGGCAAAAATAGCAGAACAAGCCGGTGCGTGCGCCGTTATGGCTTTGGAACGCATTCCGGCGGATATCCGCGCGGCGGGCGGGGTTTCCCGTATGAGCGACCCCAAAATGATAAAGGGCATTCAGCAGGCGGTTACCATCCCTGTTATGGCAAAAGTACGCATCGGGCATATTGCCGAAGCGCAGATCCTGCAAGCGATTGAGATCGATTATATCGACGAAAGTGAAGTGCTCTCTCCGGCCGACGACGTCTACCACATCGACAAAACCAAATTTGACGTACCTTTTGTGTGCGGCGCCAAGGACTTGGGCGAGGCATTGCGCAGGATCAGCGAGGGAGCCTCCATGATCCGAACCAAAGGGGAGCCCGGTACCGGCGACGTGGTGCAGGCGGTGCGGCACATGAGGATGATTAATCGTGAGATGTCCCGTTTGGCGTCCATGCGGGAGGATGAGCTGTATCAGGCGGCAAAGGAGTTGATGGTTCCTTATTCGCTGGTCCAGTATGTTCATGAACACGGCAAGCTGCCGGTGGTCAATTTTGCGGCGGGAGGCGTGGCCACCCCCGCGGACGCGGCGCTCATGATGCAGTTGGGCGCGGAAGGCGTGTTTGTGGGATCCGGAATCTTTAAATCAGGCAATCCTGCCAAACGGGCCGCCGCCATTGTAAAAGCCGTCACCAACTATAACGATCCCGATACGCTGGCTCGGCTCTCGGAGGATTTGGGAGAAGCCATGGTGGGCATCAACGAACAGGAAATCGAATTGTTGATGGCAGAGCGGGGAAAGTAGCATGAAACTAGGCGTGTTGGCCCTGCAAGGGGCGTTTGAAGAGCACATTCGAATGCTTGCCCGGCTTGGCGTAGAGGCCTTTGAAATCCGCGGAGAAAAAGATTTGCTCGGCGCTCCAGCGGACGGATACATTCTTCCCGGCGGAGAAAGCACCGTAATGGGGAAACTGCTGTGCGATCTGGGACTATTGCTCCCGCTAAAAGAACGCATCCTGGAGGGGATCCCTGTTTTCGGTACCTGCGCGGGTTTGTTGTTGCTGGCAAAATCCATCGTCAATGACAGCGCCGTCTATTTCGGCGTCATGGATATTGCGGCAAGGCGCAACGCCTATGGCCGCCAGCTTGGCAGTTTTACCGCCAAGGGAACCTTTGGCTCCTGCGGCGACATTCCAATGACCTTTATTCGCGCCCCGTATATTGAATCTTGGGGCGAGCAAGTAGAAATCCTCTCTAGAGTAAACGGCTTCCCTGTGGCCGCCAGACAAAAGAATATATTGGTAACCGCGTTTCATCCGGAACTGACCGATTGCACCACCGTGCATCAATATTTCATCGATATGGTAAAAAGGAGTCGATTCACACATGTCTGATACCAAGCACAAAAGCAACCAAACCCAACGACTGGCCGCCATCGGCTTGATGGCTGCGCTGGTATTTGTCTCTTCTCTCATTAGTTTTGAAATTCCTCTCGCGGGTGGAGAGAGCACCCGAATCCACCTTGGCAATGCGTTCTGTCTGTTAGCGGGCCTGATTACAGGTCCCGTCGGCGGAGGATTGGCGGCGGGCATCGGCTCCTTCCTCTTCGATTTGATGAATCCAAAATATATTCCCAGCGCCCCCTTTACCTTTCTGTTTAAATTCGCCATGGGTTTTCTGTGCGGTTTGATCGCCTATGCCCACAACCGGAAGGGGGAGCGGGTATCGCGCAACATTGTTGCCGGTTTGACCGGCGCGTTCACTTATGTGATTTTATATTTGACAAAGGGATTTATAGAAAATATCCTTTATGGACAATCCATTCAGGCAAATCTCACCATCATCGGCACGAAGGCCGTGACCTCTATCACCAACGCTTTGATTGCGGTGGTAATTGCGGTTCCTTTGGGTCTCGCGCTGCGTACAGCGCTGAAGCGCGCACATCTCTGGGAACGAATTCACTGAGCATTTGCTGATAGCAACCGCAATAAGCCGGCGGCGTTTGTTTAAACACAAGCGTGGCCGGCTTATTGTCTGTACTCAAAGACTTCCTTGCCATATAAAGGGCTTAGGCGGATTCATCGGGACGTATCGCGGCGATCCACCAGCCGCCTGACAAGCTCGCCCCCACAAGAACACGCATCCTGAACGGAAATCCCGATACTCCCCCTTGTCATTTAATCCAGAATTTAAATTTCTTGTTGGGTATTGGCTAAAGACAATTCTGTCAATACTAGTAAGGAATCATCAGCAAGGGGGAAATTATTTTGAACGAAAAATCAACGGGAGCGTTTTTGAGAAAAAGCGGGGCGTTTCTGGTGTTGGGCGCCATAATCTTGTTCCTGCTAATCCCTTTGTGGTGCTCCTTTACCGCCTCAGAAACACAACATGAGCAGGAGTTTCAGACGCTAACTCAAAACATTCAATTTCCTAACCCATCTCCCAACCAGGAGATCGGCGTGACGGAATCCATCATGAATAACGATCCGAAAAACGCCATCAGCATTCATTATCCTGTCCTCGGCCTGGATCAAATCGACCGCATCATCAAAGAGAAAATTAACGATATTCTCTCTGACTATCAAAACAACTTGCCCGATGATACTCATCGGCCTGCGGAGTTTTCCTCCTCCCTTTGGGTTGATTACTCTTCCTATATCGCTGGAGACCAGATCGCGTCCATCGTCTTTACTGTGGAAAAAAACGATTCCACCATGGCGCACCCAGATGTTTATATTTTAACCATGACGTTTGATTTAGAGAGCCAAGCTCTGCTGTCGCTCAGCGACATTCTGGAAGGAGAGTATCTCCTGGCAATTTCCGATTATGTCCGGGAATATTTTATGCAAACGGAACCCTATGCGCCGCTGACCGATACGGAACTGTTCAGTATCGGCAGCGCGCCCGTCCAGGGAAATTTTCTTAATTTTACCCTCAATGATACGGCGCTTACCGTCTACTTTCAGAAGTATCAGATCTTCCCCGGTTATTTCGGAATCGTATCCGTTAGCATTCCCTACGAAAATTTAAAGGGATATCTAAAAATAGATACCGACGCCACCTTATTGCATGTGGCGTCAGCTTCCGCCATGGTTCCTCCCCAGCAGAATCAGCCGGTACAGGGAACCCCCATTGATCCCAATCGCCCTGTTGTGGCCCTCACCTTTGACGACGGTCCTCATCCAAAAGTTACCCCAAAAATACTGGATATTTTAAAGCAAAATAAGGCCAAAGCCACATTTTTTGTGGTAGGTAACCGGGTGGACAGTTATGCCAGCGCCTTGCAGCGGGAATATGCCGAGGGGCATGAAATCGGCAACCATACCTATAGCCATCCACGTCTTATCAAGCTTAATACCAACGATGTCTTGGATCAGGCCAACCGAACCGACCAACGGATTGCCAATTTAACCTCTTACACTCCCAAACTATTACGCCCTCCCTACGGGGAGATCAACGACGTCATGAGGGAAAACATCCAAAAACCATTTGTGCTGTGGTCCATCGATACCCAGGATTGGCAAACGCAAAATAAAAACGCGATTGTAAAACAAGTGATGGGCAAGGTCAAGGATGGCGATATTATTTTAATGCATGATATCTACCCTTCAACCGCCGAAGCATGCGCACAGCTGATCCCAGCCTTATCCGCGCAAGGATACCAATTCGTCACTGTGTCCGAGCTTTTGGCACAAAAACAGATCACCCCGGTCGCCGGTCGCGCTTACCGCCTGGCCAAATAAAATGCAAAAACCAGAAAACCGCTTGTGTAGAATCACACAAGCGGTTTTCTGGTTTTTAAGAAAGGAAAAGGAAAGGTAATAAAAACAACAAATCCGTATAGTAATCAAAGATCACCATCGATTTCATAATTATTATAGCATGATTTTCCTATGAAGTAAAGAGATTATTTCCAATTTCACAATCATTTTTAAAAAGAAAAGGGATACCTCCCCTCGTAAATGAGGAAGTATCCCTTTAAAAATTGGTATCTGGCTTTTCTTTACTTCGTGAAAACCGCTTTATGATACACTTTTTTTCCTTTTTTAATAATGAGATATCCCTGTTCAAATGCGTCCATCGTAATCCTTGCGTTGGCGTCCTCCATTTTCTGATCGTTCACAGAGATTCCACCCTGTGCGATCAATCGTCTCGCCTCGCCCTTTGACGGAACCAGCTTTGTCTTGGCCAGTAAATCCAGCAAAGAGATGGCTCCGTCGGTGAAATCTTCAGCGGTGAGCTCGGTAGAGGGCATATTATCGGTATTCGCTCCCGCCCCGAACAACGCACGCGCGGCTTCCTGGGCCTTGTTCGCTTCCTCTTCCCCATGAATCAGCTTGGTTACCTCGTAAGCCAGAATCTCTTTGGCTTTATTCAGCTCGCTCCCCTGCAATTTCGCCAATTGCTCAATCTCATCCAAAGGCAGAAAGGTGAGGATCTTCAAACAGCGGATTACGTCGGCGTCGTCCACATTTCTCCAATACTGGTAGAAATCATAGGGACTGGTTTTCTCCGGATCCAACCAAACCGCGCCGTTCTCCGTCTTGCCCATTTTGCGCCCGTCGCTGGTGGTAAGCAGCGTAAAGGTCATACCAAACGCTTCTTTTCCATCCACACGCCGAACCAATTCCACGCCGCCGATGATGTTGCTCCATTGGTCGTCTCCGCCCAGCTCTAACTGACAGTCATATTTTCTGTTGAGCACCAGAAAATCATAGCTTTGCATAATCATATAATTCAGCTCAAAGAAGGTAAGTCCCTTCTCCATCCGCTGCTTATAGCATTCCGCCGCCAGCATGCGGTTGACGGAGAAGTGCACGCCGATGTCCCTCAAAAACTGAATATAATTCAGATTCAGCAGCCAATCGGCATTGTTGACCATAATCGCCTTGCCGTCGGAAAAATCCACCAAACGGGACATCTGCTTCTGGAAACAAGCGATGTTGTGGTCGATTTCTTCACGAGTGAGCATTTTACGCATATCGCTTTTTCCCGAAGGATCTCCCACCATTCCAGTTCCGCCGCCAAATAATGCAATGGGTGTGTGTCCCGCTTTTTGCATATGAGACATCACCATAATCTGAACAAAATGCCCCACATGCAGGCTGTCCGCCGTGGGATCAAACCCAATATAAAAGCTGGTTTTTCCATGATTGAGCAGGTCCTTAACCCGCTCTTCATTGGTCAGCTGCGCGATCAAGCCGCGCGCCTTCAGTTCGTCAAATACACCCATGTTGTTTTGCCTCCTACTTATATTCTTTCTTTGTACAATAATGAACCCTTCAGGGGGTGAATTTTCCGTTTGTATGGGTTTACAAAACGAAGATTCCAACAAAAAAGCCCCCTGCAAATACGCAGAGGGCGGAAATTCCGCGGTACCACCTCAGTTCACCGCAACCTCACGGTTACGGCCTCATGGGTACTAACATACCCCAACGCGATAACGGGCGTTACCCGAAAAAACCTACTAAGTCAGTCGTCACAAACCGTTCCGCTTTTCTGCTCCAGGATGTATTTCAGCCGCCCTCCTGTACCTGCTCACACCAGCCGCAGGCTCTCTTTGCCAGTTTGACTGCTTACTTCTTCCCTTCCACGCATTATTTGCATTATAGCCAATCCTTTCCGGTTTGTCAACTCTGCTTTGAAAATCCGGCCATTATCAACATCTCTTCCGCGCTTTTTAATGTGAGATCCGTCATCTGCACTCCGCCAACGATTCTGGCAAGCTCCTTTTTTCTGCCGGCAAAGTCCAAAATATCCACATGGGTGAAGGTGCGCCCTTCACGGATCTCCTTGTGAATCCGCAAATGCTCATCCGCCAGCGCGGCGATCTGCGCGGAATGGGTAATGCAAATCACCTGTCGGCTGCGCGAAACCTCCTTGAGCTTCAGGCCCACCTTCTGGGCGGCGCTTCCGCTGACGCCGGTATCCACCTCGTCAAAGATCAAAGTATCAATCGCGTCCTTATCCGCCAGCGCTGTCTTTATAGAGAGCATCATGCGGGAAAGCTCTCCGCCGGAAGCGATCTTTGCAATGGGTTTCGGCGGTTCTCCCGGATTGGTTGAGATCAAAAACTGAATGTCGTCGCATCCCATGGAATTGAGTCCGCATAGATTCTGAGCTACAATCAGTCGAACACCGGGCATATTTAAAAAGGTCATCTCCCGCTTGACGCGCTCTGCGAATTTAGCCGCCGCCTTCCGTCGTTCCTGAGAAAGGCTCTCCGCCAAACGGGTAGCTTTTTCTTTCGCTTCCCGGTAGTCGTCGTCCAATTGCGCACGCCGTTCCTCCGACAAAGAAATCTGATCCAGCTCGGTTTTGGCACGCTCCAAAAAGGCCAGCATCTCCTCTTCCGTTTCTCCATACTTGCGGGTAAGACGGTGCAAACTGTCCAGCCGTTCTTCAATGTCTTCCAACCGTTGGGGATCCCAGTCAGTCTGCTGGGCAAGGTCTCTCAGTTCCCCTGTGCAGTCCTCCAGCTCAAAGGAGAGTTCTTGCATCCGTTGGGCCAGTCCTTCGGACGCGGGAAAGTATCGCGCGGCCTCCCGCAGGGAGGATACCGCCTGTTCCAAAGCCTGCTCAGCGCCGGAAGTCTCTTCGTCTCCAGAAAGGAAGCGCTGCGCTTCCATCAGACTGGCGGCCACTTTTTCTCCATTTTGATAAAAATTTCTTAGTTCCGTCAACTCCTGCAATTCTCCGGCTCTCAACTGCGCGGATTCCAGTTCTTCAATCTGATAGGCAAGTAGATCCATCCTCCTCGCCTTCTCCGATTCATCCATACGCAGCGCGTCCCGTTCTTCCCGAATGGACCGCAGCGCCCGGTATTGCTCCTGATATCGGGCCAGCAGCCCGCCAAGCTCTCCCATTGCGTCGATATATTGAATATGAAGATTTGGGGACAGCAAATCATAGCTCTCATTCTGCCCATGGATATGGATCAAATGAACCCCTAACTCCTTTAATGCGGAAACTGTGGCCGGCCGGCCGTTAATGCGGCAGCTGCTCTTTCCTTCGGCGCTGATCGTACGTTGGATAAACAGAGCGCCGTCCTCTTCCTTAGGATATCCCAAGCGCTCCAGCGCCGCTTCCGCTTCCGGGGCAGGCGCGTCAAAAACGGCGCTGATTATTGCACAAGCAGCGCCAGTGCGCACCAATTCTTTGGAAATGCGTTCTCCAAGAACGGCGTGAATCGCATCGATGACAATGGATTTCCCCGCGCCGGTCTCTCCGGTAAGCACATTCAAGCCCTTGTGAAATGTTAATTCCGCCCTCTCGATCACCGCAATATTTTCAATATACAGCTGTGAAAGCATTTCATCACCTACTTGTTAAGCTGCAATTTTTTCAGCTCCGTCACTAGTCCAATGGCGTTATTTTCTGTTCGGGCAATGATAAAGATGGTATCGTCGCCCGCCAAGGTTCCTACAACTCCTTCCCAGTGCATGGCGTCCATGGCTGCGCATACCCCCTGCGCCATACCGTTCATACATTTCACCACCACCATATTGCCGGCAAAGTCCACAGACAATACCGAATCAGAAAACAAAGTAAAAAATTTAGCCGAAATATCTAGATTTTCGGTTTTTCCCGTAGAATATTGATACCGGCCGTCTCTTCCCAGCGTCTTTACCAAGCGAAGCTCTTTGATATCCCGAGAAACCGTCGCTTGTGTCACGTCAAACCCAGTATTTCTGAGCAACCGCAGCAATTCCTCCTGGGTGTCGATGGTATGTTCTTGAATGAGTTCTAAAATTTTCGCATGTCTTCTGGTTTTCACTCAAATCCTCCTTTCCGATAGCTTTTCATTAAGCACCTCATAAAAGCTGATATCTTTAATCTTGATTAAATGCACTTGGATGGCGGCAGCCTGGATCTGTACGGTATCCTCCGCATCCAGCTGTACCGAGGTTTCCCCGTCGATAGTCAGGAATATTTCGTTGTCGTCCACGGCAGGGGCCTGTACGCTTAGCCGCGCGTCCTCTCCAAAGAGAACCGATCGAGAAAACAGAGAATGGGAGCAAATCGGGGTAAGCAGCATACACCGCATTACCGGCTCAATCACCGGCCCTCCCGCCGACAGGGAATAAGCGGTGGACCCGGTAGGGGTGGAAATAATCAAACCGTCCGCCCGGTAGTGACTGATCTTGTTATCGTGAAATCCCACATTAAGATCAATCATCCTGGATAGGGATCCGCGTGAGATCACGGCGTCATTCAACGCGTAAAAGGTATCCGACTTCTCCTGGTTTTGAATGGCTACCTCCAGCATCATCCGCTTTTCAATGTGATAATCTCCATCCACCAAATCTTTGAGACGGTCCAGTTCATTTAATTCCAGCCCCGCCACAAAGCCGATTCTTCCCAAATTAATACCAAGTAAGGGCTTCCCGGCGATAGCGGCGTGCTTAGCCGCGTGGATGATGGTGCCGTCGCCGCCAATCGCCAGCATCACGTCGCAATCGGCCACCATCTCATAAAAATCTTGGTAAAAGACAATCTCTTCACAATTGAAATAATCCTGATATCTGGAGAACATCAAGATATCCGCCTTCAGCTCCAACAGCTTGCGAATAATTTGCACCGTATGCTTATGGGCGTCGTTTTTGTTTAAGTTCGGCAAGATCGCTATTTTCATGAGAGCTGCCTCCAATTCCATTACAAAAGTTTTGAACAAACTGATTGAAAAATAATGTGTAAAGGATTGAACCGCTTAGCCGTCAAGATCGAAATGGGACTGGCTCACCAGCGTCGCGATCTCCAGTTCTGAAGCCGCAGCGTGTATCCCCTTTTTTATGTACAGCAAATATTCAATATTGCCCTCCGGACCCTTAACCGGAGAATAGGTAAGCCCCAAAACCGTAAACCCAGAGCTCGCCGTAAAGTCTACAATGCTCTGAATCACCTGTCTGTGAATCTTGGGATCGCGCACCACGCCTTTTTTTCCAACGTTTTCTCTTCCCGCCTCAAACTGCGGCTTAATCAGGCAAACCGCTTCCGCGTTGTCAGCCATCAAATCCCGCGCCACCGGCAGCACCAGTTTTAAAGAGATAAAAGACACATCCACACTGACAAAATCAATCGGATCCGGCACTTGCTCCCGGGTAACATAACGAATGTTTGTGCGCTCCATATTCACCACCCGCGGGTCGTTGCGCAGCTTCCAAGCCAGTTGTCCATACCCCACATCTACCGCATATACCTTCACCGCGCCGTTTTGCAGCATACAGTCGGTAAATCCGCCGGTAGACGCGCCGATATCCATCGCCGTTTTCCCCTGCAACCCCAGCCCAAAATGTTTCATAGCCTTTTCCAGTTTTAATCCGCCCCGGCTGACATAGGGCATCGCCGGGCCGCGCAGCTCTACCTGCACATTTCCAGGATACGGCGTGCCCGGCTTATCCGCCTTTTGATGATCCACATATACCTGCCCTGCCATGATGACGGCTTTGGCCTTCTCCCGGCTTTCGGCCAATCCCAAATCCACCAGCAGTACATCTAATCTTTTTTTCTCCGTCACTGTCCGCACTCATTTCTAATCAAATTTATCATTCCCTGATCGTCCAATTCCAAACTATGAAGAGCCCGGTCCATGGGCGCCTGAGGGACAAAACCGTCCACCGCTTTGATGCGGTAATTCCCTGCAAAACCGGTCTGACTCAGCAAAAAGCCAAAGTGCTCGCCCAAGCCGCCGCACTGCATCCCTTCTTCAAAGAAAAACACCTTTTGTTTCAGGGCGCACAGCGCCAGCGCTTTTTCTGCGATCGGTTTGATTCGGTTTAGCTTTAGAACACAGAGAGAAATCCCCTCCTGTTCCAACGCTTTCTTCGCTTTGCAGGCAAAAGAAAACAACCGGCCGTAGGTCACCAGCATATAGGGCGCGCCTGGATTTCCATATACGTCATAAGGATCGTCGGAGGGACAAAAATCATCCGGTTTATAAAGTTCTCCCCCTCTTGGATACCGCACCGCCGCCACACCCCTGCATTGGTAGATGGCGTTTTGAAAACATGCCGCCATTTCCTCAAAATAAGTGGGAGAAAACACGGTGATGTTGGGGATGGTATTGAGAAACGCCACATCGAACAGCCCCTGATGGGTTTCCCCGTCCTCGCCCACAATTCCGGCCCGGTCAATAGCAAAGGTAACCTTGGCGTTTTGCAAGGCGGCGTCGTGAATGATCTGGTCGTAGCCTCGCTGTAAAAAGCTGGAATACACTGCAAAGACCGGCAGCATCCCGCCCGCAGCCAATCCGCCGGCAAAGGTAACGGCATGCTCTTCCGCAATTCCCACGTCAAAACAGTGATCTCTAAAAATACGGGAATATTCTGTTAATCCGGTCCCCGAAATCATGGCCGCTGTAATGGCGCAAATACGGGGGTCCGCCTCCGTCATGCAACACAGCAGGGTACCAAAAACGCTGGAAAAATTCTTTCCGCCCGCAGGGGTTTCCCCCGTCTCGATGTCAAAGGCGGATACCCCGTGAAACGATTTGGGGTCCTTTTCCGCAAAGGGATATCCCTTTCCCTTTTTGGTAACCACATGGATTAGAACTGGTTTTTTGAAATTTTTAGCCACCTGCAATATGTCGATGAGCTTCCCCAGGTCGTGTCCGTCAAACGGACCGTAATACATGAAACCCATATCCTCAAAAAGCGTACTTTTATACAGCAGATTTTTTAGGAAAGATTTGGAATATTGCAGGAAATTCCGTATAATCTTCCCCACACAGGGTATATGCAGCAATATCTTTTCTATCCGGTGCTTGGTGCGCAAGTAAGCGGGCTTTGCCCGGATCCCCGCCAAATAACGAGCCATTGATCCCACGTTGCGGGAGATGGACATATTATTATCGTTTAAGATCACAATAAAATTCTTTTTAAAGCGTCCGGCATTATTCAGTCCTTCATAGGCCAGTCCCCCGGACAGGGCGCCGTCGCCGATGACGGCAATTACTTTCCCCGCTTGATTTTGCAACGCTTTGGCGTTCGCGATCCCAAATGCGGAGGAGATGGACGTGCTGCTGTGTCCGGTATTAAAGCTGTCGTAACGGCTTTCCCTTCGCTTTGGAAATCCCGACAGTCCCCCCTCCGTCCGGATGCTGTCAATTTGGTCCAACCGTCCGGTCAATATCTTATGCACATAGCACTGATGACCCACGTCCCATACCAACGCATCTTCCGGTGTGTTAAATACTTTATGAATCGCCACCGTCAGCTCTACAACCCCCAGGTTGGAGGCCAAATGTCCACCGTTTTGAGACACGGTCTCAATCAATTTATCACGAATTTCTCTGCATAATTGATTGAGCTGGTTCAAATTCAACTCTTTTAAATCATCGGGAGAATGTATCTTATTAAGTAAAACTTCGTCGTTCATGAGAAAACCCCATTTCCAGATTGTTTATAATCATACCATAGAAATGAAAAATACTCAATGGATTGGTATGTTATGTCTCCTCCATAACGCCGATATTTACTATAAATGCCCGCGTTTTCTAATTGTTTTGAAATACGGCCCGCCGGTCGAAAAGTTCTAAAAAGCCACTAATTCGCTCAACGAATACGGCTTTCCGTTTCCTTTCTTTCAATCAGCCATAATCCTGTTACGAAAGTATGAAAAAACCATTGCGAATTGGAATTTATGTATGAACAAAGGAGGAAGCAATTCTTATCAAACGGTTAAAAAAGGCGGGAATGAAATCTTCATAGATTTGTCCTCCTGCCTTCTTTGTGTCAATGCTCCCGAACGGCTAACTTCCTGGCCAAAGAGGAGAGAAACTCCGTATCTTCGTCAAAGGCGTTCAGCGCGGAAAGCGCCTGCTGAGTGAGCTCTTCCACCAACTCTCGCGAGCGCTCCAATCCCAGCAGGGAGACATACGTAAATTTTTGATTGGCCAGATCGCTGCCGGCAGGTTTTCCCAACACAGCGCTTTCCGATGTCACATCCAAAATGTCATCCACGATCTGAAAAGCCAGTCCAACGGATCGTGCATAGGTGCGGGCAGCGGCCGTCTGGTTGCCGTCGGCTCCAGCGAGCACACAGCCCATCTGAGCGGCAGCCACAATCAGAGCGCCTGTCTTTTTTTCATCCATCTGCTGGATCACATCCGCAGTCACCTGTTTCCCCTCATTTTGTAAATCGATCACTTGTCCCCCCACCATGCCGGTGGCTCCGGAGGCTCTGGCCAGAATTCCAGCCGCGCGAACCGCCCGGTCTTCTGCGGCCGTTCCTGCGCTGTCGGGGGAAAGCATGGTTTCAAAAGCCAAGCTGAGAAGGGCGTCTCCCGCCAGCAACGCGATGTCCTCACCAAACACGGCATGATTGGAAGGGCGCCCCCGTCGCATGGCGTCGTTATCCATACAGGGAAGGTCATCGTGGATCAGGGAATAGGTATGCACCATTTCCACCGCGCAGGCGAACGGAAGAGCTGTATACAGGTTTCCTCCACAAACGCGGCAAAATTCCAAGGTTAAAATTGGGCGGATCCGCTTTCCTCCCCCCATCAGACTGTATCGCATGGCTTTACATACGTCGGCCTCCAGACCGTCCTCTTTGGGCAGATAGGAGCTGAGAGCCTGTTCAATCCTTTTAATGTATTCACTGCTGGTCGGCATCCGGCTCTCCCTCCGTTTCACTATTCTCTAACTTTGACAATTCGGTCACCTTTTGTTCCGCTTTGTCTAAGGCGCTATAACAATAGGAGGCCAGTTTAGCCCCCTTTTCAAACAGCTTTAAAGAGCTTTCCAACGGTTCATTTCCGCCCTCCAGTTGGCGAACGATTTCCTCCAGCTCGCTGATTGCCGCTTCAAAGGATACTTTCTTCATCGGATTCCTCCCCTTCTATCGACTGCACAATGCAGCCCAATCGACCGTCGGAAAGTCTGATATTCAGATTCTGCCCTATTTCGGTCTCATTTATGCTTTTAACCACCCCGCCTTGACGGTTCTGCACGATGGAATATCCCCGTCCCAGCACCTGCATGGGGTTAAGGGCATCCAGCTTTGCCATCAATTGGGAAAATCTCTTCTGATGCTTTGTAAGTCCCTGTAAATACTGATAGGAAAGTTCTGAATACGCAGTATCCAGCCGCATACGCCTGTTTTCCACCAGCTCTCGTGGATTGCGCATGATTCTGCTTTGCAGCAGCTGCTGCAAACGGAGCCGCTGCCTTTCCACCATAGTTCGCTCGATACGGCGCAGCTCGCCGGCCAAGGACTCAATCTGCGCCTTTACCTTAGCTTGGTCGGGCACGGCAAGCTCTGCGGCGGCTGAAGGAGTGGGAGCCCGCAAATCCGCAGCCAGATCGCAGATGGTAAAATCCGTCTCATGCCCCACCGCCGAGATGACCGGAATGCGGGACGCCGCCACCGCACGAGCAACCCCTTCATTGTTAAAGGCCCATAAGTCCTCCATGGAGCCTCCGCCACGGCCCACAATAAGAACATCCGCCGCGTTCGACTCGTTAAATCTGCGTATCGCCTCTATAATTTGCGCCGGGGCCTCCTCTCCCTGAACCAATACGGGACAAAACACCATCTCCGAAAGTGGAAACCGGCGGCGCAGGATTTGTTTGATATCCTGAATGGCCGCACCAGTGGGTGAGGTCACCACTCCCACACGCCGCGGCAAACGGGGTAAGGGTTTCTTGCGCTCCGGAGAAAACAGACCTTCCTGGGCCAGTTTCTTTTTCAGTTGTTCAAAGGCGAGGCTGAGCGCCCCCACCCCATCCGGCTGCATATCCTCCACATAGAGCTGGTACTGACCGCTCGCTTCGTAGACCGACACCCGTCCCCGCACCAATACACGCATTCCGTCCTGGGGGCGAAAGCGCACCCGGGAAGCGGAGCTTGCAAACATCACGCATTTTAACGCGCACCGGTCATCCTTAAGTGAAAAGTAAAAATGTCCGGATCGATAGTGGTTGGTAAAATTGGATAGCTCTCCCACCACAAATACGCCGCTCAAATTGGGATCTCCATCCAGCATGGATTTTATATATACATTCAGTTGCGTTACAGTCAACGCGGTAGATTTCATCGCATTCCCGCCTTTACTGCGGACAACACTGCAATGCCCGCGGCATTGTCCGCGGAAAATTCCGGTTGCGCAAACAACCCGTCAAATTCCTCGGTAAATCGTTTCCGTATGATCCCGTTGGACATGACTCCTCCTGCAAACAATACTGGAAGCGGGCCGTACTGCTCTAACAGCCTGCGGCACATCAAAGCCAGGGTTTCCCCGATAGAAGCAATACAGAATCCGGCGATTGTTGGGGGCTCTTCGCCCTTGTCCAACATGGCGCGGCACTGGTTTTCCACACCAGACAGGCAGCAGTCGGTCCCTTTGACCACCGGACGCACCTTTATATTACTCCGGCAGGTGAGCGCCAACTGCTCCAAAGCCGGGCCTGCCGGAAAAGGCAGCCCCAGCATCCCGCCCACCCGGTCGATGGCTTGTCCCGCGTTGAGATCCAATGTGCGCGCCAGAAGCTCACAGGAAATCACACGGTCAGGGTCGGGACGAACCAGCACCGCCTCGGTGGTTCCGCCGGATACATGAAACGCCAAAAAGCGTTCGGATAGCAAATCCAGCCGTCCAGCGGAATAAAGTCCAGCCGCAATATGGCCCGCTTGATGAGAAAATCCAAACAACGGAACGCCAAGCGCCGCTGCCAATGACCGGGCAGCGCCTCCGCCTACGGTAAAACAGGGCATATAGGAGCCCTCCACATCCCTGGGGCGCAAGGAGGCGCCCAATGCCGCGGGAGGCGATGCTTCTCCTTCCAGCAGCTGTTCCAAAATGCCCGGTAACTGCTGGGTATGATGGAACACCGCGTCGCTCTGTCGAAGCCCCATCTGTCCCTGCTTGACCGGAAGCAGCTGTTTTTTGTGGAGAAGATCGCCGGTCTCCGGATCAAAAATGGCCGCCGATGTGGTATAGTTGCTGGTATCAATGCCCAATACCTTATGCATGATCCTGATCCAGCTTTCGGGATACCGATCCCAACACCCCGTTGATAAAGGAAGCGTCGTCCCCGGTGCCATAGGTCTTGGCAAGATCCACCGCCTCATTGATGGAGACGCTTACAGGAATTCCCTCTTCAAACAGCATCTCAAACAAAGCGATTCGCAGTACGGAAACCGCAACCCGGGACAACCGATCTTTCTTCCAGCCAATGATGTTCTCCTCAATCAGTCCATCGATCTGCTGTTTGTTCTGTTCAACTCCGTTAAACACCCTCCGTGCAAAATCGCTGATTTCGCAGTCGCGCGCCAGTAGAGCCGCATCCACGATCTCATCCAACGACTCATCCTTAAATGTTTTTTCAAATGCCAGGAAAAAGGCCTGTTCTCTTGCTTCTCTTCTGTTCATAAAACCGGCTCCTTATAAAAAATAACCCTCCACCGGTGACGTGGAGGGTTTGTTCCAGCAATCATCCAATTGTCAATCGTTCGCCGCTATATTGCTTGATGGTGTCATTATAACACAAACAGCCGTAACTTTGCAAACTTCCAACTGGATGAAAAAACATTTTTATTTTTATAAGGACTTTTGCTTTCTCTCTCCTTCCGAAACGCAGCCTGACAGCGAACTCTATTTGGCCTCAATAATCTTAATCTTATCGTAGGTAATTCCCGACTGACCTGCAACGATGTCCTTGATGGTGATGGCTTCGTTATCCAGCAGTCCCGTGGTGCTCACCACAACGCTGCATTCTCCGTTTTGTATAAATGCCACACACTCGGCAAATCCCTTGGCCTTCATCAGATTTTCAATGTTATTTTCCTGTTCCATGTTTTTCGCGATTTCCGCCGCCTGCTTGACCGCTTCCGCCTTTGCGGAATCATTGGACTGCACGCTGTCTAGGACGTCTTTGAGAGTATCCATCGCTTCGTCGCGGGCCTGCTTGCGGGAAACCTTGGCTTGTGCGAAATATTGCTCTGCGCTGGCGCTGATACTGGTTGTGGAGGAATCGTTTCCCTCTTGAGAGGATTCCTCTCCGCCGCTGACCAGCGAGGAAACCGAGTTTTGGTTTACATACTCCGCTTCCCCCAGCTCTTTTCCGGATTCCACAGTGTTGGTGGCCAATAGATCGTTGTTTCCGGAGAATTGCCAATTTAAGTATACTGCCGCGCCCAATGCCACCACCAGGGCTGCAAGAACAAGTTGTCTTTTGCCGAATGTCATAATAATAATTCCTCCTGTACTTTCATTCTGGGATGCGCTGGGAAGCTTTGGCGCCTGGGTTTGTTTGGCAGCGCTGGGCTCGCCCTTTTTTCTTGCTCCCAATCCATTTGTATTGATTGGGCAATCGAAAAATGCCTGCCTTACCCTGTATTTTTGAAAAATCCCGGGTTTATCTCATGCTGTGGGGACAGTCTCCGGTTATCGGATGACGCATACCCGTTTGGAGGAGACATTGAGCGCTGTGGTAACTGCGTCGATGATTCTCTGCTGCACCACAGGGTTCTCCCCGCCGGAACAAACCACCACCACCCCCTTGACGGTCGGCTGAATTTCTGTGACGGCCAGCGCCCGTTCCGCCCCATTGGCATCCCGAACGGTGATATATTTGATTTCGGAGTCTCCTATCTGCTGGGAGCGCGTGGTTTCTCCGTTGGTTTTCTCCTCGGAGAATTCCGAATTTGTTTTTTGCTCGGTGGCGTATTTGGTTTCCACTCCGTTTTCCAGGGTGACCATCACCTTTGCCGTTCCCGCCCCCTGAATGCTGGAAATCAGGTCGGTGAGACTCGCCTCCAGTTGACCGGCGTATTCGTCTGCGGTCATCACCACGCGGGGCTGCTGTTCCTGTTTTTCCTGGGAAGAGGGAATTTTTACAAAGCTGGACAAAAAGATGAGCGCAATGCCAATCAGCCCTGCAACGATGATGATATTTTTAAATTTATCCCCTCCCAAGCCGGAAAAAAACTTTTTTACGCCGCTTTCCTGTTTGTTCTCTTGCATGTCATCACCTCTCATCAATGGTTACTTCCGTTACAAGGCCCAATTTACTTTCCAGTATTTGTCTGGCTTTTACACGGCTGGCCTCCTGGCTCTGATCCAGACTCACCGCCAGATTAGTAATGGATATGCTGTTCTTGTCCGAAGTATCCATAAAAACCTCAATTTTTTGGGGAGTAATCCCCTCCTCCGCCAGAGCCTCCTGCGCTAACGCTTTGATGTTATTTGCCGCCACTTGCAGGGTCTGCCGATCCAGTTGTTCCTCAAAGGATTCTATCCTCTCCTGATTTTGCGGAGAGGAGTCTGAAAAATCAAAGGTTATTTTAAAGGCTGTGCCGGTCAAAGGAGTGATGATTGCGCAAATCATAAAGGCCCCCAACACAAACCGTACCATTTTCTCCATACGCCCCGAGGGGGTTACCAGTTCCACCATCGCCCCCACAACCGCCGCCAGACAGACTACAGTGGCCCACTGTATCACGCTGTTCATGCCGCCGCACCTCCTCCGATTACCAGCACCAGCACTGTGGATACCGTTAAAATTGTCATACAGCATAGGATAATGGCCAGCAGCATGCTTATCACCTTGCCCGCCGCGCGCAGCAGCGAGGACAGCTGTTTAAGATCGAAGATATCTCCAACACAGGCGCATATATGGACCGAAGCCAACCATAAAAGGCATTGCAGAATCACCGGCAAAAAGATGCACCCCGCCGCCAGGATTCCAAAGGCGCCCACGCCGGATTTAAGCAGCCGAACATACCCCTGCACCGTATTGAACGCGTCGCTGAGCGCCCCGCCCACCACGGGAATAAAGCTGCTGATGGCAAATTTAACCGCCTTGGTGCCTGTGGTATCCGCGGCGGCGCCCACCACCGTTTGCAAGGTAAGCAAGCTAACAAAAATGGTCATCACTATGCCCAACACCCATTTGACCACCTTACTGAAGGTTTCGCAAATACCATTCAGGTTAAGCCTGGGCGAAATAGAGGCCGTGATGGACAATCCCAGGAAAATACTAAGCATGGGTACCAAAAAGCCAGTGGCAATCTGGGAGATTACCTCCCCCGCCCCCACCATCATCAGATGATAGGAGGCGGCGGATACGGTCTGTCCGCCGGCAATCATGATCCCAGCGATAACCGGTACATAACAAAGCATAAATCCGGACGCCCCTTTGATTACCCCGGCTGCCGATTCAACACAGGATACGATGGGAAGAATGAGAATGGTGCACACACATAGGGTGCTCACCACCCCCATGACGCCCGACATGGGACGGTCTCCCAGTGAAAGCTTCATTCCCTCCAGCAAGGCGCAAAGCAGCATAACCGCCAATACTTCTACCGCCGCTTTCAGCGGCCCTGAAGACTGGGTTTGTGCCATGGAAGCAATCTGGCTAAAAATGGCAGACGGGGTAAGGGATTGCAGGCTTTCCCAATCCGCGCCGTTGATCCCCATATGTTCCATCATCACACGGGTATCATTGGGCAACTCATTGGTAAGCTCGTCCGCACCGCTGAGTTCCACCTGCTGCTGATAGTAGTCCCGGCTGTCTTCTGAGAGGGGAGGCGTATCGGCCTGGGCATTCACCGGCAGAGCGAATAGAAGAAAAAACAGCAGAAGGAATAACCATGTTTTTACCTTCATCGCTACCCTCCTATCAGCTGGACAGCCGTTTGGGCAATTTTTTCAAACAGCGGCAGAGAAAGCAGAACAATCATAATTTTTCCCGCCAACTCCACTTTAGAAGCCATAGCGCCTTCTCCGGAATCCCGGCAGGAATCGGCGGCAAACTGGGTAAGAAAGCATACGCCCAGGGATTTAAATAAAATCCCCCCGTATTCGGAGGAAAGCCCGGTAGCCGACAGCAAATTTTTAATCTGCGACACCGCCGGCGTGATTTTCGATAGAATCAACAGAAGAATGAGAACCCCGGCCCCCAAACTGATGATAAAAGAGTATTCCGGGTTGTATTTTCTAAGCATTACGGAAAAAGCCGCAGCCAAAACGGCGATTCCGCACAGCGCCACGATCTCCATCGCTATAGTCCAAAGATCGATTTAATGGCTGTAAACAGCGAATCGATCTGTTGTATAATCATCATCAGCACCACAATCAACCCGGCCAAAGTGGTCATCATGGCCTGCTCTTCCCGTCCTGAGCGAATCAGCACCTGGTTGAGTACAGCGACGATGATTCCAATCGCGGCAATTTTGAAAATTAAATTCACATCCATTGTCTTTCCTCCGTTTTATACGAATGTTTGTCTTTCCGGCAGGATTGTCTACTGCAAACGACGCCTCTGCCCTGGCGGAAAATGCCCTCTTACGATTCACAGGATCAACAGCGCAACGCCAATGCCGCCAAATAAGCCCAGCATGATATAGAGCCGCCCCTTTTTTTGTTTTTCCTCTCTGGCGTTTTCCAAGTGAGTTTGCAGAAGCTCCCGATGCATCCGGCAGTGGGCAGTCTGACCGTCAATGTCGCTGGCCCCCAATCCATTGCCAAATTCCAGCACCAAATGGAGGTCGTCCGGTTTTAATCCGTAATCGCTGGAAATCTCCTGCACCGCCTGCTTCCAGGCGTCGGGAAACGGGAGCCCTTTTTGCAATTGATCCGCACAATTTTTTAAAAAGGAGAGCATCTCCGCCTCCTTGCCGTGTTTGTTCAATAGCCTGGGGATCCCCTCGGCGCAATATCGAATTTCTGTTTCCAACTGAGAGATCCATTTCAGATACTGTTCCAAAAAACGCACCCGCATGGTCAGCCTATGGGACTGCAAATACCCCGCCCCTGCTCCCGCCGCAATCATCAAAATACATCCCGCCAGCTTTAACATCCTCATCACCAACCTTGTAAACTCCCTGTATGCCGCCCGGCGACCGGCTGGTTTTCAGCAGGGCCACCTGTGTAAACGCCCCTGTTTCCAGCAGCCGTCGCGCCTGCTTCCTACGAAAAAGCTCCTCCAGACTGCCGGCGTGAATGCTTGCAATCATCTCCACCCCTGCGTTAAGCCCCTCTTCAATGGCCGAGATATCACTGAGATTTCCCACCTCGTCGCAGACCACCACGTCGGGAGAAAGGCAGCGCACCGCCTGTAAAATTCCTTCTCCCTTTTGGTATCCGTTGAGCACGTCGCTTAACCCCAAATCGTTGTGGCATACCCCAGAGCAAGTTCCGGAAAGCTCGCCCCGCTCATCTACCACCACAACTTTTCGCATAGTCCCTGTGGACCCAGTGGAAAGCTGACGGGCCAAATCCCGTAAAATTGTGGTTTTTCCGCTGCATGGAGCTCCGGCCAGCAGAAGCCCTCCCGTTTTGTTCCAGCATTCCAATAGGCCGTCCGCCGCCCCATAGATTTGTCGGGAAATCCGGATATTCAGAGAGGAAATATCGCGGATTCCCGTCATCTCTCCATGGTGGAACACCGCTGTTCCGCACAGGCCCACACGATGTCCGCCGTTAATCGTAACAAACCCATTTTTGATATCGTTTTGATAGCTATAAACCGAATAATCACACATGATACGAAAGGTTTCGCTAAGATCCTCCGGCGTGACGGTCAATAGACCGGGAGTTCCCCACGCGGAAGGGACCCCCTCCGGTGTGATAAAATGGGACTGTAAGCCTCCGCATACTGTAACCGGGCGTCCCGCCCGCAAACGAATCTCCTGCGCGGAACGTTTGATCCGATTGGGCACGCGGAGCAACGCCTCTTTTAGCCGGTTATGTACGCAAGATACCGCGCTGTCGAATCGCTGTTCCGTATATGGATCCTTCATGCTCTCTCACCTCTACACAGAATCATATGGACAAGTCGGCGCGGTTAGAACTCCACTGTGTGAAAAATTATGCCGGATGAAACCGCTTGGTTCTCTTTTCGCCAAACAGGTGCTTTTTTTCTTTTGATGTGCTATAATATTTTGATCTACAACGAATCCGAAGGGAAGAACATCATGAAAAGCCACATCAAAAAGAGCTTGTCCGGCGGCGTTACGGACATGACCGCAGGAAATCCTTACAAATTGATTTTTATCTTTTCCATCCCACTGCTCATCGGAAATGTTTTTCAGCAGCTGTACAATATGGTGGACAGCATCGTCGTGGGCAATGTGATTGGTGAAAAAGCGCTGGCGGCCGTTGGCACCGGCTTTCCAGTCATCTTCATGCTAAGTTCCCTGTTTATGGGAATTGGCATCGGCGCCACTATTATGATTTCTCAGTTTTATGGGGCCAAGGATTTTGAAAAGCTTAAAAACACCGTCAGCACCATCTACACCGCATTGATCGTAGGCGCCATTCCCCTTACCCTGCTTGGGATTGTTCTCAGTGATCCCCTGCTGCGTTTGATGCAGGTGCCCGACGACGGCACTCTGGAAATGGCCCGGCTTTATATGATCGTGATCTTTATCGGCATTGTGGGAAACTTGGGCTTTAACATCAATTCCGGTATCCTTCAAGGTCTGGGAGACAGCCGTACTTCACTTTTCTTTTTGCTCATCGCCACCGTCATCAACATTGTGCTGGACGTGCTCTTCACAGTCTTTTTAGGATTTGGTGTAATGGGAGTGGCGCTGGCGACCATTATCGCCCAAATCTGCTCCTGGATCTTCGGCATCCGGTTTATCAATAGGCATTATACATTTCTGCACATTCAGCCGTTTCGGTTTCATTTTCATAAGCATCTGTTTATTCAGGCTATGAAGCTGGGCATTCCCTCCGGGATCCAGCAAGCGTTATTTTCGGTGGGCATTATGGTAATGCAGTCCCTGGTCAACGGCTATGGTTCGTCGTTTATGGCAGGCTTTAACGGCGCCAACAAGATTGACACATTCGCCTTTATGCCCATTCAAAGCTTCACCACCGCCATCACTACCTATGTGGGGCAAAACATGGGCGCTTCCCGAATTGATCGGGTGAAAAAAGGAACCCGTGCTGGGCTTGTTCTCTCTGTGGGTTGCAGTTTGCTGATTGGAGGGATTCTCTATCCGTTAAGCGGCTTTCTAATGCGTATGTTCAGCCAAAACCCCGACGTTATCGCGGCTGGAGTGTCTTATCTTCACTGTGTACTTCCCTTTTATTCTTTGCTGGCCGTCAGCTTTATCTATAGCAGCGCCTTGCGTGGAGCCGGCCAGATGATCGTGCCCATGATTTCCTCCTTTGTCTCGCTGTGGCTGGCCCGGGTGCCTGTGGCTTATCTCATTGCGGGAATGTGGGGGAAGGACTATATTTTCCTCTCCTACGCCGTGGGCTGGATGTTGGGCATCGTGATCTCATATATCTACTACCGCACCGGCCGCTGGAAAAACAACAGCCTGGTTGCACAGGCCAACCAGGCGGAAGGACAAACCTAACCATGTCTTATAGAGGTGTTCTTGATAACCATCTCTTTAAAAAACAAATACAAGAGGAGAATGATTCATGCAGCGTTACAGCGAAATCAAACAAAAACAAAAAAGGGAGATTGTGCTTCTAAAAGGCGCTCCCTGCGCCTGGGGAAGGTGTACCTTTTGCGACTACATCGACGACAACGAATCGGATGCGGCCCAATGCAACGAAATAAACAATCAGGTATTGTCCCTGGTGACAGGTAAATACCGGGCATTGGAGGTAATCAATTCCGGCAGCGTGTTTGAACTGCCAAAGGAAACTCTGGAAACCATAAAAGAGATCGCCCAAAAAAAAGGCATTGAAACGCTATTCTTTGAATGTCATTGGAGCTATCGTCATCGTTTGCAGGAAATCCGGGATTTCTTTCAGCTTCCCATCATATTTAAGTGCGGAATTGAAACCTTTGACGATGACTTTCGCAACCATGTTCTGAAAAAGGGAATTGTATTTTCTTCGCCGGAGGAGGTGGCCCGATATTTTTCATCCATCTGTCTGATGGTGGGCATCCAAGGGCAGAGCCGAGAGATGATTTCCCGGGACATGGACATTCTTTTAAAAACCTTTCCCTATGGGTGTGTGAATATCTATAACAACAATTCCACCCCCATACGGCGAGACGAAGAGCTGGTTCGCTGGTTTGAGCAGGAATATCGTTTTTTACAGGATTCCCCCACTATCGACGTACTTTTTGAAAATACGGATTTCGGAGTGGGAGGTGATCTCCTTGACTGAATCCCGCATTCAGCGGCTGGCTCGTATTGCCATTGTGGCCGCCCTTTACTTTGTATGTACCGTGGCCTTAGCTCCCATCGCCTTTGGAGCTGTGCAGTTTCGGTTATCGGAGATCCTGGTTCTGCTCTGTTTTTATAAAAAGGATTATTGCTATTCTTTGGTGCTGGGATGCGCCCTTGCTAATCTATTCAGTCCATTGGGGATTTATGACGTTGTGTTCGGCACACTGGCCACCGCACTCACCGTAACCGCGGTGTATTGGTGCCGGCATCTTTTGCTTGCCACCCTGTTCCCCACCCTTGGGTGTATCATAGTCGGTCTTGAGCTGACCATATTGACCGACGCGCCGTTTTTGCTCACCTGCGCAACGGTAATGCTGGGAGAATTTATCACTGTTACAGTGGTAGGCTACCCGGTTTTCCGTCTGTTGGAGAGAAATCAGGGATTTATGAAAATATTGGGGCTAAACGCCAACGCCGCCGATAAAAAAAGAAAAAACGATTCTTCATACTGAAAAGCAAACTATGTCAGAAGGGATTCTGTCTGTGCACGCGTTTGAATTTCCTTCATTGTTTCTTATTAAAAGCGCCGATTTTTTCTGCGCTATCACTGGCAATAGATGTTTCTTAAAAACTGCAAAAAGAAGGGATGAATGATCTTTGATTGCAAGACACGAAATCTACCCTGACACTGCGGATAAAAAAAAGGCGTTGGTGTTGTTCGGCTCGCCGCGTCAAAACGGCTATACCTCTCAGTTGGTTCATGAATTTACTCGTTGGCTCGAACCCCATTACGATTTTATCACGGTGGACGCCTACCGAGAGAAGATATCTCCCTGTACCGCCTGTGGATACTGTGAGAAGAAGGAAGGCTGCTGCATAAAGGATTTTGAGCGGATTCATGGTCTGCTGTGCAGTTCGGATCTGCTGATCGTTGCTTCTCCCATTTACAACCTGAGCTTTCCCGCGCCGCTTAAGGCGATTTTGGACCGTATGCAACGATATTTTTCCGCTCGATTTTCTCTGAATATCCGACCGCCTATCAAAAAACACAAGCGCTCGGCTTTGCTGCTCACCAGCGGGGCCGATTGCGACGAGGGAGCCGCCGTTATGCGCCGCCAGTTGGAAATGATTTACACAGTAATCAACGCCACTCTGGAACAGCAGGTGATATGGAAAAACACCGACCGCGCCTCTGCTTTGGAGCCGTTGACGGATGAGGTCCGGCGGGCGGCCTTGTCCTTCCTGATTGAATAACTAGCAAGCTTGCCTAATGGAATAAAATGTGATAAACTGAATAGGTAACAAGATCATTGGGAGGATAAAAATTTATGTCAGGTCATTCTAAATGGAGCACAATCAAACGCAAAAAAGAAAAAACCGACGGGCAACGAGCTAAAATTTTTACAAAAATTGGACGTGAGCTTGCGGTTGCTGTGAGAGAAGGCGGAGGATCTGATCCCAATTCCAACTCTAAGTTAAAGGATTGCATTGCCAAGGCCAAGGCCAACAATGTTCCGAATGAAAATATTGAGCGCATTATTAAAAAAGCGGCCGGAGACGGAGACGCCAGCAAATATGAGAGCATTACATACGAAGGCTACGGTCCCTGCGGAATCGCAGTAATCGTGGAAACACTGACCGATAACCGCAACCGCACTGCGGGTGATCTTCGCCACTATTTCGATAAATTTGGCGGCAATATGGGAACGCCCGGATGTGTTTCCTTCCTGTTTTCACAAAAAGGAGTCATTGTTATTGAAAAGGAAGGATTGGAAGAGGATAAAGTCATGGAAGACGCGCTGGAAGCCGGCGCTTCCGATTTCCAAGCCGATGAGGATGTCTTTGAGATCCATACCGAACCGGACGACTTCAGCGGCGTGCGGGACGATTTGGAAGAAAAAGGATATTCCTTTGTCTCCGCCGAGGTGGAAATGGTACCCAGCACCTATACGCAGCTGACCGACGAGGATGCGGTCACCAAGATGCAGCGTTTGCTGGATATGTTGGAGGACAACGACGACGTGCAAAACGTGTGGCACAATTGGGATACTCCCGATGAGGCCGAGGAAGAATAAAATAAATTTTTCAATTTTTACGCCCAACGATTCCCTCTTGTAATCATCTCTACAATGCAGACACTATCTG
This sequence comes from Clostridiales bacterium, assembly GCA_022799115.1. GTDB lineage: Bacteria > Bacillota > Clostridia > Oscillospirales > Acutalibacteraceae > CAJFUH01. The sequence goes on along the minus strand of JAAWNT010000004.1, from coordinate 61,841 downwards.
CGGGGTGATAAACAATGTATGGGTATTCTTCTCCAGGACTCGCTTTTGGAAAAGTGGGAGTCTTCGCTCAGGGGTTAGCACATTTGGACTATATCTCCTCACTGCCGGAAGACGTGCAGGAAGAAATCAACGAACATGAGGACGAGTTCCATAATGATGTTGAACTTCATAATTTCGTAGAAAATTTAATGCGCAGAGCATAAAAGGAACGCCGCCGGTAACCAATCCGGCGGCGTTCCTTTCTGTATTTCATGATGAGGCGTTGATCGGTGTCCATATAAGGAGAACCGATCCTTGGGACATTCAACATATATACCTATGCGTTGCCATTTATCTTTTCATTGCTAAAGTCAAATTTTTCGTTTTTTTACTTCTTTTCAGCTAGCATCGCATCATTCACGCATGTTTTCGCATATTAAAATCCTGGGTCGACGAGCAAAATTGACCAATTCTAGTACGCTCCTCATCCCGGATTCCCCGTCTTCATTAAACAAGCAGGCATCGCCATGGATAGGAAACGCTTTAGAAACTGCTGTTGCGCCATATATGGATTACAGCAGATAAATGTGATGTTCTGCACACTGGTCCACCATTTCCTGCGGCCAAATGGAAGACTGAACCTCTCCAATATGAGCTCTATGTAAAAAGACCATACACAGACGGGACTGTCCAATCCCTCCGCCGATGGTGAGCGGCAATTCTCCAGACAGCAGCGATTTCTGGAAGGGCAGCTGAGCACGGTCTTCACAACCACTGATGGAAAGCTGTTTTCTCAGCGTCTCCTCGTCTACACGAATTCCCATGGAGGAAAGCTCAACTGCAGTATCCAACAGAGGATAGTATACGAGGATATCCCCGTTCAGACTCCAATCGTCATAGTCGGGGGCTCTGCCGTCATGGGGTTTGCCCGATTTGAGCGCGCCGCCGATCTGCATTAAAAAGACAGCGCCATATTCCTTGGCCACCTGCTTTTCCCGTTCTTTGGCAGACAACTCGGGATATCTCTCCTCCAGCTCCCCTGTGGTGATAAAGGTGATTTTTTCTGGCAACATTGGTTTAATCTGAGGATATTTTTCATAGACATGTTGCTCCGTATCCTTAATGGCCTGGTAGATCAGGGCGACAATTTCTTTTAGAGTTTCTGTATTTCGTTCTTCCCTTTGAATGACGCGCTCCCAGTCCCACTGATCCACATAGAGCGAATGCAGATTATCGGTGTCCTCGTCCCTGCGTATCGCGTTCATGTCGGTATAAAGTCCCTCGCCAGGAGCAAATTGGTAACGTTTGAGGGCTTGGCGTTTCCATTTGGCCAGGGAGTGTACAATTTCACACATGACGTCTCCCTGCTCCCGGATGCCGAAAGCAACCGGGCGTTCGTATCCATTGAGATTGTCGTTCAGGCCCGAAGACGCCAGCACAAACAGCGGGGCGGATACTCGTGTTAAATGAAGCGCTTCCGCCAAGCGACGTTCAAAAAAATCTTTGATAAATTTGATGGCAACTTCGGTTTCTTTGATATCCATTCCGGCCTTATAATGATCCGGTAAAATCAATTGCGTCATTGGATTTCTCTCACTCCCTTAATATCTGCCCAAATACTGATCGATCTCCCATTTGGTGACCACATTACGATAGCTGTTCCACTCCGCCTGCTTATAGGCGACATATTTCCGAAACGCATGGCTGCCCAACGTTTCATGGATGATGCTGTCCTTTTTCATAGCTCGAATCGCACGATCCAAATTGTCCGGGATATTTTCCACACCCATGGCCTCCCGTTCGTCGTCGGTCAGCTTGAATACATTGCTGTCGATGGAAGGCGGCGGAGTAAGCCCTCTGCGCACACCGTCCAATCCGGCGGCCAGGCAGACCGCAAGCACCAAATAAGGATTTGCGGAGGGATCCGGGTTTCTCAGCTCAATACGAGTTCCCTCTCCTCGCGAGGAGGGAATGCGTACCAATGGGCTGCGGTTCTGGGTGGACCAGGCGATATAAACCGGCGCCTCATAGCCGGGTACCAAACGTTTGTAAGAATTGACCAGGGGATTGGTGATTGCAGTCATTCCCTTGGCATGCTCAATGATCCCTGCAATAAAGCTATAGGCGATATCGCTCAATCCGTTTTTATCCTCAGGATCATAGAAAGCGTTCTTTCCATCCCGGCATAGGGACATATTGATGTGCATTCCTGAGCCGGCCTCGTTAAAAATCGGCTTTGGCATAAACGTGGCGTGCAAACCATGCCGTTCCGCGATGGATTTTACCGCAAGCTTAAAGGACATGATATTATCCGCAGCGGTCAGCGCTTCGCTGTATTTAAAATCAATTTCATGCTGACCCGGCGCGCATTCATGATGGGAAGCCTCAATTTCAAAACCCATATCCTCCAATGTAATGCAGATATCCCGGCGTGCGTCTTCCCCTTTGTCCACGGGACCCAGTTCAAAATAGCTGCCGTTATCAATGGTTTTGGTGGTGGGTTCGCCGTTTTCATCGGTCTGGAACAGGAAAAATTCGCATTCCGGACCCACATTGAAGGTAAATCCCATATCGGCCGCCTGTTTGAGCACTCTCCGCAGGATATAGCGGGGATCTCCGTCAAACGGCGTCCCATCCGGTCTGTAGACATCGCAAATGATGCGGGCCACCTTGCCCGGCGTGGGCTTCCACGGATAAATCATAAACGTATCCAGATCCGGATACAGCTCCATGTCGGATTCTTCGATTCGGACAAAACCTTCAATGGACGATCCGTCGAACATACATTTATTATCCAGGGCCTTGTTCAATTGGCTTTTGGTAATGGCGACATTTTTACACGCGCCAAAGATATCGGTAAACTGTAGGCGGATGAACCGGATGTTCTCCTCCTCCACGATGCGTTTGATGTCCTCTTTTGTATAACGGGCTGTGGTTCCCATAAACAGCAAATCCTCCCTTTTTAACGCTTGCCTTTTTCTAAACCGCATAGAAACAGGCCGATATTTTATTATACCACTATTTTCCTGACTCTTACAAGTGTTTCTTCTCTTGAGCTATCTGCGTACGGAGATCCCCTGCTGATGCAGATAGTCCTTAAGCTCTTGTATGGTGATTTCTCCAAAATGGAACAAGGAGGCCGCCAATACCGCGTCCGCCTTTCCCAAAGTAAATGCATCGTAAAAATGCGCCAGCTTTCCTGCCCCGCCGGATGCAATAACAGGGATTCCTACCTGCTCGGAAACTGCCTTTGTCAGCTCCAAATCATATCCGTTTTTTACGCCGTCGCAGTCCATACTGGTGAGCAGGATCTCCCCCGCTCCGCGCTTTTCAGCCTCTATGGCCCACTGCACTACGTCCATATTCATTGGAATACGGCCCCCGTTGATATAGACTTCCCAGCTATTATTGGACCGGCGTTTTGCATCAATGGCCACCACCACACACTGACTTCCAAATTTATACGCGGCCTCGTTAATGATTTCAGGTCTTTTAATAGCTGCTGAGTTCACTGAAACCTTATCCGCTCCCGCCCGAAGCAATTGGGTAAAATCATCTACCGTGCGGATTCCTCCCCCCACGGTAAAGGGAATAAAAATGCTGTTGGCCACTTCGCTGACAATATCCAACATAATACTTCGAGCATCGGAAGAAGCAGTGATATCCAGCAGAACCAGCTCATCCGCGCCCTGCCTGTCATAGGCAACAGCGGCTTCAACCGGGTCTCCCGCATCCCGAAGATTTACGAAACTGGTCCCCTTAACGACTCTTCCGTTTTTTACGTCTAAGCAGGGTATGATACGTTTTGCATGCATTGCTTAACCATCCTCTCAAGCCTAGTTCTTATGATCGTTTCTGCGGTATTCTGCCACCAGGTCGGCAAAATTCTGCAACATCTTCAATCCAATCTCTCCGCTTTTTTCAGGATGGAATTGAGTGGCAAAGAGATTTCCCTTCCCGATGGATGCGTCGATATTCACGCCGTAGTGGGTCTGTGAGGTAACTACCTCCCGCTCCTGGGCTTTTAAATAATAGGAATGAACAAAATAGACAAAGGATTGTTGTCTGATTCCGCGAAACAGTGGAGAGTCCTCACAAATAGACAGAGAATTCCAGCCGATATGTGGAATTTTAAGTCCTTCTCCCGCAGGAATCCGAACAATGTTTCCCTTTAGAAGTCCCAGTCCCTTCACACCGGGGCTTTCTTCACTGCCCTCAAACAACAGCTGAAGACCAAGACAAATCCCCAGCAAAGGATTCCCCGCTTGAATATAATCAACGACAGCCTCTTTCATGCCGGACTGTTCCATACAATCCATGGCGTCGGCAAAAGAACCCACACCGGGCAATATCGCTCCTTCCGCCTGAAACAGCGAGACTCGGTCCTTCACCACACTGCATTCGCACCCTATGTGATGAAGCGCTTTACAGACGCTTTGTAAATTTCCCGCCCCGTAATCGATCACAGCTATCATGGTAACATCCCTTCACAATTGTTTGTATTATTCTATCATTTCTCAGGTTGATTGGCAAATTATTTCTGCTGTGTTACCTCTTTTAAGAGGGTTCCTTCTTTCCTTCTATTGACAGGGCGCCCTTTTTCCATTAAAGTTATGGTTACACATAAATTTTTCGATTATTTTTCTCCATACGGCAACGTATATATAAAGAGTTCTCTTCCTACTCATTTAAGAATTGGAGGATCATCATTGATGGATTATTTATCGCTTTTAGGAATCGCTATCGGTCTATCCATGGATGCGTTCGCTGTTTCTGTTACCAACGGCGCAGTTACCAGGGGATTGCGGATCGCACATGCTTTGAAAATCGCCGTTTGCTTCGGACTGTTTCAGGCGGTTATGCCTATGATTGGTTGGGCCATTGGCAAGGCCGGAGAAGGGTTAATCAGTCAATTGGATCACTGGATTGCATTTGTTCTTTTGGGGTATATTGGCGGTAAGATGATTTACGACGCCTGGAAAGACCGGAACAAAGAAACCGAATGCCAATCTCGCAATCCCATCGGCTTTCGGATGCTGATCGTTATGGCCATCGCCACCAGTATTGATGCGCTGGCAACCGGGATTATTCTACCTTCGGCGGTGGGGGCTTCCACAGTGGCGTTGATGGGATATGCCGTTTCCATCATCGGTGTAACTACCTTTGCCATCTCTCTGAGCGGCGTATTCATCGGGAAAAAGTTTGGCGACCTATTTTGTTCCAAAGCCGAGCTTTTGGGAGGATTTGTCCTTGTATTTATTGGCACCAAAATTTTAATTGAGCACTTGTTTTTCAGTTGAGTTTCAATCATTGATGCCGACAAGAAAAATCGCATCACCTTTTTCGACATTTAAAAATAAATGCGAAAAAAGGTTGACAATTTTTGCGTTGCACGCTATAATATAACACGTTGCTTGAGAAAAGTGAATATGCGGATATGGCGGAATTGGCAGACGCGTATGGTTCAGGTCCATATGAAAGCAATTTCATGCAGGTTCAAGTCCTGTTATCCGCACCAAATCGGAACAAGTATAACTTGTTCCGATTTTTTCTTTTCTGAAAAATTTTGCATCCGCTTCACGGTTTCTCCTTATTTTGTTGAGCGAAAATGGTTGTCGTAATGCATCCGGCTTCGTTCTTTTTTGTTGGCGCCTGAACCAAACTAAAACCATAATATTTTGGGAGATTTGCATTTAAAAGATAAAACTCCCTCATCTATCCATATTAACAATTGATATTCTCCTTATCCTTTTAATGGGGATGAGCTAAGAAGAAAGAAAAGTGATTACATACTAATATATCGAATTAATGGCTAAAACAAAATTATTATTCTTTGATAAAACGATGAAAAGCGCAGGTCTGAGGTTTCAGACCTGCGCTTTATATATTCCGAAGCAAACGCTTCATTTTACCTACTCCCTCCCGGTGAGATTTGATGTTGGCCTGAAGAACGGGGACCAGTAAAGGGCAAATCTGATATCGCAATAGATCTCATTTACAAGGAGCTTTCAAAGCAAGCCGTCAATTACTGGAATTCATACATGGATACTTGCTCTGTCAATAGGCCACGAAAAAGAGATGTTTCGAGAACGTTTGATGTGGACTTGAAGCCACAAAAAGTTGGTAGTGCCACAAAGGGGGAAAAATTTTTTCATAAAATGAAAAAAATCGGAACGAGTGTAACTCGTTCCGATTTGGTGCGGATAACAGGACTTGAACCTGCATGAAATTGCTTTCATATGGACCTGAACCATACGCGTCTGCCAATTCCGCCATATCCGCATTTCTGTTTTCTTTTTGAGGACGAGATATATTATATCCAACTCCATCCAGCTTGTCAACCTTTTTTTCACTTTTATTATACAAAGCCTGATTCCCCCCGTACGGATTTTCAGGATTGGAGAACGGAAAGCGGGAATCAGGCTGATGTAAAAGCAAAAAGTGGTTTTGTCGATTACTCTAATCAAAACAGAAACGGCAGCCCCGGAAGATATCGTTTAAATGGGAGCGAACACGGTTTCGATGACTTTTTCCGAATCTGCGGGAGAATAGGTAAAATGATCGATATGATTGCCGGTAATAAAGTAGTTGGGAGCACAAGGACGGTACTCATATTCAAAAGTATCAATGATAATTAGCTTTACTTTCATCCGGCTGGGAATGATGTTTTTGATGTAAACGCTGGCCTGCTGGCCTGCCCGCACACCCTCCTTGGTTTCAGCCAGGCCCGCCAGATTGGGGGTAAGCTCCACAAAAGCGCCGTAATCCTCGACTGATCGTACAATTCCGGCCACTGTTTCTCCAATGGTAAACATGGCGGCGTTCTCTTCCCAAGTGCCCAACAGCTCTTTGTGGGTCAGGCTGATTCGGCCATTGTCCAACGATTTTACCACAGCCCGGATATCCATCCCCACAAAAAAGCGTTCCCTGGGATGATCGATTCTGGAAACTGAGATGGTATCAATGGGCAGGAGAGAAACAACGCCGCAGCCGATGTCCGCAAAAGCGCCGAAAGCCTCCAAATGCGTAATCCTTGCGTTGATGATATCGCCGGGAATCAATCGGGATATGTAGTGCCGCATGCAAAGCTCCTGCGCCGCGCGGCGGGAAAGGATCGCGGTGGTTTTTCCATCGGCTCCCTTTTGGAAGCCGGTAATGATAAAACACACCGGGCGGTTTACTCTGGATATAACGGCGATATCCCGGACCGTACCTTCCCGAATGCCGATGGCTCCCTCCTCCCGGGGAATCATCCCGCGCATACATCCTAAATCCACGATTAAATTGTGCGCGCCGTCACAAACAAGAGCGCGCCCCTCCAACAAACGTCCTTCGTGGCAGGCTTCCGCCAATGAGGAGGGCGTCTGCATTGCATTTCGATTTTCTAAGGTGTCAATCAGCCAACCTTCCGGATAAAATTCATTCATCTTTAACCGCCTTTTCTCCACGCGCCTTTTTCTGATTGCTTTCTTTTCCGCCCATTTCGCGTGGGAAAGGGCGGTTCGGCATCTCGTCCATGCCTCCCTCTGGTACAGTGCACATCCCAACTATATGCGGTCCACGCTGTAAAATATGACCTTTGAAATGCGGAAAACGCCTGGAATCCTTTGAAATAGATTTTGGGTTGATGGAAGAAATCGGCGGAAGATCTGTCACACTGTATGATTTGTCCCACGAGCGGCAATAATGATAACAAGTTATTCCAGGAAACGGGGGAGCAAACGTGCAGTATAATAAGGTGGAAATATGCGGAGTCAACACCGCTAAACTAAAGGTTTTAACGGAGGCGGAAAAGCGCAGGCTGCTAAAAATTGTAAAAGAAGGTACGGAACGTGAGTGTAAACAGGCCAGAGAAGAGCTGATTAACGGAAATTTACGCTTGGTGCTCAGTGTCATTCAGCGGTTTACCAATCGGGGCGAAAATATGGACGATTTATTCCAGGTTGGATGTATTGGCCTGATTAAAGCCATCGATAACTTTAACACGGATCTGGATGTGCGCTTCTCCACCTATGCGGTGCCTATGGTAATCGGTGAGGTGCGAAGATATCTTAGAGACTCGAATTCGATTCGGGTGTCCCGCTCCTTGCGTGATACCGCATATAAGGCTATGCAGGTAAAGGAGAGATTGACGGCAGAGAGAAATCGGGAACCCACGGTGGAAGAGATTGCCAAAGAGCTGGACATGAACAAAGAGGACGTGGTGCTGGCGCTGGAGGCCATTGTTGAACCCGTTTCCCTGTATGAACCGGTGTTCTCCGACGGCAACGATACCATCTTTGTGATGGATCAGGTGGGGGATAAAAACGACGACAACAACTGGCTTAATGAGATCGCGTTGAAGGAGGCCATCCGCAATCTCAACGATCGGGAAAAAAAGATTCTTTCCCTGCGCTTTTTCAAGGGAAAAACCCAAATGGAGGTGGCGGAGGAAATCGGTATCAGCCAGGCGCAGGTATCCAGACTGGAGAAAGGCGCTCTGGACCGGATTAAAAATCAAATCTAAGAAAAAACCTCCGCAGCTTTTTGGACAAGCCGCGAAGGTTTTTACTATTTTCATCTAAATATACGGTTTACATGGAAATTTAGAAAAAACGGTGATCGCACAAACCGTTCTGTCGATTAAGATTCCCTATCGTTTGTAGGTTTTTGCAGAAAAACGCGCCCGCTGTTGCCGTTTCATCTTATTTTTATTAATAATAGCGCAGTTTACCTCCATCCCCATAATCAGGGTGGTAGAGGTACAATAAAGCCACAGCATGAGAACAATGACCGCACCGATCGACCCGTATAGCACCGAGTAGTGAGCCATATGCTCCACGTAGTAGGCAAACCCCATAGAAAAAATCAGCCAGGAAATCAAAGCGGCAATGGTACCCGGCAGCACTTGACGAAAATTCTGCCGTTTTCCCGGCGCAAGAGTATAAAGAAAAGAAAGGGCAAAAAACAGCATAACAGCCAGAATAAAAAAGCGGACCACGTTCCAGAAGTTGATGGAATCCGCGTTGATGGGGAAAAAACGAGCCAAAAAGGTGAGCACCGTGCGTCCAATGGTCATGAGCAGCAACGACGCGAAGATGACTACCATTAAAAAAATGGTATACAGGAATACCTGGATCTGATTCCGGGGAAACGCTTTTTTTTCGCTGACGCGGTAAGCGCGCCTGCTGGAACGCATAAGACAGTCCACCGCTCGCATGGTAAAATATATGGTAAAAAACAGTCCGAATAGCAAAAGATTGCCGTTTTTTACCTCGGCGATATGTTCCAAATAGGTGTTGACAATGCTGATGATATCGGCGGGGATAAAGGTTTGAAAACTATCGGTAGACAGTGGCGGCAAATCCAAAAAGCTAATCAAAGAGCTTAAAAAAATAAGCAAAGGGAAAAAAGAGAATAATAGATAATAGGCCAAAGCCGCGGCGGAACGCCCAACTTCGTCCTGAAAATAACGCTTTACAAGGTTTTGAAAGACCGGCAGAAATTCCTGTTTCCAGTACCGGCGAAGTCTGGACATAAAAGCACCTCGTTTCTTTCCGTTTCAGGGCGATACGGCAAATTATCTTTTATTATAGCTTATTTTTGCCGGTTGACAATGCTTTTTATTATCTCTATATGAAAAAAGGAGGTTTTCATGCCAAAGCTATATTTCCGCTATGGTACCATGGGCAGTTCAAAAACCGCTCAAGCACTGATGACAAAATATAATTATGAGGAAAAAGGATTTCGAGTGGCTCTGCTTAAACCGGAATCTGATACTCGCTGGGGAAAGCATGTGGTCCGGTCCCGCAACGGGTTACAAGCTCCTTGCAAATCAGTAAAATTAGAAGAGGATCTTTTTTTATGGTTTTGTAATCATCGCGGATACCAAGTCGTTATTCTCGATGAGGCGCAGTTTTTACAGGAAGAGCAGGTAGATCAACTCAAAAAGGTCGCCATGGATTATGCGCCGGTGTTGTGCTACGGGCTGAAAACCGACTTTAAAACCCGGATGTTTCCCGGGTCCAAACGGCTGTTGGAAATTGCAGATTCCGTGAGCGAGATCAAATCAGTATGCAAATGCGGACGTAAAGCGGAGGTAAACGCCCGGGTGGACAACGGCGTCATTCTGAAAGAAGGAGATCAAATCGAAATTGGAGGAGATGAACGCTATGTCAGTCTGTGCTATCAATGCTATGTGCAGGGAAGAATCTAAAAAATCATATGTGCCATTTATGCAAAAATGACGTAAGGTACAGAAGTTCAACGTTTTTTCCTTGCAATCAAGGAATAAATCGACTAAAATAAAGGATATGTATAGAGTAAGAAAGGATGTATTAACACATGCGCAAAATGTTTGCACTCGTCTTATCCTTAATTTTGGTCTTTTGTATGGGAATCTTTTCCGGATGTCAGAAAAACCAAGCCCAAAATCCGGGAGCAAAAGTGGGCTATCAACTGGATAAACCCGCGGCAGGAGATGAAATTGCCGTTATGAAGACCAATATGGGCACCATTAAAATCCGCTTTTTCCCGGAAGAAGCGCCGAAAGCGGTGGAGAACTTTATCACTCACGCCAAAAATGGCTATTATAACGGCATAACTTTTCATCGGGTCATCGAAAACTTTATGATCCAAGGCGGCGATCCACTGGGCAATGGCCGCGGAGGAGAGAGTATCTGGGGTAAACCCTTTGAGGACGAATTCAGCGACAAGCTGTTTAATATCACCGGCGCGCTTGCAATGGCCAATTCCGGTCCCAATACCAATGGCAGCCAGTTCTTTATTAATCAGGGGGGATCCAAGTCTTTTGCCGGTTTCAGTACCAGTATCGATAGCTCCAAACTTACCAACGAAATAAAGGCGCTCTATAAAGAAAACGGTGGAAATCCCCATTTGGACGGCAAACTCAGCCGAAACAAGAGGGGGCATACGGTGTTTGGCCAGGTATTCGAGGGAATGGATGTGGTAAACTCCATCGCAGGAGTAGAAACCGGCGCCAATGATAAACCGTTGGAAGATGTGGTGATTGAGTCCATACAGATTGAAAAATACGCGGAATAGCATAGGCTCTGCCAAATTGGTGGGAGGAGGAACGCGGAATGAATCAGGAACATAGCAAAGTTAATATAACGCTGCTGTCTGTATTGGCCTATATTGGCCCGCTGTTTATCATGGGACGTGTGGCCGTGGAAAAGGATGTTCCGGAGGTAGAGTTTCACTCTCGCCAGGGAGGGATTCTCTTTGCGTTTACCGCGATTGGTTATCTCATTACCGCCATTCTTTGCTTCGCTCTGCGGTCGCTGCCAGCAGCAGCGGAAATCGTGGGCCTGCTTTTGTATGTGGGCATCACCGTGGCATGGGTAATCCTTTCTTTGATGGGAATTGTAGGGGTCATCAAACACCAGCAAAAACCGCTTCCTTTCATTGGGGATTTTGATAAACTTTTTCAAAAATAGTGTCATCCAAGTACGACAAAGTCGTTACATAGATTAGAAAATATATCAGGAGGGATCCAAGTATGAACGATTTGAATCAAAATCAGCAGACTCCAGTCCAGCCGCAGCAGCCGAATTCCAACATCCAGCAAGAGGAATCTCAGCTCCAGCCACCGTATCAGCAGCCCGTTTCGGCGCCGGTTGCCGCTGCTGATAACACCAAACTATTTTCCATTTTAGCTTATTTCCCATTTTTATGGTTGGTGGGTTTACTGGCGGACCGCAACAACCCCAAAGTGATGTATCATGTGAATCAAGGAATTTTGTTTACCATCGCAGCGGTTGTGTTGGGAATCGCCGTGAATATCGTGGGCGCGGTTTTAATGGCGATCTTACCGATCTTGTTTATCTTAGTGGGCCTGTTGAATACTGCTGTGGCGGTTATTGACCTGATTTGGTTCATCATTGGACTGGTTAATGCCTGTAACGGAGTGGAAAAACCGTTGCCTGTGATCGGCACAATTGCAACAATTGTAAAATAAAAGGAAAGAGCCACGTGAAAACGTGGCCTTTTTGTTATCAGAGGAAGAAGGGATTTGTTATGCAGGATCAGGTTGTGGACATCGCGGTCATCGGCGCGGGTCCCGCTGGACTTTCCGCCGCCATCAATGGCAGAGCCCGAGGCAAGTCAGTACGGCTATTATCCGCGGAAAATAACTATCTGTCAAAAGCGGAACAGGTGGACAATTATTTGGGGTATTATCAGGTGAGCGGCGCACAAATGATGGAGAGCTTTTTACAGCATACCCGGCAAATGGGAGTTTACCTGGAAAAAGGGAAAGCCGCCAATATTCTCGTTTTAGGAGATCGCTTTCTGATTAATTTTAACGGCGAAGTGATCCAAGCCAAAACGGTTATATTAGCCTCTGGCGTTTCCAAGGCCAAAGAGATTCCGGGTGAAAAGGAATTCTTAGGAAAAGGGGTCAGTTACTGCGCCACCTGTGACGGTATGCTCTATCGTCAGAAAACGGCGGTGGTTTGGGGATTATCCCAAGAGGCCGCTCAAGAGGCGAATTTTTTAAATGAAATCGGGGTTCAAGTCGTCTACGTTTCAAATAAACAAAGAGCGCTCGGTATTAATTCGGCCATTGAATATCGGGAAGGATCGGTTCAGTCAATAGAAAAAAGCGGAGATCGGTTCCGCATTACCCTAAAAGAGGAAACGGTATTGTCCGATGTGCTTTTCATATTAAGGGATTCCATTGCTCCCAACTCGCTGATCGAAGGATTGGAAACAAGGGATGGATACATTGCTGTCAACCGCTTTATGGAAACCAATATTCCTGGATTTTTCGCCGCAGGAGATTGTACAGGCAAACCGCTTCAGGTTTCCAAGGCAGTGGGAGAAGGCTTGGTTGCCGCTCAGCAGGCCGCAAAGTATATTGATGAAAAAATGTAGAATGCTATAAATTACATTCCCAAGTTTGGAATGTAATTTATAGCAGAGAAGGCGAAAAGATGGCAGAGCTCATCCTTTATCCGGATGAAAAAGAGTTTGAAACGTTGATTGCGGAAAAACCGTTGGTATTGGCTGATTTTTGGGCAACCTGGTGCGCGCCGTGCAGAATGGTCGCCCCCATCATTGAACAGCTGGCTCAGCAATACGATGGACGGATAACAGTGGCAAAGGTGGACATCGACGAGCATTCCGAGCTTGCTCAGCGGTACAACGTTCAAAGCATACCGACAATCCTTTTGTTTAAAGACGGCAAGGTAACGGCACGGGATGTAGGAGCCAAACCTCTGTCTAATTATACCGATATGATCGACGCAAATCTATAATACCAATTGTTCGTAAACCGGTGTTGTCAAGTGGCAGCGCCGGTTCTTTTTGATTTTTTCCTAAAAAACGACATTCTTTTGGAAATGTCAATTGACTATATGCCCTGATAACGGTATCATAAGATTATAAGGCTGAAACATTCGATTGTATCTGGGCGGAGACAGCGTCCCGCTCTGGAGGAGTATAGGGGGAATTTTACTTGATAATCGTTTTGGTTATCGACTCATTCGATCATTTAAATAACGGTACCACTATGACGGCGTACCGTTTTGCAGAAATGCTAAAAAAGCGTGGGCACACTGTGCGGGTTGTGTCCATTGGTGAAGAGGGCCCCGGTCGTTATCCGGTGGAAGAGTGGAACCTCCCCGTGGCAAAGAAAATAGCCAATCGCCAGGGGTTTGCCTTTGCAAAGCCGGATCCAGAAGTATTCCGCAAGGCCTTTGACGGGGCTGATGTGGCCCATTTTTTGGTTCCCTTGATGATGGAGTGTAAAGCTGCCAAAGTGGCAAAGGAAATGGGAATTCCCTGCTCCGGCGCTTTCCATCTACAGCCCGAAAATATCACTTATATTCTTCATCTAAGCGGCTGGAAATCCCTTCCCCGGTGGATCTATCGCTTCTTTTACAACGTGTTTTATGATCGGTTTGATCACATACACTGCCCATCCAAGTTTATCGCCGATCAATTGACAAAAAACGGTTATCACGCAAAAATGCATGTTATTTCCAATGGCGTGGATGACGATTTTGTTCCCGCCCCGGTTCCCAAGCAACCGGATCCCAATTCTCTATATCATATTCTAATGGTGGGCAGGCTTTCTCCGGAAAAGCGGCAGAACATATTGATAGAGGCGGTATCGCAATCCAAATATGCGGATCGCATCCAGCTTCACCTTGCAGGCAACGGACCGTGCAAATCCAAGCTAATCAAGCAAGGAAGCAAGCTTGCGCATCCCCCTATCTTTGGGTTCTATTCCAAATCGGATCTGATCTCGCTGATCCATTCCTGTGATCTTTACGTCCATGCATCTGTGATTGAAATCGAGGCCATTTCCTGTATGGAAGCCTTTTCCTGCGGATTGGTACCCGTAATCTGCAATTCCGATCAATCCGCTACCCCACAGTTCGCCTTGGATGACCGCAGCCTGTTTGAACCGGACAATCCCAAAGATCTTGCCAAAAAAATCGACTATTGGATTGAACATCCCGAGGAAAAGCGGCGGATGTCCCAACAATATGCCAAGCAGGGCGACACCTATCGGGTGGAACAATCCATTCTCGAGGCAGAGAAAATGTTTGAGGAGGTGGTCCGAGATCATAAAAAAAGGACTCAATAACTTCGACAAAGACAAACCTCTTGTAAGCGCCAATCCCTTTCTCCGCTTTTTCTCCCGGTTGTTTCTCTATTTCATTGCCTTTCCCCTTCTTTTTCTATTCGATCATGCGGTGTTTGGCTTAAAGATTCGGGGAAAAGAACACGTCAAAAATTTAAAAGGGAAGGGAGCCGTTTTGGTTTGCAATCATGCTCACTATTTTGATTGTACCTTTTTGGGCCTTTTAGCAATGCCGCGCAAGGCTATCTTCACCTCTTTAGAGCGTTTGTTTTATGTTCCTGTGGTGTCACAGCTCATCTATTTTTTGGGTAGTGTGCCAGTGCCCTCCTCTCCTTCCCGTATGAGAAGCTTTCTGCAACAAATGGTGCAGGCGGTTAAAGACGGGCGTCTTTTATGCATTTACCCGGAGGGAGAGCTGATTCCTTATTGCCAAACTCTACGGGATTTTAAAGACGGCGCCTTTACCATTGCCGCGCGGGCTCATGTTCCTGTTATTCCAGTTGTGCTAACCCAACGGCCACGCCGGGGAATCTGGAAACTGTTAAAAAGAAAACCTTGTTTTACCTTAACCGCTGGAGAACCTATTTATCCTTCCAATCAAGAGAACATCCGGCGCAGCGCCAGAGAGCTTTACCAAAAGGCCCTGGAACAAATGAATGAACAATTAAAAAACTCCCTATGAGCCCTTTTCTGAACCACTCAGATTTTAATGCTCCATAGGGAGTTTTTCGTTTGCCGCGCAGTCCTTTTCCCGGACATTAGGACAATGTGAGGTACGGCTTCATCTTCTCAAAGGTTTTGTCTCCAATCCCTTCTATATTTTTCAGCTCATCAAGACGCTGAAAACCTTGGTGCTTTTCCCGATATTCTACAATATCCTGCGCCAGCAAGTCCCCAATGCCCGGCACGTGTTGGGCCAGCTCTTCGGCGCTGGCGGTATTGAGGTTGAGGCGATGAATGGATTCTCCCGGCAGGGGTTGATATTCCTCATTCGACAGACTCTCCACGCTAAAATCCCGATAAATAATGACCGGCTCTGAAGCCTGCGGAGAATAAAACGCATTATATCCCACCAAAATGGCGCATAGAATCAGCGCTGCCACCAAAAGCAGCCGTTCAGAAAAGGTTCTCTGCTCCATTGCCTTTCCCTCCGTATAAAGCGTTATTCTTGTTCCTTGAGCCGCCGCATGTCCCCCGTTATACTCCGCGTCATAGAAACCGGATCACTGATATCAATGCAACAAAGCCAGCTGATTCATCCCTTCAGAAACAATAAAAAAGCATACGATCAGCGTCCCATTTGGTTTTGCAATACATGAACCTCAATGCTTGGAGCTCTTTTCCATCCAATTGCGTTCGATAACTGCGATCGCATCGGCAACGGCGCCCAGTTCACAGCGGCAAACCACATGACCGGCCAATTTTTGGATATCCATAGGGGCATTTTGGGGTACAATTCCAACTCCAGCGGCGCGCAACAATTCGATGTCGTTATAATAATCGCCTATCGCATAGCTGTTGTTCGGATCCAAATCCAGCATAGCGGTCAGCCTTTTAAGAGCGGTTCCTTTATCTGCCTCCTCTGGCAGCATCTCCAAATAATAGCTGGAGGATGGCACAAACCGCACCCCCTGGTGCGGAATGGTCTCCATATACGCGCGCACTTGCTCCATCAACTGAGAATCCATTGCAAAAAAGACTTTGTACCACTGTCCTTCCACCTGCTGAAGAGAACAATTCGTATGCTTAATATTCTCCCGGAACAGATGCCGGTGTATATACGGATTCTCTCGTATGACATGAATCCCCTTTTCCGTGCATACTTCGATCCCCACTTCAGGAAAATGATAAAAAATATGCGTAAGATAACTCACAGCCTCCGGGGGCAAAGGATTCCCCCATAAAACACGGTTTGTCCTGTAATCATATAACATTGTACCATTTAATACGATACAAGGAGCATTTGGGTGAGTAACTCTCACATATCGATAGGCGGATTCAATGGCTCGTCCCGTAGCAATCGCAAAGCGACCGCCTCTGCCCATAAAATCGCACAGCGCATCCAAATTCCTTTGTGGAATCTGATATGCGCTGTCAATCAAAGTCCCGTCCAAATCAGAGGCCAATAGAATTCCTTCCAAGGAAACTGGCATATTCTTCCCCTTTCTTTTCCGTCCTTATTCAACGTCACAGCGGCCCAGGCGTTCCAGCAATGCGGTGAAATAATCGGGCAGCGGGCTTTCAATTTCCAGGTATCTGCCATCTCTCGGATGGACAAAACCGATTAATTTTGCGTGAAGACATTGCCCATTCAAGCCTCCCATGGGCTTTTTCGGACCGTAAACGGCGTCTCCTGCAACAGGGTGTCCAATGTAGGCCATGTGTACCCGAATTTGATGGGTGCGCCCTGTTTCCAGTCGCAGACGCAAATGGGTCAAGGCGCGGTAGCGGGCAATCACCCGGTAATGGGTTACCGCGTTCCGGCTCCCCTTTTGAGTCACCGCCATTTTCTTCCGGTCAATGGGATGCCGGCCGATGGGCGCGTCTACCATGCCCTTGTCCTCAGCAAAACCTCCATGCACCACCGCCTCATATTCTCGGGTAAAGTGATGCTCTTTGATCTGCTCCGCCAATTTCTGATGAGCAAAATCATTTTTTGCTACAATTAGTAATCCGCTGGTGTCCTTATCAATGCGGTGGACAATCCCCGGTCGGATTACACCGTTGATCCCCGATAGAGAATCGCCGCAGTGAGCAAGCAAGGCGTTTACCAGGGTACCAGTAAAATTCCCCGGCGCTGGGTGCACCACCATCCCCTTAGGCTTATTCACCACCAGCAAATCCTCGTCCTCATAACAAATTTCCAAAGGGATTTCCTCGGGGATTAACGCCAGAGGCGCCGGCTCGGGAATGGTTATCTCCAGAAGATCCCCTGCCCTCAGCCGATAGTTTTTTCCAACTTTAACCCCATTACACGAGATATTTCCCGCATCCAGCAGCCGCTGGACGGAGGAGCGGGTCAAATCCGGCAGCTTTTCCGATAAAAACTTGTCAATGCGCAATCCTTCCTCTGATTGGAAAACTGTAATCGTCTGTTTATTCTCCAAGCACATCACCGCCAGCACCGTTGGATTGCTTTCTTGTTTTCTTATCTTTATTCATCGCATCCGAAAAAAACAAAATATATACCATAAGCAGAGCGGTTCCAGCCACGACACAGTAATCCGCAAAATTACAAACCGGCGGAAAAAAGCTCAACTGTAAATAATCCACCACATAGCCCAAAAATATACGATCGATGAGATTGCCAATTCCCCCGCCCACAATCAAAGCGATTGAGGCGGCAAACATCTTACTTGTTCCGCCCTTTCGGAATAACAAAACAACAAGAAGCACCATTACAAGAATTGTGGCAACAATAAAAAACCATCTCTGATTTTCCAGTATACCAAAGGCCGCGCCGCGATTTTCCACATATGTGAAATCAAGCAGCCCCGGAATCACCGTTACCGTTCCCACCGGTTTAAGCGCATATACCACCAGATATTTCATCAGTTGATCCGTCAAAACAATGGATGCCGCCACAAACAAAGCCAAAATAGGCAAAACGATTCATCCTTTCCTTCTACGCCTTTCCATAGGCAGGCGTTTAATCTTCATGTCTTGGATCAGATAAGAAATCCAATTTCCCAAAGGGGAGATCTTTCAACGAATCTTCTCATTCCGCCAATGGGACGAGAAGATCCGCTCCAATCAAAGTTTTAATGCTATCGCAGGCGTACCAAGCCTGCAACGACATTCGGTCATTCAATATAAAATGACTCAATTCTATGATACCACAGGCATAAAACGAAAGAGAGGGTGTAAACCGAACTCTGTTACACCCCCTTTCTTTTATTCTCCTTTGATAACAGCGGCACAACGATGGCACAGATCCGGATGTTCCGCATCCTGTCCTACCGTTTCGCTGTAAACCCAGCACCGCACACACTTCTCACCCTGCGCATGCTTTACCGTAATGGAGAAGCCGTCCATTTCTCCATGGACGTCTCCTTGGCCCTCGCCTAATACTTCCACCTCGGAGACAATGAATACCGTCTTGAGCTCTTGTTCTACGGATTTCACAAAATTGTAGAGTTCACCCTGGCAGTACAGTTCCACCTTGGCCTCCAGAGATTTCCCAATTTTTTTCTCTTTTCTGGCAAGCTCCAGCGCCTTTTGCACATCATCGCGCAATGCATGGATGCGGTCCCAACGATTGACGAATTCTTCATCCACTTGCACCCCAGTGAGTTGCGGCATTTCATTATAGAGCACGCAGTCCGGGTCCTCCTGGCTGCTGTGGGGCATATAGCTCCAGATTTCATCGGAGGTATATGCAAGGATAGGAGCAATCATCCGGGTCATGGCATCCAGAATGAGATAAATTGCCGTTTGCGCCGCGCGGCGGGATTGCCCATCCGCTCTCTCTGCGTAAAGCCGGTCCTTAATCACATCCAAATAGAAATTAGACATATCCACCACACAGAAATTGTGGATGGCGTGATAAACCTGATGGAATTCAAAGGTATCATAACCCTCGCGCACCTTTTTGTTCAGCACATCCAGCTGATACAGCGCCCATTGGTCAATGGGCTGAAGTTTTGAAAGCTCCACACAATCCTTATTGGGATCGAAATCATACAGATTACCCAAAATATAACGCGCGGTGTTGCGGATCTTTCGATATGCCTCGGACAACTGTTTCAGGATATCCTTTGAGATACGGATATCCGCGTGATAATCGGAGGAGGCCACCCATAACCGAAGGATATCCGCGCCATACTCGTTGACAATGTCAGAGGGATCAATGCCGTTGCCCAAGGACTTAGACATTTTGCGACCCTCGCCGTCCACTACCCAGCCATGAGTGACCACCGCCTGATAGGGCGCTTTGCCTTTGGTGGCTACTGAGGTGAGCAGAGAGGACTGGAACCATCCGCGGTATTGATCGGCTCCTTCCAGATAAAGATCAGCCGGCCATTTCAGATAAGGACGCTCCGCCAGAACTGCCGCATGAGTCGTTCCGGAATCAAACCACACATCCATGATGTCCTTTTCTTTGTCAAAGGAAGTACATCCGCATTTTTTACATTGGGTGCCTTTGGGCAGGAATTCTGCGGCGTCCTTTTGATACCAGCTGTCCGAACCCTCCTTGCGGAATATCTCGGCCACAGAAAGCATGGCATCCTTCTCAATGAGCGGCTCCCCGCAATCCTTGCAGAAGAAAATCGGGATGGGTACGCCCCACTTGCGCTGACGGGAAATGCACCAATCCTTGCGGTCCCTCACCATGGAGGTAATGCGGTCTTCTCCCCATCCAGGGATCCATTTCACCGTCTTAATGGCCTCTACGGCCTCGTCTTTAAAATCGTCCACCGAACAGAACCACTGCTCCGTAGCGCGGAACAACACCGGCTTCTTACAACGCCAGCAGTGAGGATATTGGTGAATGATCTTTTCTAACGCGAACAAAGCGCCGATCTCATCCAAATGCTTCGCAATGGCTTTGTTGGCCTCTTCTGTGGTGAGACCTTCAAATTGGGCAGCCTCTGCGGTCAGCCTGCCGTGGCTGTCCACCGGCACCACAATCGGAATTTCCGGATAGTTCCGGCACACGTCAAAGTCTTCCACGCCGTGTCCGGGGGCCGTGTGAACGCAGCCGGTGCCGCTCTCCAGAGTGACATGGTCTCCCACAATGACCAACGACTCCCGATCCAGGAAAGGATGGGCGGTCTTCATATACTCTAGGTCAGAACCATTGATGGTTCCTAACACCTTGTAATTCTCTTTTCCGGCGGCCTTCATTGAGGACTGATACAGCTCTTCGGCCATAATGTAATACTCATTTTCCCATTGAATCAGGCAGTAATTGAACTTGGGACCAACACAGATCGCCACATTGCCGGGCAATGTCCAAGTGGTAGTGGTCCAGATTACAAAATAGGTGCGCTGCAAATCCGCGCCCATTGCAGAAAGAAGCCCCTTGTCATCGGTCACACGGAATTTCACATAAATAGAATGACAGGGATCCTCGGCATACTCAATTTCCGCCTCCGCCAAAGCGGTTTCACACTCGGGGCACCAATATACCGGCTTTAGTCCCTTGTAAATGTATCCCTTGCAGGCCATTTCGGCAAACACTTCGATTTGTTTGGCTTCAAATTCGGGAAGTAAGGTAATATAAGGATTCTCCCATTCTCCGATTCCGCCCAGGCGTTTGAATTGTTTTCTCTGGTCGTCGATGTATCCTCGAGCAAAATCCCGGCAGATATTGCGCAATTCCACGTCAGAAATGGTGGTGGAATTGTCCACACCGGCCTTTTTCCGAGCCTTAAGCTCTGTGGGCAAACCGTGGGTATCCCATCCCGGCACATAGGGAGACTGATACCCCGCCATATTCTTATAGCGAACAATAAAATCCTTTAATGTCTTATTCAGCGCCGTACCCAAATGAATGTCGCCGTTTGCATATGGAGGGCCATCGTGGAGAACATAAAGGGGTTTTCCCTCGTTCTTTTCCATCAGCTTGTGGTAAATATTTTCCTTTTCCCATTTCTCCAGCAGCTGCGGCTCCATCTTGGGCAAACCCGCCCGCATTGGGAAATCGGTTTTGGGTAAATTCATTGTGCTGTTATAATCTTGAGACATGAAATCTATTCTCCTCTTGCTCATTTAATATATCTAAGGTTCCCTTTATTTACGTTTAAACAATCCAATAGGCGACTCTTCGTCCTTGTCCTTGGACAAATCGTAATCGTCCCCAAATTTTAGAGCGCCAAACTTCTCACTAGAAGAAGCCGACGATTCGTTCCCCTCCTCCTTGACAGGCTGTTCCGGTTGTTTTACCGTAAAACCGCCTTCCATAGGCTGAATGTCCGTTAATAAATCGTCAGAAACAGCAGGCTGTTCCTCCTTTTCCTCTGGGGTAGAGGATTCCGGCTCTTGGATGCTCTCCGCCTTTTTCTCCTGCTGGAAGGTTTCTTCGGTGGGTAGCGCGTCAATCAAGGTCAAGTGTTCTTTATAGATAGCAAGCAGCCGGGAGCGAAAGTTTACCACTTCTTTTTGCAGATTCTCTATGGTTTTTTGCTGGTCTTCAATATCTCGTTGCGCATTGGCCACGATTTTTTCCGCTTTTACAGTGGCGTCTTTGATAATGACTTCAGATTTATGCTTGGCTTCTCGAACAGAAGCGTCCGCCAGCTTTTGCGCGCTGAGCAATGTGGTGCGGATACTTTCTTCGTCGTTTCGGTACTCCTCCACCTTTTTGGCCAACAATTCCAGCTTCTGCGCCAGCTCTGCCTTATCCTTTTGCATTTGATCGATTGTCAACTGCACCTGATCAATAAAAGCGTCCACGTCCTCCGGCCGGTAACCGCCCAAATTAGCCCGTCGAAAGCTTACGTTAGCAATCTCTTCCGGTTTTAACATAGTCCCTTTGCCTCCTCTATCTAAGTTGTGATGTACATAAATCAATACCAACTGCGCCGTTGGGGCCAGCGGCTTGCTCGATATTCCTCCACCTCTTTGGAGAGCTGCTCTACCTTTTTGGTTAGTTCTGTATTTTCCCTTTGCAGCTGTTCAAAATCCCGCTGCACTTCATCGATAAAAACGTCCACATCTTTGGGATGATATCCACCCAATGTAGAACGCCGGAAGGTTATGTTTTGGATATCTTCCGGTCTCAGCACGTCGTGATCCTCCTCTATTGATATCGTTTCGCCAGCAGCCTCAGCCGTCCTTTTTTCGTGAGAGGCCCAATTTGATCAACCCGATATTTTCCATATCCCCGAATGGAAAGAATATCCTCCGGCGATACCTTCTCGCTTCCGGAAAGAACAATCTCATAATTGAGGGACACGCTTCCACTGCGAATCAATAGGTTGGACTTTTCCCGGCTTAAGTGGGTGAAAGAGGCCACAATACAATCCAGCCTTTGAGAAGCGATGGTGTCGCTGATCTCAATACAGCTTCTCTCTTGCGGCAAATCGGAGAGACTGCCCTCCACAAAGCGAATCCCCGTCCCGCCAACTTTATGCATCTGGGTTGTTACATATTCGGAAATCTCAATCCGTACAAAAAGCACGCACCGTCCTTCTCCCACCAGGATATCCCCCACTGTATCCCTGTTGATCCCCTGGGCCATTAAGGTTCCCAGGAAGTCCCGATGACTCAGGGTATCCTCTCTGCGAAAAGCAGTATATAAGGGAAGAACCGGAAAGCTATCGCGATCCGGTTGCTGTCTTTCTGGAAATGCGCCAAAAACAACACGCTGTGCGCCGGAGTAACCGCCCCACAGCATGTATTGGTCAAACCTCAGGCCTTTTGCGATTTTCTCCGCCATCGCGCCCTGGCGTTCGTCTAGGAAGCCCACAAAGTGAGGATAATTCCTTAGCTGACACAGGCGTATGGCGTCCTCTATTCTGGCGGCCAGTACAGAGTCCTCCATGCCGGCCGGTTTTCTCTTTTCCTTCATGAACTCTGGAAGTATTTAGAAATATACGCCGTTATTTTCCAGCTCATCCAGCACGTCGTTGCCGGTGAGTTCTACGTTATAGGGGGTAATGATAAACGTCCCGGTGGCCACTCTCTTAATTTTTCCATTATTGGCGTAGGCAACACCGCTGAGGAAATCCAAAATCCGGCGGGACACATCCTTTTCCGTGTTTTCCAGGTTGAGAACCACCGTGTGCATTTTCAAAAGCTCATCGGCTACGGCGCAGGTTTCGTCTCCAAAACGCTCCGGCTTAAAGAGAACCACTTGAAGCTGGGTGGTAGCGTGAATATTGACCACTTTATTGCCGGAAGAGCCGCTATTGCCGCGACGAACCGGTTCCCTCTGTTCCTCACGTCTGGAGTACATGACCTCCTCTTCTTCCTCTTGCACCTCGTCGTAATCTTCGTAATCGTATTCGTCCTCCGGCGGAGTCCACATATCCTTTAACTTTTGTACAAATCCTGCCATTCTGAATTCCTCCTATTTATTATAATTTCTGGCGCCGAATAGAGCCGAGCCAATGCGAACCAGGTTAGCTCCCTCTAAAACGGCTTCCTCATAGTCCCCTGACATCCCCATGGATAAATACTGTATACTACCATTATCTAATTTTTTCGCCCCGATGTCAATAAACAGTTGGTACATACGAGAAAAATATTCTCGAATTTGCTCTTTTTTTTCACAAATTGGAGGAATCGCCATCAGCCCGCGCAGGCAAAGTCCCTGTAGCCGGTCAATTTGCTCTACCAGTTCACTGAGCTGCTCAGGCATTATCCCCGATTTACTCTCCTCCCGGCCAATGTTGACCTCAATCAAAATATCAGTGGTGATTCCCTGATCGCTGGAAACTCGTGCGATCTCCTGGGCCAGTTTTAAGCGGTCCACCGAGTGAATCATACTCACCTTACCCACAATCTGTCGCACCTTATTCGTTTGTAGATGCCCAATAAAATGCCGGGTGCAGGGAAGATACTCGGTTTCTTTGCTTAAAAATTCCTGCACCTTGTTTTCTCCGATAACAGGAATGCCCAATTCAATGCCATAATTGACAATCTCTACTGGAACCGTCTTGGTGGCGGCCAGAAGCGTAATATCCTCCGGCCTCCGGCCCGACCGTCGGGCTGCCGCCGCGATTCGATCAGTAATCTCTAAATAGTTATCTCGAAGCGTTTCACAGCGCGTTTTCCATTCATCTGACCACTTTTCCATTTTGCAGATCCGTCCCTTCTACCACAACCTGATCGTAAAGCTGCACGGTATTATTGCTAAACATCGCGTCTTTATTCGGTGAGGTGTCGCATATCACGAAGTTTTCCGAGGAATAAAGCGGCACGATCTCTTTAAAGACCAGCTCGCCTCCAAAAAGCACATAGACTCCCTGAACTTCCTTCTCCTCCTTGACCGCGTTGCCCTCATCATCCAGAATCTGTTTTCCCTCGCCGTCCGTTTTCACTCTGCGGACGGTGTCCATATGCACCGCTTTTCTGCTCACACGAATCCCCTCGTGACGGTCGGTATTGATCTGGATTGCCTCGGTACGGATGTTGGCAAGGTCGCTGCTCATGTAATCACAGCGCAGCACAACGGCGGCCTGGGAATCTTTATCCGCCTGATTCACCGCCACCACCGATACGGGCACACTTTCTGTAGAAGCAAAGGGCATGTTCACTGTGATTCCCGTTTTCCCCACCCGCAGCTTAACGGCATCGTCAGCCGAAACATTGCACACCATGTACCAATTGAGTCCGCTTATCACCTTCCCAATGGCGTTCTCCGGCGTTTTGTCGGGTTGAGCATTCAGCCCAGCCTCCACCTGTTGCGGGGTAATGTCCAGTATATCGTCATAAGGCAACGCGTTTTCATAACCGTCCAGCTCGCTGGCAAAATAGCCTGCCAATGGAGAGGTCACCGCTCCGGTGCTCACATTATGCTTTGCCTGCAATTGATCCAATTGCTGTTGGAGACTACGAATCCGGCTATCGAAATTATCCACCTTTTGGGTGACAATCTGCCGTTCATTGAGCTGGTAAAGCAGATTATCCCGATGGCTGCTTAATTTGGAATAGTCCCCTCGATTAACAGCGCCCTTCATAGCTTTGAGGCTCTGCAAAATCTGTTTTTCCAAGGAGTCCGGGCTGGTAAACGCCTCCGAAGCCTTGGAAAGCTGTTCCAGCCGTTCCTTTTCCGCCTGTAAGCTTTGGATGTTTTTTTGCGTGCTTACATCCGAGGAACTGGCGTAAATCTCTGCAACCTTTCCGCCATTGCTTACCTTATCCCCATCTGCTAACAGATAAGTGAGCACTCCGCTGGCCTCATTGGTGAGAACCGTTTCCTTTCGCACCACAAAACCGGTCGCGGAGATGGTTTCATTGACTGCAACATAGGAGGCGGTTTCCGTTTTAATCTGAGAGTAGGTGGTACTGTATATCTGGAACCCCAGGTAAATGAGCAAAAGGAGGGCTACCGCCACAATGCCAATTCTTTTTAACATCTTTTTGTGCACCTCTATCGCCTCCTTTCCTCCGTATTCTATCACAGAATATCGGAAACCTCCATACAGTGAAGGGATTTCTTAACAATATCATCAAAATTTTCACATTTATCCACTTCAATCCATTGAACCCAAGGCTCACGGCGAAACCATGTAAGCTGGCGTTTGGCATATCGCCTGGTGCTTTGCTTCAGACGGTCCGCCGCCTGCTCAAGACTGCACGCGCCGTTTACCCAGGGAAGCAGCTCCTTATATCCGATTGCCCCCAGCGCTGTCGATCCATACGGAGAGGATAATACTCGTTTCGCCTCCTCCGCAAGCCCAAGGCGAAGCATTTGATCGACCCGGGCGTCGATGCGGCGGTAAAGTGTTTCTCGGTTATGATAACAGAGCCCGACGGCGCAAAACCGGTAGGGGGTTGGTTCGCTGAGAGACCGCTTGAGATGCTCGGTCATTGTGATCCCTGTGGTTTGATAGAGCTCGATGGCTCGCACAATGCGCTTTTGGTTATTGGGATGCAGCCGGGCAGCTGTTTGAGGATCATACCGCCTAAGCTCTTCCAGCAGAACTTGGGCGCCTTCCTCCTCCAGTCTGCGCTGTAACTGGGCTCGAATCGCCGGATCTCCAGACTCCTCCGTAAACTGCACATGGTTGAGAATGGAGCTAATGTATAATCCGGTACCTCCTGCCAATATGGGCAGCCGTCCCCGACGATGAACCTCCCAAATGCATTCCCGGGCCTCCTTCACGTATTGGGCGACGCTATAGGATTGAGAAATGTCCAGGATATCAATCATGTGATGAGGCACGCCCTTTTTTTCCTCCTGGGTGGGCTTGGCGGTCCCAATATCCATTCCCCGATAGATCTGCATGGAGTCTGCCGAAATCACCTCGCCCCCCGTACGAAGAGCAAGCTCCACGGCCAGAGCCGTTTTTCCGGACGCAGTGGGCCCTACCACAGCCAATAACGGGATTCTCTCATTCATTTTCTCACACCCTGCCAAATTGCTTTTCAATTTCCCTCTTTTTGATAACGATGGAAACCGGCCTGCCATGGGGACAATATCGGATATCCGGATTCTCTTCCAAACGACGGGCCAGATCAATCAGTTCCTGCGGTTGACTGCGGACCCCTGCCTTTACCGCTGCCCGACAGGCAATATTGTGATAAAGCCAATCTAAATGTTCCGTGCTCACCTCTTGCTTTTGAGCGCGGAAATATCCCGCGATCTCCATAACAGAGGAGGCGATATCCGTGCCGTCCAGCGACAAAGGCGCAGAGCGCACCAACACCGTTCCCCCGCCAAAATCTTCCACCTCAAACCCAG
This sequence comes from Clostridiales bacterium, assembly GCA_022799115.1. Taxonomy (GTDB): domain Bacteria; phylum Bacillota; class Clostridia; order Oscillospirales; family Acutalibacteraceae; genus CAJFUH01. The sequence goes on along the minus strand of JAAWNT010000004.1, from coordinate 34,914 downwards.
CTTGCTCCAACAGGGAAGCCTGCTCCAACAGGGAGCTGTATTCCTCCTTGTCCAAAGTCACCGGAACTGGTTCCAATAACATCTGCGCGCAGCTTTTTCCACTTTCCTTCTTCAGCTTTTCATAAAGCATCCGCTCATGAGCGGCGTGTTTATCGATCAGCAGCAACTGATCCGCGCCATATTCCACAATAATATAAGTTTTAAACGCCTCGCCGATTATACGGGTTTTCTTTTCCTCTTGTTCCATGGGTATTTGCTGTACAATCGCCGGCTCTCTCTCAACAGGCTCCTCTATTGGGGAGACAGGCTCCGAAAGCTCCTCGGAATTCTTTTCAATCGAAGGCGTCCGGTCTTGAATCGGCGGAGGCGGTTCCGTTTTATGCCGAAATTGCATGGCGTCCGCATAAGCCAAAGGGCTTCCCGCACAATCGCTTACCCGGATTGATTGATAAATCGTCCTGGGCGGAATGGAGATCTCCGGAGCCTCCTCTTCTCTTTGTTTCAGCTGCAAAGACCCGCGAGATTCCATCGGCGGATCAGACGCCATATCCTCTTGAGGTCCCTTTGCCGAAATGGATCGCTCAGTGGTCTTAACAGGCAAAACCACCTCGGCGGCAGACTTCTTTTCCGGTAAATTCGCCTGTAAAGGACTATAAATCACCGGGCCGCCTTTTAAGGGCATCTCAGTCCTGCTGTCTCCAACCGTCAGCGCGGATTTCACCCCATGATAAACCGCCTCGAAAATGGGGCGTTCGTTGATAAAGCGCACTTCAATCTTTGCAGGATGAACGTTTACGTCTACCGCTTCGCAGGACAATTGCAAATGCAGCACACAGCTGGGGAACTTTCCCACCATAATGGATCCTTTAAACCCCTCCTCGAGAGCTACCATAGCGGTGCGGCTTTTCACATAACGGCCGTTAATGAAAAAATGCTGCATGCTGCGGTTGGGCCGGGTCGCCGACGGTTTGCTGACATATCCGCTCACTTTAACCCCATTCAATGAGTAATCCACCGGAATCATTCCTTCGGTAAACTCTTTTCCGTATACAGCAAAAATGCAGGACTTAAGCTTACCATTCCCCGGCGTGTTTAACTGAACTTTTCCATCCCGAATAAAACGCACAGCGATCTCCGGATGGGACAGCGCAACACGGTCCACGACGCCGGCTACCGCGTTGGCTTCGGATACGTCTTTTTTTAAAAACTTCATCCGGGCGGGAGTGTTGTAGAATAAATCTCGAATCACCAATGTGGCGCCCACGGGACAGCCCGCATCTTCACAGCCTTCCTCGCTCTCTCCGCCTTCTATTTGATAGCGCGTTCCCGCCAGCTCCTCCTGAGTTCTGGTGAGCAGCGTCACCCGGGACACTGCGGAGATGGACGCCAGCGCCTCTCCCCGGAATCCCAGAGTACCGATGCGGTCCAAGTCATCCTGAACCCGCACCTTGCTGGTTGCATGGCGGACAAAAGCATTGGATACATCCTCTCTGGCAATCCCGCAGCCGTTGTCCGTCACCCTCATAAAAGTGATCCCGCCCTGCTTAATCTCCACCGTAATGGCGGTGGCGCCGGCGTCAATGGAGTTTTCCACCACTTCTTTGATTACCGAAGAGGGACGCTCCACCACCTCTCCTGCTGCGATCAATTCTGCGATGTGTTTATCCAGCACATGAATTTTGCCCATAGGATCACCTGCCTTTTTTACAAATTGGTTGCAAATTTCCCGTTATGTCGAGTTTGAATGAGCGATTCGTACAAAGAGCTTTTGGTCTACAAAGAAAGTCGGTTCTGATTCTCAGGAGCATCGTTCCAACTTATATAATTATGTAATCCCCTACTTCACCAACTTGGAAAGTTCGAACAGGGTGTTCATAGCTTCGATAGGGGTCAGAGTATTTACGTCCAGATCCTTTAACTTTTGCACAACAACGTCCCCCGCCTGCGGCAACATGGAAATCTGAAGGTGCTCCTGCGGCTGTTGTTTTACCAAGGGTTTTACAGCAGCCTGATCCTCTTTCTCCTCGCCTTCCAGCTCCTTAAGCACCTGCTTGGCCCGGTTTACCACCCAGTCCGGGATACCCGCCAGCTTCGCCACCTCAATGCCATAACTGTCGTCCGCGCCTCCGGGCACGATCCGCCGCAAAAAGGTGATGTCATCGCCTCGCTTTTTCACCGCGATGTTATAATTCTTAACGCCTGAGAGCAAATCCTCCAGCGCGGTCAGCTCATGATAATGGGTGGCAAATAGCGTCTTTGCCCCTAATTTGCGTTTATCGGCTACATATTCCAACACCGCTCTGGCAATGCTCATGCCGTCAAAGGTAGAAGTCCCTCTACCAATTTCGTCCAGCACCAACAGGCTGCGGTTGGTTGCGTTTTTTAAAATGTGGGCCACTTCATTCATTTCCACCATAAAGGTAGACTGTCCGGACGCCAAATCATCCGAAGCTCCTACTCTAGTGAAAATACTGTCTATGATCCCGATTTCCGCAGAAGCGGCGGGGACAAAGCTGCCGATTTGCGCCATCAGCACAATCAGCGCCGCCTGGCGCATATAGGTGGATTTTCCCGCCATGTTGGGTCCTGTAATGATAGCAACCCGATTGTCATGAAGATCCAGCAGCACATCATTTGGCACAAAAGGAGCGCCGTCCAGCAACACCTCCACTACGGGATGGCGGCTTTCCTTGAGTACCACGCGGCCGTCCATATTGACCAAAGGACGGCAGTAACCGTTGCTCTCCGCCACCTGCGCAAAAGAACACAGCACGTCCAGCCGGGCGATGGCCCGCGCGGTCTGCTGCACCCGGCTAAGCTGCTCAGCCACCCGGCGCCGGATATCGTCAAACACCTGATATTCCAGCTGCACCACCCGGTCCTTGGCCCCCAAAATACGGCCCTCCAAGTCTTTCAGTTCCTGGGTGATGTAACGTTCGCAATTGGTCAGGGTCTGCTTGCGGATATAACTGGGGGGCACCTGCTCTTTATAGGAATTGGTGACCTCAATATAGTAACCGAACACCCGGTTGTATCCAACTTTTAGTTTGGGGATTCCCGTCTTTTCTCGTTCCTGAGCTTCAATGCGGGCAATCACCCCTTTGCCGTCGTTCATATCTCCCCGAAGCATGTCAATCTCCGAATGATAGCCCTGCTTGATAATGCCGCCTTCCCGCACGGAAAAAGGCGGATCTTCCACAATGGCTTCTTCAATCAGAGTACGGATATCCTCCAGTGGGTCGATGCCTTGGCAAATCCCGGAAAGCATTGCCGAACCGGCTCCTTCCAAAGCCATTTTTAACTCGGGAAGTTTCTGAAGAGTGCTGGACAACGATCGCAGCTCTCTGCCGTTTGCTGAGCCATATACAATCCGGGTCATCAGACGCTCGATGTCGAATACTCCGCCCAGCTGTTCCGCAACGGCTCCCCGCATGATAACATTTTCCAACAGTTCTTCCACCGCGTTCTGCCTACGGAGAATCTGTGTGCAGCTCACCAACGGCTGTTCAATCCACGTCCTAATAAGCCGCTTACCCATGGCTGTTTTGGTGCGGTCCAATACCCACAACAGGGAACCTCTTTTTTCTTTGCTGCGCATGGTTTCCAACAGTTCCAGGTTTCGCCGCGTGTTAAGATCCAGCTGCATGAACTGAGCGCCGCTGTATACATCCACCAGATTGATCCGTTCCAACCCGGTTTTCTGGGTATCCTTGAGATAATCAAGCAAAGCGCCCAAGCAGCACACGGTTTCCTCTTTGCCATCAAGGCCCAGCTGTTCCACCGACTGTTTACCGAATTGTCGAAGCACAGTGGCGGAACAGGAATCATATCTATAAAGGGAATCCTCCAGCATCTCTACGCTGGCGCTCAAACGATCCCGGATAAAAGAGGGCAGGCTTTTCATTTTAATTGCGTCCCCGCCAATGAGGATCTCACGGGGACGGAAGCGTCCCATCTCGTTTTTTACGGCGTTCTCCGCATCTTTTTCCTCCAACCGGGTGGCATATAGTTCACCGGTGGAAATATCGCAAAAGCAAATTCCCACTTTATTACCCCGGGCGAACAAAGAACAGATAAAGTTGTTTTTCGCCTCGTCCAGCATACTGCCTTCCATTACGGTTCCCGGGGTGACCACGCGGATGATATCCCGTTTGACAATCCCCTTGGCTGTGGCGGGGTCTTCCATTTGTTCGCAGATCGCCACCTTATAGCCCTTGGCTACCAGCCGGGCAATGTAACCCTCGCTGCTGTGATAGGGAACGCCGCACATAGGCGCGCGCTCCTCCTGCCCACAATCCCGTCCGGTCAGGGTGAGCTCCAGCTCCTTGGATGCGGTTCTGGCGTCATCAAAAAACATTTCATAAAAGTCGCCCAGACGGAAAAACAGAATCGTGTTGGGGTATTGTTCTTTCATTTTTAAATATTGCTGCATCATGGGGGAAAGCTGCGCCATATGTAATCGCTCCCTTACCTTTTCGCTCTGTTTTTTAGGGCATAGCCTTTCCACGACCAGGAGTGCGCCCGCCGCCGAGCTTTGCGGCTACTAAATAACTTTTTACAGATATCCATCATAAGCTTTGCTTTAATTGCTAATCAAAATACCATCAGTCTCAAATACGCCCTATAACAAACAAGGGCGGAGCTAACGCTCCGCACCCTGCTGAATTCCTTCATCAATGGCAGCCGCCGCAGCTGCCGCAGTTTCCTCCGCAGGATTCCACGTAGTCGGTGGTTTCGGGATCTTCTCCCTCTGCGCTCTGCATGATAATGGCGTTTACCCTTTTCAAGAGATCTTCCATCTCCTGTTTTGCCGCTTGATAGGCGATCATATTGGGATTTTGCATCACAGTGGAATAGCATTCCCGCAGCTCCTGATTCAGTTTTTGCAGCTTCTCTTCGTCCCGGTTCTCCTTTTGCGCCTCATTGTTGATGGCCATTCTTTTCAAATTGAAATCACCGATCAAATCCTGCAACTGTTGATCGCTGTCGCTGCTCTTCTCCGCCTTTTGCAGATTGAGATACCGTTCATCCTGCTGAATTTCTTTACCGATCTGACGCGCCAGTTCAATAATATCCATAATAATCCTCCTAAATTTTCAATCACATTTTTTATTGTTCCGCCGGCTCTCCCTTTAAGATCCAATTTCTCGCCTGAGTCACCTTCACTTTGATAAAGCGTCCGATGTCAGAGGGATCCCCAGGAAACTCCACAATCATGTTTCCCTGCGTACGCCCGGATAATTCTCCGTCTTTTCCCGTCTTTTCTTCCACCAGGACCGTAAGCTCCTGTCCCACCAGAGAGGCGCACCGCTTTGCCGCGATTTCCTCCTGCACGTTTAACAACTCGCGGAACCAAGCCGATTTTTCCTCATAGGGCACCGGATCGTCCATACTGGCCGCCGGAGTGCCCACCCGTGGTGAAAAAATAAAGGTAAACAGCGAAGTAAATTCCACCTCCCGAATCAACGACAAGGTTTCCTGAAAATCTTCATAGGTTTCGCCGGGAAAGCCAACGATTACGTCGCTGGTCAGAGAGAGATCGGGCATCTTGCTCTTGGCGTACAAGATCATCTCCTGATATTTTTCACGGGTATACCGCCGGTTCATCTCCTTTAGCACCCGGTTGCTTCCGGATTGAAAAGGCAGATGCAGGTGATGACAGATATGCTTTCCCGAGGCCATCGTGTCGATCATCTCCTGAGTGGCGTCTTTGGGATGAGAAGTCATGAATCGCAGCCAATAGTTCCCAGGAATCCGGTCGATCTCACCCAGCAGTTGGGAGAAATTAACTGGCTGTTCTAAATTTTTACCATACGAGTTGACATTTTGTCCCAACAGGGTGATGTCCCGATATCCAGAGCGGATCAATTCTTCGGCCTCGCGAAGCACCGCCTGAGGCTGCCTGCTGCGCTCACGACCACGCACATGGGGAACAACACAGTAAGAACAAAAGTTGTCGCAGCCATACATAATGGGCAGCCAAGCCTTAAACTCCCCGTCCCGGCGCACCGGAAGGCCCTCGACAATCGTGTGATCGTCCACGCCCCGTTCTACGACGCGTTTTCCGGTAAACAGCGCTTCATAAAGAAGTTTGGGGAAACGATGCAGAGAGTGGGTGCCGAACACCAAATTTACAAAAGGAAAACTCTTGCGGATACGTTCGGCCACATGTTCCTGTTCCATCATACAGCCACACAGCGCGATAAGCATGGAAGGATGCCGTCGCTTGATGTTTTTCAAAGCCCCCACATTGCCGAACACACGATCTTCCGCATGTTCCCGCACCGCACAGGTATTAAACAAAATCAAATCCGCATCCTCTTCCCGCTCGGTAAAGGAATATCCCATCTGCTGAAGCATTCCTTTGATTTTTTCCCCGTCGGAAACGTTTTGCTGGCACCCATAAGTGCGGATATAAGCAAGAGGCTGGGCCCCCCGGGCGCGCACCTCCATGATGGACTGTACCATCTGCATATAGCCCTGCTGGTCCTTTAGGCCATCCTGCAGAAACTCGAAATCGGTCAAAAAGATAACCCTCCCAATATAAAAAACATTCCGGCGCTTCGCCATACGAACAAATTCTGACTGATATTATATTATTTTATCATAACCTTTGTTTTAGTTCAAGAATAAAAGAGAAAAAAGAGGTGTGTTGTCGGCACACCTCTCACTATTTGCTTTCCGTTTCCTGCATTCACCAGGAAAAAAGCTGCTTCTATTCCGGCTCAACTTTGACTTCGCGATTTATACATCCACGGAAGTACCTTCCAAATATGAACGCGCTTACGCAAACGGCGGCCTGTCTGCTTGCCGGTACACAGCAGTTCTTCATATCCGTTTACCCGCAAAATTCCCCGAACAGCATTATATCCCATCCCCTCATCCAGCAAGGTGTCCACGCAGGAAAGCACCGCATCGGGAAGCTTTTCTTGAACAAAACAATGAATTAGCTTGGTGTTGGATTTATGATGTAGTAAAACGGCGTCATACACCCGCTTTAACGCCTCTACCCGCTCCATATACTGCGCGCCGGTAGGTTTTATGGCTTTTCCCTTTACCTGATATACCTTGTCCCGGATTAGTAAGGTATTGGATTTGACTGCATTTCTGGTACGAAGCAGAGCGCTCATAATAAACTCTTCCGAATAACCAAAGCTGCAATCCTCTGTAAACAGCACATGCTGATCCAAAAGAAAGCTTCGTTTGAGCATCACGGCGCCGATATCAATGGTCTGCTCCGCGCGTAGTAAATCCAATAATACTTCACTGCCGTTTCGAACGCTGGCAGGTCCTGTTCCACAGATGAACCGCTCTCCCGCCGGGATTCCATAAACGATATCCCCGTTGGTGTCTTTGGCATCCTGATAATATCCCACAATAAAATCGCGGTACAGCCTCCGTGGAAATAAAAACGTAATATATTCTCCGGAGGCTTTATATATTCCCGTGTTAAAGGCAGCTCCAATGGTACCTTTTCCATTCTGTACTACATACCCTGTAAGCTTAGACTCCTTGATAACAGATAATGCCTCCAGGATTCCACGGTCGGAGGAACCCATATCCACCACAATAAATTCCACATTCAGCCCAGATACCTGATCTGCCGCACTGCGCATGATTCCTGCGATTTCCTGTTCAAGATTTCGCATTGGTATAATCACCGAGAGGTCCGTTGATATCATCCGTCGCGTCATCTGCCTTTCCAAACAGATCCTTTTTCATCAATCCATGTCAATAGTATACCACATTGATAGAAATAATCCAGTATATTATTTGCCCTGTATCATTGCAACTTTCGTGCAATATCACTTAATAACGAATAAGATTCTATAAACATATCAATTTTATCACTCAGGTATAATTACTACAGACTGCTGACCAAGCTCTTGAAAACGAGCTTCCACCACTTCTTTGGGAAAACGAACCAGACCTCTATTTTCATAAGGATCGTTCAAGAAGTATTCCGACTGGTTAAATCCAACCAACACCAAACAATGTTCCGGTGTAATCCATTGAACCGTTTCGCCATCCTCCGTGATCCACACATTGCCCTTTTTTGTAGGCTGCATGTCGATACTAGCCCAAATAATCACGGGAATATCGTTAGTAATATAACCCTTTGCCAGCTCATCAAGCTGGGTACCTGTGGTATCAATCGCTTTCCATTTGCCAGCTAGGATTTCGTTCAGCGATTTTTCAATAACAGGCGCATAACAGCCGCAGCTGAATTCATCCAAGGGATCGCCCGCAAACACCTTGTTTGGATCAGGACCGTATAGCACTCCATTTTTCCGGTAAAAAGGCTCAATCTCCAGATAATGATTAATATAATCCTGGATAGAGATCGAAAGCCCCCAATAACGCAGCACCATGGTGGCGCTTACTACCTCGCATCCGGAGGGGTAAATTCCCTGTTGGGTAAGATATGGAACGTCAATCATATAGCTGACCTCGGTTTCCACGTTTTCATTGGTACTCCAGTTATCGGATCTATCTTTATCAATATAGCTGTTGACTGTTTCCTGGGCCTTTGGGGAAGACTCCGGATCTCTGCTCTCTATTCCGGATTGTATGGAAAACACCCCCTCCGTCTCCTGACTTTCCACCTGGGATACCGTTGAAGTTCCACTATCCACACGGGTGTCACAAGGTTTGCTTTGATTTTTCATAAGACCGCCAAACAGCACGACAGCAATTATCAATATACAAACGCACAAAAACAAAGATATGGATAATTGTCTTCTAAATTTTGAGCGGATTTTCCTAGTCATTTTCTTTCTCCTCAGTTTTCTATTCTATGTCTTTATCATAACACAAAAAAAGAAAAAAAAGATAGTGAAAATGTAAAATTTACGTAAAAGCACGCCATATTATATAGAATATTTCATTATAAAATTATAAAAAATAACCGCACCCCTATTCATCATATAAAATATATGTGATTTTAATTCACGCAACTTTTCACCAAAGCATGTAAAATCATCGCTTACTAAGAGGTCCGCTCCCACAAGGATTCTCCCCATTTGTCACCGTATTTGAAAACTAAACCCGCAAAATTCCAGCTCAACAGGATCAAAAAACAACACTAGACTGCTGTGTATCTCCTTCACGCCCTTTAATATCATCACCTCAACTTCCAATATAAGCTCTTGATCTGTCATGTAAATTTCTTTCACATTGTTTTTTGATAACGTGAGAACCTGACCATACTTCTCTTCCTGTATAGCATAATCCCCTTCATACTTATCAAACATCTCTTCGTCGATCTGTTGTATCTGACTATAAGGATACATGGCCGTTCCCGTATTCACCTGCTTTAAATATTTCGGTAAGAGGTCTTTGGGAAGAGCCTCTTCATCAGAAGAATAGGCAGGTTGATTTCCCAGCTCTGCGCCAATATAAGCGGACAGTAACCGATAAGCCCGTTCCAACTGTTCCCTGTGCACAATCTCCCGGTCTTCCGGCTGCTTGTGAAAATACACGATTTGGTCATCAGCCACTGCGCAATCCACCTGGTAGGTAACTCCCGTGTTGCGATCTAAAATTTTTTCATTTTTTACAAATATACCCGAATAATACCTACTATAAATATCATAAAAATCATCCTCTCCTCCAATCAAACCTGTAGTGGCGTTTTCTGTGAAATCGTACAGTTCATCAGAGTCCGGGTCGAAAATTTCACGAAAGGCAAAATTAAACCCTTGGCTATCCAATATCTTCTTCTCATAGTCCTCCAGCTTCCACTGAGAGCTGGGGTCGTAATAAATCCATGGATACAGTGAAAGCTGGTTATTATCTCCATATAATCTCTGAGAAATTCGTTTGTCCTCCATTGGCGTAATTTCCTGTTTATACGTAGGGAGGATCCATTTCAGCGATTCCGCCGAAAAATAGCCGACCGCGATCACCCCAACGGTTAAAAGAATCATCCACACAAAGGAGAAAACTTTAGGCCGTATATTCAATCTCCTGCCTCCTCTCGAAATAAGATGAACACCTGGGTTCCTTTTCCCACTGTGCTTTGAATGGTCAAATCCGCTTGGTGCAGCCTTGCGATTTGCGCGCAAAGCGGAAGGCCTAAACCCGCTCCCCCCTCTTTGCGAGTTCGGGATTTATCCAGCATATAAAAAGGCTTGACCACCTGCTCGATTTCTTTCTGAGGTATCCCTATTCCGTCATCCTCTACGCGGAATCCCAAGCGCCCATTTTTCTGATAAAAGGCCCTCAATCGTACCTCTCCGCCGGGTTTGGAAGCTTTTACCGCATTATCCGCTAAATTGTAAAGCAGCGATTTAAAAAGCTCCTTGTCTACATGCAGGGAACCCTCCACGGCAAAAACCCGAAGCCGGATCTCCTTGCCCGAAAACAAGGGGGTCAAGGAGCATTCCACTTCCCGTAATAACTCCTCAACAGAAATACTTATGTAATCAAGCTGTGTGCTTCCCATGGTGATAAGCTCCATAAGCTTTCCGGAAAGGGAACGCAGACGCCTGGTTTCCTCCACAATGATATTGGCATAGTCCTGTCTTTCCTCATTGGAAACAAATCGCTTCACACGCAGAATATCGGCAAATCCCAAAATTGAGGTAAGAGGGGTTTTCATTTCATGGGCTAAATTGGCGATAAAGGTGTTTCGGTCCTCTGCCACCTGTTCCAACCGGTGGACATTTTCTTCCACCGCCTTGGCCATCGCATTCATATTGGAAGCCAGCTCCGACAATTCGTTGTACCCACGGACGGAAAGTCTTTTTTCATAATGCCCCTGAGCGATTTGCCGGGTTCCTTCGTTGATCTTATTCAGCGGGCGCAATAGCCGCCAAACCACGACCAATAAAATTCCTGCAATCACTACCGCGCATGCCACGCTTAAGCTCTGTACATACCGTATCTGCTCCTCCTTAAGCAGATATACCTCAGTGATATCGGAAATGGTCGCCATTTGATAATATCTTCCCTCCAACAGAATGGTGGAAACCGCCATAATATAGGTTTTATCTTTTTCATCATAGATCTGAACGCAATTTTGTTCCATGCTCTGCTGGGTATCCCGGGCATAATTGGCCAGCTCCTTGGCGGGCTCTCTCAGAACCGTTCCCATCGCGCTGATTTCCCGGCCGTCTCGATAGCAATAAATTCCCACAAAGTTGATATTACTGTCTTCAACGCTTTTTTTCAGCGTCTCCTGTACTTCCTTAGCATCCAAGAGAAGCTCGCTCTTTTTTAAGCGGGCATATACCAATTTATCCCGAATCGTGGCGGAAAAGTAAGAGTGCTCGTCCATAGCCCGCACTCGCTCCCGCTGAATAAGAAGGAGATGATGGTTGGACAGCAAAAGAACCGCTGTGATGTCCACCGCTAAAATTACCAGAACCAAGGTGCAGAGAAAGATCTTTTGCCATAACTTCATCGCGTTCCTCCACTATTTCTCCAATCGATATCCCAGCTTTGGGATGGTTACGAGATTTTGCTCCAAATTGAGCTTTTTCCTCAACTGTCGCACATGAATATCCACCGTTCTGGTCTCCCCTGCAAAATCGTATCCCCACACCGCAGACAACAATCGTTCTCTGGTCAGCGCAATGTCCAAATTCTGAAGAAAGAAAACCAACAAATCGAACTCTTTGGGAGTCAGATTCACCGTTTCTCGTCCCATTTTGACACTGTGTTCCTGGGTATCCACCGTAATATCCCGGTAACAAAAATGATTATGCTCCCGATTGGAACGGCGCAGAACAACCTCAATGCGAGCCAAAAGTTCCACCACTTCAAAGGGCTTTACCATGTAATCCTCCGCACCCAGCCGCAATCCCTTTACCTTATCCGCCACATTTTGCATAGCGGTGAGAAAAATGACCGGCACCTCCCTGTTTTGGATTCTCTCCATCACAGAAAAACCATCCAGTCCCGGAAGCATCACGTCCAAAAGAACCAAATCAAAATGTTCCTCCTGAATCCGGCGTACCGCGAATGCGCCGTTGTCACACACAACGCCTTCATACCCTCCAATGGAAAGGGCGGTGGAAATCATTCTGGCGATATTCAAATCATCTTCAACCACTAAAACTCGTATCATCGTTCTTCCCTCCAATGTTTTACTATAGCATTCCCTTTGCCGCTTTTCAACTGGAAAGCCCTGATCCGGCTTTTTCCCGGACGGTACTTTCCTTCTTTTTACATTTTCTTTACATGAGAGAAAAAATTCAAACAAAAAAGCGCCTTTCGGCAGTCCCGAAAAACGCTTTTTCCCCATTTAATGCTCTTGTATATATCGTTTGATGTGATCGAACAGGCTTTGGCTAATTACATGCTCAATCCGGCAAGCGTCCGCCTCGGCCGTCGCAGGATCCACACCAAGGCTTTTGACAAAATAGTCGGTAATGAGCCGGTGACGTTCATAGATGGCTTCGGCCTTTTCCTTTCCCTTTTGGGTAAATTGGATATTCCCGCTGGACTCGATCTCCACATACCCATTTTCCTTGAGCAGACCCATGGCGCGGCTGATACTGGGCTTGGAATAACCGAGAGTTTCGGCAACGTCGATGGAGCGAACAAACCCTTGTTTCTGTTTTAACAATAAAATCGTTTCTAAATAATTTTCGCCAGATTCCTGCATTTTCATGATGAACCTCCCGCAAAAAAAACAAACAGTCCTTCAAATCCTCGTGTATTATTGCTACATAATACCATAAACTGACTTTATTGGCAATACAAGATGACCTGAGGGATCGTCATAAAAAGGGAACCTTCCATTGATCGGCGCTCAAAAAAACAAGAGAATCGGTTGATTCTTTACAAGCATTCCAGCTGTTTCAGAACCTGTTGTAATTTGCTCTGGGGAATATTGCCTTTGGCAATATAAAGTACGCTTTGCAGGGTCATATTTTGGGCCATTTGCAGCATAGGACTGTTAATAAACATGGGAAACTCCCGTTGCAACAGGCTTCTCGCACCAGGATTGCTGAGCAGCTCCCGTACGGTAATCTGGTGGTTTCTTAAATCCAAAGAACCATCCCTCCTTTCTATTTCTATCCTATGTCGGCAGGATGGGAAAGTATCCCGGAATCTAAGAAAAAAAGCGGCTCGCTCCATTTTGATTCACATTTTTGGATATACTAAAAAAGCAATTACTGAGAAAAGGAGCATACAGCTATGAACAGACCAGAGCAAAAACCCAACGAAGTCCCCGTTTCCTTTGTCAACAGCTTAAATCAAAACCAAAAGGCCAAACATTACTTTTCCTCTCTGGCCGATCAGGACAAATTGAAGGTAATCAGCTATATCCAGATTTCCTCCACTGGAGAAGAAGAAAAGCAGCGCACCCATAAGGCGGTGAACAGCCTGGAGCACTTTGATCTTGATTTCCTGTCTACCGGCCAAACCAGCTTTTGATATCCTCGATAACCTCAATGGTCTTAAATTTGATCTCGTATTGATCCCCGCCCTCCACAATTTCCATTTGGGCAGGATCCAACACATCCGACAGTTCTTTGCTCTGCTCAGCGGCGGGCAGACACATGGGAGGAAACATGACGCACCACCAGTTTTTCCCCTGTGCGCTGCCGATGCTCACCCGAAGCGCATCGTAGTCTCCCGCCGGCAGAGTAACCGTCTCATATTTCCGAGTATTAAACCGCATATTGGTCAGTTCCACAGAAACCGGATAGTCGTAGCCCTGCTTATAAACCTCTTGCTGAGCCGCCCTCTGAATTTCTTCCAGATTTTCCTGGGTAAGCGCTTCCGCCTGGGCCCGGTTGGCCGCGCCGTCAAGCATATTGGCGGAACACTCCAGCACCCGGTCCCTCACCTTGAGTTTTAACTCTTGATCCTCTTGAGAATCGGAGTTCGCCAGCACATGCAAGCGGAGCACCCGGTCGCTGATTGTCTGGCATTGTCCGGCAAATCCCGTCATAGTAAACAAAACAGTAAGTACAAAGCCCAGGAAAAAAGCTTTTTTTAGAAACTTCATAAGTAAAAACCGTCCTTTCTCATCGGCTCCGAAACGTTTTCCGAAGCGGGTCGATGAGAGTATGGACGGTTTTTTTCGGTTCTATACAACATTTAATCTTCTACTGTGCATCCCCGATCCATCGGGCGGCACACAAAGACCTCTTGGTATTGCTCTTTTAATACGTCAGCGCAATCCTCCGCTTCTCCTTTCTCGGAAAAGAGTCCGAAAACAGAGGGTCCGCTGCCGCTCATTGACGCTCCCAACGCGCCGCAGTCTTTCATAATCTGTTTGATCCGCTCCACTTCTTTTAACTGCAGAAGCTCTTCAAATTCATTATAAAAGGTACGTCCAATCAACGGCAGGCTGCCGTCGCACACTGCTTCCACTGCGTCGTCGGTATAGGGCGGCTGCCAGCGCTCTCTGTCGTCGCACAGAGAATATGCCTCTTTCGTGGAAACCTGGATGGGGGGCTTGGCGATCACCAAATAACAATCGGGAAGATCCGGGGCCGGAGTCAGTATGGTACCGATTCCTGAAGCTACCATCGTGCCGCCCACCAAACAAAAGGGCAGATCCGCTCCAATGGTTTCTCCAATGTCACACAGCTCGTCAAGCGTAAGCTCCGTTCCCATTAAATGGTTAAGCGCAACCAGTACCGCAGCGCCGTCCGCACTCCCTCCCGCTAAGCCGGCCGCTATCGGGATTCTCTTTTTTATTTTAATTCCTATCCCTGGATTAACAAGGCCGGTATGGGCAAAAAAGGCGGCGGCGGCTTTATAAGCAATGTTACTTTGATTATCAGGAACTCCCTCCTGATCGCAGGAGAGCGAAACATCGTTGTCTCCGGTATCCCAAACGGTAACGCTGTCGCACAGATCCACTGACTGCATCAACATTTTCACCAAATGGTACCCGTCGTTCCGTTTTCCAATAATGTCCAACGTAAGATTAATTTTTGCCGGTGCGTCCACCGTAATTTTCATAGTTGTTCCTCCAACGAAAACACAATACCGGGCGATTCCCGGCGAATATGCACTGAATATGTATGCGTTTCATCCCCACGCTATTTTAACCGGTCGATAAAGCGCTTAATCCGCGTCAGCCCCTCCGTGATGTGTTTTACCGAATAGGAGTAGGAAACCCGAATAAATCCCTCTCCGCAGGCTCCGAACGCGTTGCCGGGCACTACCGCCACCCTCTCCGTCCGGATCAGGCGTTCACAGAATTCCTCCGAGCTCAAACCGGTGCTTCGGATGCAGGGGAACACATAAAACGCTCCCTCAGGCTCAAAACAAGTAAGTCCAATCTTTCGAAATCCGTCCACCACCAGACGCCGGCGCATGTCGTATTGCTCCCGCATCTTTTGGATATCCTCATCTCCATTGCGCAGCGCCTCAATCGCGGCGTATTGGGCTGTGGTGGGGGCGCTCATAATGGCGTATTGATGCAGCTTGGTCATTTCCCCTAAAATCTCCGCCGGCCCCAACGCATAGCCCAGACGCCATCCGGTCATCGCGTAGGATTTGGAAAAACCGTTGACTACAATGGTGCGTTCCTTCATTCCATCAATGGAAGCAAAGCTGACGTGCGGCTGTTTACCATAGGTAAGCTCACTGTAAATCTCGTCGGAAAGCACCATGATTTGAGTATCTTTCAGCACCCGCGCGATGGCCTCCAGATGCTCCCGGCGCATGACGCCGCCGGTGGGATTATTGGGAAAAGGAAGAATGAGCAGCTTGGTTTTTGGCGTGATATGGGCGAGAAGCTCTTCCGGCATCAATCGGAATTGGTTTTCCTCTTTGGTTTCTATAATCACCGGCACCCCTTCCGCCATCTGAACCATGGGTTCGTAGCAAACAAAGCTGGGCTGCGGAATGAGCACCTCGTCGCCGGGATTGATTAGGGTCCGCACACACAGGTCAATGGCTTCAGAGCCGCCCACCGTGACCACCACATCGGTGTTCTCATCATATTTGACCTGAAACCGACGGTCAAAATATTGTACAATTTCCTGTCGCAGCTCCGCGAAGCCACGGTTGGGGGTATACCAAGTTTTTCCCTTTCTTAGGGATTCGATCCCCTCTTCCCGAACATGCCAAGGGGTGGAAAAATCCGGTTCCCCAATGCTCAGGGAGATAACGTCGTCCATTTCGTTGGCGATATCAAAAAAACGGCGGATGCCCGAGGGCTTCACCTGTTTAATCTTATCGTTCAACATCTGTTGATAGTCGATCACAGCAGCATGCTCCTCCTCTCATCCTTGTCCTCATCGTCGCAGAGGATGACACCCCCATCCTTATATCGGGACAGAACAAAGTGGGTGGCGGTGGAGAGCACGGAGTCCAGTGTGGAAAGGCGTTTGGAGACAAACATAGCGATATCCTGAATGGTGGCGCCCTTCACCATCACGGACAGATCATAGGATCCGGCCATCAGGTAGACGCTTTCCACCTCGTCAAACATCATCACGGTTTTTGCAATTTCATCGAAACCGGTCTCGCGTTTGGGAGTCACCTTCAGCTCGATTAGCGCGCTCACGGTTTTACGGGGCGCCTTGTCCCAATCGACCAGCGCCTTATAGCCCTTAATCACGCCGCTTTTTTCATAATCCGCAATGGCGGCTGCAACCTCTTCCTCCGTTTTGTCCAGCATGACGGCCAACTGCGCATTGGTAAGCTGTGCGTTTTCGTTGAGCAGTTCCAATAAAGTGTTCATCGTGGTCACTCCTTATCTCTAAAATTTTTGTGAGGCGCCGGTTCGCCCGAGGGTGATTCGCCGCCGATGCTATCATTATAATATACCAGCCAGAAAATGTAAAATCTATTTATCAGGAAGTTCAGAGCGGTTATTCAATGGGGATCAACCGGGGAGTCCTCTTTTCAAAGAGAGTAAAATGCTTAAATCCGGCGCGCTGCGCCAACTGCATACCGTCCTCCACGCCGGCTCCCACGTCGGCCCAGCGGTGAGCGTCAGAGCCGATTGTAACATAGGTTCCCCCTAACTCACGAAATCGGCTAACTACGTTCAGGTCAGGCAGCGTGCAGCCGATCTCCTGCCGCAATCCCGAGGTATTAATCTCCAAAGCCTTTCCGTCCGCGATCAGCCGCAGCAGAATCCGGTCAATTTCCTCCTGGAATTGGGACAAATCCACCTGAATCTTCTTACCCGCCATGTAGCGCAACGGATAGGTCAGATGAGCCAGTGAATCAAATTTTCCCCACTCTGTCATCTCATACACATATTGAAAATATTCCTGAAGCAGGGCGGGAATTTCGCTTTTGATGTATTCCATACAATAAAAATCTTCTCTGCCAGGCAAAACGTGGGCCGAAGCCAGTACAAAATCAAATTCACAGGCGGTAAGCGCATCCTCGGCAGCCTTAAGGTTTTGCAGCGGCTGTCCCAGTTCCACGCCGGAAAGAATTTTGAGCCTTCCGTCAAACACCGCTTTGGCCTTGTGGGTTTCAAAAAAAGACTGGCGGATCGACTTGTCATATTCCTCGGTAAAATAGGCGTCGCACTCGCAGTGGTCGGTGATAGCCAGGGTATAAAAACCAAGAGAGGCCGCCCGTTCGCACAACATCATGACAGGATCTGCGCCGTCACTGGAATTATCACTGTGGATGTGGCAATCAGAGAGATACCGATAACGCATCTTTCATTCCTCCTCGTGTCATAAAGCGTAATCTTACTCTTTTCTACAATAAATTATAGCATATCCCCTATTTGATGAACAGAAAAATCCAATGAAAAAACTGGCAGGAATATGGTCACAAACAGAAGGAAATATGGTATTATTATTAAAAAAGGCCCGAGCAGAGGCCTGATTCGGCAAATTCCCATGAATTGATAACAGGAGATGTTTTGGATTTGGACACTTTAATTCGAACCTGTGCGGCCTCTCCCGCCGTAGTGCCGGGAGATCCTCAGGCCTGCCTGATTTCTTCGCTGGATGTGATAAGCCAGGGGGCGGCGGTGGGCGCCGATTTAATCGTTCTGCCCGCCTTGTCCTTGTCGGGGGCTTCCTGCGGCTCGCTACTCAACCACCGCATGGTGCTGGACGGAGCCGACCGGGCCCTTTCCTCCCTGGCGCGGAAAACAGCCCATATTAACGCCTATATCATCGCCGGCCTGCCCGCCTATGGACAGGAGGGTCCGGCTTCCATGTGCGCGGTAATCAACCGGGGCCGTATCCTGGATCTGATCCCTTGTGTGGACGCTCCTTCTCCCCTGTTGGGACATGCCCCCCGCGCCACCGCCGATCCCGGCGCCGCGGGACCCTATTCCCTCTATCGTTGCGGCTCCCTGCGTTTTTGCGTGCTCTCCTGCGCGCCGGAGCATTTGGCGTGGTATGCGCCCGAGGCGGTTCGCAAGGGCGCACAGCTCATAGTGGCGCCCTGCTGCACCCCCATACGCGCGGGCGATATCGCCAGGTATCGCAGCCAAATGATTGCCCTTACGAAAGCCCTGGGCTGCGCCGTCCTTTTCATCAACGGCGGGTTAGGGGAAACCTCGTCCCCCTCTATCTACCGCAGTTTCAGCTGCCTGGTAGAGTGCGGCAAGGAACTTGCCTTTCAAAGCGACTCTAGGCAGCCGTTTCTCCTCAATGCCGATGTGGACACTGATATTATTTCCGCGCAGCGCACGTGCCCGGTGCAAACACCCGGTTCCTTTGGAGTGGGTTCATTAACCCCTGGTTCCAAATCCCGTTTGCTGCGCAAAGTGGAGCGCAACCCCTTTTTACCCTCCGGCTACACCGAATCCCAGGAGTACTTGGAGGAACTTTTTTCCCTTCAGTCCGAAGCCTTGGCTGTGCGGATACAAAAAACCGGACTGCATAAGCTGATTTTAGGGGTATCTGGCGGGGTGGACTCCACATTAGCCCTTTTAGTATGCGCCAAAGCACTTGACAGCCTGGGGATAGATCGTCATAATCTAGTGGGGGTTACTATGCCTGGTTTCGGTACCACTGACCGGACTTATCTTAACTCTCTTTCTTTGATTGACAATCTGGGAGCGCAAAAAAAGGAAATCTCCATTAAAAAATCCGTACTGCAGCATTTCGACGATATCCAGCAGGATCCCTCTTTGCATGACGTTACCTATGAAAATGCCCAGGCACGTGAACGCACCCAGATCCTGTTTGATCTTGCAAACCAAACGGGAGGACTCGTAGTGGGCACCGGCGATCTTTCCGAAGCCGCTCTGGGTTGGTGTACCTTCGGGGGCGATCAGCTCTCTTCCTTTAACGTCAATGCCTCGATCACCAAAAATGTGGCCCGGTCCATCATTCGCCAGCAGGCGGAAAGCAAGGAGTTCTTCCCTGTGCGCGAGGCGCTATTGGACGTACTGGATACCCCCGTCAGTCCCGAACTTCTCCCCCCCTCTATTTCCGGGGAAATTCATCAAAAGACCGAGGATATATTGGGGCCGTATGAGCTGCACGAATTTTTCCTTTATTACTTCGTTCATTACCAAATGGCTCCCTCCAAGATCCTGCTTTATGCCTGCGCGGCCTTTGAGGAAACCTATTCGCCGGAGGAGATTCGTTCCACTCTGCGTATTTTCTTGCAGCGCTTCTTCGCCGGACAATTTAAACGCAGCTGCTCTCCCGACAGCGCCGCCTTGTGTGACGTAGCGCTTGGCGTCCCCTTCTTTACCATACCGTCCGACGCTTCTTGTCAGGCGATGCTGGACGAATTAAACGGCGCCGCTCTCCCTTTTTAATTGAGTCTGTTCCTCCCTCTAAAATACAAAAAGCCATTAAAACCTGGCTTTCAGGCGGGAAACAACGCGGGGAGCCGTTCCGCTCGCCCCATCTGTGCATTTATTCAGCGAGGCGGAAGGCTTTCAAATTTTCTTCTCTCATCCATTTTGTGTATAAATTTCCCGGCGGCAACGCTGAGGGAATTTTACATAGACTCTGCGTTGCCGGTTGATCCGGCGGCACAGAATATATCACGCACTTTTTCCATAACTATTGAAAACAGGAGGTCCCAATATGCGCGCAGTTATCACTGTTATCGGCAAGGACATGGTGGGTATTCTTGCCAAGGTATCCAACGAGTGTGCCGATGCCCATGTCAACATTACCGAGGTAACCCAGTCTATCCTTCAGGATTTATTCGCCATGATTATGATGGTGGATATCACCCATTCCTCCATTCCCTTCGACGAGCTGGTGGATCGGATGACTAAGCTTGGCGAGGCTCAAAATTTGAAAATCCACGTTATGCATGAAGATATTTTTAATTCGATGCACCGCATCTAATCGGAGGAAATCATGATCAATACACGCGATATTTTAGAAACCATCACGATGATCGAAGACGAGCATCTTGACGTGCGAACCATCACCATGGGGATCTCCCTTTTGGATTGCGCCGATGAGAACATCGACAAGGCGTGCGTTAAGGTGTATGACAAAATCTGCCGGTATGCCAAAGATCTGGTGAAAACCGGCGAGGACATCAGCAAGGAGTACGGCATTCCCATCATTCATAAGCGGATTTCCGTCACGCCCATCGCCATGATCGCCGCCCCCTGCCAGGGCCGCAATCCCGTAAAATTTGCCCAAGCGCTGGAACGCGCCTCCCAAAGCACCGGGGTCAACTTCATCGGCGGGTATTCCGCGCTGGTTCACAAGGGCTTTGCTCCCGGCGACTACGCCCTCATTGAAAGCATTCCCGAGGCGCTGAGCGTCACCGAGCATGTATGCTCCTCCGTCAATATCGGCTCTACCAAAACCGGCATCAACATGGACGCGGTGGCCAAAATGGGCCGCATTGTACGCCAAACCGCCGAGCTAACCGCCGACCGAGATTGCATCGGCGCCGCAAAGCTGGTGGTGTTCTGCAACGCGCCGGAGGATAATCCCTTTATGGCCGGCGCGTTTCATGGTCCCGGAGAACCGGACTGCGTCATCAATGTAGGCGTGTCCGGTCCCGGCGTGGTGCGCGCGGCCCTGGCCAAAGCAGGCGACTGTGACATCACCGCCGTTGCCGATCTGGTGAAAAAGACCGCCTTTAAGATCACTCGAACCGGCCAGCTGGTGGCTCAGGAGGCCTCACGCCGATTGTGCGTGCCCTTCGGCATCATTGACCTTTCCCTGGCTCCCACTCCCGCCATCGGCGATTCCGTGGCACACATCCTGGAGGAGATGGGCCTTGAGTCCTGCGGCGCTCACGGCACCACCGCTGCGTTGGCTTTGCTCAACGACGCGGTGAAAAAGGGTGGAGTAATGGCCTCTTCCCATGTAGGCGGGCTTTCCGGCGCCTTTATTCCTGTTACAGAGGACGCAGGCATGATCGACGCAGCCCGCAGCGGCGCCCTCTCCATCACTAAGCTGGAGGCCATGACCGCCGTTTGCTCGGTGGGATTGGATATGATTGTGGTACCGGGGGATACTACTGCCGAGATTATATCCGGCATCATCGCCGACGAAGCCGCCATCGGCATGGTCAACTCCAAAACCACCGCGGTGCGCCTGATCCCAGCCATCGGCAAGAAGGCGGGAGAGGAATTGAACTTCGGCGGTCTGCTGGGCGAAGGTCCTGTGATGGAGGTTAACCGCAGCTCTCCGGCCCGATTTATTAGCCGTGGGGGACGTATTCCCGCTCCCATGCAGAGCCTGAAAAATTAGCCAAAATAAAACCCGGACTTACGACATATTATCCAATTTGTATATTGAATTTCGGATTTGGCAGGACTATAATAGGCCACAGAAATCAAGCCTACCAACTTCATAGGATTTGCAGAAGGCGTAGAGAGAATGGGCTCCCTATTCGATCTGCGCCGAATGTTTTTCAGGAGGTGTTCGAACCATGCAAGATATGATCGCTCAAATCGTGGAAATGGACCGGAAGGCCCAGTTGATTACCGAGGAAGCGCAACGGGAAAAGGTACGCACCGAGCAGGAGGTCTTAAAAAAGCGAGAGCAGATTCGGGAGGAATACCTCTCCCGTGCCCGGGAACGGATTATGCGCAACGAGGCTACCGAGCGGCAGGCCGCCGAGGAAGCATTGGAAGCCGCCCAGCAGCGCTACGCACAAGCCGCCGCGCTGCTGGATCGGCAATACGCGGAAAAGAGCGAGCAGTGGGTTTCTGCTTTGGTAAATCGCGTGATTGGAGAGTGATCCGATGCTTTCCAAATTATCTTCCAATGTGATTCTTTCCAAAGCGCGTGCCATGTACGGCAAGCGCCTGGTGCGAAAAGACTATCAAACCTTGCTTACCTGTTCCACGGTAGGCGAGATCGCCGCTTATCTCAAGCAGACCCCTCGCTACAGGGAAATTCTCACCGGCGTCAACGAGCGGGACTGCCATCGCGGACAGCTGGAAATGCTGCTGCGCAAAGAGCTGTTTTACGACTTTGCGTCTTTGTGCCGGTATGAGCTTTCAGCAGGCGAGCAGTTCTCCGGGTACCTGATCGAACGCAGCGAGGTGGAACAGCTGATGCATAGCCTGATGCTGATGGCGGCGGGCAAAAGCAACGAATATCTTTTCTCCCTGCCCACTTTTTTGGACCAGCACACCCACATCGATCTGCATGCCCTGGCCAGGATGAAAACCTACGGCGAATTTTTGACGGCGGTGGAGCATACGCCCTATTATAAAATTTTAAAGCCCTTATCCCCCCAACCCGGCGAACAGCCGGATCTGACCCTTATTGAGAACGCGCTTTACACCTACCTATATCAAGGCATTTACCATATCGTTGACAAGCATGCCCACGGAGAGGCCAAGCGGGAACTCAAAGAACTGTTTGACTCCTATTTGGATTTGAACAATTATGTGAGAATCATCCGTCTGAAAAAATTTTACCAAGCCTCTCCCGATCAAATCCGGGCGTTGCTTCTCCCCTTCGGCACGCTGCGCCCACGCCAGCTCAACGCCATGCTGGCTGCCGACAGCCCAGACGAGGTTACCGCAGTGATGAACGCCACTTCCCGAGGCAAACGGTTGTCCGCCATCGAGTATACGTTTATCGACGAGCTGCCGGTGCGGGTCAAATACAAACAATGCCGCCATTTTATCCGGTTTTCCACCCATCCCTCCGTGGTGATGCTCTCCTATATCTTTTTGACGGAAATTGAGCTGTCCAACATCATCAGCGTCATTGAGGGAATCCGGTATCAAATCCCTACTGAGGATACCAAGCGGCTTTTGGTTTACAATAAAAAGGCGCCCGCTTAAAAGGCGTTCGTGATTCAAAGAATGAAGCCTGGACAATTTCTCTCTATCATCGCAATGATGAAAATCAACCGGAAGGAGTGAGGATTTCGTGGCTGTTTCAGCAGTCAGAATCGCCAGTATTATTGGAATCACCTCCGAGTTGGATCATGTCATCAATCTTTGCGGCAAATCCGGATATTTCCACCCGGAGGACGCGCTTTCCTTCTATTCAGATACCCGTAATTTCACCCCTATTGCGGACAGCGATCCCTATTTAACCCCGCTGCAATCCCTAAAAGACGTGGTAACCGCGGCGGGAGAACATTTGGATTTGGTAGAAGACTCAGAAAGCGACCTGTCCCATGAACAACTGATTGATTACGCCAACTCGTTTTCCAATGAAATGGAGGCCCTGATTGACAAGCGTCTGTTGCTGGATCAAGCACTGGATAACGATGCGAAATCCGTAGTGGAAATCAGCCATTTTCTTGGTTTGAATTTAGATTTGAAAAAAATCTTTGCCTGTAAGTACATCAAGGTCCGCTTTGGCAGGTTACCCCGCGAAAGCTATGACAAATTGGAGGCTTACGGGGACAATCCATACGTATTGTTTTTCCAATGCACCAGCGATAAAACCCATTACTGGGGCGTATATTTCGCCCCTATCGAGTATGTGTCCGAGGTGGACCGAATTTTTTCCAGCCTGTACTTTGAGCGGTTGCGCATCTCCGCGGTGGACTCCACCCCGGAGGAACGGCTCCAGGTGCTGCAAAAGCAGATTAAAACCCATCAAGCCCAACGAGCTGAGATTGAGCGGCAGATTCATTCTCTTTGGGAGAAAAACCGGGAGCAATGCCAAAAGGTATACACCCATCTCGAAGAGCTGCACACCTACTTCGGCATTCGCCGGCATGCTGCCAGGTACAACAATAATTTTATTGTCAGCGGGTGGATTCCCGCCGAGTATGAAAAAGAATTTGCCCGTCAGCTTGACAGCGTGGAGGGCATCGAGTACTCCATTGAGGACGCGAAGGACGCCCATAAGCACGAGCCTCCGGTCAAACTAAAAAATAAAAAGCCCTTTAAAGCCTTTGAGTTCTTTGTGGATATGTACGGTCTGCCCAAGTACGGCGAGGTGGATCCCACCCCCTTTGTTGCCGTCACCTACATCCTGCTGTTCGGCATCATGTTTGGAGATTTGGGACAGGGAATTCTGCTCTCCATCATCGGCGCTCTGATGTGGCGGCTGAAAAAAATGAAGCTGGGCAAAGCCCTAATCCCCTGCGGAATCTCCTCGGCCTTCTTTGGGCTGGTGTTCGGCTCGGTGTTTGGGTTTGAGGACGCCCTCAATCCCCTTTACAAGTTTCTCTTCAATCTGGATGAAAAGCCCATCCACGTCCTTGCCCCCAATACCACCGTTTTGATCCTTTGCGCGACGTTGGGCGTCGGCGTGGCGTTGGTGATGATCGCCATGCTGATTAATATCTATTCCTGTTTCAAACGAAAACGGTACGGCGCGGCTCTATTCGGCTCCAACGGGATTTGCGGACTCGTGTTCTATGCCTCCCTGGTGATCGGCGGGGTAGGAATGCTGCTTCTGCACTGGTCGATGAACATTTTCTATGTTCTGGGTCTGCTGGCGCTGCCCTTGCTGCTCATCCTGCTGAAGGAGCCTCTTGGAGGACTCATCGAAAGGGATCCCGATTGGAAACCGGAGAGCTGGGGCGGTTATTTGGTGCAAAATATTTTTGAGCTGATCTTTGAAACCGTGCTCAGCTATTTGACCAATACCCTTTCCTTTTTGCGCGTGGGCGCCTTTGTCCTGGTTCACGCCGGCATGATGATGATGGTTTTCATCCTGGCGGAGATGGTAGGCGGCGTAGGATATGTGATTATCCTGATGATCGGCAATATCTTTGTTATGGGAATCGAAGGCCTTCTGGTGGGAATCCAAACCCTCAGACTGGAGTTCTACGAGATGTTCAGCCGCTTCTTTGAGGGCGGCGGCCGTCCCTTCCAGCCGGTCTCCGTCAAAAAAGAGTAATTTAAGTCTCTTTCCGCATTTGCGGTCAGATAAATGAAGAATTTGGAGGAATCATTTATGTATTTTCTGCTGTTTTTACCGGTTGCGTTCTTAATTGCTTCTGTCGTGCTGGCCATCCGTGCAGTGAAAAAAGGAGCTCGCCGCAGCAGAGCCGTTGCCGTTCAGATGCTCTCTTTCGCACTGGTATGCGTGGCCTGCTTTGCAATCCCCATGATCGCCTCTGCCGCCTCAAATAACGATACGGCGCCCCAAACCTTAGCCGCCGCCCAGGCTCCCAATGACAATGCAGGCGCGCAAGATGCCGACAAGGGCATGGTGCGCATGGCGGCCGCCGTAGCGATGGGCGTTTCCGGTATCGGCGGCGGTATTGCCGTTGCCGCCGCTGCTCCCGCCGCCATCGGCGCTACCTCGGAGGATTCCAAAAACTTCGGTAAATCGCTGATTTTCGTGGCTTTGGGCGAAGGTATCGCGCTTTACGGCCTTTTAATTTCCATCCTGATTCTGGTTCTCTAATCTGAAATCAGCGCCTAAATAAATGGCGCTGTGGAAGGAGGGCGTATCCATGCATTTTTACTTAATCAGCGACAACATTGATACCATTGTGGGCATGCGCCTGGCTGGAATCGACGGCGTGCTGGTCCATGAGGACGAAGAGGTGCGTAACGCCCTCAGCGAAGTCATGGAGATGGAGGATGTGGCTGTTATCTTGATGACCGAACGTCTGGTTAAACTTTGCCCGGAACTTGTCTACGACCTTAAGCTCAACCGTCAGCGTCCTCTCATTGTGGAGATCCCCGATCGCCACGGAAACGGGCGCGCCAAGGATTCCATCACCAAGTATGTGCGCGACGCCATCGGCGTCAAAATTTAATACCGTCAGGGCGCGTATACCGCGCCCTCTTTTGAAGAATCCGCAGAACAGGAGGGAATTTGTCGTGCCTGTGAACAACGAAAAAACCAATAACTTTTTAAAAGCAATTACAAAATATGGAGAAGAACAGCGCAATAAGATTCAAGCCGAAGTGGAACAGTTCAAAAAAGAAGAGCTGGATAAAGCGGAAACCGAGATCTTAAACGACGCGTATGTGCTGATCCAAAAGGAAATGTCCCAAATGCGCCTCGCCATTTCCAGCGAGATATCACGAAAGGGAATGGAAAAGCGCAGAGAGCTCTTCGAAAAACGACAGGGAATTGCCGACGAGGTTTTTCAGAAGGCCGCCCAAACGCTTTTAACATTAACCGAAACGGCGGATTACCCCGTTTTGCTGGAGCGGTACGCCACCCGCATGGCCGGGTTATTGAGCGAACCCGGCACAGTCCTCTATCTCAGAGAGCAGGATTCCCCGCTTTCTTCTCGGGTTCAGGCGGCCTTTGGCAAGAGTTGCACCATAAAAACCACGGATGAAATTAAGCTGGGCGGCATACGAGGCTATAATGCCGCCATGGGGCTGATTGCCGACGAGACGCTGGATTCCAAGCTGGAGGAACAGCGGGAATGGTTTATTGAAAACTGCGGCATGCAAGTGGTGTAAGGAGATGAGCGTAATTGGATAAACAAAATGTAATCTATGGGATCAACGG
Source organism: Clostridiales bacterium (assembly GCA_022799115.1). Taxonomy (GTDB): domain Bacteria; phylum Bacillota; class Clostridia; order Oscillospirales; family Acutalibacteraceae; genus CAJFUH01. Next base: position 8,167 of record JAAWNT010000004.1, on the reverse strand, counting down.
CCCGGTTGTCACCGTCAAAGGCGCCCGCTCCTTCTCCATGATGGAAATGGTCTATGTGGGCAGGGAACGCCTGGTGGGTGAGATCATTGGAATCACCGATGAACTGACCACCATCCAGGTCTATGAGGAGACCACCGGGTTAAAACCCGGGGAGCCTGTCTATGGCACCGGAAGCCCCATGAACGTCACATTGGGTCCTGGAATTATCGACAACATCTTCGACGGCATTGAGCGGCCGTTAAAGGCCATCGAAAAGCAGTCGGGCGCATTTATCTCCAGAGGCTCCAGCGTACCCGCGCTGGATGAGGAAACGCTGTGGGACGTCACCGTAACCGTGAAGGCAGGCGATCGGCTCACCCCCGGAGCAGTCTACGCCGAGTGCCCGGAAACCACGGTTATTACGCACAAATGCATGGTACCTCCTCGTATGTCTGGCCAGGTAGTCAAGACGGCCCCCAATGGAAAATATCGGTTAAACGACACGGTGGTCACGATTCGGGACAGCAAGGGACAGGAGCATTCCCTCACTCTATGCCAAAAATGGCCCATCCGCATCCCCCGTCCGGTAACCGGGCGCCTGCCCGCTTCCGTGCCCCTGATTACCGGACAGCGGGTCATTGACACGCTGTTTCCCATTTCCAAAGGAGGAACAGCGGCCATTCCGGGCGGATTCGGCACCGGCAAAACCATGACGCAGCATCAGCTGGCCAAGTGGTGCGACGCCGATATCATCGTGTATGTGGGCTGTGGAGAACGAGGCAACGAAATGAGTCAGGTGCTGGACGAATTCTCGGAACTGATCGATCCCAAGTCCGGCCGCCCCATGACTGACCGCACCACCCTAATCGCCAATACCTCCAATATGCCGGTGGCTGCCCGTGAAGCGTCTATATATACCGGCATCACCCTGGCGGAATATTATCGCGACATGGGCTATCATGTAGCCATCATGGCGGACTCCACTTCCCGCTGGGCGGAGGCGCTGCGAGAGATTTCCGGCCGTTTGGAAGAGATGCCCGCAGAGGAAGGATTCCCCGCTTATCTCCCCTCCCGGCTGTCTGAATTTTATGAGCGGGCCGGTCGGGTGGATACCTTAAACGGCAAAGAAGGATCCATTACCATCATCGGCGCGGTTTCCCCCCAGGGTTCCGATTTCTCCGAGCCGGTCACCCAGAACACCAAACGGTTTACCCGCTGCTTCTGGGCGCTGGATAAGGCGTTGGCATATGCCCGGCACTATCCCGCGATCAATTGGATGTCCAGCTACAGCGAGTATTTTACCGACCTTGACCCCTGGTACGAGGAAAATGTCGGCGCTGATTTTATCAAATACCGCCAAAAGATCAACGCCCTCCTTCACGAAGAAAGCCAATTGATGGAAATTGTTAAGCTCATTGGTTCCGACGTACTTCCCGACGACCAGAAGCTGGTTATCGAAATCGCCCGGGTCATCCGCGTTGGATTTTTGCAGCAGAACGCCTTCCATGCCGATGATACTTATGTTCCTTTGGAAAAGCAGAAGTTGATGATGAAGGCCATTCTTCACTTAAATCATAGGGCCAAGCAGCTCATCTCAGCCGCCATCCCCATTTCCAATATTACGGAGCTGGGATTGTTTGACAAGCTGACCAAGATGAAATACGACATTCCCAACAACCGGTTGGAGCTGTTCGACGAGTATATCAAGGAGATTGATGAAAAGATGGCGACGCTGCCGGCGCCCCAGTCCAAGTAATCCTTTTGGAAAGGAGCAAAACCAGTTATGATTCTTGAATATGTTGGCGTGAAGGAGATCAACGGCTCCCTGATTGTGTTGGACGACGTGGACGACGCTTCCTTTGAGGAAATTGTGGAGATCCGTCTGGAGGACGGCGCCTCCCGTCAGGGCAGAATCGTGCAGATTGAGGGAAGGCGCGTGGTGGTCCAGGTATTTCAGGGCACTCGCTCCCTCTCTCTGGATAACACCCGGACACGTCTAAAAGGACGTCCTATGGAACTTCCTCTATCCCCCGAAATTTTAGGGCGCACCTTTGATGGGGCCGGTCGGCCCATTGACGGGCTTGGGGATATCTATCCCGAGGAACGCAGGAATATCAACGGTACTCCCATCAATCCAGTATCCCGGGTGTATCCGAAAAACTATATTTCCACCGGTATTTCTTCCATTGATACACTGATTACCTTGATTCGCGGACAGAAGCTTCCCATTTTTTCCGGGTCAGGTATGAAGCACAACGAGCTGGCGGTGCAGATCGTGCGGCAAGCCAAAATTGCCGAGGACGAAGGCAGTCAGTTCTGTATTGTATTTGCCGCTATGGGCGTGAAAAACGACGTGGCAGACTATTTTCGCCGCAGCTTCGACCAGTCCGGCGTACTGCACAAGGTGGTTATGTTCTTAAATCTGTCCAACGATCCTATCATCGAAAGAACCCTGACCCCCCGCTGCGCCCTTACTGCTGCGGAGTATCTGGCCTTTGAAAAAGATATGCACGTGTTGGTCATCATGACCGATATGACTTCTTATGCCGAGGCCCTTCGGGAATTCAGTTCCTCCAAGGGGGAAATACCCGGCAGAAAGGGATTTCCCGGCTATCTCTATTCCGATTTGGCCTCTTTGTATGAGCGTGCCGGTATGGTGAAGGGCAAAAATGGATCGGTGACGCAGATCCCTATTCTCACCATGCCCAACGACGACATCACCCATCCGGTTCCTGATTTGACCGGTTACATCACCGAGGGCCAGATTGTCTTAGACCGCACGCTGGAGGGCTCCGGGCTTTATCCTCCGGTATCCGTTTTGCCCTCTTTGTCCCGTCTGATGAAGGACGGCATCGGCGAGGGCTATACCCGGGCCGACCATTCGGCGCTGTCCAACCAGCTGTTCGCCTCTTATGCCAAGGTGATGGACGCACGTTCCCTGGCATCGGTCATCGGCGAAGAGGAGCTGTCCCCTACCGACAAAAAATATCTAGAATTTGGACGGCTGTTTGAATCCAAATTCATCACACAGGGCTTTCACGAAAACCGTACCATGGAGCAGAGCCTCAATCTGGGTTGGGAACTGCTGTCTACCCTGCCCAGGGAGGAACTGGATCGCGTGGACGAGAAGCTGCTGGATCAATATTACAGACCTCAGGAGATCCGTTAAGGGGGAATCGCCATGGCCATTCAGGCTGTGCCTACCAAAGGCAATTTAATAACTACGAAAAAATCTTTAGAGCTGGCAAAGGTGGGCTTTGACCTGTTGGACCGAAAGCGCAATATCCTGATCCGGGAAATGATGACCTTGATCGATCGGGCTTCGGAAATACAGGATAAGATCGACATCACCTACAGCCGCGCTTATATGGCCCTGCAAAAGGCCAACACCACCTTGGGCATTTGCGAAGAGTTGGCGGGAACCGTTCCGGTGGACGATTCGCTCACTCTTTCCTATCGCAGCGTTATGGGCGTGGAAATCCCTATCGTTTCCATCAATGCTCCGGATAAAGCCGACATTCCTTTTGGTTTATACGGCACCAATTCCGCTTTGGATGAAGCCTATCTTCGCTTTATCGAAGTAAAGGAACTGACCGCTGATCTGGCTGAGATTGAAAACAGCGTTTATCGGCTGGCAGACGCCATAAAAAAGACCCAAAAACGCGCTAACGCTTTGAAAAACATTATGATTCCCCGCTTTGAGGAAACCGTGAAGTTTATCACCGAGGCGCTGGAAGAAAAGGACCGAGAAGAGTTTTCCCGCTTGAAAGTAATCAAACGGCAGAAAGAAGTATAAAAGAGGAACCTGCTCATAAAGGCAGGTTCCTCTTTTGTTTGGGCAACATGAATTGGGGATTACTACCGCGAGGATTTTTTTATAGGAAACCTCTCGGTTCAGAAGCCTGAAATTTTTAGGTACGCTTTCGTTTGCAAAGAGGGATTCCATTAAACTCATTTTTCGCTGTTTTTATCCCTTTGCTTCCAGTTATGCTCCCTTGCCTGGGACAAATTCGTAACACTTGGTTCATTTTCCGTTTTCTTTTCCTTTATGGAATTTTAATGATGGGTTACGCTTTTTTCAACCGTTTTGTTCCAACTTCAAAAGGTATTGTTTCACATCTACGCCGGCGGCGTAACCCACCAGTTTTCCTTGCGCCCCAATCACTCGATGACACGGTATGATAATCAAAACTGGATTTTTATTATTGGCCATCCCAACGGCGCGGTAAGCGTTTGGCTGTTGAATCGCTTCTGCGATTTGTTTATAACTGCGGGTTTCTCCATAGGGGATCTCTTGCAGAGCGTTCCATACCCTCTTTTGAAACTCCGTCCCTTGAAGACTCAAAGGTATGGTAAAACGCGTCCTTTTTTTCTCAAGGTATTCTGTGATTTCCTGAGCGGCCTGACGGATGACAGGAGTTTCTTCCTTCCGGCAGTCTTCGGTATCGAGGGGCCTTCCCCGCATCAAGAAGATCCCCGTGATCCCTTCCTGATTTGCGGAAATTCCAATTTCGCCAAGGGAAGTTTGGTAGTAAAATATGTGTTTCAATGTCTCTCCTTCTCCTTTAACTGACAAATAAGAAAGATTTATAATCAAATCCATCATATTTAGTAATAATAATATTATAACAAATTGATTGGCTCTTGTCTTTAGCGTATTTAAAATTTCCTGGCAAAAACGCCCCATATATTTTCATCTTGCAGCATAGTATGGATTTATTTTCACTCTGACAACCGCTGCGTGTGACCATGAGGATTTTAGAATACAGCAACGACGCTTTGGCAGTATATCTGCACAGTCTGCCGGATCGCCTTTGATTTTTACTGCATTCGGCTAAGCCTTGTTTGATAAATAGCGAAATGTCCAAGGGCGAGAGGATTTTTTTCGCCAGACCAGGCAAATTTTCGCAGGCCTACTGTCCGTATGGCAAGAAATTTAACGCAGTATGGCGGGAAAAGACCCGCCATTTGGGCGTTTTGTCTTTTTTCAAACAATGCCTAAGCCAATCCAATCTATGGATATCTGCACGAATAGGGAAACAAAACCCTTCTTTTACCGCTTAAACATACCGTCAAAAAGGATCGCCATAATGAATACGGCGATCCTTTTTCTTCTTTTTCGATTCAAAAATTTATCCAATCATCTACCGGGCATCCTCCATGCCGTCCAAAACGTCAGAAATTCATTCAGATGCGGCGTGATAAAACGTATTCTACCGTTTTTCACATGGATCGTCGCGGATGATCTATCATCCGCGGTCGGTTTGGCTTTTCATGCTCCGCTTCAGATTGTCGATTTGATCCGCCATCGATTGAGAGAGGCGGGTTATTTTATCGTTGTGGGTTCTCTTGTCCTTCTAAACACCGCAATGATCGTGGTATTTTTTACCGACTTTTTTCCAATCTACCAGTTCAAACCAATGATCTAGATATTCGGCCCGCCGGTTTTGATACTGCAAGTAATAGGCATGCTCCCATACATCCACCAGCAGAAGGGGATACACATGGTATGGAAGTGGCGTATCCTGGTTGGGAAGCCGGATGATGTGCAACCCGCATTTCGCGTCATGAATCAGCCAGGCCCATCCGGATCCAAATTGATTCAGGGCCTCTTGCTTGAATTTTTCTTTAAACTCATCAAAGGATCCAAAATCTGCGGTTATTGCCGCGGCAAGGGCGCCTTCCGGCTGAGATTCTCTATTTTTTCCCATACATTGAAAATACATTTCATGATTATATACGCCGCCGGCGTTGTTTTTGACCGGTTGACGGATTTCCTCCGGCAGAACCTCGTTCTTGACCAGCAGCTCCTCCAGGGTCCAGGCGTGAAATTTGGGATGCGGTTCCAACGCCTTATTTAAGTTATCCACATAGGTTTGCAGATGTTTGTCATGATGAAATTGCAGTGTAACTTCGTCTAAGCCGGGGGACAGCTCATGATAGCTGTAGGGCAGCGGTTGAAGCGTAAAGGGATAATGTCGATCCATTGTTATTTCCTCCTATATAAAAGCTTATGGTATGGGTATTCTATCAATTCTTGAAACGGAACCCCTCTGCGCGGCGTTCCAAGGGCGATCACTTCCTAGTATTGCCTGAGAGGGGCCTAACATGCCTTTTATCGTTCATTGGGCAAAAAATAAGAGCGCGGACATGCCGCGCTCAGTACATCTCATGTTGGGAAGAATCTGCAAAATGTGCCGCTAGATTTCTCATCTGATCTTCGGAAAGCCGTACGATGGATCGATCGGACCCGTTTATGACCGGTACCGGAGCATCTTTGAGTAAAGCGGGTTTTTCTTCCTCTTTTTTCTTCTCTTGGATCATGTTGTCGAATCCCCCTGTACATTGCTGTCAAGATTGCCTGCGCCGGATGCGATATGTCCGCACGCTTCTTTTGACCGGCAACATTAGTATTGGCGGGAGTAAGGGATATATATCTGGTAAAATCCACACGCTTTTGGACAATACAATCCATATAATTTCTGCCGGTTACGGCTGATTTTGACTCTTTGTTTCCAGGATATCTGCATATTGCGGATTTTTTTCAAACCATTTAACCGCATAGGAACAGGTAGGGATCGCCTTTTTCCCACTTTTTTGAATTTGTTCAGCCGCTTCCTTCAGAAGCTTGGAAGCGATCCCCTGGCCTCTCAGAGAATCATCCACAAAGGTATGATTTATATTAACCACATGATAGCTGATATCCGGAAAGGTTACCTCCGCGAGTAATTTACCTTGGGCATCCTCATAATAGATACGGTTGCTTTCTACAACAACATTCATTTGCTTCACCTCTTGTTTATTATATCCCAAATCTTGAGAAAATGAAACATTGGCTTTTCTTTGCACAAGTATAATGGAAATTTCTCCCGATTGTGAACCCTTCCACACCAGGCAGGTAAAAACATTTTCAGACAGAACGTGCCGAACGAAGAACTTTCTATGTCTGCGTTTGATGGATTTATTCTTGTCTTTATTGAGTGCCTTTATATAAAAAATGATTTTGAACCAAAATTTTTTCTCTATTTTTTTATTTTGCTCAATTTGTCAAGAAATACCTGCCAACGGATCTCTGGCATAAGCGAGAGAACTCTCCAAAAACTAATCCAGTCTGAGGAAGCTCAGACTGCTACGCAATGTTGGCGATTCGAAGGGAGATCATTATGGATATCATCAATAAACAGCTGCTGCAAACCAGACCCATCGATGAAATCGACGAGTATGATAACGTCGCATCGTCCATGGAATGCACCGGACTGATCCCTACTCCGCCGACCAACGAGGCACAGGCGGAATCCTATACCGATTTGTATACAATCCCCAAGCCGGAAAAGGAACAAGGGCATTCACAACAGCGGTAAACAATGATTTGAATCATTGTTTACAAACGAAAAAGCAGGAAAGCGCCAAGACAGTCTTTGCGCCTTCCTGCTTTTTGACATGAGCGCCTTTACGCCCTTCGTATTGATGAGCTGGGACTAGCCATCATATTGCAATATATTGTCAGTCTGCTCTCTAGGAAGCGGTTACCGGTATTTTCACTTTACAATAAAAAAGCTTACCAATCGGTAAGCAGCGTAAAGAACTCTTTAATTTTCCGGCGCATAGAAATAGGTGCTTTTATCCACTACCTTGCACCATACGGCCTGTTCCAGCACTTGCTGTACATCCACCCGTTTGCAGCCGCTGCCCAGAGCTTTCATGATATCCGTAATATGGATCAGTTTATTGGCGTTTTGAGCAAAATACTGTTTTAACTCAGGTTCAAGCTGCACAGCGTCCGCCGCCGGCTTCTGCGCTGCCTTACGCAGTATCTCGGGATGCTTTTTTAAATACATATAAAAAGTGGTCTTCACACGATTAAGCAACGCAGGCGAAAGCTCTTTGCTGAGCGCCAAGGGCCCAAACGGGAACCTGATAAGATCTCGCATGGTGCGGTAGTTGTTTCGTTCGCAATACTCCAAAAAAGGATCATAAACCTCTCTGTTGTAAATTTCTCTGATTTCGTCCATTTGTGACATTCCTTCCCTATCCATTGATTACTATAATGCAAAGAAAAACAGCGGAAAGCAAAAGCTTTCCGCTGTTCTGGAGCGGATGACGAGGCTCGAACTCGCTACCTCCACCTTGGCAAGGTGGCGCTCTACCAGATGAGCTACATCCGCATCCTTGGTGCCTCCGGTCGGAA
>JAAWNT010000019.1 GCA_022799115.1 Clostridiales bacterium | reverse complement strand
AGTTCGGCGCGATGCTCCAGGAGGCGCAGAGGGTGATGAATGATTTGTTCCCGGAGGCGCGGGGGGAGGAGATGCAGTTTATTCACCTGGACGCCGGGACCGGCACGCCTGTTTCAGCAGGTTTGAAAGCGTAAACGCTTCAGAGCAACAAGGCGCGTCAGATCACGGCGCTTTTATGCCGGGCCGCATGACAGCAGATGTTTACCGCCACTGGCATTCCCGCAATATGGGTGGGATAGGTTTCGATGTTCACCCCTAAAGCGGTGGTAGTGCCGCCCAACCCGGCGGGGCCGAAGCCCATTCGGTTGATCTGTTCCAGCAGTTCTGTTTCCAGAGCCGCGTAGCGGGGATCTGGATTGCTGGTATCAATGCTGCGAAGGGTGGCCTTCTTTGCCAGCTGGGCGGCCTTTTCAAAGGTTCCTCCAATGCCCACGCCCACCACGATAGGGGGACAGGGGTTCGGGCCGGCGCTTTCTACCGTATCCAGGATAAATTGCTTGACCCCCTTAAGGCCATAAGAGGGGGTCAGCATTTTAATCGCGGACATGTTTTCGCTGCCAAAGCCCTTGCCGCCGGCCAAAAAAGAGATGGTATTTCCCGGGACAATCTCGGTATGTATCACGGCCGGGGTGTTGTCGCCCGTATTGATCCGGTCGATCACCGGGTCGGATACCACCGATTTCCGCAGATATCCCTCCTGGTAGGCCCGGCGCACGCCTTCCTCCACGGCGTCGCGAAAGCTGCCCCCCTCGATGACCACACGATCACCATATTCCACAAAGAGTACCGCCATGCCGGTGTCCTGGCAGATGGGAATGCGTTCCTGCGCGGCGATCCGGTTGTTCTCCATCAACTGGGACAGCACTTCCCGTCCCACCGGAGATTCCTCCTGTTCCCTGGCCCTTTGAAGAGCCAGAGAGATATCGCAGCCGATCTCATAATTGCAATCCATAAACAGCCGTTTCACAGTGTCTGTCACCATGTCGGCCGGTATTGTCCTGATTTCCATACGTTGTATAGGCCTCCGATCCGGTTTCATATAGTGTCTATTATAGGAGATTCCTGACAGAATAGCAAGAAGCCGGTAAGTATTCCAAGGGAACGGTTGGATTCCTTTGCGGGAATGTGTATAATGGACTAACAGGAGGAAAAAGCCGGAGGAGAAGAAGGGGATGAGGATTTGCATAGACGCGAGGCGGCAGAAGAGCTTAACCATATGTTGGTGGAGCTGTTTCATGAGATCCTGGAGGTGGAAGAGCTGGCGGTAAAAAAGGCCACCCAAAAGGAATTGACGATGACGGAAATTCACACGCTGGTGGCCATACGGCATGAGGACGATCGCATGTCCGAGGTAGCCGACCGGCTGGGGGTGACCATCAGCACATTGACTACAGCCATCAAAAAACTGGAATGCAAGGGATATGTGGTGAGAGAAAAGGACGCTGGCGACCGCCGCATTGTCCATGTCAGCCTGACCGAGAAAGGCAAGAGCACCTGCAAAGCGCACGAACAGTTTCACAGCCGCATGATCGAAGCGGCGGTGAAAGGGTTGAGCGAGGACGAGGTAGAGGCGTTATCCCATTCTGTGGAACAATTGCAGCAGTTTTTCTATCGGGAAATGGAGCGGTATGCGGACGAGTAGGCCGCGAATGAATGGCTGTAAAACGACGGAAACGCGGCCTGTCCTAGGATGGCCCTTGGATTTTGCTGCATAGATTTGCTGAATAAAAGAGAATCCCGACAACAAAGAAGAGGCGTAACCCCATAAGGAGGGTCACGCCTCTTCTTTGTTTAAGCCCTGCCGGATGCACCGTTCCAGCGTTTCCCGAAAAGCCAAGTCCTGCTCCGGCGTTCGTTTGGAGTTTCCGCGAAGTCGGCCGCCTGCCCGTCGGATTTTCTGCGCAAGATGTCGGGCCATCAGTAAGGAATCTATGTTTTCATCGTTGTAAACCATCCCGTTCTGACTGATGGGTAAGGCCTTCCGCGCCAGGCACATGGCCGCCAATCCGTAATCCTGCGTGATGACCAGATCTCCCGGAGAAAGCAGATTCACCAAGGCGAAATCCACACTGTCCGCTCCCTTTGAAACCGTAATGGTACGCGCGCCCTCCCGCTGAAATACATGAGAGGTATCGCATAAAATGATGGTTTCTATGCCAAAACGGGCGGCTTCCTTTCGTGCAATGTCTACCACAGGACAGCCGTCCGCGTCGATGAGAAGTTTCATACATTCGTCCTTTCCGTGAGATTTTCAGCATGGGGAAACCACAGGCCTGGGAGTAAAGGCCGTCCGCAATACGTTCTGATACCGACCGGTGATTCCAACTGCTATGGATCGCATCAAAAATATGGATACCATAGGCAAATGCTGGAGAGGTCCGGCGCGCCGTCAGCAAAGATCCCAACCGCCGCCGATTTGGAATGCAGATTTGCCAAGGGAGAGAAAAACTATTGGTTCCCTCCCAGTAGGATTTCCCCAATCAAAGGATTGGATAATAAAAAACCCTTCCGGGTCAGCCGGAGGCCCCTGCTATCGCATTGGGTCAGACCCGCGCTCTGATACTTTGCCGCCCGGATGCGGTAGCTCTGAGGAATGGGATGCCCGAACCGTTTCTGGTAAAGATTCTCCCGCAAGCCTTCGGTGAGCCGGAGCCGGAGCATGACATACTCCTCCTCTTTGCCGCCCTCACCGTCTGCCAAATAGCGGGGCCCGGAGAGAAACCCGGAAAGATCCCGAGGACAGTAAAACCGCTTGCCGCCGAAAAAGGAGTGAGCCGAAGGCCCGATTCCCAAATATTCCTCGCCGTTCCAATACTTTAGATTATGGCGGCTTTCCCGCCCGGGACGGGAAAAGTTGGAGATCTCATACTGCCGGTACCCTTCCTTTTCCAACAGGGAACAGGCCAGAAGATACTGATCGGCCTCCTCGTCCTCGTCCATCAAGGAAAGAGTCTCCCTACGGGCGGCATAAGGCGTTCCCGGTTCCACCTTTAGCAGGTAGGCGGAGATATGCTCGACGCCCAATCCGGAGCAGAAATGAACGGATTCTTCCAGACTTTGCGCGGTTTGTCCGGGTACCGCCAGCATCAAATCCAGGGAGAGGTTATCAAAGCCCGCCTGTCTGGCCTTTTCCACCGCTTTTGCAGCGTCCTGGGCGGAGTGCCTCCGTCCCAGCCGGTTAAGCTCTTTGGGATCGGAAGATTGCAGACCGATGGAGAGTCGGTTGATCCCGCAGCGGCGCAGCTGAGAAAAGTCCAGACCTTTCCCTCGGGTAGGGTTGATCTCCACGGTTATTTCCGGAGAACAAAAAGAAAAAGAACGCCCGGCCGCTTCGACGAGTCTTGCAAGCCGCCGTTCCCCCAACAGACTGGGAGTTCCGCCTCCAAAATACAGGGTGTCGACCGAAAGGGCTTGGCCGCGCCCGCCCCAGCGGGCCAACTCGCCGCATACCCTCTCGACATATGCGTCCATCCGGGCAAAGTCGGCCGGTAAGGAATAAAAGTCACAGTAAGGGCACTTTGCGTCGCAAAAGGGTACATGTATGTAAAGGCCAATCGCCATAAAGAAGCGCTCCCTTCTAGGTTGGTATCTCGGCGCCTTCCATGCCGCGGTTTTATTGTGGGCCGCAGGCGGCAATCAAAGTCTGTGCGCCATGGATCAAGCGGGATAAACGCGTTTATATTCGAATCATTTAACAAAAGAAGCGCTGAAATCCGCGCAAAACGCAAGCGGCATTCAGGCGAAAGACAACAAGAATGCCAATCGTCTTTATTGTAATCGTTGGCCTGTCAGTTGTCAAACCATGGGACTCTCCTTCTGTGTTGCGCCAAATCAAAACCGCCGGTCCATCCCGGAAAAGCTGGACGGAATGTGCGGTTTTTGTGATTTGAGATGGAATTTCACAATGCGATTGATATAAAAAATGTCTGCGCGGTCCGATTGCAGCAGTCCGCGCAGACAGAAACGGGAAAGGGCATCCAAAAGCCGAATCCATAGACGAGCCGGTCAGCCCACGCCTGTTCACATCACAAGGACGCCCCCGTCAGTCATCAGAAGAATGAAAATTTGCTCCTCCAACCCGGTTTGGGCGTTTATATAAACCATCACCTTGTCTCCGGATTCCGAGACGCATTGGAATTCATAGCACAATACCTCGTTGAGACCGGCTGTGGGCGTCATAGCCAACCCTTCCTTTTCAATGGTGAGCTTTGGACTTACCGACTGACGCGCCTTTTCCACCGACAGAATGTCGCCGGGCAGATCTCGCTTGGTATGATTCATCAGATAACCGGTGGCGTTGTAACTGACCACCTCGCCGGTATCCAACGCCACGCCCACCTTTACAAGATCGCTGTAATATACCACGCCGTCCTGTTGGTATGCGTAGTTGATGGTACACACGCCGTTTGCCGTAACATAATAGCTCTCTTTCATCTGATCCATCCCGTGATGTTTCAGATATTCCTGCGCCTTGCCCGCGGCCTGTCCAAATTCCATGGCGGGCTCCCCGATTTCCCGGGTATTAATCATATAGGCCACCATTCCCCCCGCACGGGTTACCGCTATGGCGTATTGCTCTCCGGAGAAATTGTAGACAGGAAGATTCCCGGCGCTGGCCTCGGTGGCGTTCATTTGTTCCGAACTTGTTCCCACAAATTCCGAAGCGATGTTCTTGGCGTCGGACTCCGATACCGAATCCGATCCTTCCAGCATTTTGGATTTCATACGGGTGATATGGTCGGAGAAGGGACCGTCATAGATGAGAGTGGGATAATCGGTAAAGCCCTCGTTCATCTCATGAAAGCCGCTGTTGAAATAGGGTTCCTTTTGATTTTCGGTTTCCTGAGAGAGGTTTCCCATCACCGTGACGGCTTGGCCGATTTCCATGGTTCCATCGTCGAACCGGGCCTGCATATCCCGCAAGTCCAGGTTGAGGATTTTCGCGTAGTTGCCTAGCTTTTGCAGATTATCGAACTCCTCTTGGGTGATGGCCTCCCCTTTGGACAGCTTGGTGGAGAGATAGGATGCGAAATCCCCCACTTGAGAGATGAATTTATTCACGTTGTCCAGTTCCACGTCGGACAATGGGAGTTGTCCCAAGGCGGTTTTCGCGCCCCCTGCATCCCGGAGCAGCTTGGCTGAAATGCCGTATTGCTGGGGCGCGGTATTGGCGTAAATCCCTTTGGTGAGCGTAGTCTCCAGATTGGATACATAATCCGAAAGGTCATTGAGCGCCCGTTGATAGGTGTATTCCAGGCTGGTGCGATAGCGGTTGGCCAAGGCATATCCGCTGTAGGTGGCGCCTCCAAAGATGATACAGGCGGCTAAGGCGAAGCTGATAATCCGCACGTTTTTGCGGGTGTTTGTTTTATCGCTCATGAATGTAAACCTCCGTAACGATTTTCATGGATCTACCGTATTTTTTCCCAATCCCCACCAAATATCCGAAAAAGAAGTCGCCGTATAAAAAGAACGTGCGAACGATATTTTATAAAAAAGAAAGGAAGGCGCACGGCTTTTATTAAAGCCGTGCGCCTTCCACGCAACGGATGAGAAAGGAGAAGAAGAAAGCAAATGAGGGACGCCGTATGCCGCGGCGGGGTATGACCGGGCAATATGGTCCCTGGTTTGCCGGATACGGAAACGCAAACCCATTCCTTGCTGGCAAGGAGACCGGATGCCCCAGGGATGTTAGCGAACGATGCGGGCGCGTTTGTATTTTTGAATCTTCCGCACAGCGGGGGGCGGGATCACTGACGGATAGCCGCCCCCGCGGCGGAAAGGAGGAGGAGAATCTTATGGCGGGATTCTCCCGGGGATAGAAGGAGCTGCTGCTCTTGCATCCAATCCTCCGGCGGGGAGATTGGAGGACGCCGGCTGTTCCGGGGGAAGCCGGTACAAGCTAACGTCTGTATATTCTATGTGGACAAGGCTTCAAGTGTGACACTGTTTTTCTCATAGCAACCGCAATTTCCATCACCGTATCTTTTTCCTGAGAAAAGTAATTGCCTTTTACCGCATGCCAGGCGGCCGGAAACATGAAGCGAGGAGTGCGATCCCGAAAAAGGCGCGGACACACTCGGTTTATTAGAAGGAAGGATTCCCGGGCTAGCGATTCTGATCCCGCAGACAATCCAGCATTTGCTGCTGCTCCTCTTTACTAAGTCGTCGAAACAGCTGGATCAGATTTTCCTCTTCCGGGGTGAGAGTACATGGAGGATGTTGCCAGTCGTACGGCGCTGTAAAAATATCCTTACCCATTGTTGATGCCTCCCATCCAGGACGTGACGTCCTATGATTAAAACGAAACAATACGTTTATCCGCTCGCGGAGATCAATGATTTCCCTTGCGCCGTTTCACAGCCCAATCCCGTAAATCGCTTAAAATGGGAAGAAGGGATTTTCCCTCGTCCGTCAGGCTGTATTCCACCCGGGGAGGAATCTCCTGAAATTGAGCGCGGTCAATTAACCCGTCTGCATTGAGCTCCCGCAGGCTTTGACTAAGCATCATATCTGTGATTTCAGACACATCCCGCTTGATATCCCCATACCGGCGGCCCTGCTTCATAGAGAGCGCCCACAGAATACGAAGCTTCCATTTGCCTCCCACCAAAGTAAGGGCATAGGCCAGCGGGTCTGCGTCGGGCGCAGATGTAAGAGGCGGCACGGCGGCCTTTTCCTCTTTGACGGGAACGGCCTGCTTTTTTTCCTTTTTGTCTTTCTTTTCCTTTTTATCCTTTTTCATGATAAACTCCCTTATGTTGTTGTAACCGGAAAAACCGCTGAATTTTGGGTTGTCTCAGTAAAATATAGCGATATATAAAAGGTAGAGTGAATGTGGGAATAGTATAGCATGAGCAGTGTTTCTTGTAAAGGCTCCGAATTATGTGATAAAATATTTATAATAAGCGGCAAAGGCGGCTATCGTCCGGAGCAATCGGGAAAGGGGCGGCCCCGCATACATGTTGAAAGAAGGGGACAGAGATGCGCGCTCAATGGATTGCAGAAGCGTTTTACCAGGAGGGGGTCGAGCTTTGGGGATGGTGCGGTTTTGACATGATAAAAGATATGTTGCTGCCCTGCCGCAACCGATCCAAATTGCCCAAAGAGGCTTGTACTGTGTTGTGCGCCTTGTTTCCCTATCGATCGCCGGTAGCCCGCCGCAATGTATCCCGTTACGCGGTTCCCCCAGATTACCACGCCATCGTATTGCCCCTGCTGGAACGGGTGGCGCAGCGGCTGAGGAAGACCTTTCCGGAACATTCCTTTGTTGCTTTTGCGGATAATTCCCCCATTCCTGAGGTGTATGCCGCGTCTGTTTGCGGGCTGGGCTGCGTCGGGGATCACGGGCTGTTGATCCATCCGGAATACGGCAGCTGGGTTTTCATCGGCGAGCTGGTAACCGACCTGTTTCTGCCCGAGATTCATCGGGAGGCGTCCGGTTGTCTTCATTGCGGAGCCTGTATCAAATCCTGTCCCTCTCAGGCGCTGCAATCGTCCGGGTTTCATCGGGAGCAGTGCCTTTCTCATCTCACTCAAAAGAAGGGGGCGCTCTCCGAAAAGGAAGAAGCCTTGATTCAAAAGGGAACGCTCGTTTGGGGATGCGATCTGTGCCAGGAGCATTGCCCAATGAACCGCGGCGTGAAGCGCCGGGGAATGGAGGCGTTCCAGCGCGATTTGCTACCGGTCGTCCGTCTGGGGCAGGTCGGCTCGTTAGAAGGCCGGGCCTTTTGTTGGCGTCCTCCGTCGGTATTGGAGCGCAATTTGCGGCTTTTGGAGAGAAACGAGAGGAAAAGCAATCCGTAACGCCATCGTTAGATAGAGGGCAAAACGCCGCCCAAGCCATTGAACCGAACCAGTAAAAAAACAGACCATAGACAAACACCCCCTGATGTAGGAAAATAAAACCACATCAGGGGGATTGTTATGGCAAAGAAACAAGAAAAAGGCAATGGAACCAACTGTGAGACCCGATCCCGGATCCGTGAACGTGTCTCCTTGGATACAGCGCGTGTTTATCGCTTTACAGCCGATACAATGAGCATCATGGGACGGCGCATTTCGTCCTTCATACCGGGCACGGAATCCATAAGATGGGAGGGAGGCTGAGGCTCTACCACATGGTTCAAGGTAAACCCGTTGTCCAGCAGCGTGCCGAGATAAGTGGTTAAAGTTCTGTGATATTTAATCACGTTTTCTCCCAAAAAATTGGCAACCCGCTTTCCTTCATAGTAGTAGTTGTCCACAGGAAAATGAAGGATCTCCCCGGTTTCCCCATAATACCAGTCCTGAGGTCCATAGGAGGTAAAGATCGGATGTTCCACCGAAAAGACGAAGGAACCGCCCGGTTTGAGGTAAGTATTCACCTTTTTGACGACAGGATCGAAGGAGGAAATATAGTGCAGCGCCAGGGAACTTAGCACAATATCGAAACTCTCCGCAGGAAAATCCATCTCTTCTATGGCAACGCATTGATAGGAAACCTGGGGGAATTTCGTCTTGCTGCGGGCCACATCCAGCATTTTATGGGAGATATCAATGCCCACCGCAGAGCAGGCTCCCTGTTCCATGGCGTAGATGCAGTGCCAGCCATAGCCGCAGCCCAGATCAAGCATACGCGTTCCTTTCAAATCGGGCAGTATGGTTTTTAAGGTTTCCCACTCACCGGCGGCAGCCAGTCCCTCCTTTGAGCGTTCCATTTGACTATACTTTTCAAAAAAAATATTGTTATCGTATTTGTTTTCTTTCATGGTTACTCCTTGATTTCTGTTATTTCTCCCTATGAGCGTCCAATGGGATTTGCTTTGCCGCGGCTCAACCCGTTGATAGCAAAGCCGACGGAATTGCCAAGTGCTAATTATGCGGAAACGACTCTATCCTACCATGTTTTCGCCGCTTTGTCATGCGGTTTAAACAAAGAATTCGCGTGCATATTTTATGTAGTATACGGCAATGCTATGGCTAAAGAGTAGGAGGTGCTAATTTGCAGGAAACAGTGAAAGATGTCATGAGCAAAAATATCATCGCGGTTCTTCCCAGCGATACCGCGCAGGAGGCCGCTCGTCTGATGAAAGAAAATAACATCGGGGCGGTGCCGGTGGTTTCCGGCGGGGAACTCAAGGGAATTCTCACCGACCGGGATATCGTTTTGGGGTGCGTCGCCCAGGGGAAGGATCCCAACGCCGTGAAGGCGTCCGATATGATGACACGGGAAGTGGCCTATATCACTCCGGAACAGACGGTACATGATGCCGTACAGATGATGGCGGCAGAGCAGGTGAGAAGATTGCCTGTACTACGGGAAGGATACATTGACGGAATGGTGAGTTTGGCGGATATCGCCCGGCGGCATGCCGGTCCGGAGATCGCCGAGGCGATTTCAGAAATCAGTTCCAATCACGAGGGCCCGTGCCATGCGGTTCGGACCAGATAGTATTTCCATATAGCCCACAGGACCGGACGCGGATTCTTTCCGCGTCCGGTTTTCTATGGTTGACGGATGCAAAAATGCAACGGTTAAAACCCTTCGATTCTTATAATGAAAATGGAACCATCCGCTCCGGGGTATATGTTGCATTTCCGCTGTGAATCCACTCCCGCTGGATTTGGCGGTCGGAGAGGGCGCTCCGATTTACATGATGACAACGATATGCACGAACTTTGTTTGAAATAACGCTCTGACCACACAGGCTTCTGGATCATCCTAGAACCTGAGAAGGGAATTCAAAATAGATGGCTGCTATGGTATAATGGAACAAAACAATCCCAAGAATGGAGGGAACGGTATGTTTCATGTTTTGGTGGTGGAGGACGATGAGAATATTCGGGAGGAGCTCGCGCTGTTATTGCGGAATCACGGATATCAGGTGAGTGTGTGCGGCGAGTCGGATCGGGTGGTGCGGCGGGTCCAAACAGACGCTCCTCACTTGATTTTGCTGGATATCAATCTGCCTGGTGGAGAAGACGGGTTCCATTTGTGCTCCCAGATTCGAGGATTCACCAAAATCCCTATTATTTTCGTCACCAGCCGCAACACCGATATGGACGAGCTCAACAGCATCACTTTGGGCGGGGATGACTTTATTGCCAAGCCGTACAACACCTCCATTCTGCTGGCCAGAGTGGCTTCCCTGCTCAAACGCGCTTACCCTGAAACGGAAACAGAGGGAATCACTCATAAGGGCGTCTCCCTTCATACCGCGGCAGGTAAGCTGGAATATGAGGGGAAAAGCGAAGAACTAACCAAAAATGAAATGAAGATTCTGCACTATCTGTTTGTCAATAAGGGGAAGATTGTTTCTCGGGGCGATATCATCGAATATCTGTGGGACAACGAGATGTATGTGGATGACAATACCCTTAGCGTCAATATTACCCGTATACGGGCCAAGCTGGAGCATTTGGGCGTCAGCGGATTCATTGTGACCAAGCGGGGACGGGGATATTTAATATGAAATGGAGTTCTTTTCTCAAAGACCGGATGATGGTAATCATCCTTCAGGTGTTTTGCGTCCTGGCTCTTTGCGGTTATCTTGCCCTGCTGGGGAACAGCGCGGGGGAGGTTTTGCTGGTGGCGCTTTTATGGGTGTTGGTGCTGGCCGGATATCTGTGCAAGACCTTTT
This sequence comes from Clostridiales bacterium, assembly GCA_022799115.1. Lineage (GTDB taxonomy): Bacteria > Bacillota > Clostridia > Oscillospirales > Acutalibacteraceae > CAJFUH01. The sequence continues at coordinate 27,132 of JAAWNT010000019.1, read as the reverse complement.
GGGACCGCAAACGATATTTCGACCGTCTGCTTTCCACTGCGCGTTCTCTGGAACAGAAGTATCTGATTACCGAGGTGATGGAAAAACCGGTCCATGCGGAAGACCAGCAGTATTATCAGCTTCTCAAACTGGCGAACAAGTCCATGATGGAGACCATTACCTCCATCCGGCATGAGCGCAGGGAATATAAAGAATACGTGGAACAATGGGTTCATGAGATCAAAACCCCGATCGCGGCTATTCAGCTCACCTGCGAAAACAACAAAACGGATGTTACGCGGCGGATTCTTTCTGAACTGGAAAAGACGGATAATTATGTGGAGCAGGCCCTTTTTTACGCACGCAGTGAGAATGTGGAAAATGATTACCTCATCAAACGGATTTCTCTCAAAGACGTGGTGCATGGTTCCATTGTTCATAACAAGCGCCTGATGATACAAAACGGAGTGTCCTTACGCCTGGAGGATTTGGACTTCCATGTGCTGGCGGACAGCAAGTGGGTGGAATTCATTCTCAACCAATTGTTGGTGAACGCGGTGAAATATCGCCGGGAACAGGGGCCCGCAGTCACAATTACGGCAAATAGGGAGCAAGATCGGGTGAACCTCACGGTGGAGGACAACGGAATTGGAATCCGTGAAAGCGATTTGCCTCGGGTGTTTGAGAAGGGGTTCACCGGCCAAAACGGAAGAAACGGAGAACGCTCCACAGGGATTGGTCTTTACTTGTGCAAACGGCTGTGCGATAAGCTGGGATTACAAATTGAGGCGGTTTCCCAGCCGGCCGTTTTTACCCGTTTTGTTATTACCTTTCCGGCAGCTTAATCAAGAATGCAGTGTGTAAACATAGAACATCTCGATGAAATTTTCCGCGTTCCTATCCGCGAGGTCATTCCGTTCAGGAGTATCCTTAATAGGAATCGAATAGAAAAGCTTCCCCGCGATTTTTCACATATCGCGGGGGAGCTTTTCATGAAATCGCCGGAAAAAACAGAAATCCACATGAAAGCTTGCATCAAAAAAAATCCGTGAAAGGGAAGAGCCCCAGTTAACGTAGTGTAAGAATATTTGTGACAATACCGGCGGGAGTGAGGTCCACGATGCCATAGGTGCCGCCAGTGCCATGCAGGCTTCCGGGATTCAGTACATACAATCCGTCGTCATAATCCTGATAAGGAGTGTGGGTATGTCCAAACAGCAATAGATTGGCCTTTCGCTCCCTGGCGGCGCAATAGATGGAGTAATACCCCATTTTAACCTGATACAGATGCCCGTGGGTGAGAAAGATGCGTGTTCCCTCCAAGCGCAGCTCTTCGGTCGCGGGAAGCGAGCTGGCCCAATCGCAGTTGCCCCGTACCGCAACCACCATCCGGTCCGGAAACTTCATTTTGATCTCATCCGCTTCCTCCTGACCATCTCCTAAGTGGAGAATTACTTCCGCTTTTGGCTGTTGCAACACCGCTTGGCTGAGGGCGAAAGAGTCCTTATGGGTATCGGAAACCACTAAAATTCTCAAGGGTCATCCTCCATTCAATCATAAAATAAAAAAGAGGGCTCTTGCTCAAAAACAGCAAGGCCCCCGTGAGGCATTTCCGTTAAAAGAATGATTCTTTCGATTCCGCCTTGCGCTTAAGATGGGCGAACACCATTCCTAAAATGGTGAGAATGACGGCCAGACAGAACGCGCCAAAGAAAAAGTAATGGAGAAATCCATATAAATAGGTGACGGCAAAGTCGTACAGCGCGGGAGAGGCGATGGAAACTTTATCGATTTTGTTGGTCAATAAAGCGGCGATTGGTACGGCTATGGTCATCAACAGACTGCCGGATAGGGCAAAGATGTAAAACCGAAGCGCCCGATGCTTCCACCGATTGATTACAAAAATAAACGCGGCCAAAGCAAGGCACAGCGCCAACAACACAAAGGAAACAAACTGGATGGGCTTGCCGTAATTGATAATTAAGTTGGAGATCTGCCCTGCATAAGGAAGGTTTACATAGTCGGAATAGGTGGCAATGCAAGTCTTGGCCAAATATTGTACCGCGCTTTCATCGCTGATTTCCATTCCCTTTTGCCTGGCATACTGATAAAAGGATTGCTCCAATTGCTCGGTCAGATGGGAATATTCAAGGGCTGTCACCGTGCCGGTAAACACCTGATGCACCGAAGTTTCCACATCCTGCTGAATCTGAGTGGGCGGTAGAATTTCCGAAAACACATAATCAAAATGATTCGCATCCACACCGCTTGCAGATCCATACGAGACAAACTCCTGCTTAATTTCTTCAGAAAGCTTAGCGTAATAATCGGAAGAGGCGACTTGCTCCAAAAAGAAGCGCTCGTTGAGCAAAGTGGATTGAGCAACGGTGACGCATAGCAGTAGAAAGCAGAACATACAGATAAAGAAAGAAAGTACGCTACATACGGCAAACCGGATTCTTGATTGGGTTTTACGGTTCATATGGCAGCTCCTATTCGTAGATACTGATTAAAGGGCCAGAGACATACTTGGCATACACAAAATAGCGCTGAGGAGTTAGTCCCAAGGTATCGAAGGGATAGCAGGTGTAAAGAATCAAATTTTCCTCCTGGGCGCTTAAATCGTAGTCGGAGCCGTCCGGCGAAATCTTGGTTGCGGTAACTTCATAGGTATAGCTGCCGTAATTGGTGTTAATGGTAATGATGCTTCCAATCTGAGCGCTTCCCAAATCGTGAAACCAGGTGTTGTTGTGCGCGGAAATGAGCACCGTTTTTCCATAACCGGGGATGTGACTGCCGTTATAAACGCATGCGCCCTGTTTCAGTTGAGCCTTTCCATCTCCAAAAAAGAGAGGGGCGTCCACCGAGGTGCCCTCAATGGAAATCTGCCCAAAATGGGTGCCGTAGGAGGGAAAGGTGAACGTGCTGGCCTTGATGGTGTTGGGGTCGTCCACGGAAGGCTCGGGAGCGGGCAAGGCGCTGCTCACATGGAAAATACTGTCAAATCCGTCGTTTACCGGCCTTCGCTCGTCCAAAAAGAGTAATCCCGCCACATCGGCCATAGGTCGTAAAATAGGTGAGGCGGCCAGATACAAAACAAAAAACCCTAAAATGAAAAACGTTATCGGAAGAATGATAAAATTCTTCCGATAACCGTCTCGATGATGCTTATGCTTCATGGATTATTCCTTTACCAAGTGGAATTTACGGGTAGCAAACACAGCGGCGCTCAACACACCCAGTACCGCAACAGCGATCACAATGGCGTTGGTAAAATCCGCTTGTCCGCCAGTTACCTTTATGGCCGCCTCAAACGTGGCCACGATCTTGCCGGTAGCGTCGGTAATCACAACCTGCTTGTCGCCGGTGATGGTAACTTTCAGCCCCACTACGCTGGCAGCCTTCTGGGCATATGCCAGGATGGCCTGACGCTGAGCGTTGGACATGGAATCCACAGAGGTGATGTTGTTTGCCAGCACATAGGCTTTGGCTTCTTCCACCGCGGCGAGAACCTGGTCGGCCTGTTCAGCGGTCAAATCAATGGTATTGAGATAGTTTTCAGCCTGGACCAAATAATTGTCGGGAACCGTTACGTTTTTGCCGCCAACGGTAACGCCGGCCTTAATGGTATCCAAAACTCTTTTTTCGTCTGCGTTGATCCCGGCTGCGAAAGCGGAAACAGCGGTTACTGCCACCAGAGCCAGAACAGCAATCAAGCTGAGAAATTTTTTCATGACAATTGCCCCTTTCCAAATTCATAGAATCCGATAAAATTATTTTTAGATTTCTCATCTATTATAGCAGTAGACGTTGGATTTGTAAATCATAATAATGTCTAATTGAGAAAATATCAAAGAAAAATTTTCATACTTATCGCGGTCTTTTCATAATATGGAAGAGGAGGTGATAAAAATGCAGAATAACAACCACAATAACAACCAGCAATTGGATGAACTGTTGCGGCAATTATCCCAAAAATTGGGAACCAATCCCGACAAGCTGCGTTCCTCCGCGCAAAAGGGCGACGTATCCCAAGTGATGAGCGGCTTAAAGCCGGAGGACGCCCAAAAGGTACAAAAGGTCCTGTCCGATAAAAACGCGCAGGAAAAGCTGTTGGCCACGCCGCAGGCCCAGATGCTTCTGAAAAAATTACTAGAGGGGAAATAATAGATGGATGACCTGGCAGGCAAGATATCCGAATTGCTCAATAATCCTGAAAGCCTGGAAAAAATAAAAGGGTTATCCGGTCTGCTTGGTCAATCTCCCATGGCTCCCCAGCCGGAGCCGGAGATCAACCAAAATAGTGCGCCGGATCTTGGTTCTATGCTTTCCGCCGACACATTGCAGACCGTTATGAAGCTGGCCCCCCTGTTCTCTTCCATGAAACAGGACGACAACAGCACCCGCCTGCTGCACGCATTAAGACCCATGTTGGGAGCAAAGCGGCAGCAGAAGCTGGATCAATCCATCAAAATGATGCAGATGATCCGAATTCTTCCGCTTTTGAAGAACACGGGAATTCTGTAATAACAAAAAGGCCGTGAGGCGAATCTAATAAAAAGCCGAATCGACGTTTGTTTCATGGAAATCGGTGCGAGGTGGAAAGAAAATGAGCAACAATCAAAATCCCGAGGAGATGAAAAGGCTACAGCAAGAGGCGGTACGCCGGGTGCAGGAAATGCAGTCGCGCGCGCGTGCGCCGTCGGCTCCTCCGCATCCGCCGGAGCCGGCGGTTCATCCCCAGCGCAGGCCGGAGTTTTTTGTAGGCGGGCCTTCTAAGGTCCCTCCGCATTCGCCGGAACACCAGAATCCTCATCACCCAAAAGAGAGGGAAGAGGAACGCCGCCCAAATCCGAGTCATCCGCCCGCCCCGCCGTCTGGAAACGGTGAAATGGCCAATATTTTTGAAGCGCTGATGAGCGACAGCGAACGCATACTAATTTTATTGCTCATTTTGCTTTTGGTCAATGAGGAGGCGGATACCGGTTTGGTGCTGGCGCTGATGTACCTCATCATCTAAATAAAGGCTGATTCTCTTCGGGAGTATAAAAAAGCAACGCCGCGCGAATGGCTTTCGCGCGGCGTTGCCTTTTGTAATGGAAAATTAGCCGGCCGTCTGTTGATAGGATCCACGTTTAAAAACTGCTGAAGGAGTCTCCTTTTTGGCTGGAGCGGGAAGCGAGTCAGAATTTTGTTCTATCCATTTCTCGCGTTTGCTGGTCGGGGGGGGGGTGATGCCCACATAGACATACCTGACCTCTTGCAGCAGGAGAATCTCCGTCAAAAGGGAGAACAGCCGTTTTCCAATGCCCTGAGCGTGCAACCGTGTATCCAGATCGATGGACTATGCACCGTTCCGTAGACAGGCTTCCCGCTCCATATACTTATGAGCATAGGAATCTCCCAAGACTTGCCCATTCTGTGTATAAACAAGCTAGGGATATTCCTGGAGTATGATTTCGGTGGACGAACGCTTGTTTTGATGAGTGAATCCTTAAAGGCAATTGGACTGTGGATGTATTGGGCGTAAATATTTTGCAGCTCGTCACTGTCGGAAACACTAGCCATCCGTATTTCTATCCCCTCATCCCCTTAAGATTGGGTTGCTTGGGTTCCGTCATAGCGCGCCGCGCCGGTCTGCGCAAGAATGGCCGCGCATCGTTTGCCGGTTCGTCAAAGGCTTTTCAATTCCCAGAGCATACTCTTAGCTATCGCAGCGGCATACTTCCTGGTTTTTCCGGTTGATCCATTCGGTGGAGGCGTCCATGGCGGCGCGGCAGGCGTTGGTCTGGTCCAGGGAATTGAGCATCACAAAGTCGTGGATGATGGCTTGAAACCGCATTTGAGTCACCGAAACGCCCGCTTTACGCAGCTTTTCCGCATAGGCCTCTCCTTCATCCCGAAGAACATCGGCCTGGCCGTTAAGGATCATAGCCGGCGGCAGTCCTTTCAACTGTTCTACGGCGGCGCATAAGGGAGAGGCGGTAATCTGGCAGCGTTCTCGATTGCAGGCGGTATATTGGTCCCAGAACCACTGCATTCCCGCGCGGTACAGATAGTAGTTGACGGCGAACTGGCGGTAGGAACAGGTATTAAAACAGGCGTTGGTGACTGGATAATACAGCAATTGTTTGTGGATTTTGGGTCCATGGCGCATGGAGGCAAGAATAGTCATCACGGTGGCCATATTTCCGCCCACGCTGTCTCCGGCTACGGTAAGGGTAGTAAGACGTACATTCAGATTCTGTTGTTCCAAAAGACGGGGCAGCATACACAGCGTCGCATAACACTGTTCAATGGCGGTGGGATATTTGGCTTCCGGTGAGAGGGAGTACTCGGGAAAAACCACCACGGAATTGGTTCGGGCCGACAGCTCCCGAACCAGCTTTTCATGAGTATGCAGGCTGCCGAATACCCAGCCTGCCCCGTGGATAAAAAAGATAACGTTGGTTGATGGACAAATTTCTTCCGGCGAAATGAAATATACCGTGATTTCCCCCCATTTGCCGGTGTCCACACAGCAGGAAGAAATCGCGGCGGGGCATTTGTGTACCGGAGAATCCTGAATTCTCTCAAGGACTTCCCGGCCCTTAGCGGGGGGAAGTTGAAAAATAAGGGGAGGAATCGAGCTTTGATCGCAAACCTGCTCGGCGGCAGGTTCCAATGGCGTCAATCGTTTAAACATGGGATCATCCTTTCTAAAAATAAAACGGCGCGAAAATACAAGGATAGAAAATGTTTGCCGCGCGTTTTTCATCCGTTTGAAAAATATTGATTCAATCGGTCCCTGCCACGGATGAGGACAACCGGGCAAGCGGAACCGTTACTATGCGGTCTTCGTGCATAAAAGGCGTTTGGCCTACTTTCAATTTATGATGCGAAGGATAGAATGTCCCGGAAAACCGGTTTGTGAAGGGGATTTTATATGTTAGAAGAAAAGAGACTTCACTGAACATGCGCAAAAATTACACGAGATATAAGGACTTATTTGCAAAGAATGCGGTCTTTGATTATGAAATTCCGATTGCTCATTGGTGATCCAACGTTTCGTTTGGGCGTTTTGCCGAGGATTGATTAAGCGGGCGTTTCTCAATACAACAGGGAAAAGAGAGCGGCTTTTCTGCATCTTTACAAATATGATTGCGCATGCTATAATAGATAAACATTCTGCCCAGTCCCGGTTCTAGGTGTAAGCCTCTCAAGGGGAATTCACCTGCCTTCTACTGGAGACTGCGGGTAAATAATAATGAGGTGAAATTATGTTAAAAGAAGAAAAGAACGCAATTATCAAGGAGTATGCCCAGCATGAGGGCGACACCGGTTCTCCCGAAGTTCAGATTGCTCTGCTCACCAAGAGAATCAACGACCTGACCGAGCACCTGAAGATTCATAAGAAGGACCACCACTCCCGCCGCGGTCTGCTCAAAATGGTTGGACAGAGAAGAAATCTGCTCAACTACCTGACCAAGGTGGATATCGAGCGGTATCGTTCCATCATCGCGAGATTGGGTATCCGCAAATAAGAAGTCTGTGATAGGGCAGGCGGCTTCGGCTGCCTGCCTTTAGGCTTTTTGTGACGCTCTCCGGCGCGCAGCCATTGTTGGAAAAACAAAGGGAAGCTGCAAATGGTTTTAGCAGTAAAACGAACGTCCGAGGATTTGTTCCCGGATGCTGGTTTCATTGCTAAACCCGTTGTTCCCTTTGTTATCATTAAAAATTCAGGAGGAACAACATGTTTGAACAGTACAAGGTTTTTGAAACCGAATTCGCCGGCCGCCCGCTAAAAATCGAGACGGGCAAAATTGCACAGCTTGCAAACGGAGCCTGCTTTGTGCGCTACGGCGACACAGTGGTCAACGTGGCGGTAACCGCTTCCGCCAAGCCCAGAGACGGCATCGACTTTTTTCCGCTTTCCGTGGATTTTGAAGAAAAGCTGTACGCCGTCGGTAAAATTCCCGGATCTTTCCTGAAGAGGGAAGGCCGTCCCACCGACAAGGCGATTCTTACGTCCCGCGTGATCGACCGTCCCATCCGTCCGCTGTTCCCCAAGGATATGCGCAACGATGTGTCGGTGGTTTGCACGGTGATGTCGGTGGATCCGGATTGCTCTCCGGAGATCGCCGCCATGGTGGGAACCTCCGCCGCCCTCTCCATCTCCGATATCCCCTGGAAGGGCCCGATTTCCGGCGTTTCCGTGGGATATATCGACGGGGAATATATCATTAATCCCACCGAGGAGCAGCGCGAGAAATCCCAGATGGCCGTTACGGTGGCCTCTACGGACAAGCTGATCGCCATGATTGAGGCGGGCGCCAATGAGGTGACCGACGAGGTTATGTACAACGGCATCATGGCTGGCCATGAAGCAAACCAAAAGATTATTTCGTTTATCAAAGACATGCAGGCGGAGATCGGCAAAGAAAAGTTTGATTACCCCAGCAACGAGCCCGACGAGGAGATGCTGGAGGCGGTCAAGGGGTTCGCCATTGAGGACGTTAAGCTTGCTCTTGATACCGACGACAAAACGGTGCGCGACGCCCGTTTGAAACCGGTTTACGAGAAGGTGCACGAGCATTTCGATCCGCTTTACCCTGAGTGCGAGGCAAAGATTGACGAGTGCATGTATAAAACCCAAAAATACGTGGTGCGCCGCTGGCTTCTGGACGAGCAGAAGCGGGTGGACGGCAGAGGGATGGATGAAATGCGCCCCTTAGCCGCCGAAGTGGGCTTGCTGCCCCGGGTGCACGGCTCCGGAATGTTTACCAGAGGACAAACCCAGGTGCTCACGGCCGCTACTCTGGGGCCGGTAAGCGATCAGCAGATGCTGGACGGCATCGACAACGAAGAATACAAACGCTATATGCATCATTATAATTTCCCCTCCTATTCGGTGGGCGAAACCCGTCCCAGCCGCGGTCCCGGCCGCCGCGAGATTGGTCACGGCGCTCTGGCTGAACGGGCTCTGGTGCCGGTGATTCCCCCGGTAGAGGAATTCCCCTATGCGCTGCGTCTGGTCAGCGAAGTGGTGTCTTCCAACGGTTCCACCTCCCAGGCATCCATCTGCGGTTCCACCCTGGCTCTGATGGACGCGGGCGTTCCCATCAAAAAGCCGGTGGCCGGTATCTCCTGCGGATTAATCACCGAGGGCGAGCGCTGGATGACCATGGTGGATATCCAGGGACTGGAAGATTTCTTTGGCGATATGGACTTTAAGGTGGCGGGCACCAAGGACGGCATCACCGCTATCCAGATGGACCTGAAGGTGGACGGCCTGACCCCGGCCATTGTTAAGGAAGCCCTGGAAAAGACCCACAAGGCCCGCAATTACATCCTGGATGAGATCATCCTCAAGTGCATTCCCGCTCCCCGTGAGGAGCTTTCCAAATACGCGCCCAAGATGCTTTCCACCCTCATCCCCGTGGATAAGATCCGCGAGGTGATCGGCTCCGGCGGCAAGGTTATTCAAAAGATTTGCGCGGAGTGCGACGTCAAGATCGACATTGAGGAGGATGGACACGTATTCATTTCCGGCATTGATCTGGAAAATTGCCAGCGCGCTCTCACCATTGTGGATACCATCGTTAAGGATCCTGAGGTAGGCGCCATATACAAAGGCCGCGTTACCCGTCTTATGGACTTTGGCGCTTTTGTGGAGATCGCTCCCGGCAAGGAAGGGCTGGTACACATCTCCCGCCTGGACGTCAAGCGCACCGAGAAGGTCACCGATGTGGTCAATGTGGACGATGAAGTCATTGTCAAGGTGATTGAGATTGACGACAAAGGCCGTTTGAACCTGTCCCGCCGGGACGCGCTGATCGAAGTGGAGGGACTCGTCCCGGAAAATGAGATCGACGACCGTCCCCGCCGTCCTGCGCCGCGCCGCGATGATCACCGCCGCCACGACCGCAGAGATGCGCCTCGTGCTTCCAACGGATTTATTCCCAACCTGAATAAACCCAGAAATAACGACTAAGTACCGGACAAAGGTAGGGCTGCCTGAAAAGGGGGAACCTTTTCAGGCGGCGACGTTTCGGTGAATTTCCCTGTGACGGCCGGTAAAACTGAATCACGCATTGCAGAATGCCTTATGTATCCTGCAAACTAGAGGCTGACAAATGGCTGGATTTTGCGGGCTTCCTTTGGGAACACGTGCGGTCCGGCCATTTTTGTGCCTGGAAAAGTCTGTTGGAGAACGCTACTTGGAAAGACAGTACCCTGTTGTTTTATGCAATAATGTTTATGAGTTCCCCGCCATCTTCCGAACAGACGGGGAGAAACGGATATCCCCGGGGAAGTCCGACCCCGATAGAAAATAGATTATTAGAGGAAAGAGGATGAAAGTATGAGCTACAAAAAAGCCTTTATGGAACTGATGGTACAATCCAATGTGTTAACCTTTGGGGAGTTTACCCTCAAGAGCGGGCGGATCGCCCCCTATTTTGTCAACACTGGAAACTATAAGACCGGAATGCAGGCCGCCAAGTTGGGTGAGTTTTACGCCGACTGCATCATGGAGCGGGGACTGCAAAACGTGGATGCTCTGTTTGGCCCGGCCTATAAAGGAATTCCCCTGTCGGTAGCCACTGCCATTGCCCTATACAATAAATACGGCGTGGAGGTAAACTATTGTTTTAACCGTAAGGAGGCAAAGGACCACGGAGAGGGAGGAACCCTGGTGGGCTATCAATTGAAAGACGGCGACAAGGTGCTCATCATTGAGGATGTGGTCACCGCAGGTACCGCTATGGCGGAGACGGTTCCATTGCTCAAAGCGCTGGCCAATGTGGAATTCGTTGGCTTGGTCATCTCAGTAGACCGCATGGAGCGTGGAAAAAACGATTGTTCCGCTGTGCAGGAGATTCAAAAGCTCTATGGAATTCCCACCTATCCCATTGTCACCACCCGAGAGATCATCGATACGCTGTACGGCGTGGAGATCAACGGCAAAGTGGTCATTGACGAACCAATGAAGCAAAAGATGGAGCAGTATCTCGCCGCCTACGGAGTATAATCTGTAAACCGGCAATCCAAGCTATTTCAAGAACTGACGGAAGAGGAGATCCTCCGCGTTGTCAAGCATTCGTTGGGAACGGCCGAAATCGAGCCGCCCCGGCTTTTTGGAAGGCGGGCTTTTTAATACCACCTATCTCGTCACCTTAAAAGAGGCGCGGCGCCGGTTGGTTCTGCGGGCAGGGCCGGTCAATACCCATTTGCTGCTGCCCTTTGAGCGTCGTCTGATGCATACAGAGCAGGACGTTTGCCGGCTGTTTGAGCAGCATGGCATTCCCGCCTCCCATGTGCTGGCGTGCGATACCTCCCGGCGCGTCCTCGACCGGGACTATATGATAGTGGATTATATCCAAAGCGTGCCCCTGTCCGACCCCTCTATCCCAGAGGAGAAGAAAGAGGCCTTGTATCTGGAGGCCGCCAGATACAAGGCCAGAATGCATCGCATTGACGGACAGAGTTTTGGCCGGGCGGCGGATGTGACCGGAGGCCGGGGTAATTCCTCCTGGCTTGCCTTTTTAATGAAAGAGATTCAGGAGCTGGAGCAAGCAAGCCTGGCGCACGGGGTGATGACCCATGATGAAACGGATCTCCTACGCGCTGTCTTTACCCAGCGTTCCGCGCTGTTTGAAGGGGTGCGCAGCCCCAAGCTGGTGCACGCCGATCTGTGGGACGGCAATATATTGGTAAGAAAAGAGGGGGAAGAATACCGGATAGCCGCCATGATTGATGCGGATCGGGCGTTGTTTGGAGATCCGGATTTCGACCTTTCCTGCCCCTGGATGACGAACCCGGCCTTTTTTGAAGGGCTGGGGGTGGGGCGGCTTCCTACTGACGGCCCCCGGGGTGAAAAGATGAACGCCAATTACATGTTGATAGCCGCTGTAGATGCCTATGTTTGGGCAGTGGAGTATAACAAATTGGATAATTATAACTATAGTAAACAAAAGGTATTTGAAATTGGCCGCCGCTTGCTGGGAATTGCCGCTTGTTAGCACGCGGTTCCAGGGACGCCGATTGCTTTTTTAAGGATCCAAGGATATGTTCCAAAACCACTGTGGCGCTGTTTGGCCGGTGTAAGGACAAAGCGAAAAGGATTTGCGGCTGCGCATTACAACTGTGCCTGCGGCGGAAGAGCGGCGCATGATACATTATACAACTCTCCCTAGGGAAAGAAATGGGAGGAAAAATCATGAAATCGGACAAGAGGATTTGGACAATAAGCCTGATAGCAATAGGGGCCGCGTCGATTATGTTGGTGGGGCCTAATCTTGTTGGAATGGAACTGCCTGATCTTGCAATAAGGATATTGGGCGGGATTGATTTGATTGCACTTGCGGTTTTCGTATTTTTCACGGTAAAAAAAGTGAAAAGCAAAGGATAGATTATCGTTTAGTAGACGATCGTCTAAAATGGGGGAGTGATCTTGCGCAGTAAAACGAAGAAATCTCCCAATAGGCGTTCATCAACACGAAAGGTAAAAGGGACCAATCTATGGAAAAATTGACATTGCCCAATGGGCTTCGAGTGTTGTTGGACTGGCAGGGCCATGTTCGCACCGCCAGTTTTGGTGTTTGGGTAAAAAGCGGACCCATTTACGAGGAAAAGGAGAACAATGGAATTTCTCATCTGATTGAGCATATGCTCTTTAAAGGAACCGCCTCCCGCAGTTCTTTACAGATTTCCGAGGAAATGGATGCCATCGGAGGCCAGATGAACGCATATACCGCCAATGATTTTACCTGCTTTTACGCCCGCACTCTGGAGGAGCACGTGGGACAGGCCTTTGATATCGTAGCCGACATGGTGGCCAGTCCCCGGTTTGATCCCAAGGATCTGGCGCTGGAGAAAAACGTGGTGCTGGAAGAAATCGGCATGAGCGAGGATCAGCCCGAGGATCGGGTGGCGGAGAATCTCTACCGCAATGTGTGGAAGAATTCTCCCATGGGCTTTTCCATCCTGGGCGCCAGAGAAAGTTTGGAAAAACTGGACGAAGGGGCCCTGCGGGAGTATCACGCCCGCTGTTACGCCCCCAGCCGGATGGTGGTGGCCGTGTGCGGCCGCTTTGACCGGGAGCAGTTTTTGCGCTTGGTGGAGCGGCGTCTTGGCGCTCTGAAGGGGCCTGGAGAAGAGCCGGAAAAGATTTCTATGCCATACACCCGTTCCTGCTGCATTGTTCCCGGAGAACAGGAGCAAACGCATCTATGCCTTGGTCTGCCGGGCCTGGATTTCCTTGACAACAGGCGATATGCGCTGAGTATTCTCAATATGGTGATGGGGGGAAGTTCCTCCTCCCGCCTGTTCCAGAGAATCCGGGAAGAATTGGGGCTGGCCTACTCCATCTACAGCAGCGCTTCTTCCTACCAAGGCGGCGGGCTGTTGGAGATTCAAACCGCAGTCAGTCCGGGAACCGACCGCACCGCGTCCGAGGAAATCCTGCATGTTCTTTCCGGTCTGCGGAAAGGCGTCACCGAAAAGGAATTTTTCAGGGCCAGGGAACAGCTTAAATCCAACCTGGTGATGGGGATGGAGAGCAGCTCCTCCCGGGCCGGGCACATGGGCCGAAGCGAACTTCTGAAGGGATTTGTGGATTCTGAGGACGAGGTTCTGCGTCAAATAGCCGGGGTTACTCTGGATCAGGTCAATCAGGTTGCCTGCGAACTGCTGGATCCCGGAAGGCTGTCCGTGTCTGTGTTGGGCCCATCCAATCAGGAGGCCTATTACCGGGCCGTTACAAACGGCTGACAGTCGGTGCGTAACTATTGGAAACTTTTTGGGAAACCGGAAAAGTCCGGCGCAAGAAGCGGGGGAAAACCCGGTCCGCTTGAGACGGACTACCGGCGTTTGAATGTTGAAAAGGCTGGGGAAAGAGGTTCCTCAGCAAGTCTTGCGCGTTGACAACAATGCAACGGCGTTACAGGAAATACCATTATTTTTATGATATTGAGGGGTCGGGAATGGAAGCAAAACGAGTGGTGGTCAAGGTAGGCACCTCTACCTTGACCTATGAAAGCGGCAAGCTCAATCTGCGCCGCATTGAGACGCTGTGCAAGGTGCTCAGCGATCTGCAAAATTCGGGTAAGCAGGTAATTTTAGTGAGCTCCGGGGCCATCGGAGTGGGCGTAGGCAAGCTGGGGCTGCCGGAACGCCCCCAGAGCACCAGCCAAAAACAGGCGGTGGCGGCGGTGGGCCAATGTGAGCTGATGTTTATATACGACAAGCTGTTTGGCGAATTCAATCATACGGTGGCCCAGGTGCTGCTCACCAGAGACGTGATGATAAACGATCACTCCAAGCAAAATGTGGTCAACACCTTTCAGGAGCTTTTGGCGATGGGGATCATTCCGGTGGTCAATGAAAACGACACGGTGGCCATCGACGAGCTGGTGGGGTCCAATTTTGGGGACAACGACACCCTGTCCGCCATTGTAGCGGATATCGCGGAGGCCGACGCGCTCATCATACTTACCGATATCGACGGTCTGTATGACTCCGATCCCCGTAAAAATCCGGAAGCCAAACGCATCCCCGAGGTGCGTTACATCGACGAGCGCATCCGGGAGATGGCGGGAGGAACCGGGTCCAATCGGGGTACCGGCGGCATGAGCACCAAGATTTCGGCCGCGGTGGTGGCCATGGAGGCGGGCGTGGACTGTTACGTGGTGGACGGCAGCGATCCCAAGGTGCTGTACGATCTGTTTGACGGCAAGAAGATAGGAACGTGTTTTCGGGCACGGTGACCTGTTACGGGTAAATTGCGGGCCGGTTCTTTTATGAAAAAAGAAGACCTAATTTCATCATACGGCCCTTGGGCTGATGGATGAAACGGGATCAATTCCGAGAAAGGAATGGAGATTTCTATGATGACAGCGATGGAACAAATGGGAGTTCGGGCAAAAGAGGCGTCCCGGGCGCTGGCGGTGGCCGGCGCGGCAAAAGACGAGGCGCTGGCTGCGATTGCAGAGGCTTTGGTTGCCAATTGCGACAAAATTCTGGAGGCCAACCGGCTAGACTTAGAACAGGGAGAAAAAAACGGATTGAGCAAAGCCATGCTGGATCGTCTGGCTCTCAACCCGCAGCGGGTTCAGGGAATGGCGGACGGAATGCTACAGGTCAAAGCCCTTCCCGATCCCATCGGCAAAGTGCTGGAAGGCGGCGTGCGCCCCAATGGACTGCATATCACCAAGGTGCGTGTGCCTTTGGGGGTTATCGGTATCATTTATGAGGCTCGGCCCAATGTAACGGCGGACGCCGCCGCGCTGTGCCTGAAATCGGGAAATGCGGTGATTCTGCGCGGGGGCAAGGAGGCCATTCATTCCAATACCTGTATTGCTCAGGTGATGCGCCAGGCGCTGGAGGGCTCCAAAGTCCCTGTGGACAGTATCCAGCTGGTCACGGATACCACCCGCCAATCCTCCATTGATCTGATGAACCTGACGGAATATCTGGATGTGCTCATTCCCCGCGGGGGCGCCGGGCTTATCCGCGCGGTGGTGGAGCAAGCTCATGTGCCGGTCATTGAAACCGGTGTGGGCAATTGCCATGTCTATGTGGACAAGGACGCCAATTTTGCCATGGCGGCGGATATTATCTACAATGCAAAGACCTCCCGGCCCTCGGTATGCAACGCCATTGAGACCATCCTGGTGCATCAGGACTGCGCCGGCGAGGTTCTGCCCATGATTAAGGCCCGTTTGGACGAAAAACAGGTACAGCTGCGCGGCTGCGAGAGAACACGGGCTATTTTGGGGGACAGCGTCGTACCGGCCATCCAGGAGGACTGGTCCGCCGAGTACCTGGATTACATCCTAGCCGTGCGGGTGGTGGATTCGATGGAAGAGGCCATGTCACACATCGCCCGCTATTCCAGCGGGCACAGCGAGTGTATCGTAACCGAGAATTATGCGGCTGCCCAGGCGTTTACTTCCCGGGTAGACAGCGCGGCGGTTTACGTCAACGCTTCCACTCGGTTTACAGACGGCGGAGAATTTGGATTGGGAGCGGAAATCGGCATCTCTACCCAAAAGCTGCATGCCAGGGGGCCCATGGGGCTGAATGAACTCACCTCTATGAAGTTTATTATCCAAGGAGACGGACAAATCAGATAAAGGGAGACACGCCATGAGTGCCAAGAAACGCAAAAGAACCGCCGGCCAAAACCCGCCGCCGGTGTCGGAATACAAGGCAGATTATCGGGAAGGCGTCCTTTCAACGCCGGAGGAATCGCCGGAGCCGGACAGCCTGAGCTTTTCCGCCGATTACCGGCAGGAAACGGGGGAGAAGATCACCCGCCCCATGTCCGCTTTTCAACCGGAGGCGGAGGAAGAGCAACCGGAGGAAGCGCATGCTCTCCCTGATTGGGTCCAGCCGGAGCTCTCCGGGCAGGCGGATGAAGTGGTCATCGATACGAGTGCGTACGACGAACCTGTGGCTTCCCCAGATGTCGCTGATTCCGGGATGGGGTTGGTAACAGATCAAGAAATACTCCCCCTGGAGGACTTGCCGGAAGAGGAGGAGCCCGTTCTGGACAAGGAGGAGGCCGGCGGTCTGGGCGAGGTGGTGATGGCGGCCGCTCGTCCCCGGCACAAACGCCGCAGATATGGCATTCCGGTGGGAGTAGCGGTGCTCTCTCTGGCCCTGGTGGGCGTGGTGTTTTTAGCAGTTACCATCGGACAGGCCATTTCACACAGCAGAAACGACGACAGCCAGCTTCGGGAATACGACAATTTCCTGGCGCCTGTGGTGATGCAGGATCCCGCGCCCTTTGAAACCATCGACTCGGTGGATCCGGATCTGGTGATGACCGCCAGCCTTTGGTTCGCCATCTCGCAGAAGGGGGCGGAAAATTACGACTCCTTTGACGCGGAGGGCAGAAGCTTAATCCCTTTGGGGGATGTTACCGCAGCATGTCGGGACCTGTTTGGCCCGAATTGCGTGTTGCAGCCCGGAAATCCCAAGGAGGAAACCTTCTTTACCTTTGACAGCGAGGACAATCAGTTCCATGTGGCCCCTTACAGCAGCCAGAGCAGCTATACTCCCTACACGGAGAAACAGCGGCGTTCCGGAGATGCGCTGTTGCTCACAGTGGGCTACGTCTCTCCGGTGGACGACTATCTGTCGGATGAAACCGGGCAAGTGAGGCCGAAACCCGCCAAATACATGGAATATGAGCTTAGGACCAATCCCAACACTGGCAAGCTGTATATCCACGCCATCCGGTCTGTGGGACATTCGTAAGCACATAAGGCGAATATGCGTTTCAGAATATCGTCAAGGAATCAAAAAAACAACCTTCCGTACCGGCTGCTATGCCGCGGAAGGTTGTTTTTATTTGCGGTGCGGGAACGGCTTGGATACGGCAGTGAACGACAAGGGAAATGGGCGATCTTTTGCAGATTGTTTGGCGCTATCATACACCGAAACAAGCGTATGGGGGACAGGACGACCCATTCTAAACCCACACGGATTTAAGCGCTCAAAACTTATTTTGCCAAAGTATCGGACAGGTGCGCCTGTTCTTCTGTAACGCATCCCCTCAAGGAACGCGGACCATAAAGAAGGCAAGGGCAGGACAGATCCAAACGGTCTGTCCTGCCCTTTTCGCACTGTGCAACCCGCTATGACGCTTTTATCGGGAGACGTCTGTGAGACAAAACGGTAATGCATTTTTAATCCAAATCAAAAAGAAAGCTCTCATAATCTTTTACAAAATACCGGATGTTTTTCCGGCCTTTTTGGATGATCGTATGACCCTCTTCCTCCAGCTTTTGTTTTTGCGCTTCCATACCGCCGGGATATTTTTGATTCAATTCCCCATTTGCTTTCAGCGTTCTCCAATAAGGTGTTTTGTCTTGCAAACGCTGATGACTTGCCCAAGCGGCAATAGATACGAAAATTCCCGCAGTGATCGGTTCCGTAAAATCGGCATGGTTCACGTTTGCAAAATATTCTCTGATTTTTCCAACCGTAATTACTTTGCCGCATGGTATTTTCTTCATTACTCTGTCATAGTCAATCGGCGGTGCAACATACATTTTGTTTCCGCCATATTTCTCAATGCTGTTTCGGTCTGTAATCGTCTGAATCTTTGGCATATCCTTATTATCATGCAGCATAGCGTTAAAATCTTTTTTGCCTTCATTAGCCATATCAGCCACCTCCGAATCTAAGGATAAACGATTTTCTAATTCCATGCAATGAGATAGTTTGAAACATGATCTCCGCAGATCCCGATTTTATTTGGCAACTCATTATAAAAATCGACGCCCGCCGAAAAGCAATTGCCTTTCGGCGGGCGTCAGCCTCCTTAGGAAACGCCCTATAAATGGGCGGCGTCTTTTGGGATATTGGATGAAACGGAGAACAGAAGTTTCAGTTATTGGGCAAACAACCCCATCAGCTTTTCCGCTTCCTGTACAACGCCTTGGTAATCGGCAGACCGGATCAGCCCCAAAGGAGTTCCGTCCTGCACCGCAAATAACTGGGATTCGTCCTTTTGGAACAACTCCAGAGTGTGCTCCGCCGTGCTGTTAAACCCCTGATAGCGCAGAGTAAATACCGGATTCCCCTGGGGCACATCTCCGGTATCCCCGCTCAGCCGAAGCGCGCTGAGCTTCTCCAGAAAACGGCTGTAGCGGTCGTAAAGCACTGTTTGGCCCTCCGGCCCGGTGACGGTATAGATATAATAATCGGTGCTCTCAGTGGATCGCTCCTCGTCCTTTTTTCGGGTAAGAGCCAGGGAGAGGGATTGCCCCCCCGTTTGAATGGTTACTTGAGCGGTATCCGCAGCGGTCAGCGCAACCACCGTTTTGTCCCGCAGCAGATACCGGGAGGCTCCGGTCCACATCTCCACATCCTCGTTGGAAACCTCGTATACCACCGGTCGTCCCTCCCGCATGAGATAAACGGTGCTGTCGTCCTTTTTGGAGGCGTAAAGGGTCACCGTTTCTCCGTTTATTGTGTAGGTAATCGCGGCCTGTGGTTCCAGCAGCCCATATTTCTTCAATGTTTCCTCGTTGGGAAAGGCGGATACCGCGCTTTGGGCGGTGACCGACTTGAGGGCCACTGTCATATAATTCACCATGCTGTTGTCGCAAGCGGTCGCAATGGGCTGAATCATCTGGTAGACGCCGTTTAGAGGCTGCAAAAGGATCTTCTCCGGGAAGGAAGCGCCCCAGAGCTGAATTTCACCAAATACGTCCTCTTCCTGTCCGCTTTCCCGTTTGGGAGCTTGCGCCACGGTTAAATCAGCAAAAGAGGCCGCAGGGCGAAAGAAGTGGCTGTTGGAGCTGGCGATATACACATACCCGGCCCCTTGCAGGCAAAAATAACGGGTGTCCTCGTCGGAAGGAGCCGGATCCCCCAGGAGACATACCACGGAGGACCCATCCTGAAACTGAAGGGTGATGGTGGCCGAAGGATCCTCAAGACCATATTCTCCCAGATTCTCCGCCATTCCCACTTCCTTGGTCATCACCGGATCAAAGGCCCCCTGCACCACGTATTTGACCGCCTCATGATCGATGGGAAGATCCTTTAATTCTTCCACATAATAGCTCTCCACACCAGGCTCTGTGGGCTTGATGGTATAGCGACCCTCCTCATTTTCCACGGTCAGAGAGGATAGCTCCCCAATCTTATGATTGGTCAGATCCACAGTAACGGGTTTTTCCGAGGCGGCGGAAAGCTCCTCTTTGGGGGGCCGCGTCAGAATAAGCACTACGACGGCGATTCCCAGCAAAGCGATAACGCCGCCGATGATAAACAGGCTTTTGCGTTGATTTGTTTCATAATTCATAGATGTCGCCTCTTTAAATATACGAACAGTCCGCCTCCCAGCGCCAAAGCGGGAATCAACAAAGTAAAGATTCCTAAGCCCCACACATGAAGCTCGGTGCTGTTCATAGTCAGGTTTACCTCGTTGATGACGGAGGGAATGACCTCAACCCCGTCAAAGTCGTTTTGGCTGCCGGCGGCGTACTGCAAAAGATCCCGCACAAAGGCGGCGTCTCCAAAGGTGGAGGTATCGATAACCCCGCCGGTAAACATGGTGGAACAGCCGAACACCAACAGATTGGAAGAATACTCCCTTCCTTCCACCGCGCTCCGCTTCTGGGACAGCGCGGCCAATGAGTAGGATTTCTTTTCCTCGTCCCCGGTTGGCTGGTCCACACTGTCTGCCGGGAATAAATAGGAGGTGTTATAGCTGGACAGCAGGGAATAGGTGCGCATGCCGTCTTTTTCATGGAACAGCTTATTCACCGGGCGGCATTGGGGAAGCACCAAATATCCATAATCGGACTTGCCGCCGAACTCCAGCTCCGCGTCATATTGGGCCAATAAATAAGTGTCGTTTGAAGATACCAGGTGGGAGGAGTCGGATTCCAGAACGATGTCGGAACCCACCTGCAATCCCCATTTGGCCAAGAATTCATCCAGATTAGGCAGGGAGATCTGGGTGGTGTGGAAGGTGACCATTACGCTTCGATCTCGGTCAGCGGTTGCATCCTCCAGGAAATTGGTCAGCTTTTCAATTTCCTCCTCCGTGTAGTCGGTGGAGGGAGTAGGCAGCAGCACAATCTGGGCTTGCTCCGGAATCTTTTCAGTGAGAAGAGAAAAGCTCTGCACCAAAAAGCCGTTGGAGCTGAGCATGGAACGGAACGTATCGGTGGGCAGCAGCTCGCTGTGGCCGGTGGCAATGGCCACGACAGGCAGGGTCTCTGTATTTGTCTGGTAAAGTGCCGTGGCCAAGGCCCCGTCCACTTTGGAGGAGCTGATGATGTTGCCGCTGTCCCCATACTGCACCTGGAACAGATCGTCCACCGTCAGCACCCGGTAACGATGGGCAGTCTGTACGATGATGTCTCCCACCAGCAGATTTTCTTCGGGGAAATTTTTGGAAAAGCCTGGGTTCAGGTCCAGATCCACATAGGTCACCCGGATTCTGGCGTTTCTCTCCTGAAGCTTGTCGGAGAGCGCCGCCACCTGGCTGTAGGTGACGCCATATTCGCTGTAAACCAGGTTGTTTACCGCGTTATCCCGGTTTGTGAGAATATAGATGTCGGTATCCATGGATACATGGTCGGCCACCGATTTGGCGGAATCAGACAGGGTATTCACGCTGTCCGGGGTCAAATCCAGGTTTACCGAGGGATATCGCTGGGTCAGCATACCGGTAACGACATTCACTAAAAGTAAAATAACGAGCACGCCCACTGTGATTGCAGTGGCCATTGCGCCGTGCTTTGCCCGCTCGCTGGAGAAAAAGTCGCGGAGTCGAAACGGCCTGCTTTTTTCAGAGACTTTCTTTTTTGGTGTGTGTTTCGCCATTTAACTCCACCTCCTGCTTTCCAGTCTGCGGGCGGTGAGGAACAAGAAAGCAGCCGCCACGCTGAGAAAGAATACAATGCTGGCAATGTCCAGAACGCCCCGGGAAAAGGGAACGAACCGGCTGCTGAAGGAAGTCCAGCTGACAATGCGCTCCAGCACGTTGTTTTTTAATAGAAAGGCCATCTGGTCGATGACCATCAAAACAATGGATACCCCAAACGTGCTGATGGCGGCGATCACCTGACTTTCCGTCAGGCTGGAGAGAAAGACCCCGATGGCGATCATAGCCGCCGCATAGAGCAGGGAGCCCAGCAGATTGCCGAAGATAACGCCCCATCCCGGATCGGCATAAAAGGAGATGACCGCGCAGGGAATCAGACTGAAAAGAAGTCCCACAGCATAAACCGTCAGGGCCGCCAGGAATTTTCCCATCACCAGGGAAAAAAGCCCCACCGGCGCGGTGAGCAGCATCTGGTCGGTGCGGTTGCGGCGGTCGTCGCTCATGGTCTTCATGGTGAGGATGGGAATAATCATCATCCCCCACATGAACATCATGTTGTAAACGCTGGCGATGTAATAGGTGGAGCCGGAAAGCAGCACCTGATAGAAATAATAACCAAACAGGGCGCACAGCGCCCCAATACAAACGTAGGCGATGGGGGAGGAGAAATAAGCCTTCAGTTCCCGTTTCAAAATTGCCTTCATTGGTCTTGTTCCTCCTCCTTGCTGTTTCTGTTCTCTTGACCGGGGATGTCAGAGAGTTCCCCTTCCGTTTCATTGGATTGGGCGGTCAAGCGCAAAAAGATTTCCTCTAAGGTCATGCCGTCCCTCTTTAATCCCAGTAACGGAAGCTTTTGTTCCGCCAAGGCTTCAAATACCGCTTGTCTGGGATCGGCTTTGGGCTTGAGGAGCAGGGAGTACTCATACACCCCCGGTTCATTCTGAATTCCCTTTTCCGCCCGCTCGATACCGGGGATGGAAGAAAGCAGCGGCAGCACCTGCCTGGGGTCGCCCTTGATATCGGCCGTCAGCCGTCCGCTGGCTGACAGACCGCTGCTTAGAGAACGGGTGGTCCCGTCGGCCACGATGGAACCGCGGCTAATGATGAGAATGCGGTCGCACACGGCCTGGATTTCGGGGAGAATGTGTGAACTGAGCAGCACGGTGTGCCTCTCTCCCAGCCGCTTGATAAGCGCGCGGATCTCTGTAATCTGCTGGGGATCCAGTCCGCTGGTGGGTTCGTCCAGGATGAGCACCGGCGGATCTCCAACCAGGGCCTGAGCAAGCCCTACGCGCTGTTGGTATCCCTTGGAGAGATTGCCAATCCGCCGCCCCCACACCTGCGAGAGCTTCACCTGTTCACAGATGTCGTCCAGATGCTTGCGGCGGGGTTGCTGCGCGTTCTTGAGGGCATAGGCAAACTCCAGATACTCCCGAACCGTCATTTCTTTATAGAGCGGGGGAACCTCCGGCAGATATCCGATCAAGCGCTTGGCCTGCCTTGGATGTTCCAGGATGTTATATCCTCCCACCCGAACCCGCCCGGAGGTGGGGGAAAGATAGCCGGTGATGATATTCATGGTGGTGGATTTGCCTGCGCCGTTGGGGCCAAGAAAGCCCAGAACTTTTCCCTGCTCAGCGGTAAAGCAAATATCCTTAAGGGCTTGTACAGAGCCAAAGCGCTTATTTAAACTGCTGACCTCGATCATAGAAATCCTCCCGTCGATTGTTTGGATAGCGGGTAAATGCGCAGTCCAGGGGATGCGCGATAACTATACATATGAAAATATCATAACAGATAAGTGTAAATAATTTATGAAAGAATGAGGGAGAAGATAAAAATAGTGGAAGAAGCGAAATACCGGCCCTCTTTTTATTCGACTTTGGATGGCGTTCCCTAAAGGAGCGCATCCAAACAGCAGGGCCAATTGCGCTGACAGGAGGGGAGACAGCAAACGACAAGGGCGGTAATGAGAAAACCACGCCCACGACTGTTCGTGTGACGCGCCGTCGGTATGCCGCCCATAGGAGAGGCGGAAACACTTTTTGTAAAACACGCCAATCTTGGGAAAATCCAAAGAAATTCGTCTTCCAACCAAGTCCGGGCGGCCGGACAAAAAACGAAGGGGCTGTTCCAGTAAGGATGGGTAGTTCTTGGAAGTGAATGGATTTGCCTTGCAATTGACTGCTTCAAGAGGAATCTGTCATCCATTTGCGGCAGGCCGGTATTCTTATTTGCACAAAAAGCCGCAGGCCCCCGTTGAAAACACTGGGAGCCTGCAATGGAACCGCGGCGGCGTAGAATGGGATTACGGCTGAGATTTCACCCCGCCCAGTAAATCCGCGTATTCCCGGGTCTGCTCTGGGGTTTTCCCATTGAGTAAAAGGGTGTTGCCCGGCAGACGTATCACCAGATAGGGCGGGTTGTTTTTATAGATGTACAGGGTGCACGCCCCATACCCGGAGACATAATAGCGCCCCAGATCATAGGCCGCGGTGGAGGCCCCGTTGATCCTCCGGCGCTCGGGAAGGGAGGCGAGTGCCTCCACCTCCTCCACTTGGTCCAGGGAAAAAGAGGCGCCGTACAAGGGGGCGGAGACAGAGGCGGAATTTCCCGACACAGTCAGAGAAAACGAACGGCTGTCCAGCAGCAGAAGAAATACGCTGCTGAAAAGCAGGACGCCGGCGATCACCAGGAAGGAGGCGTAGGTGGCCGCCTTGCCCCAAAAGGTGGCCAGATTAAAGGTAAAGCCGGTTCCATCCCGCTTTTCCACCACCACATGGCGGTCGTTGGGATTGTTATAGAAGCCGGAAATCCAGTATTCGTCCTCATCAATATACACCGGCGCGTTCTGGGCGGCAATCAGAAGGTTCTGTCCCCGCCGGATGTGATCGTGGGTGTACAGGAGTGTGACCAACATGGCCACGATGGAGAGCAGATAGGGAAGAACGGTCCATATTTCATTGGTATCTTCCGGAGACAAAAAGAGGAAGGCAAACAGCAGGGATCCGCCGATGCTCTGAAGCAAAGAACAAACCACCCAACACACCGACCAGGAGCGCTGGTATAAAAAGTTGCAGGCGCGGTTGATCTCGCTGTTTTCGCTGTAAACCCGGGCGGGACGGGTAGCTGTGATATGATGCGTCAGTATGCAGACCATCGTCAAACAGAGAGGAATCCAGGCCCCGCCCCACCCATAATCAGAAAACGCCGGGTTATTCCACATCACCAACAAAGGGCACAGCGCCGCGATGACGAGGCTGGGTAAAAACCACAGTCGGGAAACCGGCATAGTCTTTTTCATGCGGCTGACCTGGGTGTCCACGGTGACCATGCGCTGCCGCCCCATAAGCCATCCCCGCTTTTGTTTGAGGGAGTATAGCTCCCGGTTGTACCGGCGATACAGCCGTTCCCCCAGCAGGCAAGTAATCAATAGCCAAACCCACATGGAGATCAGATAAAAGGAGGGCAAGCGCTCCGGGATCAATACTATGGGAACGCCGGCCAGCATGAGCAGGGGGTAGCATACCCCCATGGCCCGCCGGTAACGCTGCACGATTCCGGTAACCTCCGGGAGTTTTTGCGCCTCCAGGGGCAGGGTGACTCCCAGAAGCCGGTTGCGGCTTACTTTGCAGGAGGTAACTGAAAAGGTGATCCACATCGTAAGGGATACAAACAGACAGAGGCCCGGAAACAACAGCTTCATAAAACGCCCTCAGTTGACGGAATCTGGGGTTCGCCTGTCCCCATGCTGTCAAAAATGCGCCCGCACATCTCCAGAAAATCCTCCCGGCCAACGCCCTTTAATTCCGATTCCGCAATGAGCAGTTCCAGTTCCCCCTCCAACTTTTCCCGAAACTCTCCGGTAACATCCAGGGAGGGGGACACCTTTGCCCCATGCCGCCGGTCAATTTCAATGTATCCCTCATTTTTTAAGATGGCATAGGCTTTATTGACCGTCATAGCGTTGACGCCGGTATCCTGTGCTAATTGCCGCACAGTGGGCAGACCCTCCCCCAGCGCAAGCTTCCCATGGCCGATGGCCATAACAATCTGATTGCGCAGTTGCACATAGATGGGGATATCGGAAGACATATTTAGCGTAATCAGCAAAAGAGTCGCCTCCTGATAAAATTTTCCTCAACGGGGATTGCGGGTCCTCTCCGCAATGGTGGCGGAACAAGACGATCAGAAAAACCATCCGGGAGAAATAACCCCCGTTCCGATTCAAAAATCCCCGCCCTCAAAAAATGGGATATTGTATAATCTGTATTATATATTATAATACTTAACGATAAACCTAACAAGACCGCTCAAACGAAATTTTCCACCGAATGGAAAAGAAGGGTAGAATATAAAGAAGAGGAAGGCGCCTAACCGGCCCCAATCATTCATTCATCGCGGTGGTTTTGTTCGCCGTCAGCCTCGGATGCATTCCGCTCTTTTTTTAAAGCGTTTAGCCCCAACCGAATCAGTTCAACGGTTGCCTGAGAGCGAGTTTGAAAGCGCCGTTCAAAACGAAAATTCTCGATCTCCTGAAACATTTCATTATCTACAGATACCGTGTATCGTTGTCTATTCGTCGCCATAAATATCACCTCAAAGTCTATTTTAAACCAGTGAACCAGATATGTAAAGAAAAAGGTTTTTATGAAAAACGATTGAAAGTGAACCACTGAATCTATATAATGAAAGCAAATAAATGATTCAGTGAACCATATAAGGAGGGAGTAAAATGGCGAATCATGAAATAAAGCATATCACACTATCGTTACCGAAAGATTTAGTGAATGAAATTGAACAGTTTCAGTCGCATCCATTAGGTACACGTTCATATGTTCAACTGTATAAGTACTTAATAAAAAAGGGATTGGAAAAATTTAAGTTGGAGCAAACGAAAGAAGTGTAAATATGAAAACTTTTCTTCCAAAGCCATACAAAAAAGTAATTTTCTCCGTGCGGGTACAAGAGGATAAATTAGAACACATTGGAAAAATTGCCACCGCGCATAACATGAGCCGCAATCAATTCATCAACCAGTGCATTGACTTTGCCATACAGAACATGCCCAGATGGAGTTTGGGATACCAGGATGCATCCAATCATTGGGAGGAGGACAAAACGGAGGAGTAAGGAAAAAGAAAAGACAGGACGAGCAAAACAAGGCCCGGCATAGATGGATTTCGGGGCGGGGTGTTTTTTCTAACGGGGATTTCGGGTCCTCTCCGCAGCGGTGGCGGAACAGACGATCAGAAAAAACATCCGGATGAGATAAATCCCTTTCCAATTCAAAAGTCCCCGCCCTCAAAAAATGAGATATTGTATAATTTGTATTATATATTATAATACTTAGTGATAAACCTGACAAGACCGCTCAAACGAAATTTTCCACCGAATGGGGAGGTGGAAAATTAAGAAAAAGAGAATTTTTTATTTGTTGTCAGTATCTCGAGGATAAGGTTTTTTACAAGTAGTCAATCCTACTAAATAATCGATGCTTGTAGAATAGTATTCCGCAAGTTGAATTAAGGACCGGCTAGGGATATCCAAAACGCCGGTTTCATATCTTGAATAGGTTGCTTGACTAATATTTAATAGCTTAGCCAAAACCTCTTGGCTTGTGTCGGTGTCTTCCCGTAAATTTCGTATGTTTTGATACAATATAATCACCCCTGAGACAATTGTAATATATGCAGTTTTCGCATATTGACTTTTATGCGTTTTTCGCATAAGATTATTAATGTGATTATATTTAAATTGTAAGGGAGACTACCGATATGAAAACTTTTCTTCCAAAGCCATACAAAAAAGTAATT
>JAAWNT010000060.1 GCA_022799115.1 Clostridiales bacterium | reverse complement strand
GGGTTCTCCAAGGGGATGAATTCCCCTTGGACGCACTCTTTGCGTACTTTCTCTTGCGCAAGAGAAAGTACGTGCCCCCGCGGCATGAGCGGGTACAATTAAAGATAAGAGGATCTATGATAAAGACAAGGTTGGGAAACCAACAACAAGAAATGATTAAGGCTGATCGGTCCTGCCAACCAGATAGTCAATGGAGACGCCAAAAAAATCGGCAAGAAGAATCAACCCCTGTATAGTGGGCTCTTGTTCTCCTTTTTCATACCGTTGGTATTGCCGTAATGAAATGGAAAGGGCTTCCGCAACGGTGGATTGCACCAGTTTTTGTTGTTTACGGAGCAGTTTCACATGTTCAGAAAATTCGGACATGGTCATTCACCTCAAAGCTATTGATATGACTAGATAGGGCGTAGTATAATCAATTTATAATGACTAATTAGGTCACATGAAAGGAGAAAAAAACAGTGCAAGACTTAATAAATACCCTCTACCTCGCCTACATTGATTCTGCCGTTTCTAGGGAGGACGACTCCTCCTACAAGGAATGCAGCGCTGTTGAGCATGAGGAATACCATAAACTAATTTCCCTGCTCAATCAGGAGCAAAGGGAGCAGTTGGAAC
The DNA here is from genome assembly GCA_022799115.1 of Clostridiales bacterium. Classification (GTDB taxonomy): domain Bacteria; phylum Bacillota; class Clostridia; order Oscillospirales; family Acutalibacteraceae; genus CAJFUH01. The sequence goes on along the minus strand of JAAWNT010000060.1, from coordinate 4,269 downwards.
GTTTCCAACAAAGCGCCGCCGCAACCGACGAAGTGATAAGCCAGCAGTTGTTTCTCTTCGCCATGCGCGTGGGCGCGCAGCTTTACAAGCTTTTGCTGGAAAAGCCGGTGAGCTTCGATCCCGCATAAGACGCGGTCGTTTACGATTCCTTCTCGTTGCGCAGATCCAGAATCCGTTTGGCCTTGCCCTGGAACCGCTCCAGGCTCTTGGGTTCCACCAGAGTGACTTTGGTTTCTAAGCCCAGCACGCTTTTCAGGCGGTCGTGGATAGAGCGTTGCAGCTCCTCAAGCTCCCGGTAATGCTCTAGAAGGCTGCCGTCTAGCAGCTCCACCCGCACCTCCAGGTTGTCCATGAAATTCACGCGGCGAACCACCAGCTGATAATGGGGACCCACATAATCCATGCCCACCAGCACGCTCTCAATCTGGGTGGGGAACACGTTGACGCCCTTTATGATTAGCATGTCGTCGGTGCGGCCCATCACCTTTTCCATGCGCACATGGGTGCGCCCGCAGGCGCAGGGCTCATAGTTTAAGCGGGTGATGTCCTTGGTGCGGTAACGCAGCACCGGCATGCCCTCCCGGGTCAGCGTGGTCACAACCAGTTCGCCGGCCTCGCCGGGAGCTTTGGGAAGTCCCGTGTCCTTGTCGATGATCTCCGGCAGGAAGTGGTCCTCCGCAAAATGCAGGCCGCACCGCAGCTCGCATTCTCCCGCCACGCCGGGGCCGCCCAGCTCGGTCATGCCGTAGTTATCCGAGACGAAGATTTCCATGTTCTTTTCAATCTGCGCCCGCATCTCGGGGGTGCAGCTCTCGCTGCCCAGCAGGCCGATGCGAAGTTTGTAATCGCTGCGGGGATAGCCCTGCTCCTTCATGGCCTCGCTGAGATACAGCGCGTAGGAGGGGGTGGCCACCAGTCCGGTGACGCCGAAATCGCGGAACATCATCAACTGCTTCACCGTATTGCCGGAAGAGGCGGGGATGACCGTGGCTCCCAGCTTTTCCAGGCCGTAGTGAAGTCCCAGCGCGCCCGTGAACAGGCCGTAGCCGAAGGATATCTGAATGATATCGTCGGCAGTGGCGCCGCCGCCCACCGCGACACGGGCCACCTGATCGGACCATCGGTTGAGATCTCCCTTGGTATAGCAGCCCACGGTGGGTTTGCCGGTGGTACCCGAGGAAGCGTGAATCCGGGTGATCTCCCGCATGGGGACCGCCAGCATCTGGAAGGGATAGTGATCCCGGATGTCGTCCTTGGTGGTATAGGGGAGATATTGGACGTCAGAGAGGGTCTTAATCCGGTCCCCGCTGGTGATGCCGCACTGTTCCAGCTTCTCGTGGTAAAAGGGGACGTGGTTGTAACAGTAGTCCACCATATGCCTGAGCCGTTCTAATTGGAGCGCCTCAATCTCGCTGCGGCGCATGGTTTCTAAGTCCTTTTGAAAAAACACAGTAGCACTTCCTTCTATTGAATTGGAAGGGAATCCCTTCCGTTCCGGTTTTTCTCAATAGCGCAGGATACCGTGCCGACAATATTCTGCCGACACGGTATCAATTATACCATATTCTACGCATTATTACAAAATTATTCGAATGGATTTCGCGTAAAATTGTGGGAAAAGGGGGGAGATAGCGTCAAGGAAGGAATCCGGTAAACGTCCCATCTGGGAACGGGGGGATTTTAAAACGGATTCCCATCAAGGTCACAGGGAAATCAAGCGTTTACTTTACATAGTGATGCTGTAAGCGCCATTCCTCGGCGGTGCCGGTGTAGAAAAAGTCGTTGCGCTCGCCGCTTTTCCAATGCAGCTTTTCCGCCAGAACGCTGACCGCAAAGCACAGCGCAATGGACAGCGCCATGGCCAGACAGGCGAACAGCGGGCCCTGGTTCATCATCTCGCCCAGACCGAAGGGGGCTTGCCAGGCGTTGAAGAACAGCTTTGCCGCCACAGGCAGACAGGCCACCACAAAGCCGCCGATCATGCCGGCCCAGGCCCCTGCTCGGTTGATGCCCTTCCAATAGAGGGAGATGGCGTAGGGAGCCAGGAAGCAGCCCGAAATAATTCCCCAGGAATAGGACATCATTTCCAGAATGGGGGTGTTGGTGTTGGCCACTAAGTAGCTGAGCGCCACGAAAATCAGGCACAGAATCCGGGTAAGCCGGGCCGTGTTCTGATCCTTGAGATCCTTTTTAAAGCGTCCCTTTACCAGATCCATGGACACGGTGGAGCAGGCGGTAAGGGTGATGGAGGAAAGGGTGGATACCGACGCCGCGATGAGCAGCACCAGCACTACGCCGATCAGAATATTGGGCAGCCCCGCCATATTGAGCATGTTGGGGATGAGATAATCCTTTCCCCCGTTGGGCAGGTCGTTGCCAAAGAACAGGTGGGAGAAAGAACCGATGAAGTAGCCGCCTCCCGCCACCAGCAGGGCAAAAAACGTAGAGATGATTACGCCGCGCTTGACCTCCTTGTCGTCCCGGATGCCGTAATATTTGTGCACCATCTGAGGAAGTCCCCAGGTGCCGAAGCTGGTCATCAGGATGGTAGCGATCAGCGACCACATCGCGCCGGCGGGCAGGGGGGCCATCTGGTTTTGTTTCATATAGTCCATCATGTTGGACAGTCCCTGGGAAAGACCGCCCACCTTGGGGGAGATGACCACCATAACAATCAGGGCGGAGACTCCGAACATCATCACAATGCCCTGGACAAAGTCGGCCTTTAAGGTGGCCATATAACCGCCCAGCACCAGCACTAAAGCGGAGCCCAACGCGATGATAATCATGCACACGGTTTCATCGATGTTCAAAAGCACCGAGCAAACGCTGGTCAGGCCTTTGTATACAGAGGCGGAATAGGGCAGTAAAAACACAAAGGTGATGATACAGGCGAACAGCTTCATGCCCTGACTGTTGTACCGCATTTCAAACAGCTGGGGCATGGATTTGATTTTGAGTCTGCGGGTGCATTCCCGGGTGCGCTTTGCCAGCACCAGCCAGGCCAGCAGAGAACCAAAGATGGCGTTTCCCAACCCCACCAGTACCGACCACAGGCCATAACTCCAGCCGGAGCCGCCGGAATAGCCGATGAACATCACCGCGGAGAAATAGGCGGTTCCATAGCTTAGGGCTGAAATCCACGCGCCGGCGTTCCGTCCGCCCACGGTGAAGGCCGCCATACCCTTGGAGCTTTTGGAATTGACAATTCCCACCACCAGCATAAAGACGGCGTATACCGCGATCACCAGCCAGATGGTTGCTTCCTTACTCATTGTTGTACCACTCCTCTTTAACGATTTAAAGCGTTTGTGTATTGATGGTTTAAACTACAAAAACATTCTACTGCAAACTGTCGAAAAAAGCAAGAGGGGAATTTTATATTATAGTGAATGTTTTTTATTTGTTGGCTTAAAGTCTTGTTGTTGGTTTCCCAACCCCTGTTTTTTTGTTTTACACTTTTGGCTGGTTTCCCAACGTGATGTCTTGTCATAGATCCCTATGTTGTATTGTATCCGCTGCCGCGGGGGCCTTCCTTTCTTGCACGTACAAGAAAGGAAGCAAAGAATACGCACAAGGGGGGGATTCCCCCTTGTGAATCCCCCCAAGGCCCGCTGCGGCGGGGTTCTTCTACGTTGGCACTCAAGCATAACGGATACTTGGCGGGCCGTTAAAGGGCCTTTGTGCGTTTGCACCCTGATTGGGTTTTCGTTCCTTTTGTGCGGTTTCAACCTTTTTGCAAAGACCCGCCAAAAATCCGTGTATGCCCCGTCTTGTTGCGCTCAATAGCGGGTGCAGGACAGAACACATTGGGAACAGTTCGAGCGACTGCGTGGGGGCTTGACGAGCGCAAACGTTGGGGAATGATGGAGATTTGAACGGCGTAGACGTTCACTCTGAGCCATCATTCCGCAAGGCTGCACCTAGAAGACCCGCCGCAGCGACCTTCAGGGGTTCTCCAAGGGGGTGAATCCCTCTTGGACGCACTCTTTGCGTACTTTCTCTTGCGCAAGAGAAAGTACGTGCCCCCGCGGCATCAGCGGGTACAATAAAACAAAAGGGATCTATGTCAAAACAACAAGTCGGGAAACCAACAAAAATGACCAAGTAAATAAAACCCGAGCGCAAAGGATGGGGAATGATGGCGATTTGAACGGCGTAGACGTTCATTCTGAGCCATCATTCCGCCAGGCTACACCTAGAAGACCCGCCGCAGCGACCTTCAGGGGTTCTCCAAGGGGGTGAATCCCCCTTGGACGCACTCTTTGC
>JAAWNT010000070.1 GCA_022799115.1 Clostridiales bacterium | reverse complement strand
GCTCCCACCCAAACCGGCGACATGGGCGTTTCCGGCCTGGCCGCTCTGATGCTCATGAGCGCTGCGGGCGTGCTGTTCCTACGCAAAAAAAACCGTAAATAAGCACAAAAATGCATTCTAACGTTTTTTCGCTTCTCCTTATTTTCTTTAAATAAAACAGGGCCCTCCGCTGCACCGGAGGGCCCTGTTTTTTGCATCTAAAAAGGAAAATATTGTAATTTTATGTAAATGAAAGAGAGGTGACTGTAAGAATAAAAAGGAAAATTAAGGAATGTATTCGTTAAAAGACCCGATCGATATCCTTAAATTTACTTGATAAAAAATGATAAAAAATTGACTGATTACGCAAAATCAAGCTGGGAGAATTGTTGTAAAAAACTCAGCTGTAATGAGGAATTTTAGTGTTTTACATAGAAAAATGACTTGTTTTATACACGTTTTGTTTTTCTTGACTTTTGCACGATTTGTTTTTAATATAAAGGCGACTTCTATAATTATAGAGCGTAACAATCATTTTTTTTAGGAAAGAGGTCGGTAAAATGGGAAAGGGAAGAAAATGGAAAAAGTCTCTGATCTCGCTTATGCTGGCGTCCTCTATGGCGTTGCCGGGGATAGGAACTGCGTTTGCGGGAGGGGATACGCTGCCTCCAAGAGAAGGCGAGCAAGGATTTAAGGGGGAACATCAACCGAGCGCTCATGGCTACAGCCGTGAGAATATTCTCAATTGGTCCCCGGAAACCGATGGATACGCAGAGTTTATGCGGGCAAGAGTCCCCTTGCAGGAACGTAACGAGGCGTTCCGGGCGACGCAGGCAAACCCGCTGTTGGATCAGGAGGTGGAAAGCCTCAGCTTAATGGGGGATTATGGAATCGGTTTTTTTGATTCCTTCCAGTATAACGATCAATTCTCCCAATATCTTTTCAATTATTGGCAGTATCTGGATTATTATGCCGCCTGGCATGGGATGGCGACGGATCCCCAATCCCATGATCTGTTTACACCGGGAAGCCCCACGGGGAACGGGAAATTTGAATTCGGCGTTGTCAATCTGCCCAATCCCGCTTATACCAATGCGGCTCACAAAAACGGCGTAAAGTCTCTGGGATGTATTTTCTTTCCAAGAACGGAACATACCCCCGAATTCGTTTATAAGGACGAGAATGGCCGGTTCCCCATTGCGGACAAGCTGGTGGAGATGGCAAAGTATTACGGCTTCGACGGCTACTTCGTCAATGCCGAAGAGGATCTTAGGCCGGAGCAAATGCCCCTGTATGAAGAGTTCTGCCGCGCGATGACTTCCCAGGGAATTTACATTCAGGTTTACGCCTCCTGCTTATATGGGCCGGACAACGAAGCCAACTGGGGCCATATGAATTATGGCGAAAAGAACGCCGGGGCTTTCAGCAACTGGCTGAAGGAGCCGGGAGAGGAAATTGCCGCTAACTCCCTGTATATGAACCCGGATCCCACCAAACAGCAGATTGATGATTCCGTAACCTCCATGGAGGCGCTGGGACTGGATCCCAAGAAGGTGGTCTTCCAGACCCTGGAAGCGGGACAAACCGGGTTTAGCGGTAAGAGAGGCACCCTGTTTAATACATTGGACGAAAATCTGGTCCCCAGAACTGGCTTGGCGTTCCTGGGGGCGGACACCTCCAAAAACCATTTGGACGAGCAGGTTTTCGGACATGTTGGGAAAAACTCCTATCAGTACAACAAGCGGGATAAAGCGGAATACCAAAAATATGTGTTTGCCAGGGAGAGAACCTGGTGGTCCGGTTCTCTGGATCAGCCCTATTATGAGGGGTTAAAAACGCAGCAGCCGGAGGACTATTTCCCGGAGGAACTGTGTCAGCAAATTTTAGACGCCACTACGGATCCCTATCAGACGGCTAACAATCCTCAAAGAGGACAGGCAATCGAGGGAAAGGATTACCAGGCATGGCCGGGATTGGCCGCCTTTATCTCCGAGCGCTCTGTGGTTGACGGCGGCAATTTCTACACCAACTTCAATACGGGGCACGGCATGGAATATTACGTGGATGGACAGGTATCCAACTCCCATGAGTGGTCCAACATCAACATCCAGGACATCCTTCCCACCTGGCAATGGTGGATTGAGACGGACGGAACCCGGCTGGATGTGGACTTTGACTATGGATCCCAGTATGATCCGGCCTTTGAGCTTACTCAGGTAGGCGGATACCAGGGCGGAAGCTCCCTGGTAGTCAGAGGAGATCTGGACGCCAAAAACTTCATCCGTCTTTACAAAACAGCGCTGGATATCAAGGACAGCTCCAAGCTGGATCTGGTGTACAATAAGACGTCCATGAGCGACAACAGCGCCATGAAGGTGGGCCTGATCTTTGAGGACAGCCCGGCGCAGGTGGAGTATATCATTGTTCCCAACGCAAACCAGCAAACCGAGGGTTGGACCGAAGCCAACCTGGATCTTTCCTCCTATGCCGGCAGAACCCTGGCCGGTTTCGGTATCGCTTTTGAGTCCGGCGGCAGTGTCATTGAGGACTATCAGATGAACATTGGCGAAATTAAGATTTCCGACGGATCTGTAGCGGCTCCCAACGCTCCCTCCGGACTGAACATCGACCGTGTATTTGAAACCTCTGAGACGTACCTGTCCTGGGATCTGGATGATTACAGCGACGTGCAGAAATACAACGTCTATAGCAAAGACGCTAGTGGCGGGCGCGTCTATCTCGGCGGCACCTACGACGATATCTACTATATCAAGGATTTGTACGGCGCTCAGGGAGAAATTACTCTCCAGGTGACGGCAGTTGGATTGGACGGAACGGAGAGCGCTCCCGCTGAAGTGACGCTGAATCTGGACAATGCCGTTCAGAATATTGAGGTAACCCAGCAGGTCGGAGCCTTCGATATTTCCTGGGAGAACCCCAATGTTGATTATGATTCCATTCAGGTGGAGGTTTCCTTTGAACGGCATCCGGAGGTGTACACAACGGAAGTCGAAAAAGGAAACAATCGCGCAACCATCGAAATCCCGATTATGGATGGAACCAATTACACCGTCCGTGTGGCTCTGATGGATGAAGAAGATAATCTGGTGAGCGCGCTGGATGCGACCGGGCAGTTGGAGGATTACTACTGCCATGAATATGCGGGGGAAATTGATTTGACCCGTGGGCTGCTGAACTTCACCAGTCCGGTCACCTTCGACTGGAATCGGATGTATGCTTTCTACAAGGGACAACCCATCAAGTTCCGTTCCGGCAACATCGCCGCTCTTCGTGGCTACGACGATCTCCGCGGAATTTCTATTCAGGAGGACTGCGGCGCCGTAGAGGTGATCGTGGAGGACTACGCGGGCAATCGCTCGGATATCGTCCGCCTCCCCTTCCATAGGGACGGCATGACCTGCGCCGCCATCGATGAAACCGCTTTCCCGGATCCCGCCCTGCTGGAAGCGGTTAAGCAACAGGCCGAAAATCCGGAGGATCTGGAATCCATCACAACGCTGGACCTTTCCAATACCGCTGTCAAGCAGTTGGACGGCCTGCGATTCCTGAAGAATCTGGAATCTATCAATCTGACCAACTGCACCTCGCTGGAGTCGATTCCAGAAATGGCGCTGTCGCTGAATGTGCAGTTAAAAGAAATCAATCTCACCGGATGCACCCAGCTCAAAGCGGCGTCTTTGGCTGACACAACCTTGGAGACCATTGTCTGTGAGGATGTTTCCGCCCTCTCCAATCTGCTTTTCCTGGATGTTTCCAAGTCTCGCTTTGATCTGTCCCAGGGCACGCCGGAACGGCAGCTTGTAGACGCGGTTGCCGCCCAGGCCGAGGGCAAGGACGACTTCTCCGTCACCAGCCCCGTTCCAGTCAACATCGCCCGGGGGATTACACCAGACAGCACCAATCTGATAATGGCACAATATCTGTTTGATGGGGATAGCAGCAACGCGCTTAAATGCGTATGGATCCCCAAAATCCCCTCTTATATCAATATCAAATACGATCTTCCCAAGGAAGTGCTGTCCTATCACTTTGATGTTCCAAACAACGATCCCGCGGTGGGATTGAAGGATTTCCGCCTTCAGGGTTCGGAAGACGGCCAAACCTGGACGGATCTCAGCGTAGTGACCGGGCATACGGGAGAATCCGCCACCTTCACTGTGGAAAATCCCCAGGCGTTCACGTATTATCGTTTCCAGATTGATGGGAAGATATCGGCAACCGGCCCTGCAAAGCTGGTGGAACTGGAGCTCCAGGGCTACGGCGATGTGATCTATACCGCCGGTGTGACCTATGGCAACCAGCGTCCTCTGGCCTATGAAAAGGAAATGGCAGAGTCCGTTTCCCTGAAAAAGCAGCCGCGCGCCTCCTATGATCTGCAAGGCCTTCTGGAAAATAATGTGACTGTCCGTGGAACCGATCTGGCCGCCCTCAAAGGCGCTGACTTTATCGATCCGGATTACAATTTGGACGCCCTTGCCTCCAACAAGGTGCAGTATATCCGTGTAACCGGAGACAATGGAAGCCGCATAACCAATGAAATCTCCTTGGAAAAGGACGGCGTTTACACTGTAGAATACCTCACCTTCCGGGATGCCGGATATCAGGCAAGAACCGTTGCGACACAGACGGTTTCCGTCAGCGGCATCACCACCGTTCTGGAGAGCGTCATTGCGAGCGCGGATCAGATGGTTGCCGACGGCGCTCTGGAAAACACCATGGAAGCGGTCGTCACGGAATTTAACGCCGCTCTGGCAGAAGCCAAGGAAATTGTGAACAAGGACTACGCTTCCCAGGCGGAGATCAACGCCGCCACTGTGCGCCTGCTCTCCGTAATGGCGAAGGTAGACTGGAAACAGGGCGACAAGACGGTGCTGCAAGTGGCCGTGGATGTGGCCAACACCATCAAGCCCAACTTGAACCTGTATCTGGAAGCCGGCAAACAGGAATTCGTGGATGCTCTGGCGGAAGCCGAGGCCATTCTGGCCAGCGGCAACGCTTGGGACGACGATATCC
>JAAWNT010000059.1 GCA_022799115.1 Clostridiales bacterium | reverse complement strand
GGGGGGATTCACAAGGGGGAATCTCCCCCTTGTGCGTATTCTTTGCTTCCTTTCTTGTACGAGCAAGAAAGGAAGGCCCCCGCGGCAGCGGATGCAATAACACCATAAGGATCTATGGTAAAATAATAGGTTGGGAAACCAACCAAAAGCACCAAGCAAGAAAAATACAACTTAGCAACCCGACAAAAACCCATCATAGCAAAGGGCAAAAATAGTTTTCATCAACCTTTTTCGAAAAGGTTGCAAAGGGCCGCTTGTAAGCGGCCCTTTGATATGGAGGTGAATGAGCATGATCGTCAACCGTCTGGGTCTCTCCCAGTACCGAAATATGACGGAGGAACAATTTTCCCCCGGCCCCGGGGTCAACGTGATCTGCGGCAGCAACGCCCAGGGAAAAACCAATCTGCTGGAAGGGTTATGGCTGTTCACCGGCGGCCGTTCCTTCCGGGGAGCCAAGGATTCCGAGCTTGTCGCCTTCGGGGAACCCAGGGCCAGTGTGCGCCTGGATTTCTTCGCCCGGGACCGAGAGCAGCGCGCCCAGCTCACCGTGGAAAACGGCCGCCGCAAGGCCTCCCTAAACGGCGTGGACCGGGGCCCCGCCTCCTCGCTGATCGGGGAATTCTGCGCCGTGGTTTTTTCACCCGCCCACCTCTCCTTGGTCAAAGACGGTCCCGCTGACCGCAGAAAGTTCCTGGACGCCGCCATCTGTCAGCAAAAACCCGCTTACGCCGCGCTGCTCTCCCGGTATGCCCACACCCTTACCCAGCGCAACGCATTGTTAAAAGACGTGCCCCGACACGCGGAGCTTTTGGATACGCTGGATATCTGGGAGGAAAAGCTGGCCCGGTACGGGGGCGCCATCGCCGCCCAGCGCATTGCCTATGCAAAGGCCCTTCACCAAAGCGCTTCACAGGTATACGCCGGCATCTCGGAGGGCCGGGAACAGCTCTTTGTGGGATACCAGAGCACCTTTTGGAGCCCTGGAAGCCCGGAAGATCCCGTTTGGCTATCCCAGTCGATGCAGCAGGCGCTGGCAAAGTGCCGCCGGGACGACCTGTTTTCCGGACACACCGGGTGCGGCCCCCACCGGGACGACTTGCAGCTGCTCATTGATTCCCGCAGCGCCCGCAGTTTCGGTTCTCAGGGGCAGCAGCGTTCCTGCGTGCTGGCCCTTAAGCTGGCGGAGGCCTCCCTGCTCAAGGATCTTCTGGGGGAACGCCCGGTGGTGCTGCTGGACGACGTCATGAGCGAACTGGACCAGTCCAGACAGGATTACCTGCTAAACCACATCGAGGGCTGGCAGGTGTTTATTACCTGCTGCGACCCCGCGACGGTGGGGCGTTTGGAGGGCGGCGCTGTGTTCCAGGTGAGCGGAGGACACATCACTCCGCTGGTCATCTGATCTCATTGGGACAATCTTTTTACACAGTCGGGCGTTTTTTGTGAAAAAGGATGTTTTGCGACGCAACTATATGATATAATTATAAAAATACCCTGCGAGGGTACAAATGGCGCGGGCGGAAAAGAAGTCAGGGTTCCTCCCGCCCGTCAGTCCAACGGCTGTGTTGGACGGAAGAGGAGAAACGACATGTATTTGCATTTGGGACAGGATATCGTCATTAAAACCGACGAGGTGTTGGGAATCTTTGATTTGGACACCGCCACCATCGCCAAATCCACCCGGGATTACCTGGCCATGGCGGAGAAACGGGGCCGGGTGGTCAACGTGTCCATGGAGCTTCCCAAATCCTTTGTGGTGTGCGCCTGCCGAGAGGGGGGCGTCATGGTATATATCAGCCAGATCAGCTCGGGCACGCTGCTCAAACGGACCAATTACATCGATGAAATTTCCAATGTGAATTGACCGTCGTTAACGGTGAATTCATATTTTTGGCGCATAATAATAAAGAACAGATTCCCCAGGCTTTGCGCGGGATATCCGCCCGAAAAGCCCGAGGCCGCGCATGAAAAACGGATGGAGCGAAAGGATGGTCCTTACAATGAACCGGAAAAAATGGGAATTGCCCCGGTGTCCCTATTGCGGGAAAAAACTGGGTTTTTGGGAATCTTGGCTGCTGCGCACCCAGGGGGAATACACCTGCGCCAAATGTTCCCGCTCTTCCAATATTAAATTTCAGCGGGTCGTCTACAGCATGGCGGCCATTGTCTCGGTGCTGGGACTGGGAATCCTCCTGCTGAGCCGGCTGATTTTGCAGGAGCGGTTCCTCTGGGGCGCGCTGTTGGTTGCGCTGCCCTTTCTGCTTTTCGCCCTCCTGTCTCCCTCTTGGATGTATCTGGAGGCCATAAAGGCCGCCCCCCGGCAGGATCCCGCCGGCAATCCCAGCCGCGGAGCGTATCGGGGCGGCTCAGCCCAGCGCCCTGGAGGCCGGCCTCCGGTAAGGACTTCTCAGCAGCCCCGTCCGGTTTCCGGGGCTCCGGCGACCGGACAAACCATCGTCATGCCCCCGGTGGGACGACAGTCCGGCCCCCGCCCCTCACAGCCGGGAGCTCCCGGTTATCGGGACGCCGCCGGCCGGCCGGCGCAGCGCCCACAGGGGCATTCCCCGCGCCCCCAACAGCCCCGTCAGGGGGGCGTAAGGCCCCCCATGCCCCAGAACCTGCGGCATACGCCGCCGATCCCGGGGCAAAGACAGGAACGGGCTTTTGTGCCGCCGCCGAAAAAGAGTTCCCAGCCTCCCCGGCCGGACGCTCAGTCCATCCTGGACGGATTAGCCCGCCGGGGGGATGATCCAAGGGAGCCCAGGCGATGAACGGCCCGCTGAGGCTGCCGGTGTGCCCCCATTGCGGCGCACGGTTTTTTTACAAGCAGATTCGCCGCACAAAGGGGAACCGACAGGGGCAGTGTCCCCATTGCGGCGGCAAATTCGTTATCGTATACAAAAAGCAGAGGGTGTTTCTCTTTCTGGGGGCGGCTGCCGTTGCGGTGCCTCTGAATATCCTGCTGTTGTGGGGGATTCAGGTAAAAAGTCTTCTTCCCCTGTTCCTTATCACCCTGTTACTCGTGACGCTGGCGGCACTGCTCACCCCCTTTGTGGTGCGCTACCGCAAACGTCCGCCCAAGGAATACCGGCGGGAGAAAAAAAGGCCCGCGGGGATTCCTGCTGAGACGGACCGCCGGTCAAACGGGGGAAAACGTCCCCCAGCCGCCAAGGGCACCTGACGGGCGATGGATCCTTCCCGGAGGGCGCGTCCTGCGGAATAAAAAGGCAATTCGGTTCCCGGACAAACGGGAACATATCATAAAACGGGCGGCCGCCCCGTGCCGGCAACCTGCGCGGTCCTGCGGACAAACCGACATAACTTAGCTTTGAAATATGGAGGGCTTATCTTGGAAAATAACGAGATTTCTCAAACAAACCAGAATTACGGCGCCAATGAAATTCAGGTGCTGGAGGGGCTGGAAGCGGTGCGCAAGCGCCCCGGTATGTACATAGGTTCCACCGGCCCCAGAGGACTGCACCATCTGGTGTACGAGATCGTGGACAACGCCATTGACGAGGCTTTGGCGGGCTACTGCGATAAAATCGACGTCAAGATCCTTCCCGGCGACGTCATCAGCGTCTACGACAACGGACGCGGCATCCCGGTGGACAATCATCCCAAGATGGGCATTCCCGCGGTCACGGTGGTGTTTACCATCCTGCATGCGGGCGGAAAGTTCGGCGGCGGCGGATACAAGGTGTCTGGCGGTCTGCACGGCGTGGGCGCATCGGTGGTAAACGCCCTGTCCGAGTGGCTGGAGGTCGAGGTGTGCGACGGCGCTTACATCTACCGCCAGCGCTTTGAACGGGGAAACGCCGTGTCGGATCTGGAGATCATCGGGGAGGGAACCCAAACCGGCTCCCGCATCACCTTCAAGGCCGATCCCCAGGTGTTTAAAGAGACCACGGTTTATGATTATGAGACCTTGGAAACCCGTCTGCGGGAACAGGCGTTTCTCAACGCCGGCATTCACATTGAGCTTGTGGACGAGCGAGATCCCGAAAACGCTGTGCAGCAGAATTTCCGGTTTGAGGGCGGCGTGTCCAGCTTTGTGGACTATATTCACAAAAAGAGGTCCCTGGAGGTGGTGCACGACGACATCATCCATTTCACCTCCACATTGGCGGACGGTTCCGCTCAGGTGGAAATCGCCATGCAGTACAACGACAGTTATAACGAGCTGATCCTCTCCTTTGCCAACAATATTCACACCACCGACGGAGGAACGCATGAGGACGGCTTTAAGCGGGCGCTCACCAGCGTGTTGAACGACTACGCCCGTAAATACAACATCATCAAGGAGGGGGATAAAAACCTTTCCGGCGAGGATGTGCGGGAGGGCTTGACCGCCATCATCAGCGTCAAGCTCAAGGACGCCCAGTTTGAGGGGCAGACCAAGGCGCGGCTTGGCAATACCGAGGTGCGCGCTCTGGTATCCGGGCTGATTAACGACAAGCTTAAGACGTATTTGGAGGAAAACCCGGCCACCGCAAAAGCCATTTTTGAGAAGGCTTTGGCGGCCTCCCGCGCGCGGGAAGCCGCCCGAAAGGCGCGGGAGCTGGTGCGCCGCAAATCGGCGCTGGAGTCCGCTGCCCTGCCCGGCAAGCTGGCCGACTGCCAGTCCAGAAATCCCGAAGAAACCGAAATTTATATTGTCGAGGGAGATTCCGCCGGCGGGTCCGCCAAGGGCGGACGGGACCGCAAGTTCCAGGCTATCCTCCCCTTGTGGGGGAAGATGCTCAACGTGGAAAAGGCGCGCCTGGACCGGGTATACGGCAACGACAAGCTGATGCCGGTCATCACCGCGCTGGGCTGCGGCATCGGGGATGAGTTTGACCTGTCCAAGCTGCGGTACGGCAAGGTGATTATCATGGCGGATGCCGACGTGGACGGTTCCCATATCCGCACCCTGCTGCTCACCTTCTTCTTCCGGTTTATGCGGCCGCTGATCGAGGAAGGCCACATTTACATTGCGCAGCCTCCCCTGTACCGGCTGAGCAAAGGAAAGAACAACCATCAATACGCCTTCAGCGACAAGCAGAGAGACGCGATCATGCGAGAGCTTGGTTCCTGCGACATCCAGCGGTACAAGGGTCTTGGCGAGATGGACAGCGAGCAGCTCTGGGAGACTACGATGAATCCCGACACGCGCACCATGCTTAAGGTGGAGTTGGAGGACGCCGCCGCCGCCGATGAGACGTTTACTATCCTTATGGGGGATAAAGTGGAGCCTAGACGTCTGTTCATTGAAAAAAATGCCAAGTATGTGGAGAATTTGGACGTTTAATGCTTTTTTTCTTTTTTCCTTATTGAGTTCTTGATGTTGGTTTGTGAACCTCTTGTTTATTGAAAGCTTATTGGGAACTTGTCGTTGGTTTCCCGACATGTTGTTTTAACATAGATCCTTTTTGTTCTATTGTACCCGCTCATGCCGCGGGGGCACATACTTTCTCTTGCGCAAGAGAAAGTACGCAAAGAGTGCGTCCAAGAGGGT
>JAAWNT010000058.1 GCA_022799115.1 Clostridiales bacterium | reverse complement strand
TTCAGGGGTTCTCCAAGGGGGTGAAACCCACTTGGACGCACTCTTTGCGTACTTTCTCTTGCGCGAGAGAAAGTACGTGCCCCCGCGGCATGAGCGGGTACAATAGAACAAAAAGGATCTATGTCAAAACAACAAGTCGGGAAACCAACAACAAGCCTCCAATACGAAATTAAAAAGGGAAGAGAAAGCGAATGGCTTTCTCTTCCCTTTTTATATAAACCCCTCATCCACCACAATAAAACAAATGAAAAAAAGAACTCACCGCTGTCTCCTCCGCTTGCAGCGGAAATACCACTTCTCAATCTCCACAATTATCAACGGCGACACCGCCAGCCCTGCCACGATCAGCCACTGAACGCCGCTGAGACAGGCCGTCTTGAACACGGCGGAAAGCACCGGAATGGAGATCACCGAGATCTGAAGTCCCAGGCAAACCACAAAGGACAGCAGCATCTTGGGATTTCCAAACAATCCCGTTTGAAACACCGATCGCTCGCTGCGCACATTAAAGGCGTGCACCAGCTGACAGATGCTCAGCACCGCGAAAGCCATGGTACGCCCCACCGCCACATCAAAATACACACGCCCGATGGTGAAGGCCAACAGGGAGATGGCCCCGATAAAACAGCCCTCGATGGCGATGCTGTAGGCCATGCCTCCGGCAAACAGACTCTTCCTGGCGTCGGTGGGGGGACGCTGCATGATATCCGGATCCACCGGCTCCACCCCCAGGGCCAGAGCGGGGAGACTATCCGTGACCAGATTGACCCACAAAAGCTGGATGGCCAGCAGCGGAGCGGGCAGCCGCAGCAAAAAGGCGGTGAGCACCGTGATGATCTCTCCAATGTTGCTGGACAACAGGAAATGCACCGTCTTTTTGATGTTCTCGAAGATGCCGCGCCCCTGTTTGACCGCGTCCACGATGGTGGCGAAGTTGTCGTCGGTCATAATCATATCGGCGGCCCCTTTCGCCACGTCGGTACCGGACATTCCCATAGCGCAGCCGATATCCGCCGCCTTGAGCGCCGGCGCGTCGTTGACCCCGTCGCCGGTCATGGCCACCACGGCTCCCTGACTTTGGAACGCTTTGACAATGCGCACCTTGTGCTCCGGAGACACTCGGGCAAACACCGAATATTCAAAGATGTGCCGTTCCAGTTCCTCCTGGGGAGTGGAGTCCAACTGAGCCCCGGTCATGGCCTTATCGCGCTCCTCCAGAATTCCCAGCTCTTTGGCGATGGCCTTGGCGGTGACGATGTGGTCCCCGGTAATCATCACCGGACGGATTCCCGCCTTGCGGCACTCGCGCACCGCGCCCTTGGCCTGGGGACGGGGCGGGTCGATCATTCCGATCATCCCGCAGAAGATCAGGTCGTTTTCCAGGCTTTGCAGATCTCTGGGCAGGGAATCCACATCCCGGTAGGCCACTCCCAGCACGCGGAGGGCCCGGGAGGCCATCTGCTCGTTTATGACGCCCAGCTGCCGGCTTTTGCCCTGGGTGAGCGGGATCACCGCGCCGCGTTCCTGACAGCCGGTGCATTTGCGCACCAGCACGTCGGGAGCCCCCTTGGTGATGACCCGGTAGCGGCCTCCCCCCAGACGGTGCACGGTGGTCATCAGCTTGCGGGCGGAATCAAAGGGATATTCCCCGATGCGGGGAAACAGATTATCCACTGCGGCCTTTATTTTCCCGGCCTTGGCCGCCGCCAGCACCAGGGCGGTCTCGGTGGGGTCGCCGGTAGCCTTCCAGTCCCCAAAGGAGCCGGTAAGGGTGGAATTGTTGCACAGCGCCGCGAAGGTGAGCAGCTCCAGGCCCTCCGGATCCATGGCGCTGGTTTTGCCCGTAGGGGTGCACAGTTCCACCACGGTCATCTTGTTCTGGGTGAGGGTGCCGGTCTTATCCGAACAGATCACCGAGGCGCTGCCCAGGGTTTCCACCGCCGGAAGCTTGCGCACGATGGCACGGCTCTGCACCATGCGCCGCACCCCGATAGCCAGCACGATGGTGACCACCGCGGGCAGGCCCTCCGGGATGGCGGCTACCGCCAGACTGATGGAAATCATGAACATCTCGATGGGCTCCACCGATTGCAGCAGTCCCAGCAGGAAAATGGCCAGGCAGATGACGATGGCGCCAATTCCCAGATATTTCCCCGTTTGGGCCAGCTTGTTTTGCAGGGGGGTCTGGGGGCTTTCCTCCTGGTTAATCATGTGGGCGATGGCTCCCACCTGGGTGTTCATCCCAGTGGCCACCACCACCGCAACGGCGTGCCCCGCGGTGATGGTGGAGGTGGCGAACACCATGTTTTTCCGGTCTCCCAGGGGGGCGTTGGGGGCGCAGGCGAGGGAGTCGTCCTTCTCCACCGGCACCGACTCGCCGGTAAGGGCCGATTCCTCCGCCTTCAGGTTGTGGGCCTCAATGAGCCGGGCGTCCGCCGCCACGAAATCCCCGGTATCCAGCAAAAGGATATCGCCCACCGCCACCTGTTCCGACGGAACATGCATCTCCTTGCCGTTTCGCAGAATTCGGGCTTCCGGCGCGGACAGCTTTTTGAGGGCGTCGATGGCCTTTTCCGCCTTGCTCTCCTGTACCACGCCGGTGATGGCGTTGATGATGACGATAACCAGAATGATGATGGCATCCACATAATCGGAATCTCCTTGCACGATCGAGGTGACAAAGGAAACCGCCGACGCGATGAGAAGGATAATCACCATGAAATCAGAAAATTGCTCCAGAAATTTGGCCAACAGGCCTTTTTTCTTCTTTTCCGCCAGCTTGTTTTCCCCGTACTGTTTGAGCCGCTTGGCGGCCTCCCCGTTTGACAATCCCTCCTTCCGGTTGACCCCCATTTGCTTTAACGCCTCGGCGGCGGATAAGCTGTGCCAGTCCATAGTCGTACCTCCGTTGCTTTTTTCCATTCGCTTTGTCCTACTCCTTATGTATATGTGGCGGGGACAATCATATTACACCTTCTTTGCCCCGATTTCATATACTGGATCGTGCCCGTGTCCAGGCGCTTGGCTTGTCCCTCTTGTTGGGCACGGCGGATATCGCTGTCATCACATATTAGGTGGGATTGTCTGTGAATGACTTTCCCCTTTTGACAAAGGAATTGATACCTATGGAGCTGATCGTATGAATTTACTGGGCGTACTTTTGCTGGCGATCTCTTTGAGCATGGACGCGTTGGGCATCGGGATTTCCTACGGGCTGCGGGGGATCCGCACCCCATGGAAGGCCCGCGTGACCATCTGTTTGATCTCCATGCTGTTCACCGGGGCGGCGGTGGGCCTTGGAAACGTGCTTCTGATGGTCATCCCCCCGGAGGCGGCCCGGCTGGCGGGAGCGGGTATGCTGGCGCTTTTGGGGCTGTTTATCATCGTGCAGTCCTTCTGGGAGAAGAACAAAGAGCCGTCCCTCAAGAAAAAAAAGGGGGACACCATTGTCAACGTGGCGTTTCAATCGCTGGGCATCACGGTGAAGATCATGCGCAACCCGGTTTCCTGCGACTTTGACGATTCCAAGCACATCGACGTTTTTGAGGCGGTGTATTTGGGGGTGGCGCTGTCCATTGACTCCTTTGGGGCCGGGATCAGCAGCGCGGTGTCCGGGGTGAACTCCATGCTGGCGCCCGTGGCGGCGGGGCTGTGCCAGCTTTTGTTTTTATGCGGCGGCGACCTGCTGGGACGCAGGCTCAAGCTCTTTAAGAACATCAACTCCCAGATGTTCGTGGTAATCTCCGGCGTGCTGCTCATTGTGCTGGCGATGGTGAGGTATTTTTGCTGAGGCTGGATCACAGTTTTATTTTTCTTAATGTGAAGTACTTGAGCCATAGCTCCAGTTCGGAGGGAGATATTTTTGAAAGAAAATCCAACGCTTCCACGTCTACCTCTTTGCCCAATTTTGCCGGAAGCGCCAGGATTTCCGGGGAATCCGGCGGGAGGCCGTTCTGGCGGCCTAACAGGTAGCGAGTGACAAGGGACGGATGTTTTTTGCAAGAGCGTATTAACTTTTTTTGGATGGAGCCGTTCAGTTGGAGAAATTTTTTCGTAAAGGCAATCATTTGACTGGACGGCGGCGGAACATCCATGCTAACCTGGTAAATTCTATATAGTTGTTCGGCATCGAAATCCAAGCGGGCAGTTCTCTTTAAAATTTCAAGGACTTTGCATTCATCCACATCGCAGCTTTGGGCAAACTCCCGTATGGTGATGTTTTTGGACGCCAGACACCAATAGATCCGATTCCCGACTATATTCAGGAATTTCGCAAAATCCTTTTCTCTGCTCTTTTTTTCCTGCCGCTTTTTTCGCCTGGCGGAATCCTTCATTTGAAATCGCTCCTTTCCTCATAAATCCATTTTGGAATAGCAAAAGAATTATAACATTTTTTAAACTACCATACAATATATAATATTATTTACTATTTTACTAAATACTAGTAACAGATTCCTGTATTATGGATTAGGAAGTAATAAATAGAGGTGACACAGTTGGATAAATTATTTGATTTCATAGGAAATAGAATTCTTCAATTGTGTCAACGTAAAGATATCACTGTAAAAGCATTGAGTAAGGCAATTGGAAAATCTAACAGTTATATCAGCAATGTTGTAACCAATGAAATTAAGATTCCAGCGTATGCGGTTCAGGATATTTGTGACTATTTCGGGATCACTATGCATGAATTTTTCGATGAAAGTATAATCGCTCCTGATCTGTTGAAGACCGCAGTAGATCTTTTGCTTGATATGGAAGATCGGGATTTGGATGCTTTGTATGTTTTAATAGAGAGAATGCCCAAACATGATATCAGGAAAGTTTAGGGTGAAAATGGAGATTTACGATTATATTAGTGCTCGAATTACAGAGTTGCGGGCAGGAAAAGCAGAATCAATTATCAGTAGCGAGTTAGGGAGAGGCGTGACATATCTTAATCAGATTATTACACAGAAACAGAGAGCACCTCTGGATTCTATTTCTGAAATCTGTGATTATTTCGGTATTTCCTTGGCTGAGTTCTTTCAAACCGACGCCGATCGGAAAGTTCTTCCCGAAAAGGTGGAACGCATTCGGGAGGAAATGAAATCAATGGATCCCGATGATCTGGAAAATGTTATCAAGCTTATTGCTAAGCTTCCGAAAAGAAAGCGGCCCAGATAAATTTAAAAGAGCATGGCATTTACCATGCTCTTTTTCTATTGCTGCTCGTTTCATGCATCCTGTTTTTTCTTATTCGGCGCTTGTGGTTGGTTTCCCAACTTGTTGTTTTATCATAGGTCCTTATGGTTTTATTGTACCCGCTCATGCCGCGGGGGCACATCCTTTCTCTCACGCAAGAGAAAGGATGCAAAGAGTGCGCCAAAGGGGAGGCTCCGCCTTCCCCCTTGGAACCCCCTCCAAGGTCGCTGCGGCGGGTCTTCTAAGTGAAGCCTTGCGGAATGACGGCTCAGAGTGAACGTCTTCGCCGTTCAAATCGCCATCATTCTCCGACGTTTGCACTCGGGTGGGGGGAACAGGCCTCCAACGTCGCCGTTTATGTCGGTAGTTTTTGCGCTCGGTTTGTTATTTACTTGGTACTTTTTGTCGGTTTCCCAACTTATTGTCTTACCATAGATCCCTTTTGCTGTATTGCACCCGCTCGTGCCGCGGGGGCACGTCCTTTCTTGCTCGTACAAGAAAGGACGCAAAGAATACGCCAAAGGGAGGGATTCCCCCTTTGGAATCCTCCCAAGGTCGCTGC
>JAAWNT010000057.1 GCA_022799115.1 Clostridiales bacterium | reverse complement strand
ACTGAGCTACAGAGGCATAATTGGCGACCCGGAACGGGCTCGAACCGTCGACCTCTAGCGTGACAGGCTAGCGTTCTAACCAGCTGAACTACCGGGCCATTTTTGTGGTGGGAACAACAGGGCTCGAACCTGTGACCCCCTGCTTGTAAGGCAGGTGCTCTCCCAGCTGAGCTATGCTCCCAACTCACGCCTTTATTGAGCGCGAGATATATGATACTATATTTTGAAAGGAATGTCAACTTGATTCGACAAATTTTTCTGTATTTTCGGCAGTTTTAGAACTCCAAAAGGCCCGGACTTCCGCCTGAACCTGCTCTTCGCTATAGAAAAAGCGGCAATGCCTCCAATGCCGCGGGAACAAGCAAAGGTAGTCGGAAGTGCGGAAGCGGTCGTCAATCAGCAATACGACCCCTCGGTCCTGCTCGCCCCGAATCACCCGTCCTGCGGCCTGCATGACCTTGTTCATCCCCGGATAGCGGTAGGCATATTCAAATCCCATTTGGTTTTCCTGCTGATAGTATTCACGGATGATATCCTGCTGCG
Source organism: Clostridiales bacterium (assembly GCA_022799115.1). Classification (GTDB taxonomy): domain Bacteria; phylum Bacillota; class Clostridia; order Oscillospirales; family Acutalibacteraceae; genus CAJFUH01. The sequence continues at coordinate 5,447 of JAAWNT010000057.1, read as the reverse complement.
GGTTCATCTGGGGCAGTCCCACCCCGACCACAATGGCGCCGACCAAGCGTTCTCCCGCCAAGTCGATCCCCTCGGAAAACACGCCGCCCAACACGCAGAAACCCACCAGCGTATCCTGACCGGCCTCTTGGAAATGGGAAAGGAAATTTTCTCTCTCCTGTTCTCCCATACCGCTTTCCTGAACGATGGTATGAATGGAGGGATTGCGTTCTGTAAACTTTTCAAACACCTGCCGCAGATATTGATAAGATGGGAAATAAACCAGATAGTTCCCCGCCTTCTCCCCCACTACCGACGCGATCAGGCCGCAGATGGGCAGAATACTCTCTTCCCGGTGACGGTAGCGGGTGCTGACGTGCCCTGCCGCCATCAGACACAGACGTTCCGGAGAGTAGGGCGAAGGAAGGCTATAGGTTTTGGACGATTCATCCCCGCCTAAAATGGAGCGGAAGTAGTCAAGCGGAGTCAGGGTTGCGGAAAACAGCACGGCGGCCCTCCCCTTATCCATGGCCTTTTTCAGCAGTATGGACGGATCCAGACATAGCTGTTTTACAAGAAGCTCGCCGCCGCTAAGCTGTGCAAAGCTTTTATAACGCTGATTATACAGATCGGATATTTTTAAATAATCGAGAACGTCAAAGTAAAGAGATAACAGCTGTTCCCGAAACGGCGAATCCGGAGCCTTGGAGAGCCACTCGTCACAGAAGGCGCTCAGCGCTTTAAGAGAAGCGTTAAGGCTGACAAACGCCTCTTTCTGTACCACAAACCCCGACGGCTGACAGGATTTTCGGATTGCCACCAGTTGGGTATTGACAAGATTTAAGCTGCGGCACAGGGCTTTTTCCTCTTTGCCCGCCGCTTTTTTCACGGCCAGAAAATCCGATTTTTTCAGACCCGCCGAAAACATATCCCGGGCCCGGTCCACCAGATTATGGGCTTCGTCGATGAGGAATACATAATCCCCCTTCTGTTCTGCGAAAAAGCGTTTGAGGGACGCGGTGGGGTCGAATAAGTAATTGTAGTCGCAGATGACGCAGTCGCTCCAATCAGTCAAATCCAAGCTCAACTCGAAGGGACACACCCGATCCTGTCTGGCCTGGACCTCGATTGCCTCCCTGGTAAAGGAATCCCCGTTTTTCAGCAGGTTCATCACGGCGTCGTTCACCCGGTCGAAATGGCCGTCGGCGTATTCGCATTGTTCCGGATTGCAGGCGCGTTGCTCCTGAAAGCATATTTTATCCTTGGCGGTCAGCGTGACCGTTTTGATGCGCAAGCCCTGCCGTCGAAGGAGAGAGAAGCTATCTTCCGCCGCTTTTCGGGTGATGGTTTTTGCCGTTAGATAAAAAATCTTCCCAGCTTTTTGTTCTCCCATGGCCTTTATCGACGGGAACAAGGCGGAAAGGGTCTTTCCAATACCGGTAGGCGCCTGACAATACAATCTGGTTCCGGCGACAATGGTGCGGTAGACTGCCGCCGCCATCTCTCTTTGTCCGGCACGGTAAGAATCAAAGGGAAAGGACATGGATTGGATGGAACGATTCCGGGTAAAAATCCATTCCTGCTGCCACCGCGCCCACTCCACATAATCATCCAGCAATCCCTCAAAAAAACGGCGAAGCTCTTCACAGGAATATCTCCTTCGGAACCGTTTGACTTCGTCGGTATCCACTTGATAGTAAGTAAGGCGCAGGGAGATCTCCTCCAAGTGGCGATCACTGCAATAAAAATAACCATAACACTGCGCCTGGGCCCAATGAACCCGGTTAAAGTCCTCGTCAATTTGTTCCAGGGGAACGCCTGTAGTCTTAATTTCGTCGATCGTCACGCCCGCCTTCTCTTCGATTACGCCGTCGGCGCGGCCTTCCACGGTGAAAAGAATCCCGCCGCGTTCACAGGTAATTTTAAGCGGCACCTCTGCTTGGTAACTCGCTCCGCCCTCTTTTTGCAGTTTGCGGTGTATGCGGGAACCCTCCTGCATCCGGTCTGCGCCTCCGCCATACCGGTTGTCGATGCTGCCGCCTTTGAGCACAAATTCCACCAATTGTCTCACTGGCAGCTTGCATTCTGCGACACCGCTTTCCCATTCCCGTTTCATGGAATCCCCCTCCTAATCTGCCGCTTATTGTAACATATGTTCGAGAAAAAGAACAGAGAGGATCTCTTCTCCTCCGGGTTCCCGCTTTGACTAACGCACCGAATAACTGGTCCAAAAAATCGAGGCGCAGGACGCGGGTTGGAGTCGTCCTTATCAAATTTGTTCGTACAAATGATTTCCGCTGTCAATTTCTAGAGTTCGCCGGACTTTTTATCGGGAGTAATATTGCGACAGGTGAGCAAACACGCTTTTTGGTCCTTCCACAATATGAGAGAAGCGTCTGCCGCCGACCAGACGTCCAGCACCGGATTGTAAACCTCCATGGTGCAGCTGTCGCCCCCCTCCGGAATATTCCGCATGGGACATTGAACGCAAGGGGCGGAACGCTTAAAAAACGCCTCATAGCAACGCATCCCCAGCTGGGCGCTTGGCACCAGCTCTTTGGTTTTGCGATTGATGAAAACCATCTCGTAGGTCTCCAAATGGATCACATAGATCCAGGAGTTTTGGTTATCCAGTACAGCGAGCAGAGCTTTTTCCGTTTGTTCCGCCCGGACCTGCGCGCGTTCTTTTGATAAAAAGACGCTGAGAATTTCAGAAATGAAGATGAGCGCGTTGACCTGCTCCTGCGTCCAGAAACGGTTGATTCGGCATTCATCAAATCCAACATACCCGCGGCACTGTCCATTATCCCGAATGGCGCACTGTAACATGGATTTGACGCCCTGAGATTTTAGAAGTTCCCGCTGTATGGGAGGCAGTTCGTCCACATTCCGACAGTAGAAGATGCCATCCCCATTGAAGTTGCTCCGATAATTCTCATCCAAATCGTCATAGCTGACCAAACGGAAATGATCGATCTCTGCGAACTCCCCTTTGTTGCACCATTTAAAGGTATTGCTACAGCAGCCGTTATCCTCTGTAGTTTCATAGATATAGGCCCGGCTCACATCAAATTGGCGGCCCACCATCTCCAGCAGGGAGTTGACCGCCGCTTCTACGTCCTGGCTTTGATATAACATGTGGAGTACATATTCCATCAGCTTGCTGTTGAGAATCTTGGATTCCTCGTTGGAATTGAATTGTCCGTTGATTTTCGACGTGATCTCCCCTGGCGTCTTGGAAAAAGTCTCCTCCATGTCGTTATGGTAACGGACAAACTGATTTTTCCCCTGTTTTTTTGCCTGATAAAGGGCGTGATCCGCCTTATGATACAATTCTTGAAAACTGCGCCCATGATGAGGATACAATGCGATTCCTATGCTGCAGGAAAGAGGATTGTGCCGCTGGTCCTGCTCATCCGGTATCTCCTGAAACGCCTTGATAACCTGTTCCGCTTTTTGTTCCGCCACTTGTTCTCCCGATATCTCCTTGAGAAATACCATGAATTCGTCGCCGCCTACGCGCCCGATCACGTCTATGGTACGGAACAGCTTTTGAATCCGCGTGGCGATCTGGGTAAGCACCGTATCGCCAAACAGATGCCCCTGAGAGTCGTTGACCTGCTTGAAATTATCCACATCGATAATCATCAGTGCGCTGATTTCTTCGGTATTACAGGCGCTTAAGTACCCCTTTATTAAATTCTGCGTGGCGCCCTTATTATATAGCTTAGTGAGCGCATCACGCTCCGCCTTTGCCAACAGCTTTTGCGACTGCTTTTTTTCCTGGTCGATATCCACAATAACGCCCACCGCTTTGATGGGTTGGTTCCCCTGATCGAATTGAGTGGTGATTCTCACCCGGCACCACAGGGCGCTGCCGTCCGCCTGCCTGATACGTAGTTCCTGCTGGGTGTATTCCGTTCCATTCAGCACCGCCCGCATCAAACAAAGGAACGCCGGACGGTCTTCCGGTATAATGTTTTCGTCGGAGGGAATCTCGGAACCCAGGCTATCCTTCGCAGGAGAATAGCCAAATTTCTTTTCCCAGTTGCGGGAAAACGACAGACGATTGTTAAGAAGATCCCATTCAAACAGAATGTCGTTGGTTTGATCCATGACGATCCGATGGCGTTCCAGGCTGGTTCTCAGGTCCTCCTGGGTCTTTTTTATGTTGGTGATGTCCACCACAATGCAGCAAAAGGACTGCTGGCCTGATCCCGACACCATCAACTGTCCTTGATCCAGCACCCATAGGGAGCGGCCGTCCGCGCACAGCACCCGATATTCCAGCTCTTTGGTGGCGCCAAGCGCCAGTTGCCGCCGGGCTTCCTTCCGGACGGGCTCCCGGTCTCTGGGATCAATCATCTGCAAAAAACTATTGTGAAAGCGCTGTCGAATCTGGGTTCTGGTATATCCAAACATGGACAGAAATCCATTGTTCATTTGAAGCAGCGTCAGCGGCTCATCATACAAGCAGCGGAATATCCCGCCGGGGATGTTGTCAGTTAGAGTCTTTAACTCCCGGTCTCTCTCCTTGACCTCCGCTGATTTTTGATTCACTGGATTACAAGGCCACTCATTTTTCATCAAAGCGGAAAAAGAAAGCAGCTCGGGCTGATTCGCCGCTTCTCCACCACAGGAGAGATGGAACCGGCAGAGTTTGATTCCCTGGGTTCCTTGCCGGCACAATGCCGTGATGTACAGGGAAAGGGCGGTTCCCGTGAAGTGATCTTCGTTATTTTGGATGATTGATGCGCCATATATTAGAAAGTTTTCATCTGAGAGCGGAACATACTCCAGATTATTCTCCACAAGCCGGTAGCGATGCAGGTCCGTTTTCCGGGCTGTTTGCAGCATCTGCTTTGTATCAGAATATCCTTTTGTATGGATGCCCGGTCCATCCCAAACAATGTCCGAGTCCAGGCAGGCTAATAAAAACTCGAAATCCTTATCCTCAAAACAGGCCGTTTGTAACCGATGCATAAAGTCTAGCGCGGCTTGCTTCATCGACATAATTTCTACCTCTTCCCCCAAGATGTTGGAAAAATTGCGAAGCCGGTTCGCAATCATATTCCACTGGATAATCCGTAGCGCCGATTTTTACCCGTTTTTTACGTTCACGTATGTGTCAAAATAGTCCTTAAGTCCAACGTTTCTGAGCAGCCAAACCATTGGAAAACGCGTGATCCTCCTTTAAAGGCGGGAAAAGAACGATTTTAGACCTCTTTCTCTGCTCTGAGTATACGCCTCTTCTGGGAATAAATCAATTTTTTCCATCCGGAACAAACGGTTTCGCAGCCGTTCTATTTTCCCTTGTTCCGGCGGAACAGTTGCCGGTAAGATTTGTAATTCCCCCGTCCCCCCGCTCCGGCGTCTGGAAATATATCAAACCGGCGCACAGCGTTTTCTGCAAGTCGGTTATATTTCCGTATTGTTACGCTTCCCAACATAAACAGCCCCCTAACGTA
>JAAWNT010000018.1 GCA_022799115.1 Clostridiales bacterium | reverse complement strand
AAACCGGCGACATGGGCGTTTCCGGCCTGGCCGCTCTGATGCTCATGAGCGCTGCGGGCGTGCTGTTCCTCCGCAAAAAGAACCGTAAATAATTCCTTTAAACTACTCCTTTCTGCATTAGAATAAAAAAAGAGGCCCCGGATGCTCTTTGAGCATCCGGGGCTTTTTCTCTTTTTGCTTAAGCGAAAAACCGGTCCTACCGGGGGAATAGGGAAAGCCTGAGCAAAAAGAATCGAAAGGCTGAAAACACGAAAAACAACAGTGAGAACTTAAAACGATACAGGGGATTTTACAGCAGTAAAAAGAGAGTTCCCCAAATAACTGGTTTACCCGTTGTAAAGGGGCGGCACACAATCCTATCACTGAAGGGCAGCCTGAAATTCTCCCGCCCGGGGCATTGCAGAGCGCTGATTTACGGGCGGATTTGATTGTGACTGTGACGGGTGCGCAAGGGCGGAAAATACCGGGGCAAAGAAGCATTTGCGGAGTAAAAACAGCCGCAGAGGGAATGGCAAGAAAGCAAAAAAACCGCCCGATTACGAACCAAACCGCAAAGGGAGGAATGATTGCTGAGGGCCTGAGAAAACGCAGGCTAAGGCCCTCAGGAGGTCTCCAGTCGAGGATTCTCCGTTTCACCCCCTTGCCAGGGGGAGGCGCTTCACTTTCCGGGACTTGTTACCCCTTGAAGGAAATTTTATTACAAATGAAAATCCCCCGCTTAAGGCGTTTGTGCGCCTTAGGCGGAGGATTTTTGTTTGTAATTAGGGAAAGCCCCCGGCGATACAGGAAGGAAATGATACCTGACAAGATATCCGGAGAATTTCCAGTATAGAAAGACTCGCTTGATTCGTCCTAGAATTTGATCCGGGCCAAGATATAATGCACCAGCTTATCGATGGGCACGCGCTCCTGCTGCATAGTGTCGCGGTCGCGGACGGTCACGCAGCCGTCGGTCTCGCTGTCGAAATCATAGGTCAAACAGAAGGGAGTACCAATCTCATCCTGACGGCGATACCGCTTGCCGATGGAGCCGGTGTCGTCGAACTCCACCATAAAGTGTTCGCTCAGGCTGTGAAAGACCTCTTCCGCCTTGGGAGACAGTTTCTTGGATAAGGGCAAAACAGCGGCCTTGTAGGGGGCCAGGGCGGGATGGAAGTGCATCACCACGCGGGTATCCTTCTCATCCAATTGCTCCTCGTCGTAGGCTTCCACCAAAAAGGCCAGGGTCACTCGGTCGGCGCCCAGAGAGGGCTCCACCACATAAGGAATATAACGGGTGTTGTCGGTTTGATCGAAGTATTCCAGGCTCTTTCCGGAGTGCTCCTGATGCTGCTTTAAATCGTAATCGGTGCGGTCCGCGATGCCCCACAGCTCGCCCCAGCCGAAGGGGAACAGATACTCAATGTCGGTGGTGGCTTTGGAGTAGAAGGAGAGCTCCTCCTGCTCGTGGTCACGCAGACGCATATTCTCTTCCTTCATGCCCAGGGAGAGCAGCCAATTTTTGCAGTAGTCCTTCCAATAATAGAACCACTCCAAATCGGTGTCCGGTTTGCAGAAGAACTCCAGCTCCATCTGCTCGAATTCGCGAATTCGGAAAATAAAGTTGCCGGGGGTGATCTCATTGCGGAAGGATTTGCCCACCTGAGCCACGCCGAAGGGCAGCTTGCGGCGAGTGGTGCGCTGAATATTGTTAAAATTAACAAAAATGCCCTGAGCGGTTTCCGGGCGCAGATATATCTCATTCTTGGCGTCCTCGGTCACGCCCTGGAAGGTCTTAAACATCAGGTTGAACTTGCGGATATCGGTAAAGTTCTCGGAGCCGCACACCGGGCATTTGATGTGATGTTCCTGGATATAGGCCATCATTTCCTCGTTGGTCCAGCCGTCGGCGGGGCTTCCTGTCTCGTCCTCAATGAGCTTGTCGGCGCGGTGACGGCTTTTGCAGTCCCGGCAGTCCATCAGCGGATCGGAGAACCCGCCCACATGGCCGGAGGCCACCCACACCTGGGGATTCATCAAAATGGCGGAATCCAGACCCACGTTATAGGGGCTTTCCTGGACAAATTTCTTCCACCATGCCTTTTTCACATTATTTTTAAACTCCACGCCTAAGGGACCGTAGTCCCAGGAATTGGACAGACCGCCGTAAATCTCAGAGCCTGGGTATACAAAACCGCGGCTTTTGCATAAGGCGACCACTTTTTCCATGGTCTTTTCGCTGTTCGGTAGCATATCGTTTCCTCCGTAAATTCAGATGTATTAATAGTAATCCAGCCAACGGGAAAAGTCAATGTGAACGACGCAGAAAGTGAGGGAAACCGGAGTCTTCCGCACCCTTCACGGACTGAGAAACGGCGGAAAAGGCAGATTTCCTTCCCGCCAAAAGGATCTCCCGTCTCACCTTCGTGTCACAACGGGAAAGGGGATCATGCGTCGTCTTTCTTTTTAAAGATGACCAGCTTGCTGAGCACGTAATTGATGAGGATCACCAGCACGTTCATTCCAATCTTTGCCACCCCATACCAGACGTGAGCGCAATCCACCAAAAGCCACATGCCCAGCAGTTCCACTCCCAAAGAGAGCAGGCGGGCGGACAAAAAAGTGGGGATCTCATGAAGCAGTACCCGCCCGGACCAGCTTTTGCTCTCAAAGACAAACTTTTTATTGGTGACAAAGGCAAAGGCCACGGCGGCCAGCCAGGAGATACAGTTGGCTGTCAGATTGAGCATGGGGGAGTCAGAGGGGATGGGCAGAGTGTAATAACACAGCATCCCTACCGCATAGCTGACCACAGTGGTGAGCACGCCAAACACCACATAGAGAATCGTCTCCTTGTTAACGAGAAACCGCCGGACAGATGCGGGAAGACAATCCAGCGCCCGCCATACCCCGTTGCCTTTCTTTGGGGCGGGCGGATGGTTCGACTGATCCATGAAAAAATACCCCTTTCAGAAATCCGGTCAAGGAAACACGGCCTTGACCCAAGATAACGTTATATTTCTCATAGTGTACCATGTTCTGTGGGACAGATCAATTCTTTTCCAGGGAATTGATCGCCCGGCTTCGGCACTTTCACCAGCAGCCGCCCTCTTTTTTCACCAATCTTAAAAAACTTCATCGGGATCCAAAGATTTTGTATAAAAAAAGAGGGACCCTCCCAGCCCAAAAGGCGGGGAAGCGTCCCTTTCTTACTTTGCGGACCGTTAGACCGGTTCGGCTGATTGTTCGGCTCGTTCCATTTGTCTCAAATCCCCCCAGATAAGAGAAAAGGAAGATCCTTTGGAGGAACACGATCAGGCGATACAGAGGCGCTCGCTGAGATAATCCTCTACGAGATCTGCCAAGGAAACAGGGAAAACCGCATGTTCCAGATACTGTTTCGCCAGCATGTGGATTTCGGACCGATTTCTGGTAATACAGAAAACGGCGGCGGAATCGATGTTCTGATCGTCGGACTGTTGAATTTCAATCCCGTAATACCGACTGGTTTCCAGGATAAAATAATCCAGCGTAAAGTTCCGGATTGTAGTTCCTCCGATGTACTTACGCATACCTTTACTCCCTCCGTTATGTAATAAAGTATCAGTGAAAAAATATCACATAATAATCATAATACGATTAATAACATTTTGCAAGAGATGTTTCTTCGTTTTTGGGTAAAAGAACAAAAAATATTGATGCTTGGGGTATAAATAAGAAAAACGGAGCGCCGGATTCTTAGGGGAAACGCCCAAAGCGGGGAAAATAAAAAATCAGGCGGCCCCATTCGTCATCCTATTTTGGATACGAATGGGGCCGTTTGCTGACAGAGGAAACGGTTAGTAATAAAAACGAATGAATTTAATGTTATAAAAATCACAAGCCAAAATATCGTCGGTTTCGATCTCATTGAGTAAAATATAATTGGCTCCCACCGCCAACAAAACGCCCATTCGTTCCACTATGGTGTTGGTACCCACCAGAAATTGCACCTGGACGATTCTGCCCACCTGGGTGCGAAGGAATCCATTCATGTATTGCAGGCTCTCCGCCGTGATGGGAGCCGGCTGGGTGGTTGACGTGATGGGCTGCAATTCCGGGGAGGGACTGGATCCGGGAACCGGTTGATTCAAGGTTCCCCCCGTGTTGGACAGAGAACGGTTGGCGCCGGGGGTGTAGCTGCGCGCCGGGGGATAGGAAGAGGCGTTGTTCCTCAGCTGGTCCAGTTGATCGTTGCCGGCTTCCTGTAATTGCCGTCGCTGTTGCTGTTGCTCGTAGGCGCTCAGATAGTTGTAATTGGCGATCTCCTCCAAAGAGGGCAGGTCAACGCGGCCAGGCGTGGGGGTGGTAATCGTCACCGGCGTCTGCGCAGGGCAGCCCGCTCCGGGGCAGGGGGGAATCCCATACATAGAGGAAGGGTCCATCATATTGCTGCTGTTATCCATCGTTCTTCTCCTTCTCGTTGGGAAGCGAAGGAGGCCGTTTCCCAAAGGAAAAGGCCCCTTTCTCGTTTCCACTGGTTATGTTTCGGCGTATTTTTGGGTGGGCCGGTAAAAGCAATGCTCGTTGATGCGGTTAAAGGCCACACCAATCCCATTTGGCGGGAAATAGGTAGGGCATTGATTGCTGTAAGGATTGAAAAAGAAGAGGCATTCCGCCACGGCGGACATGGTATTGCCGCTCATAACCCAGTCGGCGATTTGGTAGTGTATTTCCTGAGGATCCATATTATAGACGTTCTGGGGATTGTACTGCCCGCCCACAACGTCTCTCATACAAACGAATTGGCCGGTCTGTTCAATAATTCTTCGGATATCTCCGCCCTGGCTGATGCGGGCAAATTCCCCATAGGGAATCCTCGATCGGTTGCCGATCACAGAGGCCACCGCCGCCATACCGTTGTCCCCCTCGCCGCCCGCCTCGCATTGAATCAGGCGTGCAAACAATTCTCTGGTCGTAAAAGGCACTTCATCACCAACTTCTGCTGTAGTCTTCATAACAATATATGCCCCAGGGAATTGATGCGTCACAAGATTTATCACGCAATATTTGGGAAAATCCTTGACTTTTTCGCGGGATAAAATTAAAATAAAAGATATGTCCGGGATGCGCTGCCAAACAGGATATCCCCAATCCGAACTGAACGTCTGTAACTGGATGGAGCGCGTCTTTCGAGTTCCCTGTGGCGGGAGGGACAACCGCGAACTGGTTGACAAGGCTGTTGTATATCCTCGAAAATAAGGGGAGCGTTGATCGAGTGTTCAAGGGCCCGGCGCCCGGAACCCAGCGGGAATTTGGGGAGCAAAAAGCCCGATGCGCCGCATAGCGATTGGGCAAATCAGGATACCGCACAGTTCTAACGGGAATTCTAATAAAACTAAATAAGCGTTTGACTTCGGGAAACCGGAGTTGACATACACGGAAGCGTATCGAAGTGGTCATAACGAGCCGCACTCGAAATACCTCTTCCGTCTGGCGGTTTCGTCCGCATAAAACCCTTGATTGATCGGGGTTTTGAAATTTTAAAATCGAATACTTTTTTCTGTTCTCTCCAAATCGGTTTTGAATGAGAAAATGCGAGTGATAAACTACAGTTCAGAAAATACACGGAGAGTTGTCCGAGTGGTCGAAGGTGCAGCACTCGAAATGCTGTGTCCCGAAAGGGACCTAGGGTTCGAATCCCTAACTCTCCGCCAAAAAGTCCAGTAAACAAGTGGGTTTGCTGGACTTTTCTTTTTTCCCTCAAAACATAAATTGAATGATATTTTGCTAATTTAGGAGAGAACAGCCTTAGTTTTCTCCTAAATTATTCGAACTCCAACGGCTTTCGAACCCGCCCGAAGCAGGAAGCGAAAGTCCGCTTTCCATTGCTTGCGCCGAAGAGATTTTTGCGCTGTAATCGAGATGAGCATAAATGTTTGCCGTTGTAGAAAAATCCGAGTGCCCAAACCATTCCTGAATATGCTTTAAGGGTACACTGTTTGCGAGTAGTAATGAAGCACAGCTATGACGAAGATCGTGGAAACGCATACGGCGCAGTCCCTTCCTTTCAAGAAGTTCAGGAAAACGGCAAGATAGATAGTTCGCCTTTAATCGTTCTCCTAATTCATCCACGAATACATAGCCGTCATACTCATAGTTGTAGCAATCGCCGCAGACTTTTTTGTTCAGCTCCTGCGCTTCCTTGACCAGCATAAAGTATTCCTTGAAGTTACCCACAACCCCTCTATTTACGGGATTTTTCGGCTGAAAATCTTTGCAAAGCGTTATCTCAACATCTTCAAGGGATGCGCAACTTGGGCAGATTTCTTTGATTTCCTACGGATCTATGGCAAAGAAAAACGCCCAACCGTCTTTTTTGACGATGTGGGCACACGTAATGATAAGAATGATTTTTATGCTGCGTTAAAGAACTTTTTGGATGAGATTTCTTCTTGTGATGTGCTTGTAGTTTTAATAGGCAGACCTTGGGAACAAATTGAGATTCCCTGTCAAACGATAACTATGATGTCGTATTCGACGCAGGAGATTTCCGAAACGCTGTCTGTAAGCAACGCAGAATCGGTAAATATCTTTTCCTTAACAGCAGGTATTGCGGAACTTTTATCGACATACGACACGAGCATTTCTTTTGAGGAAAATGTAAAGGTAGCGCTTCACATCAACTTGCCCTTTTACCGCTTAATGAGTAACAAAATGTGCAAATGTTTCCGAACGCCCGAAAGCTACAACACGTTGCTGTACGCCATGGCAAACGGTTCTAACCGAATCAGCGAGCTGGCGATGTTTTCAGGTTATCCGAAAAACAAATGCGATAAATACATCAAAACAATGTGTGAATTCGGTCTTGTACGAAAAGAACTCGAAAGAAACGGCCATACAAAGTATTATCCGGCAAACAGTTATATTGCGCTGTGGTATAAAACTCTGCTGACCGCCGTTCCCAATGCAGACGGTACTTATAGTGAAGATGTTTATGAGCGATTTATGAGAAGCTTTAACGATGAGATTCTTTCTGCATTTTATAAAGAGATGTGTGCCTATTGGTTGGATAAAAACATTACCTCTATTTCAACCGAATACATTGACACGAAAGATTTGAGCTATAGGAGCGTCAAAGTCGGCGATGTAATCTTTGACTTTGCCTATGAGAAAAAGCGGGCAGTATATGCGTATTACGATACAACGCTTGGTGGAAAGCTTACGCAAAAGCTCTGGAAAGAGATTGAAAGCAGCACAACAAAGAACAGACCGTTTTACGAGAATGAATACATCATCTGCACCGTAAACCGTGTGCCTGACAGCTTCTGGACTTTGAGCAAGCATTATGATAACGTGCATATCGTTGCGCTTAAATCTCTTTTTGCTACATATAACAAAGAAGATAACCGCCGTATGCAACCACGTTTTGTGCCGTCGTTTGTGTGATTCCGGGGGCGCATTGATTATAAAAAATTGATTTCCAGATGAAAGCCTTCTCTCGAATTTCTCGAAAGAAGGCTTTGTTTTTTTCGCTTGATTTATGACTTTTTAGCAATAATCCCGAATAAACCCCTATTAAACCTTGGGATATTCTTTTAATTGTGATATACTATATTATGTAAAATTGTATTTTTGTGAAAACGGAGGGTTTCACCATGAATAGCAACCTTGAACGCTGGTATTCAATGAAGGAAATAATGGAATATTTGGGCGTTAGCCGTGATACAGTTCTCGACTGGATTGAACGTCGCAATATGCCCGCCGCTAAGATCGGCAGACTGTGGAAATTCAAAGTCAGTGAAGTCGATGCTTGGATGAAATCCGGCGTTGCGGCTGATAAGTAATTAGAATTTGGAAGTGCAATATGGCACTTGAAAATAAATTGGGACTTACAAGTTCCGCAGATCTTGCCCGTGAGGAAGAACGCATCAGCAAGAAAAAGGCTCTTGAGCTTTTCGAAAGCGGTATGCTTGATAAATTGGAAGCAGGAAAATTCTCTGCTCTCAAGGCAATTCATAAATATCTTTTTGACGAGATCTACGACTTTGCCGGTGAGATCAGAACCGTAAATATTTCTAAGGGAAATTTCCGTTTCGCTCCTTTGATGTACCTTGAAGCGGCTCTCGATAATATCGATAAAATGCCGCAGTCCACTTTCGATGAGATCGTTGAGAAGTACGTCGAAATGAATATCGCCCACCCCTTCAGAGAAGGAAATGGGCGCAGTACTCGTATTTGGCTCGACCTCATTTTCAAAACCGAGCTTCACAAGGTCGTTGACTGGAGCAAGGTAGACAAGGAAGATTATCTTCTCGCTATGGAGCGTAGCCCCATTAAGGATATTGAAATCAAGCATATCCTTAAGGCTGCTCTGACCGACGATATCAATAGCCGAGAAGTATATATGACAGGCATCGACCACAGCTACTACTACGAGGGATATACAACCTTCAAGACGGAAGAGTTATAAAACCCCAAAGTATCAAATTGATACTTTGGGACCATTGTTACGAAATCTGTAGATGTTTGATATTAAATAAAGAAGGAGCAATATAAATGGCTGATATAAAACTTTTTAATATAAACGGCAAAGTGAAAGAATACCAAAGCGGCAATGTAACACTTGAGAAAGAGCTGCAGACCGTTATCGAAAATAATATGGAAACCTTTTTCGGTGTAACTTTTCTTGCTTCGGAATATAAGACAACCGATGGTGGGCGAATGGATAGCATCGGCATTGATGAAAACCATTGTCCGGTTATCTTTGAATATAAACGTTCCATGAAAGAGAATGTAATCAATCAAGGCTTGTTTTATCTTAATTGGCTTTTGGATCACAAGGATAGTTTTAAAGTTTTAGTGATTGAAAAACTCGGACTCAAAGAAGCAGACAAGATTGACTGGACAATGCCCCGTGTAATTTGTATTGCAGGTGATTTCACTAAATACGATGAATCTGCTATTAAACAAATGAATAGAAATGTCAGCTTGATTAGATATAAGAAATTCGGCAGCGATCTGTTGATGTTTGAACACATCAATGAAAATGTCGCAACAGCAATACCTGATACTGATACTCAAATCACTAAGACAAAATCCACTGATAAAACATTTGACGAACAATTAAAGACAGCTGATGAATCTGTAAAAACTTTATATCAAGATCTGACTAACTACATTTTTAGCCTTGGCGATGATGTTTCCGAAACTCACTTGAAGCTTTATGCCGCTTTCAAAAAAATCCGTAACATTGTAACCGTAGTTGCACTAAAGAAAAAATTGATTTTGAATCTGCCGATAGACGTTACTACCGTGACCTTTGAGCCGGGATTTTCAAGAGACGTTACAAATATTGGTCACTGGGGTTGCGGTGCTGTAGAACTGCACTTACAAAATGCTGCAGATTTTGAAAAAGCCAAGCCATTAATCGATCGTGCATATAACGAAAATTAATGTATAGGAGGTTGCATTATGCTTTATATCCAAGATCCTTCATATAAAAATTCGATGTATTTACATGAAACTTTACTTAATGAATGTGTAGGAAGTAAAAGCGGCGGAGGTGCTTATGCTTTTGCTACAAAAGATGGCATTAATCTCCTGTTTGAAGATGAGAACTTCAAAACGTTTCTTCAAAAAGGTGTATACACCTTAATTGTTGGAACCGATGATATCACCAATGAACACGCAGTAAATACTCTGATAGACTTAAAGAAAAAATATAATAAGCACCTGATAGTAAAAGCTTATATACATAACAGTAAAGGCTCGACTTTCCACCCCAAGTTTTCTTGGTTTCAAAAGCGAGAAGGCGGAGTATTAGTATTAGGATCTGGGAACTTAACACAAAAAGGACTCCGCCATAACAGAGAGGCATATAGTGTAATCCCATACAATGCCGAAAAGATGGAAAAAGTCACCGAAGAATGGGAAGCATGGTATACACATAGTTTGCCCTTTTTATTCGATATAGACGACCCTATCGTTATGGCGAAAGCTAAGCAGAATACAGAGCAAACCAGAGCAGTAAGTGTTGCAAAAGCATCTGTAAAGAAAAACTCCACCAAGCAAAAAACTGCTGATGAATTAGCCGATATTTACAAAAATCAACCTAAAGATATAAAACAACCCTCCATAAAAGTTGCCGAAGTAGATACCAAGCCTAAAAAAGAAGATAAAGCTGATATAATTGCGATTCCTATTACTGACGAAGAAATCGATGTCGATGCTGCCTATTGGACAATATCAAGCGAAAGCGATGTGTTAATCGCCGAGATTCCTAGGAGTGGTAATCGTTGGAAACAAGCTAATTTTGATAAAAACACTTTTGAAAATTATTTTGGAGCAACCTGTGGAGAAAACGGCGCTTATAGAATTCTTTTAAAATGTGTAAATTCTGACGGAAGCATGTGTAAGACTGAGATTCGTCCCAGCGTATCTGTTTCAAGCCAAAATTATCGCTTTGAATTAGAGGCCGCAAACGGATTGGCATACCCTTCAGATGGTAATCGCCCTATTGCCATATTCGCAAGAGTGTCGCAACGTGATTTTATCTATACATTATTAATGCCCAAACAAGAGGGCTATGCAACGGTATTATCTTTTATATCTAAAAAAGAAAAACGTTCAGCAAAAATGCGTAGGCTTACGTTTACTGCGAGCGAGGTTTTAAAAAGCGTCCCCTCTCTATCAATATGGAAAAGATTAGACAAGGAATGAGTAGATGAATAAAGAAGAAAAAAGAGAAGTGCGTTCCATCCACTATTTAGGAAGTAAATTGAGAATGCTTGATTCTATAGAAAAAGCTTTGATGGAGGTTGTTAACACCTCCGGTGCAATCTGCGACCTTTTTTCTGGATCTGGAACAGTGTCGAAGTACCTGCTTCATACCTATGATGTAATATCAATCGACATACAGGAATATTCAAAGGTTTTATGTGAGGCTTCCACAAGCTTCATTAATTTGCAAACCCCAGTAGACATGCTTATAGAAAGTATAAAAAAGCTTCCCATGACAAGCGAAATCACGGATGCTTTTAAGCCGTTGGTCGCTTACGAAAAAGAATGTCTAGTATCTGCCGGGCATGGACCTATTCATCATCTGTATGAAATAATCGAACATGGTTCTCTGTACATTTATGAACACGAGAAATCATCAGATTTGTCTGAAGCATTGGAAAAGGCTATTAAAGCTTCTCTGGATAAATTATATTCCAATTCAAATATCGCGATAGAAGACAGTATGATATGCAGATATTATGGTGGATTATATTATTCTTACAAACAAGCGGTAGATATGGATTGCATCGCACATTGGGTGTTTGAGCAGGAGGGTGTTTTAAGAACCAAAGCATTAGCGGCACTTTTGAGCACAGCAAGTGATTTAGTAAACACTGTGGGTAAACAATTCGCTCAACCCCTAAAAGTTCGAAACTCTAAGGGGGAGTTAAAGAAATCGCTGTTAACCAAAATAGTTAAAGACAGATCCGAAGACGTGTATCTTGCATACCAGCGATGGTTAAATTATTATCTTTCCATCGAACAAACACAACATAAGCATATTGTGATTTGTGATGATTACATTGCAGCCTTGGAGAGATTAAAGAATGTCCCATTGGCTGCTGTATATGCCGATCCGCCATATACTCGTTATCATTATAGTCGATACTATCATGTTCTTGAAACTATTTGTCTGCGTGATAACCCAAAAGTAACAACTACTTTTCCTAATGGAAAGGGAGGTATAAGCCGAGCTATTTATCGAGCAGGAAGACATCAATCTCCTTTTTGTATAAAAAGTGAAGCGGAAGAAGCTTTTGATAAATTATTTCAAAAGGTTAAAGAATTAAACGTTCCTTTGGTATTATCATATTCTCCTTTTGATACCTCAAAAGCTGTTACCCCACGATTGCAAACAATTGATCAACTAATCGAAAAAGCAAAACAATATTTTGAAGAAGTAAAAGTCGTCTCTCCGGGGAAATTTACACATAGCAAATTAAACTCTGTGGACAAAAACTTCGAATCAAATGATGAAGCCGAATTGCTTATTGTTTGCAAATAACAGGAGGATTTTATGATTAAATTAGATTTCTCAACATGGAAAAGAGAATATTCAGAGAATCCTCGTGTTGTTTTTAACGGGGATAATATAGATGTGTTAAAGAGACTTCACGGAATTTATGACAAACAGGTAAGTTGTATTTATATCGATCCACCATATAACAATGGAGAGAAATATACATATTATTCCGATGCGCAATCCCACGATAACTGGTTGAAGCAGATGGAAGAAGTTTTGAGAGAACTTAAACAGTTTTTGAAGGATGACGGGAGTTTATGGATATCTATAGACGATGGTGAAATGCATTACTTAAAAGTATTGTGTGATTCTATTTTCGGTAGAAAATCCTTTGTAACAACATTAATATGGCAGCAGAGAAACACTCGTGAAAACAGAAAAGCATTCTCAAATAATCACGAGTATATTTTGGTTTATTCTCCAAGTCCTGAATTGTTCAAGAAAAAACGAAATTTATTGCCGATAACTGAAGATGTATTGTCACGTTATCACAACCCAGATAATGATCCTAGAGGACCTTGGCAGTCAGTATCCGCCAATGTTCAAGATGGTCATGCAGTTGAAAGTCAATTCTATGAGATTGTCGCACCAAATGGGAAAGTCCACTCCCCCCCAAATGGAAGGTGTTGGATTTACAATAAGGAACGAATGACTAACGAAATTGCTCAAGGCAATATTTGGTTTGGCAATGATGGAAACGGCGTCCCCCGTGTTAAAAAGTTTTTGAAAGATAGACCAAGCGGTGTTGTTCCGGAAACCTTGTGGCTGTCGTCGTTCGTAGGAACAAACAAAGATGCAAAAACTCATTTGAAAGCATTAAAAATCTATGATAAAAATCTATTTGATACGCCAAAACCCGAGACATTGATCGGCCAAATTATTGAGATCGCCACAAATGAAAATGAGCTTGTTATGGATGCGTTCTTAGGTTCAGGCACGACTGTTTCTGCAGCTCATAAGCTCAATCGCAATTATATCGGTATTGAAAGTGAGAGCAAAACTTGCGAATATGTTATCAAGCGGATGGAGCAAGTACTGTATGGCGAAACTGGGGGTATATCAAATAGGACAAACTGGAAGGGCGGAGGAACTGTTCAATTTGTTATTTAATTGAGGTTTCTATCTTTGAAAAGATACAACTTTTACTGCGATTAAACATTATAAAACACCATGGTATGTAGGTTTAGAAAATGTAATAAAAATGCTGAATCCTGATTCTGGCATCATTACCGTTGCCAACGGAAATCCCAGATGGAGTTTGCTTCATCCTATCAGGACAACCTGCGACAATATATCAAGACCAATATCCCCAATGGTTATCAGCTGGCACGGAAATTGAATGCATTGGCATGCCCAAGTTAGGGGTTTCGGAGATCAAACAATTAATTTTGGCACGTGCAGATAACTTTACAGATGCGGCAGATGAACTGGCGAATCTGATTTTCCAAAAGACAGAAGGAAATAATCTTTCCACTGTTTTTGCGGTTGAGGAAATCAGATCGCTATTTTGTTTTGTACTGCGTGCCTGCGGATCGATATTGCCGTAACAAAATCCTTCGATAAATCGTGCCATTGTCTGTGCCTCCTTACGGCTATAGTGTAGCAAGAAGCGGTAAAAAGTGCGATTGTGCAAATTTTGAAATCACACATTGAAAAAGCACCCACCCAAAGGTGGATGCTCAAAATAGGTTATTTACTCCGTTCTTTCTGCATCATGGAACGGACAGAACTGCTAGCATACTTAGATTTTTCACAAGAACATAAATGCATTCTTGAATTTCCTAACGTATCTGGCAAAGTTTCAAAAATCCGTGTCAACGGCTATAAGGAAGCCGGATCAAATGGAACGAGACGCGAAAAAAGACGCGGCGCTCGCACATATGGGGATTCCCCTGTGGCGTCTGCCTTCCAAGACCGCTTTGACGGCGGAGGAGTTCGTAAGGAAAATCGATGAGTTGACGGGGATCGAAATATTAGGGGCGGGATCGGTATGAGGGATGGAAAAGAAGTCCAATTTTCAGCGGCAAAATACTTGATTTTGTTCGCTATTGCGAGTATTATATTTTATGAATTGTTGTGTAAAAATGCACGTATGTAAAACAGCCAGGAGGCCTACCGATGAAATATTTATCCGTTGCTCAGACCGCTGAACGGTGGGGAATTTCCACACGACGTATTCAGATTTTGTGTAATAAGGAGCGAATACCAGGCGCTGTGCGGATTGGTCGCTCTTGGGCAATTCCTAACGACGAGCCAAAACCGGTGGATGCCAGAATCAAGAGCGGACGGTATATCAAGAATGCCGGTGTACAAGAAAAGTGAGCTTCATTTCCAAAGTGTATGACAAAAGAATTCTCTTAGAAAATGTAATAGGTAGAACGGAGAAAATCTATGAATAAACAGCAGCTGGCAAATAAGATCTGGGAATCGGCAAACAAAATGCGGTCAAAAATAGAAGCCAATGAATACAAAGACTATATTTTGGGTTTTATATTCTATAAATTTCTCTCGGATAAAGAGGCCGAACTTTTGAGAAAGGATGGGTATGAGGAAGCCGACCTTGAATCTGAAGTACACGAAAATAATACGCAGCTGGTGGAGTATTGTCAGCAGCAGCTAGGGTATTTTATCGGCTATGAAAACTTATTTTCCACATGGCTTGCCAAGGGTAACAGCTTCACTGTTGATAATGTGAGAACAGCGCTTTCTGCATTTAATCGCTTAATCAGCAATACGCAGAAGAAAGTATTTGAAAAAATTTTTAATACGCTGGAAACCGGTCTAAGCAAGCTAGGCGACAGTACAGGTAATCAAACGAAAGCCATTCGCGACCTGATTCAACTGATTAAAGACATCCCCACAGACGGCAAACAGGACTATGACGTGCTGGGCTTTATATATGAATATCTGATTCAGCACTTTGCGGCCAACGCGGGAAAGAAAGCGGGAGAATTCTACACCCCGCATGAAGTTTCGGAGTTAATGTCCGAGATCGTTGCCAATCATTTGAAGGATCGCGAGAAGATTGAAATCTTTGACCCCACAAGCGGCTCGGGCTCGCTGTTGATTACAATTGGCAAGAGCGTAGCCAAGTATATACAGGGTAAGGACAACATCAAGTACTATGCGCAGGAGTGGAAGGAAAATACATACAACCTCACGCGAATGAATCTTGTAATGCGCGGCATTAAGCCGGACAATATCTTTGCCCGCTGCGGCGATACGCTGGAAGAGGATTGGCCCTGGTTTGAGGACGCCGACCCTGCAGGGACATATAATCCATTGTATCTGGATGCGGTGGTTTCCAATCCGCCGTACTCTCAGCATTGGGACCCGTCACATAAAGAAACCGATCCCCGTTACCGCTATGGGATGGCGCCGAAGGGCAAGGCGGACTATGCCTTTTTGCTGCACGACCTGTACCACATCAAGCCCAACGGGATTATGACGATTGTTCTTCCCCATGGCGTATTGTTCCGGGGGGATGCTACCGGCGGCACAGATGGTCAGGGTGAGGGTGAAGGACGTATTCGCCGCAATTTGATTGAAAACAACAATATCGAAGCCATTATCGGTCTGCCGGCCAATATTTTTTATGGAACCGGCATTCCCACCATTATCATGGTGCTGCGTCAGAAGCGGGAGGCCTCCGATGTGCTGTTTATTGACGCTTCCAAAGGATTTACGAAGGTTGGTAAGACAAATAAGCTGATGGCATCGGATATCAAGCGAATTGTGGATGCTGTCGTAACCCGTCCGCAGCGTATTGAAAAGTTTGCCCGTCTTGTTTCCAAGGAGGAAATCCGCCGCAACGGATATAACCTGAATATCCCGCGTTATATCGATTCTTCGGAAGCGGCGGAAACATGGGACCTTTACGCCACCATGTTCGGCGGGATTCCCAACCATGAGATTGACCTGTTGGAACCCTATTGGACAGCGTTCCCGCAGTTGAGAAGCGCCCTCTTTGCAACCGATCACACCCCCTACGCATCCCTGTCTACAGAAAAAATCAAAGATGCCATTGACGGCAGCGCGGATGTACAGTCGTTTGTATCGGCATATCAGGCGGCATTTTCTGATTTTGCCTCCTATCTGGACGGAGAATTGATTGACAAAATGATGGAACTGAATGTTTCCAAGACAGAGGACAGCATCACGCAGAATATTTTTGACCGTGTTGCGCCGTTTGCTTTGGTGGACAGGTATCAAGCCTACCAGATGTTGAACGACCAATGGGGTGCGATTTCCACTGACCTTGAAATCCTCCAGACCGAAGGATTTGAAGCGGCAAAGCAGGTGGATCCCAACATGGTACTCAAGAAGAAAGGCAATACGGAAGAGGAAGTGCAGAATGGCTGGGTCGGCCATGTGATCCCCTTTGAACTGGTGCAGACCACCCTTCTGAAAGAGGATTACGACGCTCTTAAAGCCAAGGAAACACGACTGGAGGAAATTTCCGCCGAGCTGGCGGAGGTAATAGAATCCATCGAGGAAGGGGACAGGGGCGACTTTTTGAATGAGGACAACACCGCTTTTGTCCCCAGAGAATTTGCGCTGAAACTGGCGGAAATCTATGCGGATGTCTCTTCTCCGGAACTGGATGGCTTGCAGGGGTATCTGGCGCTGTTGGACGCCAAAGCCGGGAAATCGGAAAAGCTGCGGTATATTGAGGATCACCGGGAGGTCAATTGGGATGCCGTGGAGGGAACCGCGCCCTATGCCAAAGCCAAGGTGACGGCCTGTTTCCGGGCGCTTCGCGCGGCGCACGCCTTCCCGGAGGATTCCTTTGAGGCGAAAATGGTGAAGGCCGAGCGGCTGATGACCGAGGAGAAGAACACCAAACGGGAACGCAAGGAAAAAGCGGAAGAACTGCATCTGAAAACCAAAGATACCATTGAAGGGCTGTGCGACGAGCAAGTCCTGGATTTGCTGCGCCTGAAATGGATCGCGCCCCTGAGCGATTCCTTGCGGGCCATACCGGATTCCATTGTGGAGGGGCTGGAAAAGGCGGTGCAGGTCTTGGCGGATAAGTATGCCGTGACCTATCTGGAACTGGACAAGCAAATACAGGAATCCGAAGCAGCGCTTGCCGCGATGATGGATGATTTGACCGGAAGTGAATTTGATAGGAAAGGGCTTGGCGAATTTCAGTCGCTGCTAAAGGGTGAGTGAGATGAACGAGACCAAAAAGCCCGCGATTCGGTTTCAGGGGTTCTCGGATGAATGGGAACAGCGGAAGGCCGCGGACTTAGCAGAATACTCAAAGGGCAATAGCTATTCAAAAGGCGATCTAACAGAGGACGGAACACCCATAATTCTTTACGGCAGACTTTATACAAAGTACCAGTTTGCCATAGATGAAGTAGACACTTTTGCAATTCCTCGGAGTGGCGCAGTTTATAGTCAAGGCAATGAGGTAATAGTTCCTGCTTCAGGCGAAACCGCCGAGGACATTGCAAGGGCGTCAGCCGTTGAAAAATCAGGAGTTTTGCTTGGCGGCGACCTCAATATTCTCAGGCCTTTTGGCTTTATAAATCCACTGTTTTTAGCCCTTGCAATTTCAAGTGGAGAACCTCAAAAAGAACTTACTAAAAAAGCTCAGGGAAAGTCAGTGGTTCACATCCACAATTCCGACATTCAAGAGGTGTCAATCACCTACCCTTCTAAAGCCGAACAAGACCGGATTGTAGGAGCTTTCCGCCACTTCGACCACCTTATCACACTTCATCAGCGTAAGTGCGATAGGTTAGTTTGTGTTAAAAAATCCATGCTGGAAAAGTTGTTTCCAAAAGCTGGCTCAGACGTGCCGGAGGTTCGCTTTAAGGGATTTACTGACGCTTGGGAACAGCGTAAGCTGGGAGAGATAGCCGAAATAGTGGGTGGCGGAACCCCCAGCACGGGTAATCCCGAATACTGGGATGGAGATATTGATTGGTATACTCCGGCTGAAATAGCTGACCAAATCTATCTAGAATCCAGTCAAAGAAAGATTACAGAGTTGGGGTATGACAAAAGCTCTGCAAAGGTTCTTCCTCCCGATACAGTTTTGTTTACCTCTCGTGCAGGTATTGGAAAAACTGCTATTTTAACCCGAAAAGGCTGCACTAATCAAGGGTTTCAATCCATAGTCCCGCACAAGGGGGAGCTTGATTCTTATTTCATTTTTTCTCGAACAGAAGAACTAAAGCAGTATGGGGAACTGGTTGGAGCTGGATCAACCTTTGTCGAGGTGTCAGGCAAGCAAATGGCCGCTATGGATTTAATGCTGCCGTCCACTATGAGAGAACAGCAGCAAATCGGGGCTTTTTTCCGCCACTTCGACCACCTTATCACCCTTCATCAGCGTGAGTTGGAAAAACTGAAAAATATCAAAAAAGCACTGCTTGAAAAAATGTTTGTCTGACACAGGAGGCCGCCATGGCGTTTGAAAATGAAGCCGCCTTTGAAACGGCGCTTATCAGCTTACTGACAGAAAAATATGGCTGGGAACCGGAAATCCTGCGCTATAAAACCGAGGAGGATTTGATTCAGAACTGGAAACAGATTCTTTTCGAGAACAACCGGGATGTGGATCGTTTGAACGACGTCCCCCTCACCGACAGCGAAATGCAGCAGATCCTTGACCGGATCGCCCGCCTGCGCACACCGCTGAAACTCAACGGTTTTATCAACGGAAAAACCGTGGCCGTCAAGCGGGATAATCCTGCCGACGAGCTGCACTTTGGCAAAGAGGTGAGCTTGAAAATCTATGACCGGCAGGAAATCGCCGCCGGACAAAGCCGCTATCAAATTGTCCGGCAGCCGGTGTTTAAGGCCAGAAGCGCTGTCTTACCCAGTCGTCGGGGCGACTTTATGCTGCTGATTAACGGTATGCCCCTGATTCACTGTGAACTGAAGCGCACCGGTGTGGATGTGAGCCAGGCGTACCACCAGATTGAAAAATATGCCCATGAAGGGGTTTTCACCGGACTGTTTGCGCTGGTACAGATTTTTATTGCCATGCAGCCGGAAGAGGCGGTCTACTTTTCCAATCCCGGCCCCGACGGGAAATTCAATCAGGATTTTTATTTTCATTGGGCCGATGTCAACAATAAGCCGTTGAACCACTGGAAGGACGTTGCGCAATATCTGCTTTCCATCCCGATGGCGCACCAGCTGATCGGCTTTTATACCGTTGCAGATGATACCGACGGCATACTGAAAGTGATGCGCAGCTATCAGTATTATGCGGCGTCGCGGATTACCGGCCGCGTTGCCATGCGCCACTGGACGGAGAAGGACCAGCGCGGCGGCTATATCTGGCACACCACCGGTTCGGGAAAAACGCTCACCAGCTTTAAGTCGGCGCAGCTGATTGCGGAATCCAAAGACGCGGATAAGGTTGTATTTCTGATGGATCGTGTGGAGCTGGGAACGCAGTCGTTATTGGATTACCGCGGGTTTGCAGACGATGCGAATGCTGTGCAGGCCACAGAAAACACGGATATGCTGGTGGCCAAACTGAAAAGCAACGATCCTGCCAACACGCTGATTGTCACTTCGATTCAGAAAATGAGTCGTGTAGAGGAAGATAGCGGCTTTAATGCCCATGATATTGGGCAGATTCAAAATAAACGAATTGTTTTTATCATTGATGAGGCACACCGGGACGTATTCGGTGAAATGCTGCACACCATCAAGGAGACCTTTCCCAATGCCATGTTCTTCGGCTTTACCGGTACGCCGATTCACGATGAAAATCGGAAAAACATGAGCACAACGACCGATGTGTTCGGCAACGAACTGCATCGCTATACGCTTGCAGACGGTATCCGGGATAAAAATGTTCTGGGCTTTGATCCTTATATGGCGCCCACCTACAAAGACCGCGATCTGCGAAGAGCGGTTGCTCTCGAAAAAGCCAAAGCTGCCACAGAGGCGGAAGCGCTGGAAGACCCAAAAAAGAAAGATGTCTATCTGCATTATATGGATCATACGAAAGTGCCGATGGCCGGGTATATTCAGAAAAATGGAGACTATTTGAAGGGGATTGAAGATTACCTCCCCAAATCCCAATATACGAGAGAAGCGCATCAGTGCAAAGTGGTGGAGGATATTTTAGATAACTGGGCCACGCTAAGCCATGGAAGCAAATTCCATGGGATTTTTGCCACCAGCAGTATTCCGGAGGCAATTCAGTATTACAAACTGTTTAAGACAAAAGGCAACCTGAAAGTTACGGCGCTATTTGACCCCAGTATCGATAATAACGGGAACGCAGAATATAAGGAAGACGGCATTGTAGAAATCATTGAAGATTACAATGCTTGCTACGGCATGAAATTCCAGATGTCTACCTATGCAACCTTCAAAAAGGATATTTCGTATCGCCTGGCCCATAAAGAACAATACAAAGCCATTGAAAACACACCGGACCAGCAGCTAGATTTATTGATCGTGGTCGATCAGATGCTGACCGGATTTGATTCCAAGTGGATTAATACCCTTTACCTGGATAAAATCCTTGTTCAGGAAAAATTGATTCAGGCTTTTTCCCGTACGAACCGTTTGTACGGCCCGGAAAAGCCCTTTGGAACCATTCGTTATTACCGCAAGCCCCACACGATGAAACGGAATATCGAGGATGCATGCAAGTCCTATTCCGGAGATATCCCGTATGGGTTATTCGCCAATAAGCTGGAGTATAATCTTAGCAAATTAAACGATTTATTTGAGGATATAGAGGGGATGTTCCGCTCTGCTGGAATCCAAAACTTTGAAAAGCTTCCAGATAATTGTACCGAGCGCGGTCGGTTTGCCAAGCTCTTTAAGTGGTTCAATAACTATCTCGAAGCTGCAAAAATCCAGGGCTTTACCTGGCGAAAATTGGTTTATGAAATGAAAACGGATTCGGGAAAAGTTACCGTCCACATGCGTGTTGATGAAACTACCTATCTGATTCTGGCCCTACGCTATAAAGAGCTGTTTTCTGGAAACGGAGCTGGGGCTGGTACTGATGATGCGCCATATGAGATTGAGCCATATCTGACGGAGATCAATACGGGGGTTATCGATGCCGACTACATGAATTCCCGTTTCAAAAAGTATATCAAGGCGTTGCAGGCTGGAGAGGAAATAGCGGCGGTACTGGATGAGCTTCATAAATCCTTTGCATCGCTCACGCAGGAGGAGCAGAAATATGCCAATATTTTTCTGCACGATGTGCAAAACGGCGATGTGACCGTTGATATAAGCAAAACGCTTCGCGACTATATCACGGCATACATGACCAGAGCCAAAAATGATCAAATCCACCGTTTTGCTGTTGCCATCGGTATTAATGAAGAGATGCTTCGTTCCTTTATGCATATGAAGATTACCGAAGCGAATATCAACGAATTCGGCAAATTCGATGAGTTAAAATCTACGGTGAACCGAGAAACAGCAAAAGCGTTTTTGGAGAAAATAGAAGGCAAGCCGGTCAAATCATTCCAGATTAATATGAAGGCCGATCAGGCGATAAGAAAGTTTATCATGGAGGGGGGATTTGATGTTACATAAAAGCAAGGAGTTTATTGCTTAAATAAACCATATCTTTTCTTGCTTTATATAGACATGGATTCCGTTATGCAAATATGACCAGCCGCCGTCCGTGCCATTAAGAGCCGCAAGGCGTTGAAAAACACCCCATTTGTAAGACAAGTATGATATACTTGTACTAGAAAATGGGGTGTTTTTCTATGACAAAAGGAGTGCCGAACAAAATTTAGATGTTCTGACAGGTCACCTCCATAGCCGGAATATCCCGTTGCAGGGCAAAGAATTTTTTGTCAAACCAAAATATGTCGTATTTTGTCGGAAACAGAAAAATACGGCGATACCTCCTCGATACCGCCGTATCCTAAAAAAGGCGACTTTAATACACCCTCCGTATTCCGATTTTTTCAAACAGGAAAACGGTGGCTTGAATTTGTTATATCAAAACCGCCGCTTTTGATATATAACCGTGCTTTTGTAAAGAAGCGGATTGGATTTCTCGTTTTTTCAGAATGATATAAAGTTTTACTGCTATCAAAGATATGTCTAATGATTTTGGGGAGCTTTTGAAATCATTGTGTTTAATGCATTTTGAGCCTGCTCCACGTCCGAAAGATTTTGCAGCGCACACACGCAGTTATAATGACTGCCATTATGGGTACGATAGGTATTTTCAAAAAGAATAGTTCCTGTTCCATTTTTATTCATACGAATTTTCATAGAAGGTAACATATCGGCGGTAAACATACTGACATCTTCTCCTTCTCGGATTAACAATCGTTGGTCGGTAACAGCATAAGAGATTTTCCCCTTTAATTTAGCATTTTTAATCGGTGCGCCTAATGCTACCGACAACCCAATTAGCACGAAAGGGATACCAAACAATATCATAAAAAATATTCCACTCAATATAGCTACAACTTCCCATATTAGTGAAAATCCCAGCCAAACAACAGAAAATAATAGGGGAACTCGTCCATAAGAATTTAGCTTCCCAGGACCAGGGGCGCCACGCCACAGTAAAGTTTCCTCTGGCTGTAAAAGTGATTGCATAAAGTTGTATTGTTCATTGTAGTCCATAGTGTTTTTGTTCCTCCATTTTGATAGCCTGTTTCAAACAATATTTTTAAATGGATATAGGGGACACAGCAAACGCTGCATCCCCATCCCCATTATTTCAGTCCAGTAATGCCCTGCACAGCCTTATAGAACTCTTCACCCGTCAAATGGTTCGCTTTCACACGATAGCTAATACCCTGATTTTCAAAATCAGCATAGAAAAAGCCATACTCATTAGAACCTTCGCTTTTAAGCATACCGCCGATCAACACTTCGTTGCCGTTAATTTTTTCTGTTTTGCTTGTTTCAAGGCTGTAAAGATAATCATATGGTTTTCCTGTTTTGCTGGCTGAAACGGTAAGGCTTCGGCCATCGTTGCCCCTATAAGCAAACGTAGCAAGATCTTCAACAATATTTCCGCTATTATGGAATATTACGGTAAAGCTGTCTAATTCCGCATATACCAAGTCTTTCGGCATATATGATGATAGCTGTGTCAAATTTACGCCTAAATATTTCATCATTTGTTGCCTTGTCCAAGTTTCCTCGTAATGCTCGGCAGGGTCGCGATATAGTCTTGCTGCTGATATTTGCCCTGTAATCCTATTTACTGTAAAATCGACTGGTATCACATTCGGCTTGCTTGGTTCTGTACTGGGGGCGCTGGTGGGATTGTTTGGATTTTGAGTTTCGGATGAAATACCGGGTATCGAAGAAGAAGGTTGATCCGGCTGTTTATCTGAAGACGGCGGGGCGATAACTTGAGAATCGGAATTGTTAGTATGTTGAGATGTTGTACTATTGTTTAGAGTTGGGGTTGCGCCGGAACTGTCCGCGCCTATTGAGAGACCGCCATTCAGCATATTCGGCAGTATAAACGCAGAACATAGAATCAATGCCAGACAAGCAATCGAAGACGATACACTTGCAATGATTTTTCTTCTTCTTTTCTGTTCGACAACCCTGTTTTCCGCTTTTTCTTTAATATCCTTAATCCACTCATTACTGTTTTTCATAGAAAAAACCGCCTTTTTCCATCATTGATTTTAGAGCTTGCTTTCCACGATAGGCAAGGTTTTTGATTTGCTTGTTGTTCTTTTTGAGTACAAGTGCGGCTTCGTCATAGGACATTTTTTCAAAATATAAGAGATAAAGAACGGCATGATATTCTGAATTGATTTTATCCATCGCAGAATAGAGCTGCCTTTTCTCCTCCTCCTTTATCACCGTATTTTCAAGAGCATTCATATCTTTTAGCTGACCTTCATAATCTTCAATCGGCAGATCGGCTATACGGGAATTTTTTTTCAGATATGTTGCCGCTTTATTCCTTGCAATAGCAAACAGGTAGGTTTTGAATGAGGATTTTTCTTTATACCTATTTTTGTAAAAAATCAAATCACAAAAGGTTTCTTCCATTAAATCTTCTGCTACAACAATATTCCTGACAAAGCCATTGATGAAAAGAATTAGATTTGCACCATATTGTTCTACAATCTCGACAAAAGCATCTTCATCACCATTCAGGAAACGGCGGTAGCTACTTGCACCGTTATCCATATTTGTACTACTCCTTTTTCTTTCGTCCTTACATCTATTAGTCTTTTCAGAAGCTAAAAAGTCTCACTTATTATACAAATATTATTTGAACTTTCTCAATCTTTGATTATAATAATGGATAGAGTGCAAGTGGTATAAACGCAGCCTTGATGGGCGAAGTGAAGAAGGAATGAAAGTATGCTGGATCATCAATCAAGAAAAATATTGAAATATATTAAGGATCATAAGCGAGCTTCTTTTGATGAGATTTTAAAAAGATTTCCAAACAAGGAACACACAGCAGCTATCCTTGTTGACCTTAATATGAAGCAATATACCATTTGTGTTGGAGATCACGACTGTGAAAAGAGACAAGCAATTTATGAATTGCAGAGTAAAGGCTATGGGGAATTAGAGGAATATAGAAGGCGTCAGCTTGCCCAGATTATTCCGATTGTCATATCGATTCTTTCCCTGCTTATATCCATTGTTGCATTAATTAGGTAAATCTGATACCGCAACAGAAATTCCTTTCTTTATAAGCCTACTGCACTAGCATAGATCTTTTTGTTTGTGTATCGACCTGCTATCGCTCATTTTTTGCGGGTATGATCGTTCATCTTCCTGCATTGATTGCAAATATCTTTATTTATTGTAGGTAGACAGACCTGCGGTCGGCAATTCGCCGCCGCCGTTTTTCTATTTTAAAGGTTTATGCTGGCGTCTCAATAAGTTTCTATTTCGCAACCGTTATATAAATGAAAGAGGTACGGCGCATAAGGCGGTTTTCTTAGACCGTTTCATACGCCGTACCTTTTTGTATGCTTGAGCGTCGACGCCCTCTGCCGGGCTGAGGAGAGCGAAACTATACCTGGAGCGCAGCGGGACACGAACAAAAGGCGCAGCCCATAGACATTGGCTGTTCAGAACGCTCGCCGCTCGTTTGCGGCTGACGGGATAACCACAAAACCGGTGCGGTTATCCCTTTGCGTTTTTATCCGGGGATTCCGGCGCGGGGATGGATTCCCCATGCAGGCCCCGCATCTGTTCCCGGCGGCGTCGGATGTACTCCAAACGATCCCTCACTTTGTTTTCTGATCCTTGATCCGTGGGGCAATAATATCGCCGTCCCTCCAGGGCGTCAGGCAGGCACTGAAGACTGGTCAGCTTTTCCATGCTGTCGTGGGCGTATTGATACCCCTCCCCGTAGTGCAGCTGCTTCATCAGATCGGTGGGAGCGTTGCGGATTTGCAGAGGCACCGGCTCGTTGAGCTGCTCCAAAGCGTCCCTCTTGGCGGCTTCATAGGCGGTATAAAGGGCGTTGGATTTGGGCGCCAACGAAAGATAGCTTACCGCGTGGGTAAGGGTCACTGTGCATTCCGGCATCCCGATAAAGTGGCAGGCCTGGTAGGCTGCCACCGTGATTTCCAACGCGCGGCTGTCCGCCATTCCGACGTCCTCGCTGGCAAAGCGTACCAGCCGCCGGGCTACATAGAGCGGATCTTCCCCCGCCTCCAGCATACGGGCGAGCCAGTAAATCGCGGCGTCCGGGTCAGAGTTGCGCATGGATTTATGCAGGGCGGAGATCAGGTTGTAATGCTCCTCGCCGTTTTTGTCGTACAACAGGCTTTTCTTGGAGATGCACTGCTGCAAGATATCTTTGTTTACTGTGATCCCTCGGGCGTCCCGGTCCCCGTTGAGCACCGCCATTTCCAGGGTGTTAAGGGCGGTCCGCGCGTCGCCGTTTGCAAACTGGGCGATCATGAAAAGCATTGTATCGGTGATGTGAACCCGTTGGCCGCCCAGCCCTCGGGGATCCTCCAGCGCGCGGCGCAGCAGAACCGCCAGGTCGTCCGGCGTTAACGCGTGCAGCACAAACACCTTGCATCTGGAGAGCAGCGCCGAGTTGATCTCAAAGGACGGATTCTCCGTGGTAGCCCCGATCAAAATGATGCTTCCCTTTTCCACATAGGGGAGAAAGGCGTCCTGCTGGGCTTTATTAAAGCGATGGATTTCATCCACAAACACAATGGTGCGATCGCCGAAGCGGCGGCTTTCCTGGGCCTGCTGCATCACCTGTTTGATCTCCCGGATGCCGCTTTCCACCGCGCTGAAGTCAATAAAATGAGATTTGGTTTTTCCCGCGATGATGCGGGCCAGGGTGGTCTTGCCCACCCCAGGCGGGCCCCAGAAGATCATGGAGGAAACCTGATCCCGGTCGATCAGCTGGCGCAAAATCTTTCCCTCCCCCAGCAGATGCTGTTGCCCCACAAATCCCGACAGGGTCTGTGGGCGCAGCCGGCTGGCCAGGGGATTGGTGTAATCGTTGCTTCCCCCAAACGTTTGCTGTTCCATGGATTCACCTCCCGCATGGGCCGTCGATTGGCCCATACTGCGCTCGATCATTTGTTCTCTAATCATATCATTTTTCTTTTGAGTTTGCAACGGGACGTCTGGAATAAAGGGCTGGATTTCATATGAATTGTACAGATATAAGGGCGTTTATCCCAAATTTATTTCATAGATGCTCCAAAGATGAGGAGTTTATATGGAAGCAATTGACTTTTTTGGTTAGCTGAGGTAAACTAAAGATCAAAGATGGTTAGCCAAGGCTTACTCAAAGCGGGCGAAAACAAATTGCCGTCCAGTCAAGTCAAAAGGGGCTTGGGGCCGTTTGTATTGGCAGCGGAGGAAGATTTATTGGTTAGCAACAACTAACTTAAAAGGAGCGATGCAATATGGCAATGGATTGCGCAGCCGCCCTTCCCAACAGGCGCAAGGACACAGGTCCGGCTTCTCAGCCAACGGGGAGCTGTCTGCCTCTTTCGATGGTCCGCACTGGGGAAACCGTGCGGGTGGGATCCATTCGGGGAAACGACGATACCAAGCGTTTCTTACGAAACCTGGGACTTGTGGAAGACGCCCGGGTAACGGTGGTCTGTGAACGGGCGGGCAACGTCATCGTTCAAGTAAAAGGGACCCGGATAGCCGTCAGCAAGGCGATGGCGGGCCGGATTCTCATCGTTTTACAGGAGGAGGGAACAACATGAAACCCTTAAAGGAAATCCAATGCGGCCAAACCGTACAGGTGGCGAAACTTACCGGCGAGGGAGGGCTGAAACGCCGAATCATGGATATGGGGATTACCCGGGGCGCCCGGATATTGGTACGCAAGGCGGCCCCTCTGGGAGATCCCATCGAGGTAAACGTGCGCGGCTATGAGCTCTCCATTCGGAAGAGCGAGGCAGAGCATATTTTGGTGGAGGATTAAAGTTTTTTTATTTCTTTTAGTTAGCTTAAGCTAATTTGGGAAAAGGAGGAGAACGACGAATGAATATAAAAATTGCACTGGCAGGCAATCCAAACTGCGGAAAAACCACCCTGTTTAACGACTTAACCGGCAGCAGCCAATCTGTGGGAAACTGGCCTGGGGTGACCGTGGAAAAGAAAGAGGGCAAGCTGCGCGGCCATAAGGGGATCACCATTACCGACCTGCCCGGAATTTATTCCTTGTCCCCTTACACCCTGGAAGAGGTGGTCAGCCGGAATTACCTAATCGAGGAACAGCCCGACGCCATTTTAAATCTGGTGGACGGCACCAATCTGGAGCGCAACCTTTACCTGACCACTCAATTGGCGGAACTGGGAATCCCCATGGTGGTCGCGGTCAATATGATGGACCTGGTGAAAAAGAACGGAGACGTCATTGATGTGGCAAAGCTGGGGGAGGCCCTGGGCTGCGCGGTGGTGGAGCTTTCCGCGCTCAAGGGGGCCGGTTCCATGGAGGCGGCCCAAAAGGCCGTTGAGCTGGCCCGAAGAAAAAAAGCGGGCGCTGCAAAAACGCCCTTTTGTAAGGATGTGGAGCAAGCTCTCTTGCGGATTGCCGGGCTTTGGGCCCATAAAATTGGTGAGGAACGCATACGCTTTTATGCGGTTAAGCTGTTTGAGCGGGACGAAAAGGTGATGAAAGAGTTCTCTCATGATTCCGGTCTGGAGGAAAAGACTGAGGAAATCGTCGTCGAGCTGGAACAGCGGATGGACGACGACAGCGAGAGCATCCTCACCAACGAGCGGTACGAGTACATCGGCGGACTGATGAAAGAATGCGTGCGCAAGAAACGGACCGGGCTCACCGTTTCGGATAACATTGATCGCATTGTCACCAACCGGTGGCTGGCGCTGCCCATCTTTGCGGCGGTGATGTTTATCGTTTACTTTGTCTCGGTGTCTTGGCTTGGCGCTATTGTTACCGACTGGGCCAACGACACCTTCTTTGGCGAGTGGATTCAGCCCGCCGTGGGGGATTGGCTTACAAACGTCGGTGCGGCCGATTGGCTGAGGGACCTGATTGTGGACGGCGTCATCGGCGGCGTGGGCTCCGTACTGGGCTTTGTTCCCCAGATGTTTATTTTGTTCTTTTTCCTGTCTATTCTGGAAGACTGCGGTTATATGGCTCGCGTTGCCTTTATCATGGACCGGATTTTCCGCAAGTTCGGCCTTTCGGGAAAAAGCTTTATTCCCATGCTAATCAGCTCCGGCTGCGGCGTGCCCGGGATCATGGCCACCAAGACCATTGAGAATGAAAAAGACCGCCGCATGACCGTCATGACCACCACCTTTATTCCCTGTGGGGCCAAGCTGCCGGTAATCGCCCTCATCGGGGGAGCCATGTTCCCTGAGTTTCCCCTTATGGCCCCATGCATGTACTTTATGGGCGTCGCCGCGGTTATTCTATCCGGCGTGATTTTAAAGAAAACCCGCATGTTCGCGGGTGATCCCGCTCCCTTCGTCATGGAGCTGCCCCAGTATCACACGCCCGCACCCAAAGGTGTGTTCCTCCACATGTGGGAGCGCGGAAAGGCCTTTATCATTAAGGCCGGTACCGTCATTTTTGTCGCCTGCGGGCTGATCTGGTTTCTCTCCCGCTTTGGCTTTGCCGACGGCGGCTTCGGCATGGTGGATGAGGAAGCCAGCATGCTGGCGGCCGTCGGCGGATTCATCGCCCCCATCTTCGCCCCGCTGGGCTTTGGCAACTGGCAGGCCGCCGTGGCTACGGTTTCCGGTTTGGTGGCCAAAGAAAACGTGGTGAGTACCTTTGGCGTGCTGTTTGGCCTGGGCGCCGACGTAACCGAGGAAGATCCCGGACTGATTGCTCAGATTTCCCTGATGTTCCCCTATGGCGCGGCGGCGGTTTCCTTCTTAGTGTTTAACCTGCTGTGCGCCCCCTGCTTTGCGGCCATCGGGGCCATCCGTCGTGAAATGGCCAGCGCCAGGTGGACCTGGTTTGCCGTGGGTTATCAGACCGCGCTGGCATACGCGGCAGCCCTGATGATTCATCAGATCGGCGGACTGCTCACAGGCTCTCTGTCCTTTGGCGTGGGAACGGTTGCCGCCTTTGTGGCGCTGGCGGCGCTGCTTTATCTGTTGTTCCGGCCCAATCCGCAGGGCAGTCTGCGCCGGCAGGCGGCCGCCAACGCTTCTGCATAACGGAAAGGAGGGCGGTTGTTATGATTGCATGGATCACACAAAACCTGGCTACCATCGCGATAAGCCTTGTTCTGCTGCTATTGGCGGGACTGGCGGCCCAATACATTTATAAAACCCGCAAACGGGGCGGCTGCGCGGGCTGCGGCGGCAGCTGTAAAAACTGTCCCCGCTCCTGTACGGGCGGACATAAGGAAGCAAAGCGTTTATAACATCCCCTGTCCGGGAGATGCAAAAATGGCGCTTTGAGAAAAGCAAAATATGACGGAGGCGCGCCAGGGCTTTATGGACAGCGTCAGGAAAGAAGCAGGGCGGCGGATCTCCTCCCTCGAAAAAACGATGGTGGAAACCTGGGTTTAAAGGAAAACAACTCTTGACAGGACGCGGATTTCTGCTATACTAAACGTGATTGGAGACGGACCCTCAGAAATGGTCGGCTTGCCGACGGGAACAACAGGAATTCAAAAGAAGCTTTGATTCCAGCCGGCGGACGGAAAGTGGAAGTTCTGCCTTGGGGTTTCCAATCCACACAAAGAATCGAAGATAGGAGTTGAAAGAATGCGCATTTTTTCCTGCTAAATGGTGAACCATTGGGCTGTTGGCAAAACGGCGGCAAAGCCGCCCGATTTGTAGCGCCCGCGCAGGAAAATCGCATGTTTCAGCCGTGAGTTTGGAGAGAGGAACAAACGCCGATTGCGCCGGAAAACGCCGGGCAGGGCTTTTGCGCCTTGGTCATCCGGGCCGCAGGAAACGTCGGTTTCCTGCGGCTTTTTGTATTTTTCGGAGGTGACCCGTAATGTCTTTGATTCAAGTATCCAATCTGACCTTTTGTTACGAGGGCAGTTACGACCCGGTCTTCCAGTCGGTATCCTTTGAGCTGGACACCGATTGGAAGCTGGGGTTTATCGGCCGCAACGGTCAGGGCAAGACCACCTTTTTGCAGCTGTTGATGGGACGGTATGAGTATGAAGGTTCCATCACCGCGTCGGTGGAATTTGACTATTTTCCCTTTCCGGCGCCGGATCCGGAGCTGACCACTATGGAGGTGGTCCGGCAGCGTGCGCCGGAACTGGAGCTTTGGCGGCTTCTGTGGGAGCTTTCACTGCTCAGAGTGTCCGACGATGTGCTGTACCGTCCCTTTTCCACCCTGAGCAACGGGGAGCGCACCAAGGTGCTGCTGGCGCTGCTGTTTTCCAGGGAAAACCGATTTTTGCTGTTGGATGAACCCACCAACCATCTGGACCTTGAGGCCAGGGAGGGCATTGTGCGCTATCTCAAGGGAAAAAAGGGCTTTATTCTGGTTTCCCATGATCGGACGCTGCTGGACCAATGCGTGGATCATATATTGTCCATCAATCGGGCGGATATCCAGGTGCAAAAGGGAAACTTCAGCGCCTGGCGGCGCAACAAGGAGATGCAGGACCAATATGAATTGGAAAAGGAAGCCCGGCTGAACAAGGAGATCCGCCGCATGGACGCCGCCGCACGCCGTACCGCCGACTGGTCGGATCAGGTGGAAAAAAGCAAGCAGGGGGCTGCTGACCGGGGCTATGTGGGACATAAGGCGGCTAAAATGATGAAGCGTTCCAAAAACGTGCAGCGCCGCCGGGACTTGGCGGCACAGGAAAAACGCTCGTTGCTGCGCAACCTGGACACGGCGGAACCCCTCAAGCTGCATCCGCTTACCCACCATGCCTCCCGCCTAGCGGAGATATCTGGACTTTCGATCCGATATGGGGACCGGGTGGTGTGCGCACCGCCTGATTTTACCGTGTCCTCCGGGGAGCGGGTGGCGTTGGTGGGTAAAAACGGCTGTGGAAAAACCAGCCTTTTAAGGCTGGTGGCTGGGGAGGACGTGCCCCATACAGGAACGGTTCGTACCCCCGGAGGCCTTATTTTGTCCGTGGTGGAGCAGGACGCGGAGACGCTCAGCGGCGGGCTCAAGGAGTATGCCGCTGCCCGGGGGGTGGATCCTACCCTGCTGTTTGCTGTGCTGCGCAAGCTGGATTTTTCCCGGGTTCAGCTTGAAAAGGATCTGAAGCAGCTCAGCGGGGGACAAAAGAAAAAGGTGATGCTGGCTATGAGCCTGTGCCGTCCGGCTCACCTGTATCTGTGGGACGAACCCCTCAACTTCATTGATCTGCCCTCCCGGATGCAGATTGAAGAGCTGATTCTGGCGTATCAGCCAACGCTGCTGTTTGTGGAGCATGACGCCGCCTTTACCCAAAAGGTGGCGACCAGACAGGTAATCATTGAGGGGGAATGACGCTAAGGGCGTGAGGACCCCGATCTGTTGCGGCACGTTTACTTCTTCCCGCGGGGATGGTATCGCTTCCGTTGACCGGATGGAGATTTACAAAGCGTCTCCCGCCCCTATGATTCCGCCAAGGCTGGAAACGGCAAAGACCTCCTGTTACGGGATGAATCCCATAACAGGAGGTCTTTCTTCGACGATATCGGTAGCGGGTATCCCCGCTTTCATGGGTACAATCATCACTGGAAGCTGCCGTTTATAATCTCCTTAGCCTTCTCATTATTCCCGGAGATGCACAGCGCCACATAGTTGCCTTTGACCACCACCACGGGGTTTTCCAGCTTGGGCATCTCCTGGGGCTGATAGTCCACATAGCTCTCCTTCTGATTTTCAATGCGGGTATTTACCGCCTGCTCAATGGCTTTGGCGGCTGTTTCATTCTTGCCCTGCCATACAGAGACTTCCTCCGCAGTGGCGCCGGTGCCCACATATAGGCTGACTGCCTCCACGTCCTCTGCCGTAAGGTCATAGAGCTTCAGGGCGGCGTCCTTGTCCAGATGGGTCAGCTGGTCCTGAAAGACTATCTCGGTGGACAGCCGGCCAGCGGTCTTGTCCACATCCAGACTTACCGCAGCGGTGGTGGAGCAGCCGGCGGCCACCAGCAGAATCATCAGCAGCGTAAGCAACAAAGGGGTTCTTTTCATAGAAGGTATTCCTCTCTTTCTGTTATTGTTCCAGGGAGTCGCGGATATAATCCACCCAGCGGTGGCAATAGGCGATATTGGGATGAATGCCGTCGGCGGAGGCTTCGTCGGGCAGGTTGCCCTGAGCGTCCTGGAGGGCGGAGGCCACATCCAGATAGACGACCTTCTTTTCCTGGGCCAGCTCCTTCAGCAGGGCGTTGTATTCCCGGATGCGGGGATTGTTTACATTGTTGGTGTTCTTTTGGGAAGCCGCTGCGGATACGGGCAGCAGGGACTGAATGTAGATCTTGGCGTTAGGCTGGCGTTGGCGCACCGCGTCGATCACTTTTCCATAGTCTTCTTTAAACACGCTGGGATAATCCCAGCCCAACTCATTGAGGCCGAACATAAGAATGACCTTTCCGTACTTTTTATTGTTCAGCTCGTCGATGACGGGTACCGTGCCTTTCACGGTGGATTTGGTCATCACGGTGGTTACTGTCAGGCCGGTCCGGGCAAAGAAATCCGAGTTAGGCAGAATATTATAGGTATTCAGGTCGTCGATGACCGAGTTTCCCACAAAGACCGCGTCGTCCAATATGCTGTAATCGGCGTTTGCCGGAGCGGATGTGTCTCCTCCCCTTGAGGAAGAATCGGCGGCGCTTGACGAGCCTGCCGGAGCGTCGCCGCTGTCGGCTGATTCCGGCGGGTTGGATTGCGGAGACCCGCTTTCCGAGGAGGACGGCGAGGTTTGCAACGGTCCCCATAAGCGAAGCCCCAAATAAACGCCGCCACCCACAATCAGACAGACAAAAAGAATTACCGCCGCGCGAAACGCGATCATCCTTCTGCGCCGGGATTTCCTTTTCCGGCTTACTTGATAATGTTGTACCTTCACGTAAACTCCTCCCGTTATCCTCTTACTGGGTCCCCTTTTGCGGCTGAAATCTGGCGAATTCACACAACGCCGGTACAAAAAGGGCGGTTCCCTTCACAGCATTTAATGCTACTAGCATGAGGAAAAGAAGTCAAGCCGTCATAGAGGAAATTATGGAAACTGTAATGATTTGTAATCTTTGCGTCACATCGCGGTAACGGTTCAAACGGGCCGGACGGAGCGTTTGAGGAGATCCCCCGCAGGGCCCTCCCGTGACGAAGCGAGCTAGAGGAAACGGAGGCGCTTGGAGCGGATCGGGCCGCGCCAAGCGGGGTCTTCTGACTTTCCGCTTTGCTTCCAACATAATATAGCAGTTCCCCGCCGGGTTTTCAAGCGTATTCCGGAGCAAACGGCGGGAAAAGGGTCCAATCGGTGAAAAAAGGGCATAAAAAATCCGCCTGCTTCAATAAGGCGGATCGTTACTGGGAAAGGAATTCCTGCAACAAGGAATTTAATATCTTTCGTTGCCTCTCGGTGATCCCATCCACAATGATGGATTCCCGATGATCCAAGCCCAGCAGATAATCTGCGGAGACGTCGTAAAGAAGGCAGAGCTGAACAAAGATATCCAGGGAGGGGGTTTTTACGTTGTTCTCGTAACCGCTGATGGTGGTCTTGGACAAATTTAAACGGTATGCCACCTGAGTCTGGGTGAGCCTTTTTCGAACGCGCAGCTCGCGCAATCGATAGCCAAAATCGAAAACCATTATAATCAGTTCCCTTCCTGCAAAGTATACATTATTATTGATGGCTAATAAGATACTTTTGCTTCTTTTTGAATGCTAAAAGTTGACGGTGGAACCGAAATCTGATAAGATTACAATGAATTTTGTTCATATCGTTAAAGATTGACAGTGGATTTTGTGCCGGGAAGGAAATAAGGGGATTAAAGATGGAGAGTTTGTTGTTGGATGAGCTATCCCAGCGATGCGACGTGTATATATCCAGCCTGAAGTACCCGGATATGAGGCCGCAGGCTCTGCGCCAACTGTTGCAGATGGACCTGAGCCGTTTCAGTTTGGAGGAATGCAGTTATAGCATTACCTATTTGATGGGACAAAACGTAAGCTTTTCCTCCTATCAGGAAATCGACAAATATATACAAAAAGCAACGGAGTAGTCCGCTGCTTTTTTTGCTTTCTGTGGTAAAAACATTGAATTCGACCAATGGATGTGGTAAAATAACATTAAGGAATCATAGGTATAAATCTAGGAACCGCCGCTTTCTTAGCGGCGGCTTCGTGGGCTTTGCAGGGACGCCTTCAGAGCCTGAAAAGGGTTCCTTTTACGGCTGTCCGCCGTTCCGGATGGGGAAGAGATATCCTGTCCGGCGGTTGGCTGGACAGTGGTAAATTCTTTCCGGCCTTCCGGAATTTCCGTCTGCGTTAGGTTGGAACGCGGGGATTCACCGGAGCGCGCCGGAGCGCGTTTGCCTTTCTCCGCCCATGGCGTCCGGTTGGGCCAGGCATCGGCTTTCCCGCTTTTACTCCGGCGGGACGAGCCTTGCAAGGGGCGAAAACCGAGGCCCGGCGGAGAGCGGCGGACAGCACCTGGGAATATGAGATCATATCTGTTGTGAAAGGATGATGCCCATGTCTGTCAAGGAATTGTATGAATTATGGAGAAACCGCGCTACGGGAGATCCCGACCTGATGGAGGAGCTTCAAAGCATCTCTAAGGACGAGGACGGAATCTACGACCGGTTCTACCGGGAACTGGAGTTCGGGACCGCCGGGCTGAGGGGCGTAATCGGCGCGGGAACCAATCGTATGAATATATATACGGTTCGCCAAACCACGCAGGGGCTTGCGAATTATCTGAAGTCCCGCTATGATAACCCCGCAGTGGCAATCGCCTACGATTCCCGGATCAAGGCCAAGCTGTTTGCGGAGGAATCCGCCCGGGTTCTGGCTGCCAACGGGGTCAAGGCGTATCTTGCCAAGGAGCTGCAGCCCACGCCGCTGCTCTCCTTTGCGGTGCGTAGCCTTTGCTGTCAGTCCGGTATAATGATTACCGCCAGCCATAATCCGGCCAAGTACAACGGCTATAAGTGCTATGGACCAGACGGCTGCCAGATGACCGATGTTGCCGCCGGCGATGTGTATGCGGAGATCCAAAAGGTGGATCTGTTTAACGGCGTCCATCTGGCCGACTTTAATCAATCGGTGGAAAACGGCATGATTATCGAGATCGGGGAAGATCTGCTGGAGAGCTATCTTGGGAACGTGCAGGCCCAGAGCGTCAATCCCGGCGTGTGTAAGGGCGCGGGCCTCAAGGTGGTATACACCCCCTTAAACGGCGCGGGCAACAAGCTGGTGCGCAGGATTTTACAGCGCATCGGCGTGGACGACGTGTCGGTGGTGCCCGAGCAGGAGAATCCGGACGGCAATTTCCCCACTTGTCCTTATCCGAACCCGGAATTCCGGGAAGCCCTGGAGCTGGCTCTCAAGCTGGCGGACAAACAAAAACCCGACCTGGTGCTGGCTACAGACCCGGACAGCGACCGAGTGGGCATCGCCGTTAAGCAGGGGGAGGGATACCGCCTGATGACCGGCAATGAAACCGGCATTATGCTGATCCATTATATCCTGTCCTGCCGAAAGCAGGCGGGAACTCTGCCGGAACGTCCCGTGGCGGTAAAAACCATCGTCACCAGCGAGATGGTAACCCGCATTGCGGAAAAATACGGCTGTGAGCTGCGCAACGTGCTGACCGGATTTAAATACATCGGCGAACAGATTCTTAATCTGGAGCAGGCGGGTGAGGCCGACCGGTACGTGTTCGGCTTTGAAGAAAGCTACGGATATCTGGCGGGCACCTATGTGCGTGATAAGGACGCGGTGGTGGCTTCTATGCTGATTTGCGAAATGGCCGCCTATTACCGGATGCAGGGCAAATCGCTCAGCGACGTGATGAACGAACTGTATGCGGAATATGGATATTATCAGAACACCACCCTGAACTTTGCCTTTGAAGGGGCGGCGGGTATGGAGAAGATGCAGCAGGTAATGGGCTCTCTGCGGAAAAATCCTCCGGATTCCATCGCGGGCCGCAAGGTGGTGCGCACCGCCGATTATCAGCAATCCAAAGCGGTTGATCTCACTACCGGCTTGGAAGAGGAGATCAAACTGCCCAAGTCCAACGTGCTCTCCTATTTTTTGGAGGGCGGAGCCGCCGCGATTGTACGTCCCTCCGGTACGGAACCCAAAATTAAGGTGTATGTCACCAGCGTGGGCGCCGACGAACAGGACGCCGCCGCTATCACCAAACAATTGGCTGACGAGATGACCGGCATCATTCAATCATAATAGCGTGTTTTTAACAGTCCCGGTGAGAAATGTGGAAGATCTTCCCCTTCTTACCGGGGCTATTTCTTTTTTTTAATAAAATAAACTCCAACAATCGCACTTTTTTCGCGCATAAAAACCCGCCTTTGAAAGTAAACTATAAAATAAAGATCGAGGGCGAAAGGAGAGAGACGGGTTTTGAAAAAATTTGATTGGAAACCGCTGCTTATCGCGGTGTTGATCCCTGTGGTGCTGATTGGAGGAGGAACCGCGTTGGCCACCATGGGGGCTATGACCGAATACGGGGAACTGAACCGGCCGCCGCTGTCTCCCCCCGGATGGCTGTTCCCCGTGGTGTGGAACCTTCTGTTTATCATGATGGGGATTGCCTCCTATCTGGTTTGGAAGAACGGCGGCAGCGGGCGGCTCACTCCGCTTACCATTTACGGGGTGCAGCTGGTGGTGAATTTCTTGTGGTCCTTGGTATTTTTCAATATGAAGAGCTATTGGCTGGCGTTTGCGGTGCTTTTAGTGCTGTGGGTGTTGATCCTAGTTACCATCGCTATGTTTGCCAAGGTGAACAAAGCGGCGGCCTGGCTGTTGGTTCCCTATTTATTGTGGGTGACCTTCGCCGCCTATTTAAACATTGGAGTGGCATTGCTCAACTAAAAAAGAGGAACCCCACAGGGGTTCCTCTTTTTGCCTTGGTAGTTATAAAACCCAGCGAAATTCCGTGCCGTCATTGCCAGTGTTTCTCTGAAGTACGGCAAGTCCGGGGTGGTCAGCCTTCTTCCCGAGGCGGACAGGCCGGGCCGGAGAGGGGCTCCGATACCGGCAGGGGATGTCTGGAGATAAGCGCCCAAAGATGCTGAAACGTTGCAATCAGAGCGATCAGCACGGCGACCGCCAGCAGCTCCTGGGGATATAAGGTGGGATTAAACAAAAACTGCGTGGCCGCACAGGCGGAAGTAATGCACAGGATGGCCGCGACATACCACTTTTTTGGAAAATAAAAGGCGAACACCACGCTGAAAAGGTCCGCGGCATAGTAGTATCTTTCATGCATATGGGGAAGGATGAAGGGGGTCAGAATGGCGGACAGCAGCGCCAGCGTGACCAGGATTTCCGGATTCATTACAAAGGATTTCCGATAAAGCGCGTACAACAGCATCAGGATCACGCCGCCTGCGAAGATGACCCCCGCTTTGCTCACCGGCTCCGACACCGTGCCGTTAAGCAGGGAATATAGATTAGGCAAAGCCAGGCACAGGCTGGAATAGATTTGGGATTGGGCCACGTATACCGTCAGCAGCTCCCAGAAGTTTCGTCCCATCAGGGCGGCGGGCAGAATGGAAAGCAGATATACGGCGGGAAGGATCGCCAGGCTTCGCAGCCGAATGGTTTTCTTCAGAACCAGAAGAAGCAGGAATGGAGCCAAAAAGACGGCCTGCAATTTCAGTACAAAGGCGACGCTAAAGAAAAGCACCGCGCGGTTGGGCCGGTTGACCAAAAGGTAGTACACACATGCAACCAGCGCCGTGGTGAACATGGCGTCGCACTGTCCCCAGGCGGCGGAGTTGAGAAACACAGAGGGGAGAAAAAGCACCACGGAATAAGCCATCAGGCCATGGGGCCTGCCCGGATAGCGAAGATCTACAATGCGCATGATAAAAAACGCCAATGCAAGATCCGCAAGACAGGAGACCGCCTTAATGCACCAAAGATCTGGAAAAGGCAGGTAGGTGAGCAGGGCGAGAATATAAAAATACGGCGGCATATAGTCGCCGATGTTCATTCCAATTGCCGCCAGTCCGCCGTTTTCTTTCAGCGTGGCGAACCACCCCTTTAGGAATTGATGGTAATCGCCCGACTCCAGCGGGAATAAAAAAAGGCGCAGTAGCAGCGCGGCGATGGTAATCAAGATGAGAAACACGCCGTTGACCGCCTTGGAATGGCCCGATATATTGTTCTTGGTTTGCATGCTTTGTCCCCTTTCAGAGAATGATGGAATGGATTGCAGGGAAATCAACGCGCCCAACAAGCGGGCGAGGCAGACGGTTTACGCCCACGAATGAAATCCCCTTCCTTTTTTTGAAGGCCATTCGGCGCCGCGGTCCGATCCTTTCACGAAAAAAAGAGTTTGGCCAGGCGCCGAAAGATGGTATCAATGTGATGAATTACACAAAAAATTGTTGTTCCAAAAGGGATTATAGCATGAAAAGGAACAAGAGTAAAGGGGAGCCTCTCTTCCCTCTCTTTTTATATAGAAAAGAAAGAGCCGGACAGCCGGACCCAAACGGGGATTAATCCTCCCATTCCAGGCGGGCGCTGACGGGGTAGTGGTCGGAAAGATACACCCCGTTGCGGCAGTCGGTCCAAAGGGTTACCTGAGTTGCGCTCCATTCCTTGGTGAGAAAGAGATAATCCAGCTTTTCAAAGGCGGCCTCATTACCGAACTCGTGAAAGGTATAGGGAATGTCCCCGGTGATATCCCGCAACCCGGGATGCTGGAAAAGCGGCGCAAGCTCCGGGTCGGAGGGATGCGCGTTGAAATCTCCCATCAAAATGGAGGGCATGCATTGGGAAACCCGGTCCCAATCCATATGAGATAAGACGAGTGAAATTCCTTTTAGCCGGGCCGACGCGGTTCGGTCGTCCAGATGGGTGACGTAGACCCGAAACGGTTTGGT
Source organism: Clostridiales bacterium (assembly GCA_022799115.1). Classification (GTDB taxonomy): domain Bacteria; phylum Bacillota; class Clostridia; order Oscillospirales; family Acutalibacteraceae; genus CAJFUH01. The sequence continues at coordinate 3,007 of JAAWNT010000018.1, read as the reverse complement.
GTGTTCCCGGTGTTTTAGTGTGGCGCAGGTGCAGATACGCGGATTGTCGCTTTGATCCTCATAGCGGGAGCCGGGCGCCTCCGGCGTGGACGACAGCCAGAAGGTGGATAAGCCCAGCAGTTCCAGGCAGTCCTTCCGGTAGGCAACCGCCATATGCTCATCCCCATAATCCGCGCTCCGCCCGCAGCCCACCACATGATACTCGGTAAGAGTTTCCCGCAGCCAGTCCATCATATGGGGAAGCGCCTCCTGAAATCCGATGATTTCGGGGCGCTCCCGCCGAATGGTTTCTTCAATCAGGGGTTTGCGGAAGCAGAAGTTGTTGTTCCCGTCCAGGCCGCAGTCATAGCGGATGTTGAAGGTGACGACCTGTAGGGAGAGAGGAGAACGATTCATACATATGCCTTCTTTCTATTCATACAATCCAGATATGGAATGGGGAATTCCCCGATGGAAAGGATTTTTTCGGTTGGATGATCCCTTAAACATGCCATAAGTATACGAAAAAAGACTGGAAACGGCAAGAGCAAACAGGGGGAATCCGAGAAAAATCGTCCAAGGGGAAGTCATGGCGCGAGTTGGACGATTGGCAGCGCCAAGAGGAAACGATTTTGTGATTGTTTCCAAATTTTAACTTGAATTTGCCCCGGCACGACGGTACAATAAAAATAAAGAAGGGACGGTGATGTGCAAAGATGCTGGGCAAGCATGTAGAGGTAGCCATGGAGGATGCCGCGTCTTTGGCGGGAAAGCCGGACGCAGCGCGGATTCTGCACACCGCAACCATAATCGGGCAGGGTGCATCCGCGTCCCAAAAGAAGGCGTACACCATCGGATTCCCAAAGGGAAAAAAACAGGCGCAGGGCATGGTGATCGCCATTGTGGACAAGGGGATTCAGGAACGTTATATCGTGGCTCCGGAGGGCAGCGTTTACTATGCGCCGGAACTTTCCGCCGCATTGAGCGTCACGGAGGGAAAGCCCTCGCATCGTCTGATGTGCCTGTATGAAAAGTCCTGCGGTGCGGTGGTGTTTCGGCAGGAGGGGAGAGATCTCCGCTTTTTGCTGGTGAAGAATAAAAACGGACGCCATTGGGGATTTCCCAAAGGGCATATGGAAAAGGGCGAGACCGAGGAACAGACCGCCATTCGGGAGGTGCGCGAGGAAACGGGGCTGCACATTGAAATTCTCAGCGGATTTCGGGAAACCAGCCTGTACCGCCCCTTTGGACGCATCAAAAAACAGGTGGTGTTTTTTCTCGCTCAAAGCGGACAGAGCCGGATTACCCTACAGCGGACGGAGATCGATCATTTCCGCTGGGCCACTTTTTTTGAGGCCGTCAAGCTGTTTCGCTACGACAACGATATCCGCGTGCTCAAAGCGGCGGAAAAGTGGATTTTACAGCAGAGCCGGGATGGAGAAAAATAATTTCCCCGGAAAAAACAGAGGAACCCCTTCTTTGGCGGACTGCGCTTGAGATGGGGTTCCTTTTTTTATGCCGTCCGCTCTGAGAAAGATCGTGTGCCGGGGAGAGGAAAAGAATTTGTGCTCCATTGCGGTTTTGCCACAGTGTGTGCTATAATAATGCTGTCCCATTCCACTTGGAGAAGCCCGGCGGGTGGGCAATCTCCCCAATGGGGAACAGAAAGGAAGAACATCATCCATGATTATCGTTATGAAATCGTCTGCCAAAGAGCGGGACATTGAGAATATATCCGAGGTGCTCAGCAAGCACGGGCTGGGGGTGCACATCTCCAACGGATCGGCGGCCACCATCATCGGCATCATCGGAGACAAGGCCAAGCTGGGAGACGTCAATTTGGAACTGATGGACGGCGTGGAAAAGTGCGTGCCCATCATGCACAGCTATAAGCTGGCAAGCCGGGATATCTGCCCGGAAGGGAGAATTGCCCGCGTGGGGGATCAGGAGATCGGCGGGAATGCGCTGGCCATGATGGCCGGCCCCTGCGCGGTGGAGAGCGAGGACCAGATTATGCAGGCGGCCCTGGGGGTCAAGGCGGCGGGAGCCAAGTTCCTGCGAGGCGGGGCCTACAAGCCGCGTACCTCCCCCTATTCCTTTCAGGGAATGGAGGACGAGGGATTCAAGATGCTGCGCAAAGCGGCGGACGCCACCGGACTCAAGGTGGTCAGCGAGGTGATCGCGGCGGATCAGCTTGACGTGGCCGCCAAATACTGCGATATGTTCCAAATCGGGGCCCGCAACATGCAGAATTTCCGTCTGCTGCGGGAGGTGGGGCGCAGTAAGGTGCCAGTATTGCTGAAGCGGGGCATTTCCTCCACCATTGAGGAATGGCTGGATGCCGCCGAGTATATCATGAGCGAGGGAAACTATAACGTGGTGCTGTGCGAACGGGGAATCCGCACCTTTGAGACGGCTACCCGGAACACCCTGGATATTGCGGCGGTGCCGGTCATCAAGGAGCGCAGCTGCCTGCCGGTAATCGTGGACCCGTCCCACGCCGCGGGGAAGAGCGCATACATCGCCGCTCTTTCGATGGCGGCAGTGGCCGCCGGAGCGGACGGGCTGATTATTGAGGTCCATCCGGATCCGAAGAGCGCCATGTCGGACGCGGCGCAGCAGCTTACGCCGGAGGGGTATCAATCGCTCTTTGAGCGGATTAAAATTGTTGCACAGGCTGTGCAGCGCGGTATTTAAAAAGGGGGGCGTAAGCCCCCTTTTTCATACCTTTTTTTATTTCTTATTTAGTGACTTGTTGTTGGTTGTGTTTTTTTTGAAGCCTTATTGGGTGGTTTTTGTTGGTTTCCCAACTTGTTGTTTTGCCATAGATCCTTTTTGTTCTATTGTACCCGCTCATGCCGCGGGGGCACGTACTTTCTCTTGCGCAAGGAAAGTACGCAAAGAGTGCGTCCAATGGGGTTTCACCCCCTTGGAGAACCCCTGAAGGTCGCTGCGGCGGGTCTTCTAAGTGTAGCCTAGCGGAATGATGGCTCAGAGTGAACGTCTTCGCCGTTCAAATCGCCATCAT
>JAAWNT010000003.1 GCA_022799115.1 Clostridiales bacterium | reverse complement strand
CTCTTGCAGTTGCCAGACCGCAAGTTCATTCTACACCAAAAGGAGTTTTTTTGTCCGTTTCATCGCTAAAGCTTTTTACGCTCCACCGACATAGTCGGTAGTTGTTTCCACAACAAAAAACCCAGCAACCGGCATGGTTGCTGGGTTTTGATTGGAGCGGATGACGAGGCTCGAACTCGCTACCTCCACCTTGGCAAGGTGGCGCTCTACCAGATGAGCTACATCCGCATCGCTGAATGCAAGAGAAATTATAGCTCATACCAGAATAAATGTCAATGGGTTTTGGCAACTTTTTCAATAATTTTTTCTATCGCTTTACAATGTCTCCGCTAAAAGGAGAATAATTGAAGTACTGCAAGTAAAATCAGGACAGCGCAGCATATTCCACAGATCGTCCAAATACATACTGGACTATTTCTCCATATAATTTCCCACTTTTTCATATGATTTCGCCGCCTTCCCAATAGATAATAGAATTTTTTCTTTTCTATGATAGAAACGATTCAAATTGGCAAAAAGTTAGCTTAACCAAAAATATTTCTAAAATATTTATCGCTGTGATTTCAACTTATGTTATACTAGAGATACTTTAGCAATACTTGATTCATTTTTACTGGCGGCTATTTATTGCGTCTCCTTTAAATTGCCGCTGGTCTAAATCGTTACAAGGTACAGGAAGGACTGACGATTCACCATTCATGAGTTTTACTATTAATTTAGGACATTGGAACTCTGTGTTTGCAGTACCTAGTTCCGTAGTCGATCAACACATTAAACTTGCTGGTTCTGCGCAACTAAAGGTACTCCTATGGGTCCTGCGGCATGCCGGAGAGCCTTTTCAGACAGAGGATATCGCTTCCGCTCTTTCAATGCATCCAGCGGACGTTACTGACGCGATGCAATACTGGGTGGAAACCGGACTTATTCTTAGTAAAGAAAAAACTTTGCTTCCTGGTGAATATACGGAGCCTTCTGCCCCCCCACTCTCTATTGACCCAAAAGCGGAGTCCTTCTCCAACGGAAATATTGCTGAGCCCCCGAAACGTTTACGCCCGCTGTCCCGATCACAAAAGCCGGATAATACCCATGTAGCCAAGCGAATTGGCGAGGAGCCGGATCTTGCTTCCATGGTGCAGGAAGCGCAAATGATACTTGGTAAAACCATTTCTAATGGAGATTGTGCCACTTTGCTTATGCTGCATGATAACGACGGTTTACCAGTGGATGTAATCCTTATGCTGCTCCAGTACGCAGTGAGCATCGGGAAACCAAGTATGAAGTACATTGAAAAGGTAGGAATATCCTGGGCGGAAGAAGAAATCGACTCTCACGAGAAAGCCGAACAAAAGCTTAGGATGTTAAGTGAAAAACAGAATGCATGGCGATTGGTGGAAACCACAATCGGGATCGATCATCGATCTCCAAGCAGTAAAGAGGCCGAAGCCGCCGATCGCTGGGTCAATCAGTGGAATTTTTCCGGGGCAATGATTCGACTGGCTTATGAGCGATGTGTGGATGCAAAAGGAAAATATATCGTCGGCTATACCGACAGCATCCTAAAGCGATGGCATCAGGAGGGCGTACAAACGATCGAACAAGCACATGCGGAAAAAAGGACCGCAAAACAGGATCGGCCCGAGGAGCGTTATTCTCCCTCTTACAATATAGACGAATATGAACGGACCAGTATCTTTGACGATCTTCCTTCCAGAGAAAAGGAGCAATAATATGGGATATAATAAAGAAACCTACGAGGTAGCGAATCGACTACTGGAACAGCGCCGAAAACAAGCCGTTCAAGAGGCAGATACACGGAGAAATCGCATCTATCAGCTTTACCCGAGAGTAAAAGAGATTGAACGTGAGCTTTCCTCCACGGCGATTACAGCCGCTAGAGCTGTGCTTGCCGGCCAAAATGCAGCGCAACAGCTTGAAACGCTCAAAGTAAAAAATCTTTCTCTTCAGAGCGAACTGTCTTCCATATTAAACGCGGCTGGAGTTGAGCCTGATTATCTAGATACAAAATTTCAATGTTCCTATTGTAAGGACGAAGGATATGTAGACGGCGTTATGTGTAGTTGTTTGAAACAATTGCTTCGGCAAGAGGCGTATCGGCAGCTTAATCAACTATCTCCTCTGGCTTTAAGCTCTTTTGAGAGTTTTTCTCTGGATTTTTATAGCGACGTACCAGTCCGGGAAGGTTATCCTGCTCCCCGAAAACGAATGGAAGGTATACTTGGATACTGCAAGGGGTACGCCGCTGATTTTTCTGCTCACTCCCCTAGCCTTTTAATGCAAGGCGCCACTGGGCTGGGAAAAACACATCTTTCATTGGCAATCGCACGTGTTGCCATTAATAAAGGTTTTGGAGTTATATACGGATCTACTCAAAATATCATCTCAAAATTGGAAAAAGAACGTTTTTCCTATCGGAGAAATCGTGATGATATTGATAGCGAACAACACCTCATTGAATGCGATCTTCTTATTTTGGATGATTTAGGCACCGAATTTTCCACCGGTTTCTCCAGTGCAGCGATTTATAATGTACTAAATTCCAGGCTTTTATCAGCAAAGCCTACCATTATCAGCACCAACCTCACCATGCGGGAATTGGAACGGTCATATTCCGAACGACTGGTATCGAGGATTATGGGCAACCATGTGCGTTTAGAATTTCTAGGAAATGACATCCGCCAGCAAAAACGAATGCAAAGTCATCGGTAGATATCCCAATTCAAGTTTATAGAATATGTGTTTTATTCACACAACCATATAGAAAAGGGAGAACCATCTGAGGTGATGGTCCTCCCTTTATTATAAAAATTTTGATTATTAGTGATTGGTTACGCCTGATCTGTCCCGCACGTTATGTTTACTCATCAATTTTGTTTGTTCCAAGATAAATTCTTGTTGTTCTTCCGATAATGTCCGGTATAAAACTACCAATTCCCACTCTTCATTACCCAAAACCATTGGATCTTCTTCTGTTTTTACTTCCAACAAAAAATCCAGAGACACCCCCAGCTTTAACGCTATATTTCTAAGAGTCCCAATATCTGGTTCCCGTTTATTGGTTATATAACCGCTTAACGTTGTGGGGGCAATATTCAGAATCTCTGCAAATTCCTTTTGAGAAAGATCTTTTGTCTCTAAGATTTTTCGTATTCTATCTCCTACACCCATACTGTCACCTCATTTCTAGTATAACGGCAAATAATACCCGTTTTTATTTTTGTTCTCAAAACTCGTATATATTCTTTTCCCATAACTCATTTCGAGTACCATAATGTTTAAGTAGAAATAAACCCGAGCACAACTCAGAAATCAGATCTTTTCTCTCCGTTTATTATGTGTTTTTCGCTATTCTTATTCTCCTGAACAAAGAATGGTTTTTATGTAATATTCGCTCATATTATTTATATAAAATTATCATTTTAAATTTCTTATTTCTTTTAAATTATTCTTGCATCTATTACTTTGGTGAAAAGACATGGGGAATGTTCCGCCGGGTATCGATATTCTTTGTGAACATATATCACAGAGTTTTTACATATTTTAAAACCGACAAATTTATTTCCTGATAAAAACGCCCTCAATGTATATCAACAGCTCATCTTAATTTGTAATTTACAAAAAAGATTGGTACAATAAAAACAAAGCAACACAAGGAGGTTTTTTATGTCTGACATGTTAGTCTCCCTGTTAGAATTACCAAATATTGAACAGCTGTATCAATCTTTAAACCAGCAGGGAATCCGGATTCAACGCGCTATGGCGCCAGATAAGAGACGAATTGTGAACTGGGTTCGGGAACATTTTGGCGATGGTTTCTCTGGTGAGTGTGATGTCGCGTTTTCTCATCATCCAATTTCCTGTTTTCTGGCAGTGAAAGAAAAACACATTCTCGGATTTGCATGTTACGATTCCACATTTCCGGATTTTTTCGGTCCTACCGCTGTCTTGGAATCTCAGCGTGGGCTGGGCTTGGGAAAAGCGCTTTTGATTCGGTCGTTGGAGGCAATGCGTGACAGCGGTTATGCTTATGCGATTATCGGAGGAGTTGGACCGGTCGATTTTTATAAAAAGTGTGTGGGCGCAACCCTCATACCAAACTCTACACCAGGAATTTACCGTGATCTACTCGGGCCTGATTCAGAAGTATGTACGCCTAAATGATTGAATTGAACTCCACGCAAAAACAGTTTCAGCAATAAATGATAAGAGGGGGTAAAATGAGAACTTTTGTTGCAATTCTATTGGAACAACGTGCTGTAAATCGTCTCTACCAGGGGATTGAAGCTTTACGGTACGACAGTGTACATGGTAATTTCACTAGAAAAGAAAATCTTCATCTAACCATGGTGTTTATTGGAGATACCACTCGTTTCGACGGGATCAAACAAGCAATGAACACAATCCATCAAAATTCTTTTGTTATCCATATGGATCACTTGGGTCGTTTTCAGCGAAGGGGTGGTGATCTTTATTGGGTGGGACTAAAACATTGCCAACCTATCCTTTCTCTTTATCATCAAATCTATCATGCGTTGAAACAGCAAGGCTTTCCATTGGAGAACCGGGAGTACAAGCCCCATCTAACCTTGGGCCGAGAGGTATTACTTTCTGATTCCTTCAACAAAAGGGAATGGGAAACTGAGTTTTTACCGATAAACTCCTTGGTTTCAAAGGTAAGCCTAATGAAATCGGAGCGAATCAAGGGCGTATTAACCTATACGGAGCTGTACTCTATCCCCTTGGTTTAAGAAAGATAACAAAAATAATAGGGAGGATTCGTTATGCCTTGCATTTAGACAAAGGTCAATATATCCATAACGCCTGACAAGAAAGAGTCAATAAAACAAAAATTAGGAGCTGCCATTTCAAACATTCCTGGAAAATCGGAAACATGGTTGATGCTGACTTTTGAAGAGAATATTTCCATCTACTTTCAGGGGGACGGAAGACAACCGGCCGCTTTTGTGGAAGTAAAAATTTATGGCAAGTCAAACTCCGCTTCCTACGAAGCAATGACCTCCGCGATCACTGAAATTCTCCATCAGGAATTGGACATTTGTCCATCCAGAATTTATGTTAAATATGAGGAAACACCGTATTGGGGATGGAATGGTCACAATTTTTAAACCAGAAGCCTGCAACCTATTGAGAATGGCTGCAGGCTTTTATTATTATCCATTTCATTTGTTAGCAATTGACTCAACAAACTTTTTCTCAACATGTTTCCAGTTTACCAAAGAAAGCCAACTATCCATATATTCATTTAATTGTGCCGGATAATGTAGATAATACGCATGCTCCCAAGTATCTACTACTAAAATAGGAGTCACAGATTCAAACGAAGGACTTTTGTTATTCTGTGTCACAGAGATATGAACACTGCCGTCTTTCCCAGAGTTCAGCCATACCCACCCGGTTCCCAGCACATTGGACGCGGCTTGTTTGAATATCTTTTTAAACATCTCAAAAGATCCATAATTATCTGAAATCACTTCCAGCAGCTTTTCTTCCGGCTGCCCGCTGGATTTTCCACTGCACATACTATCAAAGTAAAGATTATGATTATAGACAGCTCCGGCAAAATGCTTGATTTGCCGTTCTTGTGTTACAGGTATCGATAAATCCTCACTAATCAGCCGTTCTAATGTCCAGGTATGATACTGGGAATATTTTGACAATAAATAATTCAGCATATCCACATAGGAATTATACAATTGGTGATGATGCAAATACAGAGTATCTGGATCACAGTATGGAACAAGCTCTGTATAATCATAAGGCAATAACGTCTTTTCAAACGGAAAGCCGTTCTGCATAGTATCGTTCCCCCTTAATCTCAAATTTGCATAGCATACGGCTCTAGTTTATATTATGCGAAAACAGGTATTCTGGTCAGTTATACGCAGCGTTGTCCAGAAAAACAAACACCCCCTTGGCGGTTTCTTCATATGATGGAATACCGAATAAGTAAAGGAGGAGCATTGTGGCAACCATTCAATATATTGTCCAACCAGGAGACACCCTTTGGAATATCGCTCAGCTTTATAACACCACAGTGAATGACATCGCGCGGTATAACGGCATCAGTGATCCAGATCAAATTATGCCCGGGCAAAAATTGCGGATTTTTGTTTCTGACGATACTATTCCGGAGTGGTATGTCGTTCGCGAAGGAGACACATTAGGCGATATTGCCCACCGCTTTCATACTACAGTAGACAATTTAGTTGCACTTAACGGGTTGCGTAACCCTGATATTATTTATCCCAGAAGGGTGCTTCGCATCCGGCCATAAGAAAAAGGAATCATGGATAATCCATGATTCCTTTTTCTTTCTGATTATCGCTCTTACCGGTATCAAAGGTCCCTTTCTATCATAGCTCGCTTTTTGCGCCTCTTCGCATCAAAAGCAAATGTAGTGAAATTAGCCACGCTCTTTAAATCGCCTATGAACTATACGCTGCGCAACGCATCAATCGGATTGAGGCGGCTCGCCTTTCTTGCAGGAGCCAACCCGAATGCGACTCCTACCAAAGTAGAAAAACCCACCGCCAGCAAGATCGCCTGATAGGAGAGTACAAAGCCAAACCCAATATACAAAGACACCAAGAACGCCGCCAATATCCCTGCAAATAATCCGATAATTCCACCGAATAAAGCTAGAAAGATGGATTCCAATAAAAATTGAATCTGAATCTGTCTTGGCTCTGCTCCCAGCGCTTTCCGAAGCCCTATTTCAGTCGTGCGTTCTGTAACCGATACCAGCATCATATTCATGATGCCGATTCCTCCTACCAAAAGCGCGATTGACGCTATCCCAACCAACATAGTGGTCATCATTCCGGTGACTTTATTCATCATAGCAAGCAAATCTTCCAGGTTGGTCACTGAATAGCTGTCTTCCTTATAGTTGAATGCTGAATTAAGAACGTTTTTTACGGATTGAATGATGTCATCCGACTGACTGGAATCGGTCATATAAAGGTCTACCGCCGTAATATTATGACTGCCCGTCATAGTCATTGCATTGCGAAACGGCACATAAACCTTTTCTGCGCCATTCATCATGGATTCCATGGAAGTGGAATCCTCTGCTACGCCAACAACCGTATAGGTGATACCGCCAATCTGCAACGTTTCTCCCAAAGCGCTGTGCGCAAAATACAATTTCTTCTCCAAACTTTCGCTGATGATACAAACACGATTTTTTTGATTCATATCCAAAGCATTGAGCGCTCTCCCTGCTTTTATCAGTTCCGTCTCATGGCGAAAATATACTTCGTTTTTTCCCTGTATCGAAACCCCCTCCTGAATCGTTCCATGATGGATAACCGGCATTTGCAGCGATACCGTAGGGGATACCCCGGCAATTCCTTCAAGCTGAGATAATTTCTGCAATTCCTTTTCATTAAGCCCTTTTTTCAGAGCAGTGCCTCTGATCTGGACAGACAGCGTATTGGTACCCATCGCGGAAAACTCGCTGGTAACTTCATTGGTTACCCCTTGTACGATGGTAATCAAAGCGATAATTGCAGCTACCCCAATAACAATTCCTAGTACCGTAAGAAAGGAACGCATTTTATTGTGCACGATGTTTTTCCAAGACATCTTGATACTCTCTTTAAACATCCGATTCCTCCTCCGTCAATTTTCCGTCCAGAATCCGTACAATTCGGCTTGCGTTTCTCGCGATTTGTTCGTCATGAGTAATCATAATAATGGTTCGTCCCTCCCGATTGAGTTCTTGGAACAGTTCCATTACCTGACGTCCAGTCTTTTGATCCAGCGCTCCGGTGGGCTCATCAGCCAGTAGAATGGTAGGCTGCGTCACCATGGCCCGCGCAATCGCCACTCTTTGCTGCTGTCCGCCGGATAATTGGTTGGGATAATGTTCCATCTTATGGGAAAGCCCTACCCTATCCAGCATAGAAGCCGCCCTCTCACGACGTTCTGAGGCGTTTACTCCTGCATAGATCAGCGGAAGTTCCACGTTCTCAGCGGCCGTTAAACGGGGAAGCAACTGAAAAGCCTGAAACACAAATCCCACCTCCCGATTGCGAATTCGGGCTAACTCTCGTTCTTCCATATGATCCACATCATTTCCAGATAACTTATAATAACCGGATGTAGGAACATCCAAGCATCCCAGAATGTTCATCATCGTAGATTTACCGGAACCAGACGGGCCGAGAATGGATACAAACTCTCCTTCTCTTACCGAAAAGTCAATATGATCTAGAATGGTTTGCTGCTCTTCCCCCATGTCGTAGCATTTTACAATGTCTTTCATGGAAAGAATCTCTCTGCTCATTCCGCTTTTCCTCCATTTGTACCGCGCATTCCCTGCATCATGGCCTCCATACCGCTCTTTTTCGGAGCCAGCACCGTTTCCCCTGCCTGCAATCCTTCGGTGATTTCGGCGGTAGTTCCATCGCTTACGCCGACTTGTACCGGCTTAGTGTTCACGTTTCCCTTCTCATCATAATAATAAACATAAGGTTGATTGTATTCGTCAAATTGTAAAGCCGCCACATTTAAGGTCACAACATCGGTCACTTTTTGATTCAACAATTCCACTTCAGCCGACATTCCCACAAGCAAATCCGTGTTTTGCTCCAAATCAACGGATGCCGTAAAATAAGAGATGCCATTGACCACGACCGCCTGCCGGGCCACTTTAGCGATGGTACCGCTCACCTCCATATTGTCTAAGGCGCCAATGGTAACCTGGACCTGATTGCCTTTTTTCACCGCTTTTATGTCGTATTCGTCTACCTTGACAGTCACTTGCAAATCATCGCAGTTTACCACGTCCAGTAACGGTGTACCAGCTGCAACAGGCGCATTCTCTTCCACATATAAGGCGATAACTTCCCCATCAATGTCCGCTTTGATCTGTTCACCGGATGTTGTTTCCAAAAGAATGTCGTTCTTTTTTACAAAATCGCCTTCTTTTACATGAATCTTACTGATTTGCAGGATTTTATCCGCCAGAACCGATTGATTCTCTTTGGACTCCACATTCCCGCTAAAACTATAATAGGTCGTCACGTCACCCGTTTTCGCTTGCACTTCGTCGTAAGCCAGTTGTTTGGGTCTTAGCCCCCAAAACACCACGAATCCGAGGATGATTAACAGACCGGCGCCCCAGACAATCCATCTTCTCTTTTTATGCTTTGTGCGCATTTCATCACTCCTAAATTCAAGAATAGATCTAACTTTCGTATTTTAATCCGGCTATGTGAACAGCTCGTGAACTTTTGACAAATCCCGCCTTTTCAGAAACAAATGACTTGCACGACTCATGAGCCTGGGGTATAATGGTTAAGCTAATGGGAAGACAATGTGAAAAAAGAAGGAAAACAAAAGAATTAGGAGGCGTGATCCATTTGGATTCAATTGTGTATCCAATTATTAATTTTCTGAGTGAAAACAACATACCCAGAGAGCTGATCGTCTTTATCATCTCTCTGTTTCCAATTTTAGAGTTAAGGGGCGGGATTTTAGCCGCCATGGTTTTAAAGCTGGACTGGCCGGTCGCCTTTATGATCTGCGTTGTCGGTAATCTTTTACCAATTCCTTTCATTCTGTTGTTTATCAAGCGCATTTTTTTATGGTTAAAAAATACGCGATTTGTAAAATTGGTTCATAAGCTGGAAGAAAAAGCGCAAAAGAAAAGCGCCCAGGTTTCAAAATTTAAAATGCTTGGTCTATTTCTATTCGTCGCCATTCCTCTTCCGGGAACCGGCGCTTGGACAGGCGCTTTAATCGCCGCCATGATGGACATGCGCATTAAGCAGGCGCTGCCTTTCATTATCCTTGGCGTTTTAACCGCTGGCCTTATTATGACATTGTTATCCTATGGAGTGTTAGGGAACTTATTTGGATAAAAAATATTAACGTTTTGCGGTGTGTTATCACACCGCTTTTTTATGATTAAAACAGATCAATCCGCTCACTGCTTATGGAAATCTTTCTCTAGCAAACCGTGAGATATTCTGGATTTTGGAGTTCGCCCATACGCTGACAAATAATCGAAAAAATGATACAATCATAAAATACGGCCCCCATATGCATGGGTTGTCCAATATGCCTTTGCCGTCTGTTATCCTTTGATAAAAAATGTTTAATCAATAGGAAGGATGTAACACTATGCCAGACCAGCTCTTTGCCGATATTGTTATCCTGGGCGGGGGACCTGCCGGTATGACCGCCGCAATCTCAGCCGCCCGGATTTCTAAAAACAGACATAAAATTATATTGCTTGAAAGCGGAGCGCGTGTAGGTAAAAAATTACTGTCTACCGGAAATGGGCGCTGCAATCTTACCAATACCAATGTAACCTCTGATCGATATCATGGGAAAGACTCTGCTTTCATTCAACGTGTTTTAAATCGTTGTTCCAGTGATTTCACGGTTTCCTTTTTTTCTCAGTTGGGACTTCTCTGTCGGGAAGAAGAGGGAGGACGGGTTTATCCTTGCAGCGGTCAGGCTTCCTCCGTCCTGGATGTACTTCGTCAAGGACTTGAGGAGCAAAAGATTCAAACGATATGTAACTGTACTCCCCATCAAATACTCTCAAGCAAGAAGGGATTTACCATTCTATGCGATGAGCATCAGATTCACGCACGAAAGGTTATTCTCGCCACAGGAGGAAAAGCCGCTCCATCCACCGGTTCTAACGGCAGCGGCTACGAATTGGTAAAAGCTCTTGGACATAGTATTACTCCCTTGTTCCCTGCCCTTGCTCCCATTCGAACCGATCCTCAGCGTACCCGTCCCATGAAAGGAATGCGCAATTCCGGCTGCGTCACCTTGTGGAATGACAACAGACCTTTTAAAACCGAAACGGGGGAAATTCAATTTACCGACGGCGCTTTGTCCGGCGTTTGCGTTTTTCAGCTCTCCCGTTATGCGATGGAATATCTTCACTTTCATACGCTAGGGGGATATCCCTGTCAAAAGGCCGAACTATCGCTGGATCTGCTTCCCGAATACACTGCTGAACAGATAGCCGCCATACTCACCGAATGCTCCCGTCAGCATCCCTCTCTTCCTCTGGAGCTTTATCTTGGGGGAATGATGAACAAACGGGTGGGACAAACGTTACTAAAATCCTTAAATCTCGCTCCTTTGTCCACCTGCTGCGGCAAAATGACAAAACAGATGATTCAGCGCATCGCTTCTACCATCAAAGACTGGCGGTTTCCTATCTTAGCTTCCACTTCCTGGAATCAGGCTCAGGTAACGGCAGGAGGCATTCCGTTGCGGGAATTTGATAGCGACACCCTGGAGTCTCGGAAATCACCGGGGCTTTACGCAGCCGGAGAGATATTGGATGCCGATGGCGATTGCGGAGGATTTAATTTACAATGGGCGTGGAGCACTGGCAAAATTGCGGGGGAAAGCGCTGCAAATCAGTTAATCCGCGAGAGGAGAAATCCGTCATGATAAAAATTTCCGATTTGACTCTTCCTTTAGACTATCAGAAAAAAGACTTAATCCACATTGCCTCCAAACGGTTAGGCATACCGCCGGATCAGATTCAGGAGATTGTGTTATGCAAGCGCTCAGTAGATGCCCGAAAAAAAGAGCGGATCCATTTTAACTGTACAGTAGAAGTCAAGGTATCATGCTCTGAAAAGACAATCTTAAACCGGCGCCGGGATAAAAAGATTGCTTTGGCTGTCCCCTATCATTACGCCTTACCCGCCGCTCCCCCGACTTTAAAGCAGCGGCCTGTGGTGGTGGGAAGCGGACCGGCAGGCTTATTTTCCGCACTGATCCTGGCGCAAGTCGGTCTGCGTCCTATTTTGTTAGAACGAGGACGAGATGTGGACCAACGCACCCAGGACGTGCAGTTTTTTTGGAAAACAGGTACATTGAACCCCCTCTCTAATGTTCAATTCGGAGAAGGCGGCGCCGGCACTTTTTCGGACGGCAAACTTAACACTGGTACAAAGGATAAACGCGCTCGCAAAGTGCTGGAGGAATTTGTTGCCTGCGGAGCGCCCAGCGAGATTCTCTATGCCTCGAAGCCCCATATTGGAACGGATCGTTTGCGCATCACCATAAAGAATCTTCGGAACAAAATCATCGAACTGGGGGGCGAAGTACGCTTTAACTCCCTAGCAAACGGCTTTCTATCAAAAGAGGATACTTTGACCGGTATTTCTGTTCTTTCTGATAAACAGCAATATCAATTGGATACGCAAGACGTTATTCTTGCAATTGGGCACAGTGCGCGGGATACTTTCTCAATTTTACACGATCATGGCGTTCCGATGGAAGCCAAAGCGTTTTCAATTGGAGCAAGAATCGAGCATCTTCAAGACAAGATTAACAGAATACAGTACGGCAAATTTGCAGAATCCCCCTCCTTGGGAGCCGCCGATTACAAATTAGCGGTTCATCTCTCCAACGGTCGAGGAGTTTATACCTTTTGTATGTGTCCGGGCGGTTATGTGGTCGCGGCTGCATCAGAGCCTGGTAGGCTAGTGACAAACGGAATGAGTGAATTTGCCAGAAATCAAATCAATGCCAACAGCGCTCTGTTGGTGAGCATAACCCCGGCAGATTTCCCGGATTCCCATCCCTTATCCGGAATGCAGCTGCAACGGCAATTGGAAGAGCGGGCATATCGGTTGGGAGGCGGATGTTTTTCCGCTCCTGTTCAACGTGTGGAGGATTTTTTACAAAATCGTCCGTCCACTCGTTTTGGAGAAGTTCTTCCCAGTTATCAGCCGTCCGTCACATTATGCAACCTCTCGGATTGTCTTCCTGCCTGTATTGTCGAATCCATGAGAATGGGCATTGTTGAAATGGATAAAAAGCTGCACGGTTTTGCACATCCTGACGCCATTCTCACCGGCGTTGAAACTCGCAGTTCTTCCCCGATCCGTATTCTCCGGGATCCCGCTACCTTGCAATCTGTGGGGCTTAGCGGACTTTATCCTTGTGGTGAGGGCGCTGGATACGCAGGCGGAATCATCTCCGCCGCCGTGGACGGCATCCGCTGTGCAGAGGCGCTGATACAAAAACGCAGAATTACACCCCAAGCCTAACCCTTTGATTTTTGATACAAAAAGGGCGACCGGATTATAAATCCAGTCGCCCTTTTTTAATTTGAGAGGTTATTCGTCGGCGGCTTCCTGACAAACTTCCCTATTTTCTAAGCAATCATTTCTTTGAGTGACAATCGGACACTCCACCGACTTGGAAATAGGTAATAGGTTTTCCCTGCCTCCGCCGGCGGGAAGCTCCTCTTCCGCCTCAGCATCTTCTTGTTGTTTCTCCTGACAGTCCGGCGCGATTCCCATATAATCATAACCGTCTTGTCCATCAGAAAGATGATGCACCTGATAAAAATGCTCTTTGATTCCTTTAAGCTTGCCCACATATTGATCCAGCGCATCATAAAGCCCGTTTAAACGATCCTCAGCCGTATGCGGTCCAATTTGTAGGTCCGCTTTGATCTGCCCAATATCCGATTGAAATACCTCAATCTCTTCCACCACATCGTCCACAACGCTGATCGCGTCCATCGACTGTTCTTTGGCGGTTTCTAACATTTGAAATGCTTCCGATTCCGCTTTCATCCGAATCCGTTTTAAACTATTTTGTATTTCATCATATTTCTGATTTTTTACAGACAGTTGCTCCACTTGATTTTGCAGCTTCTTCTTTTGGGTAAGATAGCGCTCAATCTCTCGTTTACATGCGGCCATATCGTTTTGGCGCGCCTTGACTTCCTCATCCAATTCCTGCTGTTTATGTTCCAATTCGGTATATAAGTAATCCCTCATACTGGAAACCTGATGCACTCGGTCCTTTTCTTCCTTCAATTGCTGTTCCAGCCCCTTAACCTGATTGGAAAATTCGGATACTTCTTGGGTAAGCTCCTCCCTAGACTGGGTAAGCAGTTCAATCTGATCTTTTAACACTGCTTCGGCATCCTGGGTGTTCTTTTCCATCTCTTTTAGATAATGGATAACATCATCACGGTGAAATCCATTTTGTTCCGCAGCGCGAAAAAGTTTTTTATAGTCCATTGCAGGAAACACCTCCAAACCTCACTACATTCAAATTATACCAGCGGCCAATGAGAAACACAACGGTTCCATGCAAATTCTTGGATTTATTTTATTTTTTTATACATTTAGCCGGTTTTTCGAAAATAAATTCTCATCTCTGATTTTTCCCGTTATAATAAGGAGGCACAACAAATATGGGAGGCATTTTATGAATTCTTTGCAACACCAGAAAATGGTGGTGTTTGATCTTGACGGTACGTTAAACCGTACCGATCTCTTTTCTGTTCCCGCAATACAGCTTGTACAAAAGCAACTTGGGTTCCCTATATCTTCCCCAGAAAAGATCAAATCTTCCTATGGAACCGCATACCGGGAATTTATGGATCTCCTTTTTCCCGGCGGGGATGCACAAACCGCCAAAGATTATCAGCGCTTGATTCCTCAAGCGGAACAGCAATATCTTTCCTTAGCCCGTCCGTATGAAGGAATCCCGGAATTGCTGGACGCCTTGCAAGAATCAGGATATCAGACCGCCGTGTGTTCCAACTCCAACCATCGGTATATTTCCACAGCGTTAAAGGCCATCGGCATATGGAATCGGATTGATATCATCCAGGAATTAGAACCCGGCATGGACACAAAGACGGAAAGTCTCGCCTGTCTGATTCAAAAAACAGGTAATACGCAAGCCGTCATGGTTGGGGATACCTTATTTGACTATCAAGCTGCAAAAGATAACGGTATTCCATTTATCGGATGCCGTTATGGATTTCGTCCCCATGAAATGGCGTCTCTTCATCCCGTGGTAGACGCGCCTTCCGAGATTTTGTATTGGGTAAAGCAGCTGACAAAATCCGTGTAAATCCAGCTCTGTTTTTTGCCATTCCATAACCCCAAATACAATGCGCCAACAAATCTATGGAATCCGATATTTTCAATCGTCGATTGTCTTATCAATCATTTATGCTGCAAAAAAGAAGGCGGAGTATCCGCCTTCTTTTTCTTTCGAAAATCTTTGTCTTTATCTGTTTTTATCCCCGTAAATTAATTGTTCCATCGCCTTCACAGCTGTCTGGATTGCGGAGGTTGTATCAGAAATTCTGTTGTTCTCCATCCCCTGCGCGTCTCGCTCCTGATTCCATACTGTCATCATAATTGCGCCAGCACGCACTCCGCGAATTGCCGCTACAGTAAAAAGCGCAGCCGTTTCCATCTCAGAGGCCAGCGTACCAGCCCGGGTCCATGCAAGCCATTTCGCCCTCAATTCCTGAGCGTTGGGCATGCTCTGCGGATCATGCTGTCCATAAAAGGAATCCTTACACTGAACCACTCCGGTATGATATCGTTGCCCCTTCTTCTTCGCTGCCTGCACAAGAGCGGTTAACACTTCAAAGTTTGGAACAGCCGGAAATTCCACAGGAATATATTCTTTTGAGGTCCCCTCCATCCGAATGGCTCCCGTAGGGATCACTAAATCACCAGAACGCACAGAGAGCTGCATTCCCCCACAGGTTCCAACGCGAATCATCGTGTGTACGCCAATCTTTGCCAATTCTTCCACTGCAATTGAGGCAGAAGGGCCGCCTATTCCAGTAGAGGTAATCAATACACGTTCTCCCAAAAGCTTTCCCGCCCAAGTTGTATACTCTCTATTCTGCTGTACAAAGCAGGGTTCTTCAAGATAGGAGGCAATCTGCTCCACTCTGCCGGGATCTCCTGGCAAAATCGCATATTCTGCTCCTTGTTCTTTTGTTAGCTTCAGATGATACATCTCCACATCGCTGATCTGCACGGTTCGCTCTCCTCCTTTCCAGCTGTATTCTCCTTTTCAGTGCAAGACAGTATGCTTTTAATCAGTAAGTCATTTATATCGGGAAGTTAGCCCAATATAAAGGACCTCTATTTTAAGAAATCCTCTACGATATATTTGGGTCTAGCCTTGGTTTCCATATAGATTTTACCTATGTATTCCCCAATTACGCCAGTAGCCAGCAATTGAAGTCCACCGATGGCCCAAACAGAAATAACAATGGTGGTCCATCCCGGTACGGTATGACCGGTAAAATGCGTAACGAGAAAGAAAATCAGCATAAGGATGCTAATGGTAAAAATAATCAGCCCCAAAGACGTTACCATCCGAATCGGTTTGACCGAAAAGGAGGTAATGCCATCAAACGCAAAGTTCATCATTTTTTTCAGCGGATATTTGGATTCTCCAGCAAAACGTTCGTGTCTTTCATACGTCACCACATCCGATTGAAATCCAATGAGTGGTACAATCCCTCTCAGGAATAAATTCACTTCCTTAAAATCCTCCAGCTCATTCAACGCTCGTTTGCTCATCAATCGGTAGTCTGCATGATTGTAAACAATATCCACGCCCAATAACTTCATTAACTTATAAAATCCCTGGGCTGTAAACTTTTTAAAAAAGGTATCGGTGTCCCGGGCGCTGCGCACACCATAAACCACATCGCATCCTTCATAGTATTTTTCTACAAATTGATCGATGGCGTTCACATCATCCTGCAAATCCGCATCCAGCGAAATCACCATATCCGCATATTCTTTTACCGTCATCAATCCGGCGAGCAGCGCATTTTGATGGCCCTTATTGCGTGATAAATTCACGCCCAACACCAACGGGTTGGTTTCATGGAGTTCTCGAATGATCGGCCAAGTCTTGTCTTTAGAGCCATCATTTACAAATACCATTTTGCTCTCCGGCGATATTTGTTTGCGCTCAATCATCTCGCTTAACTTAGCAGTGAGCTGTTTTGCCGTCTCATGTAAAACTTCTTCCTCATTATAGCAAGGGATTACCAAGTATAAAATGTCACATTTATTCATCCCATCAAAACTCCCTACTCTTTTACTTTTCATCTTCTTGTTTTTTCTATATAGATCTGAATCTTTACATCCATGGTATAAGCTTACCAACCGAATAGACGTTTAATACGCTCCAAAGGTTTCTTTGCTGTTCCTAATTGATATTTTACCAACCATTCGGGCCGAATCTCTTCCAATATAACTTGTGGCACTCGATAAGACCAAGGACTTCTTTGCTTCTTTAATTGATAAATCAGCCGGTTCATGGTTCTTTGGTTCATTTCTTCGTTATCCAATACAATTTTTTTATAATGATTTGGTTTGGTGAAGCGGAGGCTGTACATAAAGTCAGCCCAAACAGCATATTCCGTCAGATAAATAAATTGATTGGGTACATTTAAAGTCAATTTGACGCTATCAGAAACTCTGCCGTTCGTGCATTTTCTGTGATATTTCAAACACCCAAAGATAGGAGATTCGCAATTCAGATGAAGAATATCAATTAAGCTGCGGTATGCATAATCAAATCGTAAATTTTTATGAGCGCGGTATACACGGCCAGATTTAATGATATTAAGCACCAATGACGACTGGTAGGTTTCAACGATGATAAGGCATACCTCCCCTTTCAGCAGTTACGACAATTGCATCGACGTTTCCGGACCATGGAACGCACCTATCGAATTGCCCATTCATATAAGTAGGTATCACGATTGCCGAAATTGTTTGTCTTGATTAAATATTTCTTTAGCAGAAGCTTTTCATCGAATCCTGTTTCCCCATAATAAGCTTCCGCAATCCCGCCGGCGATACACCCCACCGTATCGGTGTCGCAGCGTATGCTGAAAACATTCCGAATACAGTCCTCCCAATCATTGCTTTCTAAAAAACACAGAATGGCCAAAGGAACTGTGCCTTGACATGTGATATCAAATTTTGCAAATGGCCGGCGTGTTTTCAAAGACCGATGCAAATTGTAACCAAACTTTTTTTCCACATATTTCTTTATCTCTTTTTTTGAAAAACCCTGACGGCATAAAAAAACACAGGACGCAGTAGCAACCGCTCCTTTCACGCCTTCCGGGTGATTGTGCGTACACATTGCGCTTTTTTCCGCCTCCGACTGTACCTGATCCAATGTGGAAAAATGCTCTCCAATAAATCCGGCGCGCATGGCAGCCCCATTGCCATAACTATTGTAAGCCTTGGAATTATGATTTTCAAACCATTTTTTGAACATGGTCCCATATCCGGCAAAAGGATATTTTCTGCCAAACGAGGCATAAGCAGCCGAATAGGGCATCTGATTGTAAATTGCATATTTGGTAGCGATTGTCATCACAGTATCGTCGGTATAAAAACAATCATCAGCAAATAATGCTACCTTGCGGAAATTAAAGTTTTGTGGTCTGCTGAATTCAAAACGAGAACCCGCAATATCACCTAATATTGAACCATTCATGGAATATCAACTCTCACCACCAAAAACCTCCAGCAGCATACATTCACTCATACTTTTCTGATCCCATTGGGTTTCTCCAGCATAACATGTCCGATTCATTATCGATTGGATTAACCCAATATCAATTGTAATTATTATACCTCAGTTTTCAAATGTGTCAAATAAACTTCCATCTTAAATTATGTACGGTTCCATACGGAACCGGGACGGTACACAGGCAATGTATAAACGGCTTGCCCTATGGTTCATCGCTCTTTTGTACCTGTTCCACCATTTGGCGAAGATCTTCCACACACCCAATTTTAGCGTTGCTTTGCCGAATTTTCTGCTGCATCTCGACGGGCAATGTGTGAATATACTGTTCCATTTCTTTATTAAATCGAAAAATATCTGGCATACGATCACCTCAGGTTTAGTATCTCCCTTTTCCAAAACAATATGATGATAACAAATCAGAAAATATATCATCTCCGAAGCAGGCTCCAGGTTGTATGTTCCGAATCGTTATATGCAAGGGATCACTTCAAAGGAGCGTCATTTCATACGATCCATTCTCTGTGCGCTCTTGCTTTCCTTTTGAAAGAATGCAAAGCCGCGCTGTAATCGATTAAATTTCATATGCTATTGAAATAAATCGTCTTTCTTATTTTTTATTTCGAATAAATTTATGACTGATATGAGGATTGCTGGTCTTTCTTGACATAATATCAAACACTTTCAGAGACGACACCAGAGGAGTCAATTTGGAATATCCGTAATTACGGGTATCAAAATCAGGATTTCGCTTATTGAGTATATTTCCCACATCACCCATATAAGCCCATCCGTCCTCATCTGAGATTTCCGTCACAATATTACGGATAGAGGCGATCAGGGCTTTTTTATCCCGTTCCACCACATTATTTTTTGGGGGCTGCGCCGGTTTATCTTCCATTGGTTCCGCCGTTGACGATAGCGCCTCTAAATATTTGAATTTCTCACACGCCACAATAAACGGACGAGGCGTCTTTTTCTCCCCCATTCCCAAAACAAACATACCGGCTTCACGCAATCGCGACGCCAGCTTTGTAAAATCACTATCACTTGACACAATACAAAAGCCATCCACGCTTTGCGAATATAAAATATCCATTGCATCGATAATTAAAGCGGAATCGGTGGCATTTTTTCCCGTTGTATAGCTATACTGCTGGATTGGCGTAATGGAATACTCCAACAGTGTTTCCTTCCAGGGTCCGAGCTGAGGTTTTGTCCAATCTCCGTAAATTCTTTTATAAGTAGGCGTTCCGTGATTTACAATTTCGTCTAAAATAAATTTAATATATTTTTGCGATACATTATCCGCATCAATTAAAACGGCTATCTTTCTGTCATTTTCCATCATCATCTTCCTAACTAATCACTATCACGTTAGATGTTGCCGGCCAATAAAACTTTTTGCAATCATAACATCATGGTGAATGATTTGATTGATTTTTAAGGCTTTTCATATTCATAAGGCCCCCATTTTACGCTTGATTGGACCTTTCTAATAAATCGGGTATTGCAGATTTTCTCCTTAACTTCCTTATTCATACTGAAAATACCTTAAAACAAGCGTTCCGGATACTCCAAAGCGTAACGTTTTCATTCGTTAAACTCCCCAACAAACCGAGGTTTACCGATTATTTCTTACTATAGCGACCGCAAACCGCGTTCTTTTCGATTGAATCCGCCGCCAAGGATAATGAAAAAGATCGGAACGGCAAATATAAAGGGAACATACGGCCACAAGCCCGGTCCCGGCTTGCTGTACATCGAGTGCGAAGGATAAGCGGGATTATACCAGACTTCAACTTGTTCACCAATGAAGTGTTCTGCTGGAATGCTCCCCGAAAAAGAATCAACACCGTCATAACTCTTACCGTCAACCGCATAGGCGTAATATAGACTGTAGCTTCTGCTGCTGCCAACATGGCGCTTGCCGCCTCTGCTACTGTGTTGTTCCATATTGATAAGGATGCCCTCTGTGGACATCCAATCCTTATATTCTTCTGTCTTTATGAAATAAAGACTTACAGAAACGATTGCAGCTATGGCAAGTATCCCCAATATCCGTAAAATTTTATTCGGTTGTTTATGATTCCATTTCATTCTATCACCATATTATGCTTTATCAATCTCCATTCCTTTTACCAATGGTAACTGATCTGCAAACATAAATCAATTCCGTTGCTCTGCTTATAGTCAAGATTTCCTACTAAATTACTTTTGGACACGCTGGATTCATTATAGGAAAAAAGCAGGGCAGAATAAGGTTCTGTCCTGCTTTCCTTACATTTCACTTCTGCCCTCCAGGGCTCTGGTGAGTGTAACTTCATCCGCATATTCCAAATCGCCGCCAACTGGGATGCCATACGCCAAACGGGTCACCTTGACTCCCAATGGTTTTAAAAGGCGTGAAATATACATAGCGGTTGCCTCTCCTTCTACTGTAGGATTGGTTGCCATAATCACTTCTTGTACGCCTCCGGCTTGAATACGGTCTAATAACTCCTTAATACACAGCTGTTCCGGACCCACCCCGCCCAACGGCGAAATCGCGCCATGGAGCACATGATAAGTGGCTTTAAACTCATGGGTTCTTTCCAAAGCCATCACGTCTCTCGGATCTTCCACCACACAGATGACTGTTTTATCCCTTGCTTCATTCCTGCAAACAGGACATAAATCCTGATCGGTTAAATTGCAGCAAACCTTACAGTAGTGGATTTTAGCATGGGCCTCCGTAATAGCCTGCGCAAACTCTTCCGCCTCTTTTTGTGGAAGTTGCAGAACATAATAAGCCAATCGCTGCGCAGATTTTCTTCCGATTCCAGGCAAGCGCTCGAATTGTTCCACCAGGCGAGACAATGGAGCTACTTGATAACCTCCGGACATTTTTTAGAAAAGGCCGGGCACATTCAACCCGCCGGATATTTTTTCCATTGTTTCACTTTTCTCATCCGCCGCCGCACGCAACGCTTCATTTACTGCGGCAATGATTAAATCGGAAAGCATCTCCACATCCTCGGGATCCACCACTTCCGGCTTAATCTCAATGGATTTTACCTCCATTGCACCGGTCACAGTAACCGCAACCGCGCTTCCTCCCGCAGTAGCCGTATATTCCTTTGCTTCCAAAGCACTGGTGGCCGCATCCATTTCTTCTTGCATTTTCTGAGCCTGACGGGCCAGCTGTTGAATGTTAGCGGCTCCGCCTCCACCAAATCCCTGGGGTAATCTTGCTTTCATATTGGTATTCCTCCTAATTTTTTGTTATTTTAATCCCTGCGTCCTCTGCAATTCCCACCAGTTCATCCAAAGGATCTTTCTGGATTTGCTTGTCCACAGTTGATTGATACGGTCCGAGTTTATATACTCGGCCCGTAACCTCTTTAATGGCTATTCTCATTTTATCTCGTTGCACCGATTTTCGCAATAGTTCAAATGCCATATCATTGGGAGCGTCAATTAATACAAAATCACCACTGGTATAAGCGAGCGACCCATGAAAGGCAGAGGCAATCACCTGAGAGTATCCCTTCAAAACTTGTAATACCTCTGGCCAGCAATCCAAAACAACCGCGTTCTTCTGTAGTTCTTCTAAATTAACCGAACGAGATCCCGTAGATGGAGGAGCCTCAGTAGCTTCTTTCTGTTTCCGATTTGAGGCTTGAGGAAGAACACGTTCCGCTTCATCCTGAAGCCGTGCTTCTTGTTTCTCCTGTGAAGCCGTTGGACTCTCCTGTGCTCTCTGAATAACCGGCTGAGCAGCTTTGTCCGTATCTGCAATTCCTTGCCGAACCTGTCTTTCCAATTGCGAAATCCGCCGTATTAAGGAATCAACGGTATCATCCAATTCCGGTGCGCATAATTTCAAGAGGCAAAGCTCCAACTCCGTGCGCCGGTTCGTACCTTTAAACATTCGTTCCATCGCACTCTGCAACGTATCCAAAGCATGTACGACCTCAGAGAGGCTAAATTCTCCGCTTATATCGGATATTCTTTGATATTCCTCCTTGGATAATACAATCAGCTCCTGAGGATTTTTCATAGTCTTCAATAGCATAAGATTGCGAAAGTGACCGATCAGCTCTTCACAAAGGCGTACCATATCCTTGGACTGCCGGTGTAAACGATCGATTACCGCCAGAGCCCTGGACGAATCTTGATCCCGAATCGCATCGGATAATTCAAACAAATGCTCTCTGCCGGCAATACCAGCCGTATCGGAGACTACCTCCATGGTAACTTGCTTGTCTCTTCCAATGCACTGATCCAACAAAGACAACGCGTCGCGCATTGCTCCATCAGCAATCCTCGCAATCAGTAATGCGGCGTCATGCTCTAGATTGGCTCCTTCTTGCTCTGCGACAAAATGCAGCCTTGACGCGATGTCTTCCGGAGCAATTCGATGAAAATCAAACCGTTGGCAACGGGAAAGAATGGTGGCAGGTAGTTTATGTACCTCCGTCGTCGCTAAAATAAACACCACATGAGCCGGCGGCTCCTCCAGTGTTTTCAGCAGGGCATTGAACGCCCCTATCGATAGCATATGAACTTCATCAATGATATAAACACGATATTTTGCGGACGCTGGAGTAAACGATGCCTCTTCCCGCAGATTTCTAATGTTTTCCACACCATTGTTGCTGGCCGCATCAATTTCCACAACATCTAATATGGATCCATTGTCTATACCTACACAGTTTACGCATTCTCCGCATGGGTCTCCATCCGTTGATTGTAGACAGTTCACCGCTTTTGCTAGTATCTTTGCGCAAGTAGTCTTCCCTGTCCCCCTGGAGCCTGTAAACAAATAGGCATGAGAGACTCTTCCCGCCTGTAACTCGTTTTTTAATGTAACCGTAATATGAGGCTGTCCCACCACATCGGCAAATACGCGAGGCCTCCATTTGCGATATAGAACCTGATACATAAACACGCCTCCTTTCGGACAAACGGAAAGCAAGACAGGCCGTCTACACGGTTGTCTTGCGCTTAAATATACGAACGGGCAGACTAACTGCATCGCACAGAACGTTCCGATTAATGCTGCTCGGTTCCCCGCCTGACATGGTTCACGGCGTCCCGCCGCACAGCGCCCACCCATCCGCATATTTAAAAGCAAGAATCCTGCCTTGCTTTTCATTTCTAAGGTTACTTGATTTATTATAATATATTTCAACTATAAAAACAACCATTAATTTTAAAAAATGTCCAGGATTGCACGCCTGATTTACTAGGTTTGCATCCGCCGCATACTATTGAACGTTTTCTTTTATTTCTTCAGCAGTTTCTTATTAACCGTCATTCTTTTCATCGTTTCCCCTGAGTCAAATCTTTTTTTTAGAAGGCCAAGCGCTTTTTTCTCTATTCTGGAAACATATGATCTAGATATGTTCAATTTTGAAGCAACTTCCCGCTGTGTCAGAGGCAGCTTCCCGTTGAGTCCATATCGTAATTCTATAATTAGTCGTTCTCGGGGAGACAATACTTCAACAATATACTTTTTTAACTTTTCTGACTTTATTTTTATATCTAAATCCTCTACGATAGAGTCTTCTGTCGCCATCACATCCATTAGTGTTAATGCATTTCCCTCTTTATCCGTATCAATCGGTTCATTCATCGACACATCCTGCGCTGTCTTTTTGCCATTACGAAAGAACATAAGGACTTCATTTTCAATACAGCGGGCCGCATAACTGGATAAGCGTATCCCTTTCGAGCTATCAAAGGTGTTTACCGCCTTAATTAATCCAATGGTACCGATAGAAACCAAATCATCCTGATCATTGATATTGGAATAATACTTTTTTATAATGTGTGCTACCAACCTCAGGTTATGTTCAATCAGTTTACTTCTCGCCTCCATATCACCATTTTTAAATCGTTCTAAATAATTTTTTTCTTCTTGAGCAGTTAAAGGCCGCGGGAAGGAACCAGAACCGGTAACATGTAAAATAAGAAAAAGTAAGTTTGTTAGCGCTAAACCAATAATTGCTGATAGCATAAAACATCCTCCCTGCGAAATGAAATTAGTCCTATTCTATGCTGGAAGAATGTTTTTTGTGCAAGTCCTCTGTTTTCTGGTCAATCAAATTCATTCCCTCATTGGAATGTAGCCTTTATCCAATAATCAAATAATACCCTAAACTAACAATCCCCGCCCCTAGCATAACATAGATTGGGTTAATCTTCCAAATTCTCAAAACCAAGAGACTTACAAAAAATAGAATGGCTGAGAATACATCAACAGTTGACAGTTGATATGAAATGGGATTGCTGCCAAATAAGGACAATAAAAGAATTGAAATTCCTGCGGATGCAATCATAGCAACGACCGCTGGCCGCAGACCTCCCAATATCCCCTGTACCATAGTAAGTTTTTGGTATTTATAATAAAAATATGCGATTACCAAAACGATCATACAAGAAGGTACAATACATCCAATCGTAGCCACAACTGCACCCAATATACCACCAATTTGCAAACCTACAAAAGTTGCCGAGTTAATCGCAATTGGTCCTGGCGTCATCTGGGAGATTGTAATGATATCAACAAACTCCGTCATATCCATCCAATGATGAATATCCACCACCTGATTTTGTATTAATGGCATTGCAGCATATCCGCCGCCGATACTACATAAACCAATCTGAAAAAAGCTCCAAAAAAGCTCTAAGTAAATCACAGCTGGATGTTCCTCCTTTTTTCTCTCCGTTGATTTACCAGAGTAACCGCCACTCCCAGTAAACCACAGATTAAAATGATTAACATCACATTAACTTGGAAGAAATACGTAGCGGCAAAAGCACAAATCATAACGAGTATGGAAATAACACTTTTACTCTTAACGATTCCAATCCCCATAGTAATAACAACATCCGCAATCACAGCAGCAACCGCGGCTTGCATTCCATTAAGAACTGCACTTACTGCGGCGCTATCACGAAAAGCAGTATAGAACAATGAAATGATGGAAAGGGTAATCATAGGTGGCAATATCGTACCTAATATGGTAATAAACGCACCTAAAAAGCCTGCTAACCGGTATCCAATTAGAATCGAAGCGTTTACAGCAATTGCTCCAGGGGATGACTGCGCGATGGCTGCGATATCTAGCATTTCCTCTTGTTCAATCCATTCATATTGATCTACAAACTTTTTTTTCATCAATGGGATAATTACATATCCCCCTCCAAAGGTAAACGCGCTGAGATAAAAGGTAGATGAGAAAAGCTTCCAATAAAAACATTTATCCTTATTCATCATTTCAATATCCTCTTTTCTTGCGATTACTATTATTTAGTATAGCGCTTGTTTCTTCATAAGTAAAATAGTATTATATTATATAGTTAATAACATTTTCCGTATAAAGGAGTAAAAAAATGACACTACGGCATCTGACTATTTTTATTAAAGTATGTGAATGCGGAAGCATTACCAAAGCCGCTGAGAAATTATTTTTAGCGCAGCCGGCAGTAAGTTTAGCGATCAGCGAATTGGAAAAGTATTACGGGATCCATTTATTTGATCGTATTTCCCGAAAGTTATATATTACACAAGCCGGTAAGCAATTTCTGGACTATGCGCTTCACATCACTGGTCTCTATAAAGAGATGGAAACAGAAATGAAAAATTGGGATTCCATCGGGTCGTTGCATATTGGCTCAAGTATAACAATTGGAACCCACTTTCTCCCTAAATATGTAGAGGTTTTTTCACATATTTATCCGGAAATAAAAGTACATATAACGGTAAACAATTCAAAAAACATAGAAAATATGGTCTTAAATAATGAAGTAGATTTCGCTCTTATTGAAGGCGTGCTGCATACGGATCGATTAATCGCCGAGAGCTTTTTGGAAGATGAGCTCGTTTTGGTATGCGGTATGGTGCATCCTCTCTCTGCGCAAACAAAAATATCATTGGATGAACTCACACAGCAAACCTTTCTTTTACGTGAACCGGAAAGCGGAACCCGAGAGCTCTTCGACAGCACACTATTGACATATGGAGTTTCTATAGAGCCCTCTTGGGAAAGCGTCAGTACCGGAGCAATTATTCAGGCCTTAATAAAAGGATTTGGACTGTCCGCTCTTCCCTATTATTTAGTAAAGGATTTATTAGATTCAAAACTTTTACATAGACTATATTTACAAAATATCGATTTCAAACGTAAGTTCCACATTATTTACCATAAAAACAAATATTTAACGAAATCTGCACTTGCATTTTTAGAAATATGTAAAGACTCCTCTCATCAATAAAAAAGCAGGATTACAGAAGCAACTGTAATCCTGCTTTAAGTGATTACTTCGAGTCGTGTACAACTTCGTTATCTCGAAATAGCAAGGAGATACACCAAATGGCCGCTAAGCCCACCAATGTGTAAATGATCCGGCTGACAATCGCGCCCTGTCCACCAAATATCCATGCTACAATATCAAACTGGAAAATTCCAATGGATCCCCAATTGAGTCCTCCGATAATGACTAAAATCAAAGCCAATTTATCAAGCATCGTTTTCACTCCTTTATTGATCGATCTTTCGGGGTACGATCGAATACAATGCATAAAGTACGGAAATTCTCCGCCTGATTTAGTTTTGGCAATCTTATCTCAAGTTATACAAAAAGAGGAGTAGGAACCCATAAATGATTCCTACTCCTCTTGAAACGATTAGGCAAAATTACAAAATATATCCGTTGATATACTTATTAGCCCTTAACATACTCGTCGACTTGTGCCTGGAGGCCTTCGATAATCTTGTCAAAACCATTGTCCTTCAGCTTCTGGTTCAGCTGAGGAATGATCTCGTCAGGATTCTTAGCGCCGGTCAGCAGGTCAGACTTAAACTGCTCCCAAGCGTTCTTGCAGTTAGCAAGCTCGGTGGTGTAGTCAGCCGGATCAAAGATAAAGCCCAGCAGCTTAGAAGGATTCTTCAGAGCTTCTTCGTTGTAGTTCTTAACAGTGGTGCTGTACTGATATACCAGCTCGGGGTTGGCTTCCTTGTCCTTAACATCGCTCAGCTGCGGATACAGAAGCAGGAAGGAACCCTGGGTGTATGCAGCCAGTTTCCAGTCAACATCAGTCTTGATGATGGTGTCCTTATCAGCATCGGCAAAGTTCCAGTTAACGCCTTCCACACCATAAGCCAGCATATTTCTGAAGTTCTTATCGGTGTTGATGAGCTCTAAGTACTTAATCGCCTCAGTCTTCTTCTTGGACTTGGCGCCAACGCAGTTGATGGAACCCTGAATGGTATCGGTGGTGATAAACGGACCTCTGTATCTCAGAGTGTAGTACTTCTCAACGTTGTTGTCATGAGCCCAGTTAACCTGAGCGCCTTCCCAACCTTGAGCGGACATAACGGGCTTATATTTCTGAGACTCCGTTACGGTATTCGCGTTGGAGTTGATATAACCCTTTTTGTAATACTCATGGATGGTCTTAACATCCTTCAAGAAATCTTCCTGCTCGAGAACGTTGACAACCTTAGCGTCGTTTTTAGCAATGCTAACGCCAACAGGACCCAGACCAACACCCAAACCATCGTACAGAGTACCGATCAAGCCCGGGAAGCCATCGTTTTTGTTCAGAGGCAGAACGGCGTCATCCTTGCCGTCTTTCTTGAGCTGCTCTTTCATGGCGTTCAGAATCGGATCCAGATCCTGGATGGATTTCACACCCTCCATCTGAGATTTCATATTCGTAGCGTCAATCAAAGAAGCGTCGAAGGAAAGCATCTGTACCTGAGCATTATCCTTAACGGTGGGAACACCATAGATTTTGCCGCCAATGGTAACGCCCTTCCACAGCATCTCATCGGTGCCCTCAAACAGGGTCTTGGCATCGTTCTTCAGAAGATCAGTGATATCGGCATAGGAACCGTAGTCAACATACTTCGCAAAGTTTTCGTTGTTTTCGAACATGATGTCAAACTCATCACCAGAGTTGAGCATCTGGGTTCTCTTCTCAGCCCACTCGCCCCAAGAAATGCAGTGCAGATCCAGCTTTACGCCGATCTTGTCTACAGAATAAGTATCGAGGGTCTTCTTACCGGTTTCATTCCAGTTGGAAGGCTCGCCAGAACCTACCACATACCAGCTAATTTCAGGGGCATCCTCCATAGAAACTTTGCTGCTGGAAGAATCCGCCTTGCTAGCGGGAGTGGAACTCTTGTCGCCATCGCCGGCATTACCCTGGCAAGCAGTGGTAACAGATGCCAGCAGTGTCAGAGCGCATACAATTGATGCAGCTCTCAGTGACTTCTTCATAATAAATGACCTCCTTAAAAATTTCGACTTTCGTCTTCGTGTTGTATGATAAACCAGCATACAAGACACCAGTTTATTCCAAGTAAATGATTAGCCTTTAACCGCGCCTACGGTTAAACCAGAGATAAAGTACTTCTGGAAGAAAGGATAAGCGCAAGCGATGGGAACAACGATAATAACCGCAACCGCCATACGGAAGGATTCCTTAGGCATGGAAGCTGCATAAGCACCTGTGCTAAGTCCCAACTGAGAAGCATACTGCGCCATAAATTCAATATTTTTCTGCAACCGCTGTAAAAGTGCTTGCAGAGAATATAAATTCTCTTTCGCAATGTAAAGCAAAGACTGATACCAATCGTTCCAATATCCAAAGCAAAGGAACAGCGCGATTGTCGCCAGCACCGGCAATGAAATCGGAAGAACAATTCGGAAATAAATCTTCAGCTGAGAAGCACCGTCAATCTTCGCAGACTCAACCAGAGCATCCGGAATGGTGGACCGGAAAAAAGTCTTACTGATGATAACGTTAAAAGACGATACCAATAAGGGCAAAATCAAAGCCCAGATGTTATCTTTAAAATGCAGCGCCTGTGTATTTACAAAGTACACAGCCACCAAGCCGCCGTTAAAAATCATGGGAATAAATACAATCCAAGTCATCAACGTTTTCAGCTTAAAGACCGGACGGGAAAGAACATATCCCATTGTAGTGGTAAGAAAAACGCCGATGATGGTGCCGACGACTGTTACAAACAAGGATACGCCGATAGCATTAAACACCTGATTTTTCATCTTCCAGATATTATCATACGCATCCAAGGAAAGAGATTGCGGAATGAAAGAATATCCGATTTGAGAAATGGATTGTTCACTACTAAAAGAAATAATAACCAAAAATACTACCGGTACTACGCAAATAAACGCTAAGAGAAAAAACAGAACGTTTAAAATCACATTGGTAGGCCGACTTACCCGATTAAACTTCTCTAATCCTTCTAAATAAACCTTTTTCTTTGCCATTTCGTATCCCCCCTTAAATCATTGCACTTTCAGGATCAATCTTGCGAACGATCCCATTTGCAATTAGTATGGTAACACAACCCAATACAGATTGGAGGAACGCAATCGCGGACGCCATACCAACCGTAGTTGTAGACAACGCTCTATACAGATAAACGTCGATAACAATAGTTACATCAAACAAGGAGTTGGAATCCTTAGGCACTTGATAGAACAAACCGAAGTCAGAATAAAAAATTCTTCCCACATTCATGATAAACATGATAATAATGATCGTTTTCATGATGGGCAGAGTAATATACTTGGTTTGCTGCCATTTGGTTGCGCCGTCAATGATAGCAGCTTCATAGAAGGTGCTGTCAATACCAGTGATGGTGGCCAGATAAACAACCATGCTATAACCCATGTTTTTCCATGTGTTCAAGAAAATTAGCAGATACGGCCATATTTCACTCTTCATGTACCATTGGACCGGTTCCATGCCCATATTCATCATCATATGGTTGACCAAGCCCTTATCATTGTCCAAGAAAGCAGTTACAAAATAGCTAACTACCAGCCAGGACATAAAATAAGGTAAAAACATTGCGGTCTGATAGACCTTAGTGGCCCGTTTGGAATACAATTGATTAATCAAAATTGCGAGGATAACCGGTAAAACAATATTGATAACCAAAAATAAAATGTTATATCCCAGAGTATTTCGAATAATCGGCCACAAATCCGAGGATTTGAACAAAAATTCAAAGTTTTTAAATCCGACCCACTTACTAGATAGCAAACTGGATAAAAAGCCGCCACTGCCATTGAGTTTTACATCTTTAAAGGCAATGATAATACCGAACATGGGCAAAAAACAAAACAGAAAATACCAGACTATGGTTGGAAAGGCCAGTAATGTTAATTCTGTGTCATCTCTTGTCCAGCGGCTGCGTTTGTACCTTTTTTTAATTGCTTGCTCCGCCATGAAATCACTCTCTTTTCTTAGTACTCAAGCGAATTCTCGAATTACCTAAAAAACGCAAATATGCTTCATTGACTGACTGCGTCGCACTTCCACCGCTAACCGGAAGTAAAAACCATCTGTCAACGTACTCCAAGCAGTATTTGCAACGATATTCCGAGAACCGTTGGTTATTATCTATAGTATAGACTACTTTGACTAACAATTCAATACATTTTTAAAATTTTTTGTACTTTTTTGTTTCTATCAAGAGAATGATCACAAATATATCTTCCTATAAGCTGTATAAAATGACTCAACAAAATAGTATTTACATAACAATTTTCGATCATAGCTTGCCATTATGTAATCAAATGTTTTTTTCAGACCATAAAGGGTATATCAATCTTTTTGTCAAGGCTATTATATATGATATATCGGTAAAATGCAAGTGTAATTATTTGTATTATTTGTATAAGAAGCTTGTTTTTTACCAAAACTCCCTTTGATTTTGCAAAAATGGTGATTTTTGTCACTCTATTTGTTATTCAATGGGATTTTATTCGGATTATAACATGAATTGTAAGGCGCTTCATTATCACAGACAGTCATTCTTATTATGTATTACTTTGGGATATTGTATGCTTGTATTTCTAACCTCATGCGAAGATGGCACTTTCCTCCATTTTTTTACTAAAGAAAAGAAAAAATTAGAAATGATTGCACACTTTTTTTCTTTATGGTAAAATGATATGCGTTAAGTCTGTTAATTTTAAAAATATTATCTGTGCGAAAGTTGTGATTAAGGTTCTTCCAAATCATATTAGTCGGGTTATCTGCCTGATAGTCCGAAATTTCTAATGGAGCAATATTTTTGAAGTTCAGCAGACAATATTCTATTTGAGGAGGATACATAACACATGGGAAATCGCTTTGTTACGGATTTTGCAGTTCCCCATCAAGCCGACCTGATTCAGTTTGTTGCAGAAGACTTTTTCGCGAAGGAAGGATTTACTTTAATCGACTATAAAGGCGAAATGGTTTGGAAAAAAGGAATCGGGATGCTCTCCGCACCCCAATACATCAAGTTAAACTACCAAGACGGGCAAGTCCATCTGGAAGCTTGGTTAAAATATGCCCTTCTTCCCGGCGTTTATTGCGGTGAAATGGGATTAGACGGATTTTGGGGATTTGCAATCAAGGATATGCTCCGAAAAAAAGTAAACACTTTGATGGCGCTGCTATGTCAGCCGCCGTTACAGCAGCCTCAATACGCGTCCGCTGTAACGCAAAATTCAGAGCAAGCCCTTCCGGTTACCCCCAATAGTCCCAACCCTCAGCCTGCTTCTCCGGCTTCCTATCCCGCGTCCCCTACCCCGGTTATGGTACATAACCCCACAGGAAGCGCTACCTTATCCCTGGTAATGGGTCTTGTGAGTATTATTGGATGCTTAGTTCCTCTTATCGGCGTGATTACCTCCATCATTGGTATTACAAGCGCAATCCGGGGAATGAAGACCACCGCCAAAGGCCGCGCGATTGCAGGTCTGGTTCTCAGTATTGTTTTTCTGATCCTATCCATTTTAATTTGGATCCGCAATATTTTTACTCTGCTATATTAAAATTCATCAAAAAGGGGCGTCTGAATCATCAGACGCCCTTTTTTTGATTCTATCTCTGATCTTCAATCAATTCAGCTACGCTGGAATATGTCTTAGCTGCTATCTCTTGGATCGACGGCGAGGCGTTTTCCACAGTAAAACCATGAAATTCCCGAATCATGGCCCGATCATTTTCCCCGTCTCCAACCGTAAGCAGTTGAGACGGCGGCCAGCCATACAGTTCAAGCAAAACTTGCAAAGCGGAACATTTATTGATTCCTTTCGGCGTAATATCAATACAATGAAAGTTGTGGTTGGCCGTCAGACAATCCGCATGTTTTTCGTTGAGCCTTTGCGCACAAATCCTCGCAGTTTCAACCTCAGGAAATGCTAAGCTGATCTGATTGATACCATGCAGATTCATAGCCTGATCCCAGGTAATGCTGGTAAAAAGATTGCCGTCCTCATGAAAAGGGGAAGCTGGGTCCTGTAGAATCAGCCAGGAGTATTCCGGATCGGACAGCATAATATGCTGTGAGCTTCGAACCATGGGTTCTCCATAGATTCTTGAAACAATCCCATCATCAAACGTTGACTGCCACATAAGATTCAGTTCTTGGTCGTAAACAGTAGCGCCGCTTCCACAGACTAAAAAGTCAAAAGGTATGGAAAATTGATCCAACATACTTTTCATTAACCGCAAATCCCGGCCGGTAATAAATCCGAAAAGATTTCCATCCTTTCTCCATTGATTCACCGCCTGAATGTTTTCCTCTGAAACTGTTCCGTAATGACAAAAGGTACCGTCGAAATCACTGGCCAAAACTTTCATGTTGACTCCAATCCTTTCTCTGTATGGATCTGGATTTCAAAACCATTTTGTATGACCATTATCATAAACGCAAAATGGATCGTCCAGTTTTTTTTGCATTTCCATCGAATCATCGCCTAGCCCTCGTAGATATTGGAGACTCTCAAAATCCGCTATGAATTCTGTCAGCTTGTTCTTTATCATACTGCAATCATTCATCCATTACAAGTCTTCTCGCTACAAACATATTTGCCACTCTTTTGCTTGAGCGAATCCTTCAAAACAGAACAACGGAATCCCAATGGGATTCCGTTGTTCTGTTTATCTATTCATCCAATGCCTGTCTCAAAGAAGCGACAAAGGATCCTACCGCCCTGCTGGAATCCTTTCCATATTGCTCCACCAGTTCCACAATGGCGCTATCGGCTATCACTCCATCGCAATACTCTTTCATCATGGATACTTGCTCCGGTTCAGAGATTCCAACCCCAACTGCACATGGAATATTTGCATACTGTTTAATCATGCCAAAGAACCCATCAAAATTGGCGGTATCCTCCTTTGTCATCCCAGTCTCTCCGGTGGAGGAAACACAATATAGAAAACCTTTGCTTTCCTTGGCGATCATCGCAACGCGTTCGCGAGAGGTAGGCGCCACCAAACTGATGGAATATACCCCGTAACGATCGGCAGCCTCCTGAATTTCATCTCTCTCCTCGTATGGCATATCAGGCACAATCACCCCATCAATCCCCGTATCGGCGCATAGTGTAAAAAACTTTTCCGTACCAAATCCAAAAATGCTATTGAGATACATCATCATCACAAGCGGTACTTGAGTTTTTTGCCTCAGCCGTTTCACCATGGCGAAAATATCGGTCAGTTTGACGCCGTTTTGCAGCGCGCGTACACTGGCCTTCTGAATCACCGGTCCCTCTGCGATAGGGTCGGAAAACGGAATTCCCAATTCGATGATATCAGCTCCTGACTGCTCCATTTGGAGCACCAGCCGTTCCGTGGTTTCTAAACCCGCATCGCCCGCAGTAATAAAGGCAATCAGAGCTTTTTTCCCTTGCTTGTGTAACGCTTCAAAGGTTTGATCCATTCTATTCACTGATTTGCACCCCCCGATATCTTGCCACTTGATAGACGTCCTTGTCCCCTCTGCCTGAAAGACAGATCACCATAATTTGATCCGCCGACATCGTCGGTGCGATTTTGCAGGCCAACGCCACAGCGTGAGCCGATTCAATGGCGGGAATAATTCCTTCTGTTCGGGACAAATATTCAAAGGCGCAGACCGCCTCTTCGTCGGTGATATTGTAATATTCCGCCCGTCCTGATACATGCAGCTGAGCGTGCTCCGGCCCGATTCCGGGATAATCCAGTCCAGCGGACAGAGAGTAAACCGGCGCGATCTGCCCTTCCTCGTCCTGTAAAAAGATCGATTTCATACCATGGAAAATTCCCGTGCGTCCCTTGGCGACAGTGGCCGCCGTCTCGTCGGTATCCACCCCTCTGCCGGCCGCTTCAGCTCCCAACAGACGAACCGAAGGATCTCCGATAAAGTCGTAAAACATCCCCATCGCGTTGGAGCCTCCGCCCACGCAGGCCACCACCGCGTCGGGCAGCCTGCCCTCTTTTTCACGCAGCTGGCGTTTGGTTTCTTCCCCGATTATCTTTTGAAAATCGCGCACCATCCGGGGATATGGGTGGGGTCCCATCACAGAGCCAATCAGGTAAAAGGTGTTTTCCACATTGGCAGCCCAATCCCGCATGGCCTCGTTAATGGCGTCTTTCAGCGTACAGGTTCCGTTTTTCACGCTGTGCACCTTAGCGCCCAACAGCTCCATCCGATAAACATTCAAAGACTGCCTCTTCACATCCTCGGAACCCATGTATATCTCACACTGTAACCCAAACAGCGCCGCGGCTGTAGCGGTGGCCACGCCGTGCTGTCCCGCTCCGGTTTCCGCAATAATACGTTTTTTCCCCATTCGTTTGGCAAGCAGAATTTGGCCCAGTACGTTGTTGATCTTATGTGACCCCGTATGGTTTAAATCCTCTCTTTTGATGTAGATTTTGGCCCCGCCCAGATCGGCGGACATTTTCTCCGCTTTATACAGCATAGAGGGACGTCCGGCGTACTCTTGATAGTACCGCAGCAGCTCCTCCTGAAACTCCGGATCCTCTCGGAAGCGATCATAGGCCGCTTCCAGCTCGTGAACGGCATTCATTACGGTTTCGGGCACATACTGCCCTCCAAATTCCCCATAACGTCCAATCTTACCCATTATGCATTCTCCTGTCTCTCTATTTCGTCGCATAGTTGCTTCCATTCGCTCCATGACGGCTTTGATTTTGAGAACTATGATGAATTGTCCAGCTATCCCACATGACCATAAACAGCCGGCGCCCCCACCAAGCCTCCATATTCCAAAAATCGCCCCATCGGTCTCTCTGAATTGCAAAAAAACAAAAAAGTCTATCGTCCTCCATGGGACGATAGACTTCGTGGTGCCACCCAAATTCCGGGAAATAAATCCCGCTCAAAACAGGTACGCAGCGAATGAATCTACAGGTACGCAGCAAACGCATCAATACCCTTCCCCGTAACGTGGGGGAATACGGCAACAGCTACTTGTTCTTTCTTTCACTGCGCTCCTCACAAACCCATTCCCCTGCCGCGTACACACCGACTTTCCACCAACTGCCGGTTCTCTGAAGCGCCGTATGACCGGGTACTTACTTTTGCTCTCAGGATTTCAACTATTTAAGATGTTGTTATTATACGGCGACACTTCGGATTTTGTCAACACCTTTTTTCAAAAACGCTGTCGAAGCTTTAGAAAGATTATGCCAAGTTGACGATTATTCTTCTTTTTTCTTCGCGTAATTGATTGTGAAATGCGATGGATTCGGCATTACTCTTGGGGTATTTTTCTCAACAAAAAAATTTGACGAACTGGAACAAGGGATCAAATAGTCTTTGATTGGCCCGATGCGTTACATACAGAATCGTTGAGCGCAAAAAGAACCAGGAAATTCCTGGTTCTTTTTCGTCCAAAAAATGATCTGTCTTTTCAATCAAATCCTCGCTACCCCGGTCTCCTTGGCGGCCTGGATCACTGCTTGAGCAACCACCTGTCCAATGCGCTTATCCAGTGCGTTCGGCAGAATATACTCTTCACAAAGCTCCTGATCCGACACCAGTCCGGCAATGGCGTAGGATGCCGCCGCCTTCATCTCCTCATTGATCTCCTTGGCGCGGCAGTCCAGT
This sequence comes from Clostridiales bacterium, assembly GCA_022799115.1. GTDB lineage: Bacteria > Bacillota > Clostridia > Oscillospirales > Acutalibacteraceae > CAJFUH01. Next base: position 84,207 of record JAAWNT010000003.1, on the reverse strand, counting down.
GCGCCCCGGAAAATCCCAGGAAAGGCCAGCACATTGTTGATCTGGTTGGGGAAATCGCTGCGACCGGTTCCCACCACCTTGGCTCCCGCCATCTTGGCCTCCTCAGGCATGATCTCCGGCGTGGGATTTGCCATAGCGAACACCACCGGATTCTGCGCCATGGCGGCCACCATCTCTCTGCTTACGATATTGGGAGCGGACACTCCCAAAAATACGTCGGCCCCCTTCATCGCATCCGCCAGGCTGCCCTGCAAATGCTGCCGGTTGGTAATGGTCGCCATATAGGCCTGTTCGGGATTGAGTTGCTCCATTCCCTCGCATATGATGCCGAACCGATCCACCATAATCAGGTTCTTAAGACCCAGATTGAGCAGGTGCTTGGAGATTGCGATCCCCGCCGAGCCCGCGCCGTTGATTACCGCCTTAACCTGAGAAATATCCTTTTTCACCACCTTAAGGGCGTTTAGCAGTGCGGCTGCCACCACAATGGCCGTCCCATGCTGATCGTCATGAAAAACCGGAACGTCGCACAGCTCCTTGAGCTTGCGTTCTACTTCAAAGCAACGGGGCGCCGAGATGTCCTCCAAATTGATACCGCCGAAACTACCGGAGATCAAATAGATGGTGCGCACCAGTTCGTCCACTTCCTTGGAACGAATGCAAAGGGGAAACGCGTCCACTCCCGCGAACTCCTTAAACAGCGCACATTTGCCCTCCATTACCGGCATTCCTGCCTCCGGGCCGATATCTCCCAGCCCCAGCACCGCGGTTCCGTCGGTAATGACAGCCACCAGATTGCTGCGCCGGGTCAGCAGAAAAGACTTCTCATAGTCCTTCTGGATCTCCAGGCAAGGTTGGGCCACTCCTGGCGTATAGGCCAGTGACAAATCCTCCCGGGTCTCGATGGGCGCCCGGGAAATTACCTCAATCTTGCCCTTCCATTCATAATGCTTTTGTAACGATTGTTCTTTGATATCCATTTCCTATCTGCTCCTTTGTCTCCCTAGAGGGAATAGAATCGCCCTGAATCACCGTTCGATGATCCAGGGCAGCTATGGCCAACTTAGGTTTTTTTGATAAATTCCGTTTTACAAACCGGACAAGTAATACAGATCTTTCCTTTTCCCCGGGGCACACGCAGAGTATTTTTACATTTGGGACAATGATAATACCGATGAGCTCTGTCGCTGACGCGGATTTTCATTTTCAGCAGCCGCTGCTTGATCGGGTTCCACAGCCTGAGAAATTTTTGATTCTCCCGATAGCGCTTTTCCACATTCCTGGAAAGAATGCGAAAAAAGCAGTACGCCAACAGTAAAATCTCAGCAATCCAAATCACCCAAAGCTGAGTAATCTGAGCAACGATAGCCAAAACCAAATAAAGAAGAATCAGCGCGATATTGAGCTGATCCCCGCCATATCTGCCCGCCATGAAGTTTCTGAGCCAATTCATTCACAAAATCTCCATTTCCAAATCCAGCCAAACGGAAGAATCTGCTTCGCCGGAATCGATGATAAGCCGCATCCGCTAATTTTACAGGGTGCTCCTCAAACGCCGCCCAAAAGAATTGATTTGTTTTTTATTATATCAATAATTCTGTTCTTTGTCGAGATTTCTTTTTATCCTTGGATAAAATAGAAATTTATTGATTCCATTCAAAATTCTCTTTCCCTGCACCAACCTCAAAATGATATTTTCCGATACCAAGATCTATACCGGCAAAATGTCCGCCGTTATAAGTAAGCGACACTTTATCGCCGTCACCAACTACTTTATATGCTTGTTTGTTAAGCGCAGTCGGAGCATGCAGCAACGCATCAACACCATCAATAAACCATTGAGGTGCAGTACCGTTGTATTCGCTGATTTCTGCCGCAGTTTTTGATTGATGTTGAACCCCTTGCGTCTGTCCATAACCGATGGCAATAACACCGTTGATTCGAATATCTTTTGAATTAAGATGCTTCTGCGCCCCCTTGCCGCTGAACATACCGCCAACCCACCAAGTGTTTAAGCCCAATGTCTGTGCATAAAGAATCAAATCAGCGCCGCAGTAACCCAACTTCTCGTCAAGGTCAGGTGTAGCTTCACCAGCAAGAATAATATAATTGTTTACGGTTTTTGTAAGCAATAATTTTGCTAAGCCGCCGATACCATCTGAATTATTTGTAACCAAAGTAAGGTTCAGATTATGGTTTTTATTATTTTCAGCAATTCTTGAATGAAGCAATTCAACAACATCCCATGGAATCGCCTTTTCCTTATATTTGCGAACCATATGTCTTTCTTTGATTGCTTCTTTTATTGTCATAGTAAACCCTCCTAAGCTTGATTTAATTCTTTAATTTTTTCTGCAGCGGACGATAAAACCTTAACAAAAATATTTATTTCCTCTTTCGGAATTTCCACATGGATTTCTTTCAGCCATTTATTTTGAATATCAAATATCATTTCGCGGTATTTAAGTGCTTTATCTGTTAATAACACCTTTTTTGCACGCTTATCTTCCGCATCAGCAATTCTGCGCACCAAACCTTTCCTTTCCATTTTCTGAATGGTACGTGCCGTTGCTGCTTTATCAATACAATACTCATTCGCCAATTCGTCCTGTGTTATTCCGTTTTGTCTGTATAAAGAGGCAAGGTACATCAGCTCTGTTGCTGAAATGTCTGCACTTCCCAACTCACGATTAAGAAACACATTCAATTGTCTGTATAAAACGCTTATGTTCTTTCCAATCGATTGCATATTGCACCTCCAATGAGCGACAATTTATTATACAGCAAATTAGTTGACCTATCAACTAATTGACAGAAATCCATAGCGCAAGACCTTTGAACAGAAGGGTTGTGAATATTCCGTAACGAACGGGATTTCCGCAGATTAAGGCTTGGACTAATGGATTCAAACGGGTTGGTATTCAAATTTTTCGTTGCTTTTTGCTTTTAAAAAGCGGCCTTAAAAAGCCGCTTAAATACAAGATCTATAACAAAAACACCATTGAGTCCAAATCATAAGTTCGGATTGCAATGGTGTTTTCATATGGGAAGTGTTGACAAAAAAGATACCCTCAACATGAGCACTAAGCCATATAAATCAGGCCCCCCGGCTTTGCCGGGGGGCCTGATTTATAGTAGAATAGCGACGAAACATATCATATCATAGAATACCAGCAATAGCCATCTTAAATCCAGCAAGTGCCTGTTCATAGCTCTGCGCATTTTTTCCAACTTTCTGAGGATCATAGTCGCATACGTTAATAATACCTGAATAGTATTTAACGATCTTGCCGAGATTATTTTGCAAGAATGTCATAGGCGATTGCACCCACGCAATTTCGTTATGTCCATTCACTGTCTTATTAACCATAAGAGCTTGCATACCATACACTAACGGCATAATGTACCCTTCAGGGCTTAGCATATCAATATCATTACCGGAGAATGGTGTTTTCTTTTCCTTGCGCGTTTCATTTAATTTTTTTACGGCAGTAATACGACCGTATTTGCCATCTGCTGCATTGTACAAAACAGGGAAGTTTTCATAAATATAGTCATAAATTTCGGGCAATTCTACCGCAATTTGGAATGCCGAATGAACTTCCGTGTTTTTTAATTCTCGCTTATAGTCAGCACTTGTTTTGGCGGTAACATCAGGAGATGCCATCAATTTCTCAAACTGTTTAAGGCAGCTCCCTTTTGCGCTGTAGATTTTATTCGCTGCAATTGGTTCAATAGTTTTTCCAGATTCATCCTTGACCTGAGTAATAAGAGCAAGGGGAATCCAAGCAAGAGCAATAAGATCTTGCGTTTTTATGTCGCCACCGTCGTTCGGTTTCCATTCAATTCTGCTGCACAGGACAGGATTGCGTTTTTCCATGAGTAACTTAAGCGCGTCAAAAAATCCTTTCTGATTAGCTTTCGCAGAAATATTGAGTTCAACATTGTTATTTCTTGCTTCACAAATTTCCAACAAATCATTCTTAAATGCTTCTACGCAAGCAAAGTCTCCTGCATCTCGAGGGACAAGCAACTCAACAGGCACATAAAAGCTCAAATTTCCAATTGAAGGGTCTTTCCTTAATTCGTCTAAATATATATCAATGACACTTCTGTTTTCATGCCAAAATTCCTTAAAGCGATCCCATGTTTTCTCGCCTTTAGGAAAAGGTTTCCCAGCGTAGAGCATAGACTGTTTCAAAATATAGAGACCAATCGCAAGTGTGTTATGTCCGCCATCTAAAATTCCTTCAATTTCAAAATTATCAGGCATTATCTTTATCCTACTACGCTCAAGCCGTTCATACTGGGAAGACGCAAGCAAAATTCCTTTGGTCTTAAACGGAAACAAGTTGCTGTCGTTTTCAATAGATTCTTGAATTGCGGTAGTGACCGGGCCCGTTTTAGAAGAACGAGGATTTGCTTTTAAATCCAGAATATCAATGACAGGAATCAAATACTTGGCCTTCATAAATCCTGTAACCTTAGTGATTTGGCCTACTGTCTGTTCTACTGAGAAGTCAAATTTAATGATTACGCTTTTGTCTTTTTTTAACATGTTTGTCTCCTTTCGCTTTGTGGAAGTTCTGGAAATAAAAACGGACCAACAGTAGTTGGTCCGTGAAAATACTATAAAACATAAGTTTTACATTTCCAGAACCTATCCAGGTGCATGTTATAACTTCCGCTCACTATCCAGTGTGCATTATTATGTTATCAAAACATTTATACTTTGTCAAGCATTAAAATCATTAATTGTACAAAGGAAAATTAACATACAGCATCATACTTGTCCACTATGTGTAAAAAGATATAGCGAACTACAATGCAAAACTTCGATGGGCAGGTACAAAGTACCTTGCCCATCAGATTCTGTTTTGACATCACAACCACACTCTCACGGCAAAGCTGCCTTTGAAAAAGTAGGTGTTCGTGTAATGTCCATCTGGGTTTACACTACAAAAAAGATACCCGCACTAAACCGAGACCTTCACTCACAAAAATAAAAAGAGTCCAAACGAAAATTGCGTTTGGACTCAGTCTGGTGCGAGCGATGGGACTTGAACCCACACGTCATAGACACACGCACCTCAAACGTGCCTGTCTGCCTGTTCCAGCACACTCGCAAATATATTTGCTGAAAATTTTGGAGGTCCATGGCAATCCATGGCTGTTCTCAGCGAAATGTATTATATCATCTCAGCAGACAAGTGTCAATATTTTTCTCAATATTTTAAGTTTTTTACCGCCTGACAAAACTCCTCGTAACTCATCAGGCAGTTTACCACGGGCAGCAGCGCATTGGGCGAAAGATGCTCCGGCAGATTTAATGTTTTGAGCAGCGCCGCCCTCTTTTTGCGGCTGTCCTCCCCGCCGGAAAACCCCAATTCAAACAAATCCAGCTTGGTAACTTCACGGAAACGCTTGTTATTTCCTTCCAAAACTCCGCAATCAACGCCCGCCTGCCGAATCGCTTTTATTAATATTTCCTGAGGAATGCCCTCCACTCCCAGTTTCCCTTCCTGAGAGGGCTTCTCTTTTCTGCGCTCTTTCCCGAAGATATCAGGGATATAGGCATGTTTTACCCTTCCCTTTGGAATGGCGCCGTTGAGATGATTTCGGATCAAAAAACCTGCGGAGTCACTGTCAGTGAGGATCAAAATCCCTCTGGTTTCCGCCAGCCGCCGAATCAACGCCATCTTTTCCTTATTATTAAAGATGCGAAATCCCCCAGTTTCAATGATGAGCCCGTCAATCATGGAAGAAAGCTTAATCTTATCATACTTTCCTTCCACAATGATCGCTTCTCTCACTTGGATCATCGGCCTCCCCCTTCCGCAACCAGCTTTAGCTGGGCAATCATTTGTTCTAGGATTACTCGGTTGTCCACCCGAGAACTTTTCAGCTTCACGTCCGCCTCCAATAGCAGGCGAAGACTTCTGCGCAGCGTATCCATAGATAGTCTTTTGCCATCTCTCTGCGCGTTGCGAAGGCGGAACTCCTTCCCTTTATAATCAAAGCTTTGGGATAGATTCCCCGGATCCTCGCCGCTCTCCAGGGCCGCCTTCACACGATAAAGATCTACATATGCAGAAGAGAGCACCGCCAGTACGGCCACCGGTTCTTCTCTCTGATAAAACAGCAGATCCAGCTGCTGATAGGCTTTGTCAAAATCTCCCGCCATCAAAGCCTTGGACAGCACAAAAACCGTAGTCTCAAGATTCTGTGTCACCACCGACTGGATATCCTCCAAGGTAATCTCCCTGTCCTTTGCATATGCGCACAGCTTCTCCATCTCGTTGCTCAAAATCAATAAATCGTCGCCGCAAAGCTGAAGGATCCTCCCCGCGTTAAAAGCGCTTAAGCCATTCCCCCGCTTTTCCGCCCAGCTGATTAACTGTTTCTCCAGGGCCGCCGCTCCTCGTTTTGTCAGCTCCACCGTTGTTCCGGCCTTTTGTGCCGCAGCAAGGAACTTCTTCCACTTGGCGGATTTCTTCACATCCATTTCCAACGTGGTCTGAGCGATCACCAAAACCGTGCTGTCAGGAAGATCCTCCAACAGCTCATACAGCTTTTTAAGTCCTGCCGCAGATAGGCTCTCTACATTGAGGTCATATACAACCACACATTTACGTTCCGCCATCATAGGCAGGGCTTCCACCGCCTCCGCAATGGCGTCAATATCGCTGGTTCCATTGGGAAACGTCTGAAAATTAAAATCCGAATACCCTTTTCCCAACGCTTTCTGCGTGAGCAATTGGGTATAATGCTTAATTAAATATTTTTCCTGCCCATACAAAAAGTACAGCCGGTCAAATTTTTTCTCCCGGATCTGTTTCTTTAAATCGGCTTCCTTAAGCAACGGCATGTTAACACCTCCTGATGCTGACAACCCCCTGCGAGTTGCGTTCAATGGTCAAATTTCCTTGCGAGCCGGTCCACAGCGCGGTCCCGCTCGCCGGGGAGTAACAGCGTATTCCCTGCGCCATCGTTTCCCGGTTAAGAGAGAATATCATATAGTCGCAGGAAACCCAATCCCCTTGTCCGTCAGGCTGTCCCGTGATATAAAAGTGACAGTCTCTTGCCTGTTCTGGTAAACGGTTTCCACTTTTCGGCACAATAACCAACTCCAGATCGTCGATGGACACACTGACCCAGCCGTTATCGGCGTCGGCACATATAAAAACAAAATCCCACAGGCAGGTTTGGGTCTGTCCTTTGAATAGGTAAGCTTCACCCGCCTCGGACATACTCCCCAGTAATTTTTCCTCCTGCTGCGCGCTTTCGGGCAGAAAAAGAACCTTGGGTCGATAGCGCTCAATCACCGTCTGGGCTCCATTGCAAGCCTCCTGCTCTGTGCTGGGCAGCACCATGTAATCCAGACTTCTTATATTACGCTTCTGTAAGCAGCGATCAATTTCTATGGGAGCATACCGGCTTCCCCCGCAGGATACCACCGCGCCTCGCCCCCGATAGTTGAGCGTCACCGCACATCCGTCCCCGGCGTCCATCACGGATATCTGTACCACATCCATCTGAAACAGTTGATAAGAAAGCCCGCCGACAAACAGCAAAAGGCCGGATAGCAGCGCTGCCGTTTTAACACGCCGGACGCCAGGTTTCCACAAAGCCACAGAAAGCAGCAAAAGAGTTCCCGCCAGCCAAACATAGAGAAAATCCTGCCCTGCCGATTGATTGCAGTAGGGAATGCGCGCCAACAGGGAAGCGCACCCTTTCAAATAGTTGGACCCGATTCCAGCCATCAAGGCAAAGGGCATTGCCAGGAAGGAAAACACACCGGTAAAAGACAAAAGCGTGGCGGCAGCCGTACAGATCATCACCGCCATGGCAGGGACTACTAACAAAAAGTTAGAAAGCGGGGCAATGATAGAAAACTCCTGAAAGGTGAGTAAAATAACCGGGAAGGTAAACAGCGTAACCGCTAAGGCGCCCGACAGCGAGGAAGCAAAACTTCTCAACAAACGCTTGCCAAAGGGGATCTTCTTCACCATCCGATACAAGCGGGTTTTCAGTTTACCGGAAAGCAAAATCAATCCCAGTGTAGCGGTAAAGGAAAGCAAAAGTCCAATGTCACCGGCGGCAAACGGATTACACAAAGTTAATACAAGCGCCGCCGTCCCTAATGAATTGAGGGTATCCGGTTCTTTTCTTATCACAATCCCCAACAGCGTAAAAATTACCATTATCCCGGCGCGCATCACAGAAGGAGCAAAGCCTGTTATCGCCATAAAAAGCAGAACCCCAGCGATAGAAAGCATGCCGGCGGCCCGTTTTCTAATTCGCAACACTCCCAAAAGCAAAAACAGACACTGCGTAAGAATGGTAACGTGTAGCCCGGATACCGATAAAAGATGAGATACCCCGATCTCCTGAAAATCAGCGCGAACCTGTTCCGGCATCCCCTGTTTTTCTCCCAAAAGAATTCCAGCGGAAATTCCGGCCTGTTCCGGCGGCAGCAGGTTCCGAATGGTGTGAATAAGAGATTGCCTGCATTTGAGGGCGTAATAGTAGAACGGTTTCTCCGTTCCCGGTTGTACACGCACGTCCTCATACTCGTACAGATACGAGAGCATATGAATTCCTTTGGATTGGTAGTAGGCGGATGAAGTAAAGCCGGTTCCGCCCTCAGGAAGAAACAGATGCACCCTGCCGGTCACCCGGTCGTATACGTCTCCCTCCAACGCGTGGGTAGTGGACATCCGCAGCTTCATGGATTGCGGAGCGCCCTCCAATTCCACCCGATCCACTTGCACCACATAATAATACCTTTGATTGGATTCATAGGGGATTTCGCAGATCACACCGGAAATAACGGCGTCCTGGTCCTTGAGCTGATCCAAAGGCTGAAGCAGATTGATCTGCGCCAAGCAAAACGCGCCCAAGGATACCGCCGCCGTGATACAAGCGAGCGGCGCTGCCTTTTCCTTTCGAAGCCGTGGGATCAATAGAGAAATCAGAAACAAAGTCCCGCAAAAAGCTGCGGCGTACCATCCAAAGGAGAATCCAAAGAAAACAGCAGCCGCTTGCGCAAGCAGATATGTAAATCCTACTAATGCAAGCGGCCGCTTCATATGATTCTCTCCAATCTTTTGGGTTCAATTGCGCCGTAACATCCGCCCAACAGACGATTCTGAATACAAAAAGGATTTCCGGCGAATCATGAGGAATCCAGTGTTTTCCTTTAAAAAGAATGGTCCTTCCTTTTAAAAGCCAAACCTAACATCTCTATTTACAACGGAACGACTCATCCTTCTTTACAAAAACAGATTAGCCCTTGAAAAACAAAGGCAGCGGCTCCAGAAAAATAATATCGTCCCGTTTCGCCGCATCTCCCTCAGCGAGTACGCTGGCGCATCCCACGATATTGCCGCCCGCTTCCTGCACCAATTTTTCCAGCGCTGACAGAGATTCACCCGTGCTGATTACATCATCCACAATCAACACACGTTTGCCCTTGAGGGAAAGGTAATCTTCTTCAGAAAGATATAGGGTCTGCACGTTGGATGTGGTGATGGATTTCACCTCCACATGGATGGGATTGCGCATATACAGCTTAATCCCCTTGCGCGCTACCACGTACTTCCGGCAACCCTGACGGGCCATTTCATAACACAGCGGAATTCCCTTGGCCTCCGCCGTAATCAGCACGTCGTGCTCCGGGCATTTGCCGAGCAGCTCTGCGGCGGAACGTTCGGTAAGCTCCACATCTCCGAACATAATAAAAGCGGCGATATCCAGCTTGTCGTCCACTGGGCACACGGGGAGTTCCCGCTTGCATCCCGCCACTGTCATTTGATATACTTCACTCATTTTTTCACTCAACCTTTATCAAATGGATTTTTGACAAAATACTTCTATCCCGTCTTCATGTATAGAGAGAAAACGGCGTAACCAGGAGGAAACGCCGCCTTTGCTCTCGTAAATAATTAGAGTTTCCTGAAATCCATAGAATCAGTCAATGGTTTGTCTTACGATTACGGTCAGCCCGGAGGCCACTTCATGGAACGTCCGCCCAGCAGATGAAAGTGCAAATGTCCCACCGTTTGACCGCCGTCCACCCCACAATTATTGACGATCCGATAGCCGTTGTCAAGATGCAATTCTTTTGCGATCCTTGCAGCAGTCAGATAAATGTGACCTACAACCTCACTGTTTCGATCATTGAGCTCATTGGCCGAGGCGATATGCTCCTTGGGTATCAACAGAACATGAACCGGCGCCTGGGGATCCAAATCATAAAAAGCCACTATTTGATCGTCCTCATATACCTTGTTAGAGGGAATCTCGCCCGCCGCTATTTTACAAAAAATACAGTCCACAATTCACACCTCTTTCTAAAATTACTGTGACAATATTTTATAATCCATAAAAAGGTCCGATGGAAATTACGCGCAGTTGTCATTGATAATCCCTTTGCCTGCCGGGAGCCTCACCCTACTGTTGGAACACTATATATGGGGTGTTGCCCTATGATAAAACCCGTTGTATCCATCCCAGAATCAGCGCCCTTACCACATCGGAATTTTATTGACAGCAGGGTAATCCTCTTCCGGATTATTCCTCATCCTTTACCATATCCAGCACGATGCCTTCCACAGCCGCCAGCGCCTCGTCCACCTTGGTGGGATCCTTACCGCCTGCCATAGCCATATCCGGCTTTCCGCCGCCGTTTCCGCCGGCAATCTTGGCCACCGCACGCACCACATTGCCCGCATGAGCTCCGCGCCCCTGAGCGTTTTTACCCACTGTGGCGGAAAAAGTGATCTTCTCTCCATTGACTGCCGCGAACACCGCCACACAGTTAGGCGCCTGCTCGCGCACCTTATCGCACATAGAGCGTAAGGCGTCCGGCGGAGTGGAGGAAAACGCCGCGGTGATTACCCGCACTCCCTTCACCAGCTTCGCCCCGGCAAACAGGCCGTCCACCTGCGAAGCCGCCAGCTTGGCGTTTAGCTGTTCAACGATCCTGTCCTTCTCCTTGAGTTCGGCGCTTACCTGTGCGCACCGGCGCACCAGTTCGCTGGGATTGCCCACCTTCAAAGCGGCAGCCGCCTGTGCGAGGGTATCCTGAATCTGAGAAATCAGTTGCAGCACGCCAATCCCGGTTACGGCTTCTATGCGGCGAACGCCGGAAGCAACCGAGCTTTCCGAGACAATCTTAAACAGCCCCAGCTTGGCGGTATTGTCAATATGAGTACCTCCGCACAGCTCAATGGAGAAATTCTCCACACTGACTACGCGAACCACGTCTCCATATTTTTCACCGAACAACGCCATGGCGCCCATCTTTTTGGCCTCGTCAATGGGCATTTCCTGGCTGACCACCGGAAGGCTGCGAAGAATCTGCTCGTTCACCAAAGCCTCTACCGCAGACAATTCCTGAGCGGTAAGCCCAGAAAAATGGGTAAAGTCAAAACGCACCCGTTCGCCGTCCACCAGCTGGCCCGCCTGCTCCACATGGGTACCCAGTACCTTGCGCAAGGCCGCTTGCAGCAGATGAGCCGCCGTATGATTGCGCATAATGCTGCGTCGGCGCAGCATGTCCACCTGCACAGTCACCATATCTCCGCTGGACACCATTCCCGCTTTGACTATCGCGTGATGCAGATAAATCCCCGCATGGTTTTTGGTGGTGTTGATTACATCCGCCATAGAATTGTCCGAACTCACTGCGCCGATATCGCCCACCTGTCCGCCGCTCTCCGCATAGAACGTGGTTTGGTCCAAAATCAGCAGTACCTCGTCGCCGGCGGTCGCCTGGTCCACCCGTTGACCATCCTTCACAATAGCGGTTACCTGGGCTGTGGTCTCCAATTGGCTATATCCTAAGAATTGAGTGGGCTCCACCCCGTCCAAATTGGCTTGATCGCTAAGCCACGCGTCGGCGCCTGCGTTCTTCCTGGCGGCTCGGGCCCGTTCCCTCTGCTCCAGCAGCAAACGTTGGAACTCCTCCTCGTCCACGCGCATGCCCCGTTCCGCGATGATCTCTTTGGTCAAATCCAACGGGAATCCAAAGGTATCGTTGAGACGAAAGGCGTCCTCACCGGACAGCACGTTCACATCTGCGGAATCCATCAGATTATTGAGCATCTGCATTCCCTGATCGATGGTCTTTGCAAAGCTTTCTTCTTCCACGCTGATTAGCTTCTTGATAAAGTCCTTCTTTTCCAGAAGTTCCGGATAGGCATTTTTGTTTTCCTCAATCACCGTGTCGCAAACCTGCGCCAAGAAAGGCTCGTGAATCCCCAGCAGCCTGCCGTGTCGTGCGGCGCGGCGAAGCAAGCGGCGCAGCACATAGCCCCTCCCCTCGTTGGAAGGCATCACACCGTCCCCGATCATAAAGGTAGTGCTGCGAATGTGGTCTGTAATCACTCGCAGGGAAACGTCGGTCTTTTCACTATCGCCGTATTGCACTCCGGCAATCCGGCAAATATGCTTCATGATATTCTGCACCGTGTCAACCAAAAACAGATTATCCACACCCTGCATAATGCAGGCCAAACGCTCCAATCCCATTCCAGTATCGATGTTGGGGTGTTCCAGAGGGGTATAATTCCCTTCCCCGTCACTCTCAAATTGGGTGAACACCAGATTCCAGAATTCCACATACCGGTCGCATTCACAGCCTACGCCGCAGTTCGGGGACCCGCATCCATATTTTTCTCCGCGATCAAAATAGATCTCCGAACAGGGGCCGCAAGGACCGGAGCCATGCTCCCAAAAATTGTCCTCCTTGCCCATGCGGACAATGCGTTCCGGGGCCACGCCCACCTCTTTGGTCCAAATATCAAAGGCCTCGTCGTCATCCTGATAGATGGTCACCCACAGCTTATCGATCGGTAGTTGCAGCACCTGGGTGCAAAATTCCCAAGCCCAGGCGGTAGCTTCATGCTTAAAATAGTCTCCAAAGGAGAAATTTCCCAGCATTTCAAAGTAGGTACCGTGGCGGGCGGTAATTCCCACCCGCTCGATGTCTGGGGTACGGATACATTTCTGGCAGGTTGTAACCCGCTTTCTCGGCGGAGTAATCTCACCGGTGAAATACTTTTTCATCGGCGCCATGCCGGAATTGATTAACAGCAGGCTTTTGTCGTCCTTGGGAATCAATGGGAAGCTGTCCAGCCGAAGATGTCCCTTTGATTCATAGAAAGAGAGAAACTTTTCTCTCAATTGATTCAGTCCTGTCCATTCCATTTTTTCACACATCCTAACTTTATATTCCGGGTAAAAAAAAAGATTCCACCGCCCAGACGTCTGGGACGGAGGAATCCGTGGTACCACCCAAATTGCATCCGAACGCTCCAGATGCCACTCGAACTCTTTAACGCAGAGGATACGCCACGGCTCCTCGCCGCAGGGCTCCGGGGCGGCCAAAGACAGCCTTTTGTAAAAGCCTTTCAGCATATGGCTTTCTCTCTGCAACAACTGTTCTGTCTTTTTCTTCCCATCCATGCCAATATCAAATAATTGAACGCTATTATTATAATCCCAAAGGAAACGCTTGTCAATTGCCGATCGCGCCTGTTCATAACAAACCCTTTTCTTCTCGGGCTCCCGTTCTATTTCATTGCAGTCAAAAAAAGTCCGCGGGAGAGAATTCTCCGGATCCGCGCTTCTAAAACACCTTCCAATATGCGGCCCAATGAAATCAACGCCTGTCTATGCCATCCCTCTTTCATGAAGCATATCGGCAATCTGTTTGAATACAGGTCCGCAGCTTTTTCCACCGCCATCTCCATCCTCCGCCAGCACTACAATAATGTACTTGGGCTGATTCGCAGGATAATAGCCTGCATACCACGCTTGATCCAGTTCCTGATCTCCCACCTTGATTCCGGTTTCCGCCGTGGCGGTCTTGGCTCCCGCGCCCCCATACTCCGGCTTGCCTTTGGAGCTGGTGCCAAATTCCACGGAGGAATACATATAGTTCATCAGTTTGTCTGTGGTCACAGAACTCAATAATTTCTCCGGTTGGGCTCTCGGATACTCCTCCACAAAGTCCCCGTTTTCATCCACCAGTCCTTCCACCAGCCGAGGCTGGGTATAGCTTCCTCCAGTGACAACGGCGTTGATAAGTCCTACAATTTGAAGCGGCGTTGCGGTCAACGTTCCCTGTCCAAAAGAAAAATTAGCCAGCGCCCTCTGGTTTGTCAGCTCACGAAGGCTGGGCAGCGTGCCGGACGCCGATACCAGACCGGGCGCCATCTCTTGTTCCTTTCCAAATCCGAGCTGCTTAGCCAGATCCAGCAATTCCTTACGCCCCACCTCCTGGGCCAGATGGATGAAATAACAGTTACAGGAATAAGCAATGGCCTTATTCATATCCACCTCTCCATGCGCCTGGCCGTTGATGCAGTGAAAGGTGGTTCCCCCTACCTCAATTCCCCCGGTACAGTGATACACCTCTTCACCGGAATAACCATGTTCTAATGCGGCGGCGGCAGGAACCAGTTTGAAGATTGACCCCAGCATAAACGCGGAAAAGGCGCGGTTAAGCATGGGAGAATCCTCCCGATCCAGCACATCAGCGATATTGTTAGGCGAAAAGTTGGGCATACTCGCTACCGCTCTCAGATCGCAGCTGCCAGTCTCAGCCACAATTACGGCGCCCCGTTTGAGATAGGTCTTAGCGGCAATTTCCGCAATCCGCTGAATGTCCGAGTCAATGGTGAGCACCACACCCTTCTTTTCCAACGCCGAGGTATCAGAAATTCGTCTTTGCTCTCCTGGCAGCACCCGATTCAGAGCATCCACTGGATATTTCACCGAAATTTGAGCTCCGGTTTGGGACAGATATCCGTCAAACGCTTTTTCAATTCCAGAAATCCCCGCGCCGCTCCCGTCCAGATATCCCAAAACATGGGGAAGCATCTGTTTGTCCTGATAGCGTTGACTCACCCAAAAGGTATTGATCCCCTCAGCGGACCACAAGCTGTTATTGGGCGTTTTCATCAAAAACGGTTTACCGGCGGACAACATGGTAAACACAGATTCCTTTTCTTCTTCCGGCAAAACCTCAGCCAAATAATTGGCTGACTCCACAGTGGGAGAGACTGCGGCTATCGCTTTTTTATCCACCCCGGTCAGCGCCGTCATATTCCGGTCATAGATTGTGCCTCTTAGGCTGGCCACCTCCAATTTATAGGAGCTCTGCTTGGCGGCCGCCTCCTGTAAACCGGATTCCATCATTAAAAAATAGAGGCGGCACATCAATCCAATAATCCCCGCCATCAATATGGTAAATAATAGAAGAGAACGTCTTTGTAGCCTAGTCAATGTCTTCTCACCGTCTTATGCAGTATTTGGGAGCCTCCTTGCTTTGCCTTTTCTTGGAACCAGAAGATCAAACGGAAAACTCCTATACTAAACAGTTTTACTCATTTAAAGCAAATCATTCAAAATTCAACAGCTTTTCAAAACATCCGGAATCTCCGCGTACAGACTCGGCAACGGACTCATCTCTCCTTTTATGAACGTCTGATCCACTGCGGATTAACTGCATTCGCTTCCTTCACTTTTTTGTCTTTTCGCTGTATTCCCTACGCTCCAAGGGTTAAGCCCACAAAATGGTTCGCACTCATAGCAAGGCCCCGAACGCTTTCTCGTTCAGGGCCTTGCTTTATCAATCTCTTCAAAACGAAGCCAAGATTTCCAACGGTCTGCATACACTTGCCGGGAATCTCTATCACAAGGAAAGCGGGTTTACTCCCCCTGTCCCTTTTCTCTTTTGCACCGCAGAAGAGCCCCCTTGGCAATGGGGCGATCGGTGGAAATATACACGGTCTGAGTGGCGTGCGGGGCGCTTTCTATGGGCTGATGCTCTTCATCGTACATGTGATTCGCGTGAATCACATAGGGCACGCCGCCCGGTTCCAGCACATCCAATTCAGCCCCGCGGAAAAACCGGTTGCGCTGAGAGAGCTTAGCCTCCCCATTTTCATAACCTTCGCAAACCGCCGCCACTTCATATTCTCGAATATACCCTCCATTGTGATACACCTGTCCCGGCTGATCCCCCAGATAAAATCCGGTATGGTATTCCCGATGACTGATCTTGTCCATTTCATCCCGGATCCACGGGCGCAGGGTCCATTGGCTCCCCTGGTCCAGATAATCCTCCAGGGCATGCCGGTAAGCATTGGTGACCACCGCTACATAATAGGCTGATTTGGCCCGTCCCTCAATTTTCAAACTGGTCACGCCGGCCTCGATCATCTGAGGCAAATATTCAATCATACACAAATCCCGGGAATTGAAAAAATAAGTGCCGTTTCCTTCCTCCATAATGGGGAAAAACTGCCCCTCCCTCTTTTCCTCTTCCAATCGATATTTCCAGCGGCATGGTTGGGCGCATTCTCCCCGATTGGCGTCGCGGCCCGTGAGATAGTTGGAGATCAGGCAGCGCCCGGAAAAGGACACGCACATTGCCCCATGTACAAACGCCTCCAGCTCTAAATCCGGATTGGTTTTCCGCCGGATCTCCGCAATCTCCTCCAGGGTCAGTTCTCGGGCCAACACCACCCGCTTCGCTCCCAGTTCCCAAAACGCCCGGGCAGTCTCGTAATTCACCACCCCGGCCTGTGTGGAAATATGAACGTCCACCTGCGGCGCCGCCTTCTTTGCAATACGAAGCGTCCCCAAGTCCGATACAATAAAGGCGTCTACGCCGGCCTGAGCGCTTTCCGCCAGAAACGAGGGAAGCCGGGGCAGTTCCTCGTTGCGGGGAAGCGTATTGCAGGTAAGATATACCTTCACCCCTTTTGCATGGGATAGCTCCACCGCTTCCCGCAATGCCTGAGGGTCAAAATTATCGGGGGAGCTTCTCATCCCAAACTCTTTGCCCGCAAGATAAACCGCGTGGGCCCCAAAATCCAAAGCCGCCTCCAATCGTTCCCGATCTCCCGCCGGGGCCAGCACTTCTATGGGAAAATTTTGTTTTATCATGCACCATCTCTCCTGTCTTTTCACAATGGACGATACGGTTCAACACCGTTTCAGGCAAAGAATCCCTTCTGTCTTTCTAAACCGGCGGCCATACCGCATCGTCATACGCAGCTTTTTATTCTACTCCCTTACGGTCCTTTCTTTTTCTTGATCCCCACATGGTTCCATACCATTTTGAAAACAGTTTGCTCTCCTTCCGCTTTGCAGGCGCTGTCGAGGACCGCTCCATGTCTATTCAATATCCGTTCAACAGAAAAAGTTGCCCTGTCAGATCATCTGCAGAGCAACTTTTCCGAACGGTTCCAATCCGATTATTCTCCCGGCACATCCAGCCCCAACGCGCGAAGATTCTGTTTGTGCTGATAGGCGGTCTTGGCGTACAAAGCCTTGACGTTCCCATTCTTATCCACGCCATGACAGAAATACAGGTTTTTCTCCGTATCCGGATTCAGAACGGCCTTTATGGCGCTTAAGCCCGGATTGCAGATCGGACCTGGGGGAAGGCCTTGGTTATCATAAGTGCTGTAAGTGCTTACAAACCCCTTCGGCGCCGTACTCTTTTTATAGGGATAGAATACAGTGGGATCGGAATCCAACGTATAGATATCATATTGTTGGCCAAATTCCAGACGGTTCAAAAAGACGCCCGCCACCTTCTTCATATCGTCCTCGTCGGCCGCCTCTGCCTGCACCATGGAAGCCAAAGTGAGCAGCTCTTGCGTCGTCATCCCTTTTTCCAGGGCCAGATCTTCAATGCTCATGGGCTCGTCATACCCTTTTACCTTTTGCTTTTTATACACCTTGCGGTTGTAGTTGGAGAGGAAACGATTGATGGGATCCTCCGGCGGCTCCTCCTCATAGAAATCGTAGGTATCCGGGAACAGATATCCTTCCAGCTTGTAATAGCGTTTGTCTTTATTGGTAATCTCCTTCAGGAAGGGATAATCATCGTCAAAATCGTCGGAATTGCAGGCTTCCAGGAACGCCTCCGCCTTACAGACGTTATTCTCCTCAAGCTTTTGAGCGAACTGTTGAATGGTTTCTCCCTCGTAGAAGGTGATTTCCACCGTATCTTTGCGGTTGCTCCGGGTTTGAATAAAGTTAATGATGGCTTCGTAATCCATATTTGTCTTCATTTCAAAGGTACCCTTGGTGAACGCCCGTTTTTGAGCGCTGCGGGTTAACGTGGCGTATAGCTTGAAAAAGTTAGGCCGGTCCACCACATGCTTTTCCGCCAGAATGTCGGCCACTTCATCCAGGGTGCATTCCGAGGGTATATCAACCGTCACCGTACTCTCGGGACGGTTAATCGCCAGCATATCGTTGACGCCCACCAGTATGTACTGTGCCAGCACCACCGATACCAATACGATCATAATTAACCACACAATTTTAAAGAGACATCCGTTCTTTTTCGCTTTCTTTTTCCTTCTCTTTTTTTCCGCTTTTTTCGCCTCACGACGGGCTTTTTTCTCTTCCTTAGTCAGCATCGCGGGAATTTCTTCGGTTTTCTGACCGCTATGGCTTACAAGGTCATTGGAACTTTGTTCCGATTGCAGCGGTATATCAGCCGGAACCGTTTGCAATGGCTCCTCACGGACAGGTTCCAAATCGTCGTCCTGCAAATTCAGTTGGAACTGCTGCACCTTCTCCTGCCGTTTTTGTTCATACGAGGATAAATCCCCTTCCGGCCCTGGGGCGCTGGACGCTGGCGGGGTCTGTCCTCCGGATGGACGATTCTCCGGCTGGTTCCGATTAAGATCATCATTCATATTGGCAATCCTCCCGTTATTCCCCGGCTTTCCCCTTCACGGGACCTGATAATCCATCGCCGGGCTTTGCTTGCGCTACCACTGTAACCGTTTCTTTTTTCCAGCATAATATAGACCAGATATCAAAATGAAGTGAGGTGAACGTTATGTGCTGCAACGGTTGTGGTAATGGAAATAGCTGTATCCTCATCCTGTTGATTATCGTTCTTGTATGCTGCTGTTGCTAACCAATCCCCAGCCTCCGGATGGAGGCTTTCTTTTTTATCAGGGAGAGGTCCTTCGAATATACTTGTCGGTGATTAACAGATTCACCGGCTTGTCATACCGGCCGTGGGGCAGCTTCCATTGGGTGCAGTTGCTGTAACAGATTCCCACTGTTACTCCTTGAAATTGAGAGAGAAAACGGTCGTAATATCCCTTTCCATATCCAAGACGAAAACCGCCGGCGTCAAAGCTCAGGCCGGGTACAATACAAATTCCTCCGGAATAATCGGTCACTTTTTGACAGCGTTCCGGGACAGGCTCCAGCACTCCAAACATTCCCGGCTCTAAGTCTTCTTCCCCTTTGATTAAGTAGAATTCCATATCAATTACTCCGGGGACGCACCGCGGCGCCGCCACCTGTTTGCGGTTGGCCCAAGCGGCCCGGATCAGAGCCATAGTTTCCACTTCAATGTCCTTGGAAACATAGGTGAACACCAAGTCGTTTTGGGCGTATTGATGCAAAGAGAGCAGGCGGCTTTGGATTTCCGCATCCATCGCCTGTTTCCGTTTTGGATTCATTTCCGTCCGGATTTTCTTATATTTCGCCCTAAGGTTATTTTTTACTATCCTGATATCTTTTACATACATTGCATCGACATCCTAATTTTTTCTGCCGTCTGACTGTCCAAAAGCTGGGTCACCAACTCCAACGCAAAATCCACAGCCACACCGGCTCCACGGGCTGTGATCAGATTCTTATCCGTACACACCGGCTTCTGTGAAAGCTGCGCTCCCACAAGCTGGGATTCAAACCCAGGGAAGCAAACGGCTTTTCTCCCTTGCAGCAGTCCCATATGACCCAACACAGAGGGAGCGGCACAGATCGCCGCCACAAATTTCCCGCTTTCCATGCATTCGCGCACCGCAGCCTGAACAATCGGAGATTTTTCCAAATTGAGGGTGCCGGGCATTCCCCCCGGCAACACCACAGCCTGCAAAGGATCTGTAACGACATCCTTTTCCTCCCAGTCGGCCTGCACAGCAATCCCATGAGCGCCTGTCACAAGCTTGCCTCCCACTCCTACCGTCCGAACGTCAAGCTCTGCACGGCGCAGCACGTCTACCGTAGCCAAAGCTTCTATTTCCTCAAAGCCGTTTGCAAGAAACACACAGATCATATTCCACACGCTTCCTTTCCAGGTTAAACATCGAATTTTTTAACCGGCCTTATGGAACGTTCAAGCGGCAAACGATCGCTTTCATAGCCGGCCAGCCAACAATTCCCATATTTTCTATTCTTAATACTACCTGTATTTACGAATTCTGTCAATCCAAAGTAAGGCCCAAATAGGGGAATTGAACGCCAATCGTCTCCATTTTCGGCTCATTTGACAAAGATTTTATCATTCCAAAGCGAATCATTTCCCCCTTCCCCTGCAAAAATCCGCTCTCTGCAGGCAAGCGAAAACAAAACCTTCGGGCGCCGCAGCTTTTCAGCAGCTCCCAAAGCAAATAAGCGTCTTCCTGTCGGGGCATCCATTCCAAAACCTCAGCGGTCTCACTTCCTCGATACAAAACGTATCCCCATGGACCCGAAATTTTTCGGCCTTGATACATCCGATTGATTGCAGACGCATACTCCACCACGTCTCTCCCCCACTGCACGGAGCCAACTTGTTTGGAATAGTATTTTTGGCGTAGCTCCCAATCCGGCTCGTCCAGGCTTAAGGCCTCATATTTTCCTTGTCTTGCCAGGGAAATCAGCTCCGAACGATCCACCTGAACCATTCGGGTATAAAATCCTTCCCGATATCCCGCACCCCGATAAAACTCATACAGCCCCGGGTTCTCGGGGAGTAGAAAGGAATAGCGGTCGCCCCGAAATCGGGCGGCGGCGCCGTCGGCAAACCGCAGCAGTTTTCCCATAAATCCTCTTCCCCGGTATTCCGGCAAGGTGCCGGCCCCATAAATATAGTGGGCCTGATCCATTCGCCCGTCTCCCTGTATCCGCGCCGGCAATAGAAAAAGGGCCGAGACCACCCTTCCGTCCTCTGTCGCCTGAACGCAGGCGTCCGGGGCAAACCAGGTATTCAAAAACAAGTCCACCGCTTCCGGGATATCGTCAAAGCATCTCAGCCATAACGCCTTAAGCTCCTCTTTTGTCTCCTTCTTGGCAAACCCAATTTCCGTCATAATCGTCCATCCTTACCCTTTAAGCGCCTTGATTTCAGCAGCCGGTAACTCCAATTCCATCCTCAAAAAGGAGTGGAAATCCCCGGGGAGATTCTCACTCTCCCTGCCACTTGGCGGTATAGCGTTCCAAAAGCATCGCGGGATGATAGGAGAGCTTTGCTTTACGCAGTCCCTCCAACCCCAAATCCTCTTCCCGATTGATATAGCGATATCCGGATAGGCTGCGAGCGGCAAACTCCCGGTTGATAATGGTATATGAGCCAGTATAGTCGGAGAGGGCCTTTTCAAAATGGACCACAAACGCTTCTTCGTTGATTTCTTCCCCAATGGCAAACGCCACCGGTTTTCCCTCCACCCGGATCATACCGCCCATAAATCCAAGCCGGTCAAACTGCTGGAAGGTTTCCCGCAGAGCGCAGGCCTCCTTGTCCAAACCATTTTTCTCGCTGCATCCATATTGTACGCACCACTCTCTGGCTAACGCCATGCAGTCCTCCATATTGTCTTTTCCCAACACCTCATAGGTCCAGGCGTATAAGCGTTCAAACTTGGAAATATGGTTGCGCTTTCCATGATATTTCTTGCCCGCCAAACGTATGAGATCCTCGGCATGATAAATATAGTCCGCCGCGTTGCGGTCCTCCTGATAAGCAAATTGGCCGGGATACAGTTCTTCCAAACGCTCCACCGCGTCTTTTGTCAGGCCGGTCAACGCAAATGATAGTCCTCTTTGCTCCGCGTCCTGTCTCATGGCGTTCATTGCGCCTGCAAGGTCCCCTTCACCCAGGGGAATGGTATAAAAGTCACCGTATTTCCGCAGCAAAAAGTCATGATACCGGCAGATTTGGCTGTGGTACACCTCTCTCCACACATAAATGGTGCCAAATGCTCCATCGGATCCCAGATACCCGGATCTGCGCAAAATCGGAGACGCCCAGCTCTGGTCGGACATCTGAGGAGTGTGATAATCTAACATAGTCGGTCAAACAACTCCCTTCAGCAGCGCGAAAAGGTCGCGATGAATCTCGTCAATCCCCCTGGGACATCCGTCCATTGCGCAGGGAATCACAGCCCAGCCCAGCCTCTCCGCAGAATACAAAGCCGCTTCCCTACACTGGAGCAAAAACGCAAGATTGCTTTCATGCAGGTCTTTTTTACTTTCATCCCCATGGTATCGCCCGCTCATCAGTTTTTGGGAAATGTCGTTGGGCATATCCAAATAAATAACAAAATCGGGACGTGGAAGCGACAGTTTTTCATATTCATAGTCTTGGAGCCATAAGAGGTAATTATTCCATTGATCTTTCGGGGATTTCGCCATCTGATAAATGGCGTTGGAGGTGGTGTACCGATCCGCCACCATCAATCCCCCCATCTCATACTCTTCCCTCCAAAAACGGATATAGCTGGCATACCGGTCCACCGCATAAAAGGAAGAGGCCGCATAAGCGTTGATTTGAGAAGCGTCGCACCCAAACTCCCCGTTTAAATACATTTTAACCAAAGCGGAAGAGGGTTGCTCATAGTCAGGAAAGGACAGCCGGCGCGGATTCTTTCCCAGCTCAACCAGCCGCTGACACAGCAGCGCGGTCTGAGTGGCCTTTCCGCTGCCGTCCAGCCCCTCGATTACAATAATTTTTCCTTTGCTCATTTCTGGCTCTCCTTGAGTCCGGCGAACATGGCGCGCACCTCGTCGCGTTTTCCACAGGACATTTTTCCCTCGGGACAGGCCCCGCGCAGGCAGGAAGGTCCGGCGTTTTTAAACAGATTGGGGGCCGCCTCCAGCACCAGCCTCAGCATCTCCACCGCCAGAGCGCGAATTTCCCATTGTGCCCGGTTGCAGCAGCGGTGGGCAAAGAAATTCATCAAACTTCTGGCGTTCATCGTACACACCATCTTGGTGGCGCAAGCGTTGGGCAGCACAAACCGCGCGTCCTCGATGGCCTTCTTGGAAGCCAACCTCCTGGCCGTCTTCTCATCCATGCCCGCCGATAGGTTGTCCTGTGTATGTTTTTCGGTTAAAAGGGCAGTCAGCCGGTCGTAGTGGCGTTGATCCTCCTCCATAGCCCTGAAAAATTCCTCTTTTGCCTCCGGGATCCCCTCGATTTCCGGCGGCAGCACAAATTCAAACATGGCTTCGCTGACATAACGCTGGCTTTGCACACTATAAGAAGCCAGCCGGTGCCGGGTAATCTGAGCCAGTAAGGATCGGGATACCCCCTCAATGCCAAAAGTGAAACTTGCGTGTTCAATGGGGCTTTCATGGCCGATTTCCGACAGCATGTCCACAAAGGCGGCGGTCTTTTCCTCCGTGAGCCCATCGCGGATCTCCCCGATGGACACCGGTGAATAGCACAGCTTGGCAGCCGCCGCCACGGTCTTTTCCGGTTCCGGCGTATAAGAAATTAATGTTACTTTTAACATGGTCATTGACTCCATTCCGTTTAAACTATCCTGATCGATAAGACGATCTTGCATCGCCTTGGAATTCTGTTATTATAACAAATCTCTTGCGGTTGCGCAAATCAACCGCCCTCGTTCGGGCAAACTCAATCTGGTTATTCCCTCAAGGCAGATTTCGGATCGTGTCGCGTTCCTTTTGCGTCATGTTTCTCCTCCGCAGCCTGCCGCCGATTCCATCGTTGACAGAAAATCCCCGCTAATCATACCGGGGATCGGTTCTCATCCAATTTTGTCTTGATGCCCTGGCAATTCGGAGCCAGTCCCCGCCGCGCGTTTTCTCAAAAAGCCTTAAAAATCTATCATTCCAAGCTTTTCGGCTCTTGGCCGAATCTCTTTCCCCAACTGCTTTTGGGTTCTTTTTGAGTTCCAAATACTGAAATTAAAATTTTTCCAGCCTCCAAAAAGAAGAGCCGAAGGGATCTTACTCCCCTCGGCCTTGCCGCGCGTGGAATGCTTATCTGGGTCTGCAACAGCCATGATCTTCGCCGCAAATGTCAGTGACCTTAGGCGGGAAAAACTCATTGGTGGGGAAGTCGATCCGACTGAACAGCTCACAAGGATTATCCGACGTGGTCACACACTCCTTCTCCGGAATGCAGAAGTCGTAGGCCGGAATCAACATCTGCACGTTACGCTGAATCTGAACGATTGTGAAAATTCCGATGGTGGCATAAACCGCCTTACAGGTGTTCTTGGTGCAGAAATTCCCGCCGTATCTGCGGCAGATGCACTCAGGAATCCGGCAGCAGCAGTCGCCACACTCACGGTATTCGCACAGCTTTGCAGATAAACCGATGGGATCCGCGATCTGCACGGTTGCCTTGGGCAGGTTTTTCACCGGAGCGTTTTGATTGTCGATGTCGTCCGGAGCGTAATCAGAGCTGAACACCTTTACATTTCCTTCACTGCCGTAAAGTACGACGCGTTTGCTGAATATGGATAATCCGCATACTGTGATAGGCGGAGCCGCCGGCGCCTGAAAGACGTCCAGACATACGCTGAAGAAGAAGGTCATATCCACCGCATAGAAACCTTTTTGGAAGGGCACCGGCTCCAGATCCACATAGGCCATAATGACGTCCACGCTTCGCATACGCACATTGCTGGCCTGGTCGATGATGTTTTGTCCGCCTTCCGTGAAGTAGACCCGAAGATCCTCCAAACAATCCTTATCGCCGCAGGAATCATAGATGCGCTGGGCATCAATGCAGACGGCTTCTTTAAAATTTCCGGAACATGCCGACTCGCTGGTGTTTACATTGCCATAATTATCCGCCATAAGAATCCTCCTAACAGGTTTAATACCTTTGGTTTCTATATCATCTTATGGCACTACCGAAAATGTGTTACTTTTCCCGGATAAAAAATAAAACATTTGAAAAGTCCCCACAGATTTTCCCCTTTGCCGTATTTTCCTCTTTTGGAGACGCTCCGCTTTCCCTGAATCTCGCTCTCATACTATGGGCTCTGGATTCTTTTTCCCAAATCATCCGCCCAATCCAAACTTAGAAGAATACGTTTGGCTGCCATCGCAGCAAGCTGGTTCTTCCATTTTCACACCCTCTCTTTGTAGATACAAGCGTTCCTCTCCCAAGAATGTTCCGATCTCCCCCCTCAATCATCGTCTCTTGAGCGACTGTCCCCTATCCGAAAAAATCCTTTGTTCTTTTTGCCATATTCCAAATGGGATCAAATAAAGCGGCCCTTTCCAAGTTAAAAAAGGCCGCTCCCCCCATAAACA
The DNA here is from genome assembly GCA_022799115.1 of Clostridiales bacterium. Taxonomy (GTDB): domain Bacteria; phylum Bacillota; class Clostridia; order Oscillospirales; family Acutalibacteraceae; genus CAJFUH01. The sequence continues at coordinate 58,869 of JAAWNT010000003.1, read as the reverse complement.
GGATGTGAAATTTTCTATATATTAACTCATTGATTCCGTGAATTCCATACACAAAAGGCTATTTTCCCGTCTTCTGAATCAGCTTTTTAACCAGTTCTTCTTCCGGGGTGACATACAGCGTGCGGTAATTCTCGTAAATTACCATGCCCGGCTTGGCTCCGGAGGGCTTGTTGACATGCCGGATTTGCGTGTAATCCACCGGAACTTGAGCGGAATTCTTCGCTCGGCTGTGATAGGCGGCTAGCTTGGCCGCCTCAAGAATCGAACTCTCTCCCGGTGTCCGCCCCTGGGTCACCAGCACGGTGTGGGAACCAGGGATATTCTTGGTATGAAACCACAGGTCGTTATTGCCGGCCTGCTTCATGGTAAGCTTATCGTTCTGCCGGTTGTTCCTGCCCACCAATATAGAAAACCCTTCGCTGGAACAAAATTCCATAGGTCCCATCATAGCCTGAGGTTTCTGCTTACCCTTTCCCCGCTTGAGATATCCTTGATCTGCCAGCTCCTGGCGGATCTCGCTTAGTTCTCTCTCGGTTTCCGCACGGCTGAGCGCATCGAATACCGTGTCCACATATGCGAGCTCTTGCTCGGCCTGGATAATCTGTTCCTTGAGGATCTGTTCCGCTGTGCGCGCCTTTCGGTAATCCTTATAATACTTCTGGGCGTTCTGAGACGCGGTGAGGGCCGGATTTAACCGGATGACCACCGGCTCCATATCCTCGTAAAAATTTTGCAGCTCCACCGAGGACGCACCCTTTTGAACCTGATACAAGTTGGCGTTTAATAAATCGCCGAATACACGCAGCTGTTCCCGGTCGGCGCACTGATTGAGTTCGGCTTGCTGGGCGTTTATTTTACGGCTCAGCCGCTCCGAGAGGTTGGAAAGTACACGCAGCAGATCCTGAGAGCGCACCCGCATCCGCTCAATGCGATCCCGTTCCTCATAGAACTGGTCCAGCAGTTCAGAAAAACTTTCCATCCTGCGCACAACCGCCCCGGAACCGTATTGGGTAATCGGAAAAAAGCTAAAATCCAGCGGCTTTCCCTGGCGGTCCGCCACCAAATAGGGCTCTCCCTCTGCTTCTGAAACAGTGCGTCCAAGGCGCGATAAAAAGAAACGCAGCCGTTCCTCTTCCGCTTGGGACATCTGATGAACGGTCAGATCTTTTCCCCGTCCGGTAAGATGCTCCAATTCCCTGCACACCACCGGAGAAAGTCCCTGAACCCGCCCTAATAGAACCTTGGAAACAGGACGGTCTCCCGGCTCAAGCTTGAGATCCTCAATGAGCTCCTCCGGGGAGCATTCCAACAGATTTTTCTTGTTTTGAGGAGGGGGCAATTGGTAGCGCAGTCCCGGAAGCACCAGGCGCTGGGAGGACATTTCCGCGTCCACTCGTTTCAAGGCGTCCACAATTCTCCCCGTTTCGTCGATTAAAATAATGTTGCTGTATTTCCCCATGATCTCCACCGCCAGGGTGAGCCGCACCTTATCCCCCAGCTCATTGGTGGCCTCAAACTCAAAGTACAGCACGCGCTCCAGCTCCGGCTGACGGATGTCCAGCAGCCGCGCTCCGGACAGCCGCTTGCGCAGCAGCATACAAAGCATGGGCGGCGTCTTGGGATTTTCCGGCGCATATTGCGTAAAATGAACCCTTGGGCTGTTGGCCCGGGCCGACAGCAGCAAACGGAGCATCTCCTGACGAGTGCGCAAAAACAACACCAATTCATCCCGGTTGGGCTGATAAATCTTATCCACCCGAGCCAGCTCCGCCTTTTGTTTGATCTCATTTCTGATATGATGTAAAAAAGCTCCATCCAAAGCCATGAGCCTTCTCCTCCCTCGTTGACGGCGGAACCCTTATAAGTAGCGCACCCCGTCGGTACATGTCAGGGACTGCGTCACTGCAATCCCCGGAAATCGGGCGGATAATTGTTCCGCCAGGCGTTCTACAATAATCTGTTCGGTTTTAAAATGCCCCGCATCCACCACCGTTAGATCGGATTGGGCCGCGGCCAGCCATTCATGATGCTTCATCTCCCCGGTCAAGTAGGCGTCCACACCGCCCGAGATGGCGTCAAACACGCGGTCTCCGCCCGCTCCGCTGCAAAACGCCACTCGTTTGACCGGACGGTTTCCCTTCACAAAGCGAATCCCTTCGCAATGTAAGCTGCGTTTGACATGCTGGGCAAATTCCAACGGCTCCATGGGTTGAGAAAACTCCCCCGCCTTCACTATGGGCAGCTTGTCCTCCACCGCATGGTTTTCAACCACGTCAAAGGCTGGTTCCTCATAGGGATGCTGTTCCCGCATGGCGGAAATCACTGCGGAAAGACGGTCGGGCGCGCACAGCATTTCCACCCGGCACTCCCTTACCTCTTCTCGCATTCCCCGTTGGCCGATTGCGGGGCGCGCGCCCTCCATCGGCTCAAACGCGCCGGTTCCCTGCACCGTAAAGGAACATCCCTGATAGTTGCCCAGCCGTCCCGCTCCGGCTTTAGCCATGGCGTCGGTCACTCGTTGGGCGTCCTCCTCCGGCACAAACACCGATACCTTCCAATAGGGACAAGACTTCTCCGCTGCAAAACACTCCAGATTTTTAAGTCCCAACCGCTCTCCCAGACAGTCGTTGACTCCGCCTTTCGCCATATCCAGATTGGTGTGGGCGCAAATCGCCCCGATTCCCGCCTGCGCCAGCCGATAAGGCGCGCTGTCCCGGTGCAGAGAGCGCACCGGACGAAAAATTACCGGATGATGGCTGACAATCAGCTGCGCACCCAACTGTTTTGCCTCTTCAATCACTGGCAAAGTGATATCCAGCGCCACCAATATCGTTTGCACCGGGTCGTTTCTGCTCCCCACCAAAAGACCAGCGTTGTCAAAGTCCAACGCCGTGTCAAAGGGTGCAAACCCATCGATATAATCGTATACCTCTCCAATCGTCATACTTTTTCATCCTCTCCGCTTGTTGGCTTCAACCGCTGTTGCATCTCCCTGATGATCCCGCGCAGGCGGTCCGCATCCTCTGTCTTTCCCTGCATTCTAAGCCCTTGTTCTTTCTTGGTCTGGCGGCGAATCTCCCGGTCAATATATGCCGCGGCTTCTGGCGATGGGTCCTGCCCCAATCGCCCTATATAGGGAAAAAGCGGGTCTGTAGGCTCCGGCACACCGCTGTAGCGCGCCAACATCCCGGTGTAGAGCTTTCCCTGGGCCTGTACCGCGCGTTCGCATTCTACCCGATATCCCTGCTCCAACAGCCATATCCGAAGCTTATCCACAGAGGTCATAGGCTGCAAAATCAGCGTCTTGCCTTTTTTAAGCCAGGGGGCCTTTTGCAGAATTTGGACCATAACTTCACCGCCCATGCCGGCGATTACCACCGTGTCCACTTCATCGGGCCGTACCTCCTCCAGCCCGTCGGACAAACGGGTTTCCACCCATTGCTCCACCCGGTATTTCTCAATATTATGTACCGCCTGCTCCAAGGGCCCCGGCCTCAGATCACAGGCGATCGCCCGGGAGACTACCCCCATCTTTGCCAGCCACACCGGAAGATACGCGTGGTCGGTTCCAATATCCGCCACGGCGGCTCCCTGTTTCACCAAGCCGGCGCAAAGCTGCAACCTGGGATCTAATTGAAATAAGGGTCGTACGCTCATAAACGCCCGCCTTTCTTTTTGTTCCACCGTCAAAACAAAAGAGGGCGTACCCTCCGGGCTACCACCCTTAGCTACACCCTCTTTTTGACAGACTGGTTTTTTAGTTCTGGTTGTTTGCCATGTGCTCGTTGAGCTTTTTAACCAGTTCTTCGGGGTCCACACCATGTACCATGCAGGCCTGCTCCAAGGTCTCTCCGCGAGAGGAAGGGCAGCCCAGGCAGTGCATTCCCATCTCCAAAAAATAGGGAGCCGTGGAACGATCCATATCCAAAATATCGCCGATAATGGTATCTTTGGTCACAGTCATATTCAACATCCTTTCTTTATTCAAACAAATTCCAGCAATGTACGTCCTTTTATTATAATGGCCCAAAGTGCCCTTTGCAATACAAACCGCGAGAAAAACACAAAAAAAGCGCCCTGGATTTTACTCCAGGACGCCGTTTCTCCAAGAAGATTTGCTTATTCTTCTCTCATCTTTGCAAAGCACTCGCTGCAATAGACCGGACGGTCCTCGCGGGGCTTGAAAGGAACCTTTGCAATCTGGCCGCAGCTGGCGCAGGTTGCTTCATACATTTCACGCTCCGGTCTGGAAGCGTTCTTGCGCGCATCGCGGCAAGCTTTGCATCTCTGGGGCTCGTTTACGAAACCCTTAGAAGCATAAAATTCTTGTTCGCCGGCAGTAAATACAAATTCGCCGCCACATTCTTTGCAGATGAGAGTCTTGTCTTCGTACATTTGATATACCTCGCTTTGGATTAAAAAATTTGCCCTTGGACGGACTTACACCGCCACCTTTGATTACCAACGCTCTATTCTAAGCTACCTGGGCATATAAAACGGCAAGCGCCGTTGACCAACAAAATCAGGATACGGAGCCTCTCAGCTTTCTTCGTATCCGCTGCAAAGCGTTGTCGACCGCTTTGGGCGAAACCGTAAGCTTCTCCGCGATTTCCTCATAAGTGCGACCACTGAGATATAACGCTAATACCTTGAACTCCAACCCTGACAATGTCTGTTCAATACGCCGTCTCTCGCGTTCCATGTCCTCGCGGCTGATAACCAAATTTTCCGGGTTCATCAAATCAATCGAGGCCAACTGACTTTCGACAAGCTTTCTGTCGATTTCATCATTAAGGGAAACATATTGGTTCAATGGAATATGTTTTTGTCTCGCAGCAGAACGGCAAGCGGTGAGCAGTCTGCGCTCAATGCAGAGGCCTGCAAAGGTCCGGAAACTCGCTCCGGCTTGGTCATCATAGCTCTCTGCGGCGCTTAACAGCCCCAAAACAGCTTCCTGAATCAGATCCTCTTCCTCCAAGCCCGTTTGACGGTAAGCGGAGGCCTTTCTCCGAATCAAAGAGGCATAACGGGTAACCAAGGCGTCAAACGCGCGTTTTTCCCCCTGCCTCAACCTTTGGGACAGCTGATCGTCGGTAAGATCGTTCATCCCCTCAGGACCTGCCGGAATGTTCAATCTTACCACCCCATGGTTCTGCGTTTTCACACTTTCCTATATCATACCTTACTGATCCAAAAATGTCAATAAAAAGTGCTGGAAAGATAAAAATCTTTTTTGCACATTATCAAAAATCTTGTCACAAAAAGGAGTCTGATGGAAGTGAATACAGTATACCCTACCTGTGTGAAAAAAGCAAGCGAATGTTGCGCGCCAATTTTTATTCAGGTATAATCTTTATAGATCTTGACAGAAAACGCTCTGTTAGCAATCGTTTTTTATCTGATATCATTAGTTTCTCATCCTCTAAGCGCCCTATATCCTATTTTCATATCAGGAGGAATTTCGATGGTTTCCCATGTCAACAGTCTGGGCCTTTTGGGAATGGAATCCTTTCTCGTGGAAGTGGAAACCTTCCTGTCAAACGGGATGCCCGCCTTTGATATTGTAGGGCTTCCGGATGCCGCCGTCAAAGAATCCCGGGATCGTGTGCGCTCCGCTATGAAAAACTGCGGACTTACCTTTCCGGTCAGCCGGATCGTCACCAATCTGGCCCCCGCGGATATCAAAAAGGAAGGACCCATCTATGATTTGCCCATTTTAATCTCCCTCCTCAAAGCCACCGGGCAGCTGGACGCCCACATCGAACAATGCGCTTTCGTGGGGGAACTGTCCTTAACCGGAGCGGTGCGTCCGGTTAAGGGAATTCTCCCCATGGCCATCCAGGCCATGGAATCCGGCTTTTCTTCCCTGTTTCTGCCTGCCGATAACGCCGCGGAGGGCGCGGTGGTCAGCGGCATCACCGTATATCCGGTGGAATCGTTGGAACAGCTTTTGCTTCACTTATCGGGCGCACAGCAGATTTCACCCGCTCTTCCGGCCAGCCTCTCCCCCGCCTCTTCCTCCCATTATCCCGATTTCTCCCAGGTCCGAGGACAGGAGGAGGCCAAAAGGGCGTTGGAAATCGCGGCGGCCGGCGGACACAATGTGCTGATGATCGGCCCTCCCGGTTCCGGAAAAAGCATGCTGGCGAAACGCCTGCCATCCATCCTGCCCGACATGACCTTTTCGGAAATGATCGAGACCACAAAAATCCACTCCATCGCGGGAACTCTCCCCCGCGGAACCTCTCTGATCCGAATCCGTCCCTTTCGTTCCCCTCATCATACCGTATCCTCTGCCGGCTTGTCGGGAGGAGGATCTCTCCCCCGCCCCGGAGAGCTGTCCCTTGCCCATAACGGAGTGCTGTTTTTGGACGAGTTACCGGAATTTTCCCGCACCTCCATGGAGGCCCTCCGACAGCCCATTGAGGATGGCAGCGTCACCATCTCGCGGGTCAGCGGAACCCTCACCTATCCCTGTTCTGTCATGCTGGTGGCAGCCATGAATCCCTGCCCCTGCGGCTATTTTGGCCATCCGTCCCGTCCCTGCACCTGTACCGCCAACCAGGTTTCTCATTATCTCTCCCGGGTTTCCGGGCCTCTGCTGGATCGAATGGACCTGCATGTGGAAATTCCTCCTGTAAATTTCGATGCGTTGGATTCCGATCATAGCGCCGAAGACTCGGCGCAAATAAAAGCCCGAGTGGACGCCGCCCGGACCATCCAACTGGAGCGCTACCAGGGCTCCTCCGTCTCCTGTAACGCCAGGATTCCCACTTCTATGCTGCATTCGGCCTGCCAAATGACCGATTCCGCCCACAAGCTGCTCAAACGAGCCTTTGAATCCATGGGACTGTCGGCCCGGGCCTACGACCGCATTTTAAAAGTGGCGCGCACGATCGCTGATCTGGACCAAAGCGAAACCATCAATTCCAACCATACGGCCGAAGCGGTTCAATATCGCACCCTGGACCGAAAATACTGGCTTAGAGAGCTTTGATACCGGGGGAATCCCGTTTCTTTCAATCGCATCCATCCGTTGTTTCTTGAGGCTCTCAAAAGCGGTCTGTTGCATAAAATCCTACAACAGACCGCTTCTAATTTTAAATATTAAGCGTTCCCATCCTTATTTCTTTTTTATAGCAAATCAAAAAATAAATACTGATAAGCGCGGTAAGCCATTCGGCAACCGGCATAGAAGCCCAGATCCCATCCATTCCAAATAACAAGGATAACATACACAAGACAGGAACCACGGCGACAATTCCTCGTACCAAGGAAATAACAAACGCTCGTTTCGCCTGGGAAACGCAAGCGAAATAAGAGGTCGTTACAATATTAAATCCCATAAATAAAAAGGCGAAGAAATAAAAACGAATTCCACGCACCGCCATTTCCGCCAAACAGGGATCATCTTCCCCGTTAAATACCGCCGTGATTTGCTGGGGAAAAAGCTGACCGACCGCCAAAAATAACAGTCCAAATGCCAAAGCGGTGACACAGGCATAGCGATAAATGTTCGCTGCGCTTTCCCGCCTTCCCGCACCATAATAGACGCTGACGATGGGTTGAATTCCTTGGCCGATTCCATTAAACAGCGCCATACACACTAAGGCGATGTTGGTGATAATTCCATAAGCGGCAACCGCAGTATTTCCAGACATCCGCAACAGCGCGAAATTAAAAATCAGCATCACCACCCCCGCACTGAATTCCGTCACAAAGGAAGGGATGCCCGCTGCGATCACCTGGCCGATCTCTCTCCCTCTCACCGGGGTTTTCTGAATGTGCAACCGGTTTTTCCCACGAATCTTATGCAAGGAGAGAACGCTTAAGCTAATCACCGGCGATAGTCCCGTAGCCAACGCCGCCCCGAACATTCCCATATCCAGAGGGTAAACCAAGAGATAGTCCAGTACAATGTTGGATATGCTGGCAGTGAGCATGGCAGCCATCGACAATTGAGGCGCGCCGTCGTTGCGCACAAAGCAGATGAAAAGGTTATTGAGCAGAAAGACCAGGGAAAAACACAAGATAGTGCGGATATACAGCGCCGCCAGCGGAGCAATCTCTTCGGCCGCTCCCAACAGACGCACCAGCGGGTCGGAAAAAAAGACGCCCCCAAGAGTAAAGGCGATACCCAGGATCACACCAATCATGAACACCTTTGTGAATATCGCGCATCCCCGCTTGCACTCCCCCTCTCCCAGATAAACTGAATACCGGGTAGCCCCTCCCATCCCCAGCATTAGTCCCAAACCGTTCAACAGGCTGTAAACAGGCAGCACCAAATTCAGCGCCGTCAGGCCGCCGCTGCCCACCTTGTTGGCAATAAAGTAGGTATCCGCCAAAACATAAAGGGACAATCCCAGCATGCTGAGCATGTTAAACGAGACATAACGGGCAAAGTGACGGGATGCCTTCCCGTTGAGTAATTTCATCTCCGAATCCATACCGGCTCCTCCATTTCGTAAAACCAATCACGAAAGCTGTTCTAAGTCGTGAATAGTGTTCTTTATATAATCTATATTCCTGATTTATTATTAAATTTAATAGCAAATCAGTCTATCTTACTTTTGATAGTCTCTCATCTCCCCTCGCAGCCGTTCTTGTATTTTCAGGCAGAATCCAAGGGGAATTTTTCACATTTCCGTGTTCCTTCCGCAAAGCAATTGAATCCGTAAGGCACGCAAACGGCAGTTGTCCAATACAATAAATTATAAAAACAACAAAAAATCGCTAGACCTGTCATATCCACAGGCCTAACGATATGAGTTACTTTCCAGATCAACCGCCTGCCGGCGGCCTTCCAATCACCCGGCGATGATTTGGAAAATTATCATTTACTTTTGAACGGTATCATTATATCAAAATAAACCCATCTGTCAAGAATCAACGTGTAAATCCATCTGTTTCTCCAACTGCTCACGCAGTTTTTCCGGCGACATTTCCCCATGTAAAACACCGTCAATTCTACAGTTGGGACCCGTCCGGCATTGCCGAAAACATCCGGTTGTTCGTAAGCGCACGTTACGGCCCAGCGTTTGATTTTCATTCATCAGCTTTCGCGCCGCTTTCACCAGCGCAGCGCCGCCGCCTCTTTTGCTGCAATTGGGCCCTGTGCAGATCACCACTTCCACCCCGCCGCTTTCCTCTTTCAAACTCGGATAACGCTTCAAAATCGCCTGCAAAAAAGTCGGTTTTACCTGTAAACGATCTGCGGTTTCCTCAAGCGTCCACCGGGGAATCGCCCCAAACGTTTCCTGGATCTCCCGCAAAAGCGAAACAAGGATTTCCTGTCCCCGATCATCCAATTTCTGATATTCGTTAAGGAACTCATAAAATTCCTTTTCTTTGTCCCGATGATCCATATTAGCCGCCTCCCGTAATCATCTTCTTTTAACATTCCCGGAAAACGGCTTCTTTATCAACTATTTATGATATTTTCCATCGTTGGCAATTTGAAAGGCCCGATACACCTGCTCACAGAGCATAACCCGGGCCAGTTGATGGGGAAATGTCATCGGAGACATGGAAAGGCGAAATAAAGACGCCTTTTTGACCTCTTCCGAAAGGCCCCAGGATCCGCCGATGGCAAACGCCACCTTGCTCATTCCCCCAACCGCCATCTCCTGTAACCTTTTGGAAAGCTCCGGAGAGGACACCTCTTTTCCCTCAATACACAGAGAAATTAAGGCGGAATCCCCCGCTTTGGAGAGAATACGCGCTCCCTCTTGAGATAGCGCCTGCCTGATCTGAGCGTCGGAAGCCCGGTCAGGAACCCGGCTTTCCTCCAGCTCCACAATAGAAAAACGGCAAAAAGCCGACAATCTTTTCCCATATTCCGCGCAAGCGTCCCGCCAATATTTCTCTTTGCATTTGCCAATACATAAAATTGTCACTGTAAGCATAGCCGTTTCCTCAAAAAAGAATGGTCTTGCCGCCCATATTATCCCGGGGCGCCACCATCAGTTCAAAATCAATGCCCTGCTTCATGCCGCAGGTGGTCAAAGTACATAACGCGGTTTGATAGGCAAGCTCCGGGATATTATTTTCCTGGCTGAGATGCGCCAGTACAATCCGGGTGGTGCCGCTCTGTACAAAGGCCGGCAATTCTCCTGCGCAGGCGTCGTTTGAAAGGTGCCCCCGCTCCGATAGAATTCTTCGTTTTAAGTAATAGGGATAACAGCCGTTTTGCAGCATGCGCACATCGTGATTGGATTCCAGTACCAACAGATCACAGCCGCTGACCGCCTCGAATACCGTCTCAGACAAATATCCCAAATCGGTTGCCACCGCAATTTTGCGGCCGTCCGGTGTATGTATCACATAGCCGACGCTTTCCCGGCTGTCGTGGGATGTGCGAAAGGGCGTCACCCGCATTCCAGCGGTTTCTATTCCCTCTCCGTCTACGATATCACAGAAAAATTTTCCGTTTATAGCGCCCGCCTGTTCCATCCCCTCCAGCGTTCCCCGGGAGGCGTATACCGGAATCGAGTACCGAGAGGCCAGCACCCTAACCCCCTGAATATGGTCACTGTGCTCATGGGTGATAAAAATCGCCTGAATTCTGTCAGGTTCCAATCCATTGGCGCGCAGCGCCAGTTCCATCTGCTTGGCGCTGCGTCCAGCATCAACCAGAATCCCGCCGCCGGAAGCTCCTACATAGTAACTATTGCCGCTGCTTCCGCTGAATAGCGGGCAAAATCTCGCCATTTTTCGACCTCTTCTCTATAAAAAAGAACTGTACAAACAATTCGGTTTGTGACAGCTCTTTTGTCTCACAAGAAAACCTACAGCGCCGCTTTCGCAGAAACCTGCTCCAGCACGCTGATCCGCTTAATGTCCGCGCCCAACGCTTGGAACTTTTCCACAATGTTCTCATACCCGCGCTCTATATGCTCAATGTCTTCGATCTGGGTCGCTCCTCTAGCCGCAAGTCCCCCAATCACCATCGCGGCGCCCGCCCGCAAATCGGTAGCCTTCACCGGCGCGCCTACCAGTTCTCTGACGCCCTCAATCACAGCAATTTTACCATCCACGGAAATCTGAGCGCCCAACCGGCGCAGCTCCTCTACATACCGATACCGGTAGTCCCACACGCTCTCATTCACGATGCTGGTTCCATTGGCAATGGAGAGCAGCACCGCAAACTGGGGCTGCATATCGGTGGGAAATCCGGGGTGAGGCATGGTTTTAATGTTACACTTACTCAAAGGGCCGTCGCGCACAATGCGCACCGCCTCATCATATTCTTCCACAACAACGCCCATCTCCTCCAGCTTGGCGGTGATGGATTCCAAATGTTTGGGGATTACGTTGCGCACGGTAACGTCCCCGCCTGCCGCTGCTGCTGCCACCATATAAGTACCGGCCTCAATTTGATCTGGGATAATCGAGTAGCAGGTGCCGTTAAGATGGGTAACCCCTCTGATTTTAATCACATCGGTGCCCGCGCCGCGGACATCCGCGCCCATAGAATTCAGGAAGTTGGCCAAATCCACAATATGAGGTTCTTTCGCCGCGTTTTCGATCACAGTCAGGCCGGTGGCCTTCACTGCCGCCAGCATAATGTTGACGGTGGCCCCTACTGATACCACATCCAAATAGACATTGTTTCCCGTCAGCTTATCGGCATGAACATTGACCACGCCGCCTTCCAGGCTGTAATCAGCGCCCAGCGCCGCAAATCCCTTAAGATGCTGATCGATAGGGCGCACTCCAAAATCACAGCCGCCCGGCATAGCCACAACCGCCCGGGAAAAACGGCCCAGCAGAGCGCCCAACAGATAATAGGAAGCTCTCATCTGATGTACCAGCTCGTAGGAAGCCACCGGAGAGACAATGTGGCGCGGATCGATTTCCAAGGTCGATTTATTAACCATTTTTACGTTTGCACCCATCTGTTGAAGGATGCGGGCAATAATCGAAACATCGTTGATGTTGGGGATATTCTCAATGCGGCATACGCCGTCCGCCAAGATTGCAGCGGGAATAATGGCAACAGCGGCATTTTTTGCTCCGCTGATGGTTACATCGCCAAATAATTTATTTCCACCCGTTATGATAAATTTATCCAACGCGGCACACTCCTAAATTTAAAAATATTCTCCTCAAAAGGGCAACATATGAAACCTGTAATCCTATATAATCAAGAGGAAGCCGGTTTTCTTCGTTTCATTACACAAAAAACCGGCCCTTGTCAACTGCTAATATGAACAAATTATGAGCAAAAATCCCATTTGCCTTGCTAGATGATAATATAGAATTACCAAAAAGTCAAGCAGGGAACTGTCAGAAATTTGCAGAGCAATCCAATCGATTTTTTAACAGAAATCATAGAAAATCCTTCCATGAATTGTTATTTTCACACTCGTATGGTCAAACGCGGGCTGGGATATCCTAATCTTCAGAAGCCGCGTTTAGCAACCCTTGTTGCAAAGCCCCGTGTTCAAACCGTGAAAAACCAGCGCTTATCGGGCAAGAGCCTGGCCTTTCGTTCCCTTCTGGGTCAGGATGAAAAACAACACGAGTTTCGGTCTTTATACGTTTCCACAAACCGCTCTGTTATCAGTTTGCCCCATAAACGCATTTTTACAGCCCTGAAAGCCGCAAATTATTAAACAAAAATTTCCAGCTTTTCGCATAATTGTTTAAAATCATCCGGCAGCGGCTGCGTCACCATTATAGTCTCTCCATTTACCGGATGAATCCACTCCATCACCGCGCAGTGGAGGGCTTGCCGGGGCATCAACGCCCGGCTTCCGCCGTACATATCGTCACCGGCTAAAGGCATGCCGATGCTTGCAAAATGTACGCGGATTTGGTGGGTTCGTCCCGTTTCCAAACGAATCCGCAGCAAAGTGTGCCCCTTCCCCGCGGCAACGGCCCGCCAATGGGTCACCGCCCGAACGCCGCCTTCTCCCACCTCCCGCTGAATGCTGTGTCCTTCCTTTATTCGGATGGGCGCGTCAATGGTTCCACTGCCCGATAGCATGCCCTGGCAAACGGCAAAATATTCCTTTTGAATGCCGGAATCCGATAACTTCGCCGCGCAAAAAGCATTCTTGGCCACTGCCACCAGTCCGGAGGTATCCCGATCCAACCGGTTAATCGGTCGAAACGCCCATGTTTCCCCTTTTTTCCGGGCATAGGCTCCGGCCGCGTTAGCCAGCGTATCGGTTGCGTGCCCGGGGGAAGGATGCACCGGCATATTTGCGGGCTTCTGAAAAATCACCAAATGTTCGTCCTCCCAAGCCGCGGTCACCGGCAGCTCTGCCTCCTTTACCGCGCTTCGATCCTGGGGCAGATTCAGATCAATCCTGTCTCCCTCCCGCAGCAAATCAACCGTCCGGGCGTGACGTCCGTTAACCAGGATGCCGTCCGGACTATTCTTCAGGCGAATAAGCAGCCGGGCGGAAATCCCGCAATACCGCCGCAAAAACCCTTTTACCATGACGTTGTCATACTCTTGGGGAACAAAAAACGCAAGCCGGCTCATTCGGTGGGATCCTCCTGTCTGGTCCGCCCCGCGTATTCACGGATCACCGTAAGAAATGCGTCTCCGTACCGCTCCAGCTTAACGGCCCCCACGCCGCTTACCTCCCGCATCTGAGCAAGGCTTTCCGGCTGTTTCACACACATATCCCGCAAAGAGGCGTCGGTAAACACCACGTAAGCCGGCACGCCCAACCGGTCGGCAAATTGTTTGCGCAGCGCTTTCAGTTTGCCCATCAGGCTTTCGTCCACCTGGTGATCCTGCACCTTTTGGGCCGCAGCTCTCCCCTTGCGGGCAAACACCTTCATCAAAAGCCTGCAATGGCCGTTGCGCAGCTCGCTGCTCTCCCGGGTCACCTTTAAAACGGGGTAATCCCCCTCCAGCACGGCGAGATATCCCTTGGTTATCAGATGATCCACAATGGCGCGCACCTGCCGCTTGTCCATTCCGGAGAGGCTCCCATACTCCGACAGCCGTTCAAACCCGAATGAAGCAATCCGGGCAGTCTTAGCCCCGGTGGCGATGTCTACAACCATACCGGCTCCAAATCTCTGTCCGGTCTTCACCAGAATGGCAATCAGGTCCCGGGCCGCCTCGGTGATATCGGTCATCTGGCCGTTTTCCTGGCAGTTTCCGCAATTGTCGCAGCTGTCCGGGGCGTTCTCTCCAAAGTACCGCAGCAGAAATTGGCGCAAACAGGTATCGATGGTGGCGTAAAAGGTCATCTGTTTGAGCTTTTCATATTCTCTGTGCCGCAGCAATTCCTTTTGCTCCTCTTCCAGCGTCTCGCTGTCCTCCAGCCCCCGGTCGATCAGAAAGCGGCATAGGCGTACATCCGAGCTGGAGTATAGTAAAATACAATCGGCCGGTTCCCCATCCCGACCCGCACGGCCCGCTTCTTGATAGTACTGCTCTATGTTCATCGGCATGTTGTAGTGGATCACAAAAGAAACATTGGATTTGTCGATCCCCATTCCAAACGCGTTGGTGGCCACCATCACCCGGCAGCGGTCGAACAGAAAGGCCTCCTGATTTTCCAGCCGTTCCCGGTCTCCCAGTCCCGCGTGATACCGCAGGGAGGAAACGCCCCGGGCGTTCAGCTGTTCGCACAGTTCGTCCACGTTTTTGCGGGTGCTGCAATACACAATCCCCGTCTTATCCGGATGGCTGGCGGCATACTGCAAAATAAATTCCGTCTTATCATAAGGCCGTTCCACCGAGAAGTAGAGATTCTTCCGGTCAAACCCTGTGGCAACCGAAACAGGATTGTGAAGCCGCAGCTGATTCAATATGTCCTGCTTCACCTGTTGGGTCGCTGTGGCTGTAAACGCCGCCACTACCGGACGGCGGGGAAGCTGCTCCACAAATTCCATAATCCGGGTGTAACTGGGCCGAAAATCATGCCCCCACTGGGAAATACAGTGGGCCTCGTCCACCGCCAGCAGCGAGATGGACGCTTGCTGGGCAAAGTCCAAGAACACGTCGGTAAACAGCCGTTCCGGCGCTACATAGATGATCTTGTACATCCCCTGTTTGGCATTGTACATGGCGGCCGCCATCTGCCTGGAAGTCAGAGAGCTATTGAAGTAAGCGGCGCGCACCCCAGCCTGATTCAGCGCGCTCACTTGATCTTTCATCAGTGAGATCAGCGGAGAGATCACCAAGGCAATTCCATCCATAGCGATGGCCGGCACCTGATAGCAGATGGATTTCCCGGAACCCGTAGGCATAATAGCCAACGCGTCTCTTCCGCTTAGGATGCCCTGTACGATCTCCTCCTGCCCTTTCCGAAACTGGGAATAGCCGTAATATTTCTGTAAAATGGAAGCAATCTCTTGGTTCATAACGCCCTCCGTAGTAATCGATGCGTTCATTATACCACACTTACCCTGTTTTGTTCCAGAAGCGCTTTCCTTTGATATCTCCCCCTGGATCATCCATCACAGACTATCCTCCCCCTATCATACGTACGCAAAAAAAGAAGCGCCGGAAGGAGGAATCCCTCTTCCGACGCTGTGCTTATTAGGTTTATATGCCTGCTCAGTCCAGCCAAGGACCGCTATTGGTCCGTCCGCAACCAGACGGTACCGCCGTTTTCATGCAGAACCGTTGCCGTCTGGAAACCCGCCGTGTTGATTCGACTTACTTGATGTTTCCACATAAGCGGCGTGTCGATGTGAAGAAAACGACGTCAGGCGTTCCATTTTTTTGCTGTCCGGGCTTGCTCCCGGCGCAATCGTTCTTCCTGCTCACAGCAGGCGACATAATCGCACTCGATATAAGATCCGTCCTTTCGGATTCCTGGAAGAACTTGTTATGCAACCCTTTTGGAGCGACGCGCCGTCTTTCTTACTGTATACCCTTCTCAATCTGTTCATTCCCTATCGGGGAATTCGTTTCATAAAATACAGCGAATTTTATGAAAGGCCTCAACCCTGGTTCCAACGCTTCAGCTTTGGAAAGAACGCTTTCATTTGGCTGCGCGCGGTTTCTTCATCGGGATAAGGATTCCCTTTCGAGCACATGGGAACACAGAACTCGATCATTTCTTCCATGGTGCAGTCAGCGGTGAAATTCCCGTCTTTATAGCAGTACATGCAGTAATCCTCATTTTTACTCTGGTCGGCATTCGTTCCCAAAACGGAGGGATCGGTCAGCGGCATTCCGCAGGATTGGCAAAAAACGGGTTGTTTTTGGTTATTCATGGTATCATCCTCCTGTAAAGAAATATAAATATGAATGTCCTTGGCCTGGTTGCCCTCTTGGGAAAAATATTCCTCATAATCAAAGGAATACGCCCGGTCCAGGTCCATCTGCCAAAGCTGATTCCAAAATTGCCCCACCGCCTCAACGGAGCCTCCGGGCAGGACAAATTTTGCATACCGTCCCGCTGGGATCACCGTCGCCTCCACGCCGTCAGGCAGAACGCTGTCCTTTGATATCGCACAGCAAACCTTCAGGTCATAGTCGCCGGAGAAGTCGCTTTGATAGTTGTGATAAAGCCCAATCGTTGTGGAAGCCGCTTTGTTGGGGATGGATTCATACACCCCATCCCGGAAAAACCTTTGCCACAGACCTCCGATTTTATCAGGCATGTCCTCATCGGTATTGCTGGTGCGCACCGAGATTCCCGCCACCGTGCGTTTGGGCATAGCCACAATGGTATAATCCATCTTGAGTTCCCTCTCTTTCCTGTTATGAACACAGGATACCACACAATACCTGACAACAGCGCGTCATATTAAAAGTCATTCCATTTCCATCCGTTGATAACGCGCCAACGCCCGGCTAAGACGCAAGGCCACCTCCTCCCGCAGCTCGCAGGGTTCCAGCACCTGGGCATAGGGACCGTAGGACAGGATATACTGATATACCCACTCCCCCAAGGGAAATTGAGCCAACACCATAAAACTTCCGTCCTCCTTACGCGTTATTGTATCCGGGTCAAATTCGTCGTATACCCGATAGGCCATACAGGCGTCTACCTGCATGCGAAATGCAACGCTTTTTTCCTGCCAGCCGGCGTTTTGGCGATTCAAGTCCTCCTCCATTTTTCTAGGCTCAAAGGCTTCCTCCGTAATCTGTAATTCTTTGATCCGGGAAAGCTTAAAATACCGGGCCGCCTGCTTTTCCCTGCAAAACCCCCACAAATACCAGGACTGCCCCCGAAAGATAAGCCGTACCGGCTCCACCACGCGGCTTGTTTTTTGTCCGTAAGAGCTGTAATATTCAAAGCGCGCTACTCTGCGGCTTAGCACCGCTTGTTTCAGCGCAGAGAACAGGGAACGCAATCCGCACTCTCCACCCCAATCTCCAAAATCCACCGATATCCAATGCTCCCCCTTATTCTGAAAAAGGGCCGACAGCTTGGTAAGCGTCGATTCTCCCTCTTCCTTTCGTACGGCGGTCAAGCTTTGCAGCGCGGCCAGAATCTCCCCTTGCTCCTGTTCGGACAGCATGGATTTATTAAGTACAAACCCATCCATCAAACCAATTCCCCCGCCTCGTCCCTGAGTGGTGACGATTGGGATTCCCGCCTCGCACAGGGTTTCAATGTCCCGGTACACCGTGCGCACCGATACCTCAAAGCGTTCGCTCAACTGCTTGGCGGTCATGCTCTTGTGTTCCATCAAAAGGTAGATGATTTCAAACAATCGGCTGATCTGAATATGACTCTCCCCCTTCAACGGCATGCTTTTTCTTGTTGTCTAGCTCTGCTCGCGCGCGGCTAGTTCGCCGCAATAAAGATATCTCCTTATACATTGCGTTTTAGCAGCCTGCATACTGCCGTCACTCACCCGTAACTCATTTTTTGCGGTACACTTCCATCCGAATATGATGGGGAATAATCAGCGCGCCGTCTCTTTCATACCGGCGCAGCAACCTGCGATGCTCTCGGTCAAACGCCAGCACCCGATCCGCTTCCAGACTGGCTCCAATTCCACGGCAGGTACGAATTCTCCCGCACCAAGCGTCCTCGGTAAAGCGCAGCGACTCCCGATAGGCATGATAGGTTTCCAACTCAAAATTTGCCTTAGCCCACTCAGGCATGAAATACTCTCCGGGCTGAAATCCGCAGCCCGTCCAGTTGGGATGATAGGATAGAATCAACCGTTCCATTTCCGCGATCATTGGATCCTCATAGGGCAGCCATTCCATAAAGATAACGCAAAAAGCCCCGCCAGGCCGAAGAATCCGTAAAAGCTCCGGCACAAAGGTTTCAGCAGAGAAATAGTGAAAGCACTGGCAGGCCGTCACCGCGTCAAAGGTTCCCCCATCAAACCCGGTTTGGTCCGCCGGCTCCGCTCGATAGAGGATATCCATGCCCTTCGAAATCGCCTGCGCCTGCGCGATCTGCTCCGGCGAAATGTCCAGACCATAAAGCTTCGCCCCGGTCGCATATAGTTTTCTGGGGATCACGCCCGTCCCCGTTCCCACATCCAAGATCGTCTGGCCTTTTCTCCCAATTCCAAAGAAAATCAATTTTTCAAATAAACTATCCGGATAGATATCCCGGTACTTCCCATACTCTTCAGACGTCTTTCCAAAGTCAAAAGAGGTTCCACGATCCACATGCTTTAATTCCAGATCCAAAAAAGGCGCCTCCTTCCTTTGCATTTCTTTTGATTTTATCATATTTCACTTTCATAATCCAACGGAACTCGTTTTTAGGCAAATCATATAAATTAAAATTATATTAATTGTTTGATTTTCCCCTTGCAAATCCAAAAGAACCCTCGTATACTAATAGGCAATCATTTTAAATACGTTGAAGAGGAATAGTAGAAGTTGTGAAACCCTTCAGAGAGCTGCCGTTTGGTGCAAGGCAGCGGGGATCTCGCTTTGAACTGGCCTTGAAGTAGCGCGCTGAACGCAATGTACAAGTAGGCGTCGCCGGAGCCTGACCGTTACTGCAGGAGGATATAAGATCAGTCCCTGATCCGTATCTGCTAAGAGTGCATATTTCCGAATTGGAACTATGAATTAGAGTGGTACCGCGTGGAACTTTGATGAGTTCTTCGTCTCTAACTGTAATGGAGATGAAGGGCTTTTTTTATTGCCCGCATCTCCTTCCTACACTTCCTCATACTATTTTGGAAAGGATGCGACTGTTATGAAAAACGTCGGCAAGTATACCCGTCAATATTTTATGCCCCCGGTTCCCTCCATGAAGTGGACTCAAAAAGAGTATGTAGATAAGGCCCCCATCTGGTGCAGCGTGGATCTTCGCGATGGCAATCAATCCCTGATCGTTCCCATGAGCCTTGAGGAAAAACTGGAATTTTTCCAGTATCTCTGTAAAGTGGGTTTTAAGGAGATTGAGGTGGGCTTCCCAGCCGCGTCGGAGACCGAATATGAGTTTCTGCGGGCGTTGATCGAACAAAATCTGATTCCCGACGACGTCACCGTGCAGGTGCTCACCCAGTCCCGGGAACATATCATTCGAAAGACCTTTGAGGCCCTCAAGGGCGCAAAGCGAGCCATTGTCCACCTATACAACTCCACATCGGTAGCCCAGCGGGAACAGGTATTTAAAAAATCCAAACAGGAAATCATCGACATCGCCGTGTTCGGCGCCAAGATGTTTCATCAAATTGCCGAGGAAACCGGCTGCCATTATCAATATGAGTATTCCCCGGAAAGCTTCACCGGCACCGAAATGGATTTCGCCCTGGAAGTCTGCAACGCCGTGTTGGACGTGTGGAAACCCACCCGGAATAACAAGGTAATCATCAATCTTCCGGTCACCGTTTCCCATTCCATGCCCCACGTGTACGCCAGCCAGGTGGAATATATGTGCGATCACTTGAACAACCGGGAAAACGTCATCGTCTCCCTCCATCCCCACAATGACCGAGGCTGCGCCGTAGCTGATTCCGAGATGGGCCTACTGGCGGGCGCCGACCGCATTGAGGGCACTCTTTTCGGCAACGGGGAGCGCACCGGCAACGTGGATATCGTCACCCTGGCTCTGAATATGTACTCCCAGGGCGTGGATCCCCTGTTAAACTTCCAGAACATGCCCGAAGTAGTGTCCGTCTACGAAAGCATGACCAACATGAAGGTGTACGAACGGCAGCCCTACGCCGGAAAACTGGTATTCGCCGCCTTCTCCGGTTCTCATCAGGACGCCATTGCCAAAGGCATGCACTGGAGAGCGGAAAAGGATTGTCCTCATTGGACGGTCCCCTATCTGCCCATCGATCCCAAGGACGTGGGCCGTGAATACGACGGCGACGTAATCCGTATCAACAGCCAGTCGGGCAAGGGAGGCATCGGCTATCTGCTGGAACAGAAGTACGGCTTTCACCTCCCCCCCAAGATGCGGGAGGACTTCGGCTATACCGTCAAGAGCGTATCCGACCACGCGCACAAAGAGCTCAGCCCGGCAGAGGTGCACGATATCTTTCAAAAGACCTATGTCAATATCGACGCCGACATCAAGCTCATGGATTATCATGTTAAGCGCAACGGAGATTTCCATGTCACCGTTACCTTGGAGATCAACGGGCGGACAAAAGAGATTGACGGCCGCGGTAACGGACGTCTGGACGCCGCCAGCAACGCCATCAAACACAATCTTGGGATTCAATATACCATCTACCAATACCAAGAGCACGCTCTGGAACAAGGCTCCACTTCTCAGGCCGCCGCATATGTGGGAATTTCCGGTAAGGACGGCAAGATAACCTGGGGCGTAGGCATCCATACCGATATCGTCACCGCCTCCATTATGGCATTGATAAGCGCCATCAATCGGATGCCGCAGCTCCCTGTAACCACGGATTAATTAACAAAGCGGACCGCGGAAGATTTCCGCAGTCCGCTTTTCTTTGTGAACGTCCCCCCTCTTTCCATCCCCCATTTCCTATTTCCTGCAAAAAGGAACCCTCCTTCTCCAGTGGAGCCGTCCGGCGCCATTGGAAAAAGGAGGGTTTTCGATTTTCTGATTTTATTTGACTTCCACAGTCCAGCCCATATTGTCGGGAAGATTGCCCCACTGGATGCCGGTGAGGTCGTCATACAGCTTCTGGGAGATGGGGCCGATCTCGCCGTTGTTGATGTTCATGATCTTGTCGCCCCACTTGAGTTCTCCGATGGGAGATACCACAGCGGCGGTACCTGTGCCGAATGCTTCTTTGAGCAGGCCCTGGTCGGCCGCCTGGGCCACCTCTTCAATCGAGAGCTTACGTTCGGTTACGTTATATCCCCAAGAACGCAGCAGCTCAATGGAGGACATCCGGGTGATACCGGACAGGATAGAGCCCTGAAGCGCCGGTGTCACGATCTCGTCTCCAATGACAAAGAACACGTTCATGGTACCCACTTCTTCAATGTACTTGCGTTCCACGCCGTCCAGCCAGAGAACCTGCGTGTAATGCTGCTTCTCCGCCTCGTCCTGAGCCTTCAGAGACGCCGCATAGTTGCCTGCGGTCTTGGTAAAGCCCATGCCGCCGCGCACCGCGCGAACATAATTCTGCTCTACATAAATCTTAACGGGATTCAGCCCCTCGGGATAATATGCGCCAACCGGAGAACACAGCACCATAAAGATCAGCTGCTTGGCCGGATGAACTCCGATATGGGGATCCACCGCGAAAATAAAGGGACGCAGATATAAAGAAGTTCCGTCCATGGTGGGAATCCAGTCTTTCTCAATCTCCACCAGCTTTTTGATCGCCTCTACACAAAACGCCTCGTCAATCAGCGGAATGCAAAGGCGCTCGTTGGATACGTTCAAGCGGGCCATATTTTTTTCCGGACGGAACAACAATACTCTTCCATCTTTGGCCCGATAAGCCTTCATGCCCTCAAAGACTTCCTGGCCATAGTGCAGGCACATGGCGGCCGGATCCAGAGAAATGGGGCCGTAGGGGACGATTCTGGGATCGTGCCAGCCCTCACCCTCGTCATAATTCATCATGAACATGTGATCTGTAAAGATTTTGCCAAATCCCAGCTTGCTTTCGTCCGTCGGCTTCTGTTTGGGATTCTTTGTCAGTTCCACTCTGATTTCCTGCATCGAAAATCCATCCTTCCGTAATCTATTTATATCAAAGTATAGCACCCATCGGGTCATCTGACAAGTATCAGGAGTCCGTCCAACCAGAAAAAAGAAGGGTTTCTTCCCTTATCCTGCATCATTCCCCCGAAAAGCACAGAAAAAGTAAACAAAAAACGCCCTAAACAACCAATTGTTGTTTAGGGCGGAAAACCGCGGTACCACCTAAATTCCCTTGCGGGCGCTCTGCCGGTACAGGCTTTCACCGATACCGATTTCCCTCTAACGGTGGAAAATCCGTTGAAGCCTACTGGGGAATCCCGGGAATTCCGGTTCGGTTCAAAGCTCGGGGGCTACGTTCCACGGAATATCCGCCGCTGCGCGCCGCCTCCCTCACGAAGATTTCCACCTGCCATCTTCTCTCTTTGCATTGGGAAACGGGTACTTCTCCCCGTCATCGCCTTTTGGCTCTGTCTACTTTTTTGTTATTATACTGCCCGGTTCTTCCGTTGTCAATAGACAGTTTTCTCTGTCCCTGTTCTGGATGTGTGTTCCCGGATAAACCCCCGGTGGTTTCACCAAAACGAGTTGAACAAGATTTATTCCGATGCTATAATCAAAACGACAAATTTGAGTTTAAAAACCATAAATCTATGAGTAGTTATTACTAAGCATAGGTTATCGATAAAATCCTCTAAACGCCTTGAAAACAAAGGATTTATCGCCATGTGTTTCCCCTTTTCTATGATTTCACACAATGTTATCCTTGTTTTGAACAGACATAAGAGAAAAATCAAGGGCAGGAAAATCTCATAACAAGGTATAACAAAGTATTGTTGAGAAAGAAGTTATTGATACATAAGTTGATATGAGCACAGCTCTTCTGCGACTGTAGGAGTGCTATGCCCTGCTGGTTGTGAGGAAAATCATGTCTTTAGCGTTTTTTAGAGTACCATTAACAGATGCAAATTCATATAAAAGTGAGGTATATATGTCTACCAGAACAAAAATAAAAATTTCAGATGATATCAAACTTCGTAAAATGCTGGATGCTGAATATGAAAAATCCTCTCAAGTAAAATTGTGCAAATATGCACTTTTACTGGCAACACATATCTTGACTATAATTGAATATGATGACATGAATAATTCAATTATCAGAAACGGATATGCAGTGAATGAGAAATGGCAAAAAGGTAACGCCCGTATGCACGATGTAAGGCAGGCAGGGTTTCAAATTCATCAAATGGCAAAAAATAGTAAGGATAATGTTATTCAAACGGCACTACGAGCGGTAGGGCAGGCCGTCGCTACGGCACATATGACAGAACATGCAATGGTAGCTTCTGATTATGCAATTAAAGTAATCAATCTGCTATTTCCTAATGATATGAATGTGGTTAGACAGGAAAGGCTATGGCAAATAGAGCAGTTGAAAAATATAGAAGATATGGTTGTGTAAATCGAAATTTATTGAGGAGGATTTGAATGTATAAAGGCACTTTGATTGCAGTGAAGGACATGGAAGAAAGCAAAAAGTTCTATCATGATATAATGAAAATGAATGTGGTAGGTGATTTTGGCGCCAACGTACAACTAGAGGGCGGATTATTTTTGCAGACGCTCGATACATGGAGCCACTTTATCGACAACAAAAGAGTATATCTTGAAAACAATGCTGTAGAACTGTATTTTGAAGTTTCTGATATTGATGAGTTCTACGAAAAACTACAAATAGCCAATATTGAGCTTGTTCATGAACTGCTGGAACAAAATTGGGGACAAAGAGTCGTCCGTTTTTATGACCCAAACCATCATATTATTGAAGTGGGCGAGGAAATGCCAATGGTTGTAAAACGGTTTTTGCACGACGGAATGACGATGGAACAGGTTGCAAAGAGGATGGATGTTTCCATGGATTATATTAAGGAATGTTTGGGACGCTAACTTCCAGTTTATTGGGCAGTTATCCATGACGGATCACTGCCCATCTGTATATTTCGACGAAGGGATTGGGTAACTGGCGTTCGGCAACACGAATCTTGGAAAGGGAGTTTTCCCTCCGTTTTTTTAATTCCGGCGCCCCCTTTTGGAACCGGCGGTTCAGCCGCACGGTAGAAAGCGCCTCCTGCAATCCTTATGGGCGGGAAACATTTTCTTTATGCAAACAGCGCCGGCGTGTCTTTTATTCATAAATCGCGCCAGCCGCTTGAACGGCCCGAACAATTCACAGCAAAAAGCGTCTATCATCTTCCCTTTTTCCAAACCGAATCAAGCGCCGTCTTTTCCCATCGCCAAAGGGCAGCCAACTCATATTGGAGGAAAAATTTCTCTTCTGCTAGAAGTTTCGCAGTCCTTTTGGATATCGGTTTTTCAGCCGTCCGCCGGAACACTTGCCGAATCCGGTGACAATTCCCTCCACCGAAACTCCGGTATAGCCGGAATACGACGGATCCACCGGGATTTCCTCTCCCCGAAGGAACGCCTCCAATCGGGGATCTTGGAGAGAAAGCTCAAGCGTTTGCGTCAGCTCCTCCGACCGGGCGGCCATATACAACGCGTGCGCCGGCTCAATCCGGGATTTCTTTACTTCTCCCAACTGCACCCCGGCCCGCAGCACGCCCAATCCCGATAATTCCGGAAGTCCCTCCGGCAGCAGCACCGCGGAGTCCCTAAAACGCATGGCTTTCCCATAGGGTTCCCCCTTGCACACATTGCGCCACAAGTCGTCAAGCGCCCGGTCTTTCCCCGCTTGAACATACTCAAATGCATCAGGAAACGCGGAATTCGGTCCCATCCTGCGCAGTTTGGCCACGAAATGCCCCTCTCCGCCATCCATCGGATAAATGCGCCGCGCCCTGCGCAGCTTCTCTTCGCCGTTGCCGAAATCGGGACAAGCCGGCCGGCCAAACGATACCTCTGCATCCTCCAGAATAAAGTCCGCATGTTCCTTTAAAAAATGAGAAATTACCCCCTCGTTTTCCACCGGCGCAAAGGTACAAGTGGAATAAACCATCACGCCGCCCTCTCGCACCGCCTGAGCTGCGGAATGTAAAATTGCCAACTGCCGCTGGGCGCAGGCGGCGGTATGAGCCAGGCTCCACTCCTCAGACGCTTTGGGGTCCTTACGGAACATCCCCTCCCCAGAGCAAGGCGCGTCCACCAGCACCTTGTCAAAAAATCCGGCCAATCTCTCACAAAGGGGATCCGGATGACAGGAAGAAACCACAGCATTGCGCACTCCCATGCGCTCTATGTTGGACAGCAGAATGCGAGCGCGGTTTTTTACAATTTCGTTGGACCAAAGCAAACCTTTTCCCTGTAATTTCGCCGCAATTTGGGTGGATTTTCCTCCGGGGGCAGCACATAAATCCAATACTCGGTCACCCGGTGCGGGGCAAAGTACAGTCACTGCGCTGGCGGCGGAAGGCTCTTGTACATAATAAGCTCCCGCATGGTGCAGCGGATGCCTGCCCAACCCCTGAACTGAAGAAGGAATCAAAAAGCTGTCCGGAGAAAACGGAGAGGGTTCTACTGGAAATTCCAGCAGCTTCACCAACTTTTTTGCAGAGCTTTTCAGAGTGTTTACCCGGATAGCCCGTGTCTCTGTATTTTTGTATTGATTGAAAAATTCCTGAAATTCCTCCTTCAGCATTTCCTTCATCCGGCATAAAAATTCATCAGGCAATTGGAACATGATTTTTCTCCTTTCCACCGGAATAAAAAACGATCCCGGATCACATACTAAGCTCGGACAGCAACTGTCCATTCTTCACAACTGGAGTCGGCCAATCGCCGGCATCCGCACAATTAAGGGAGGTAACCTTCATGGACAAGCAGAATAATAAGAGAAACAATCAGAGCAACAATAATCAGTTCAGCAACCAGAACAACAACCAGTCCAGCAATCAGAACAACAACAATCAGTTCAGCAACCAGAACAACAGCCAGTTCAGCAACCAGAAAAGCAACAACAACGCCCAGAACAGAAACCGCAACAATTCCTGCAACAAGAAGAACGACAACGAGCAGTTCTAAGAATTTGCAATTCTTTTCTTGAATTTTCGTCCTATCACGGACAGAAAACCTACCATCTCCGACCACCAGAGATGGTAGGTTTTATTTTTCTATTCGGCCCTTCTAATGTCCTGTTTAGTAAAAAACCTACATAGGGAGATACCATGAAAAGGTCATCGTTACGCATTTTCTGCTTGGGTCAATCCCCTGGAGTAAATATACAGAAATCCCTTGCGTCCTCTTTTACGTCCGTAATTTTCATATGGACATCTGTTTTTATCTAATTCAAATTTGAGAACCGCTCCACTGGAATAATTGTCAATTCTGTTTCCAATCATCCAATCGTACATACAAAACAAAATCCACGTGATAAATTCTAACAAATTCAGTTGCATACTTTTCGCTGGGTTATCCAATGAGAATGCAAACGTATAAAAGAACGTCTTGTTGTGTATACCCTCTGCGAGCATTCCTTCGCCTTGCTGACGTTTTTCTTTCCCTCTCATACCAAGCGCGCTCTGTTTTCTATCCATAGTCTGCCAAGTCAAACTTCCCAATGAAGCCAGCGGCCTAGGCAAGTCTCCCATTTCCCTCTCGCCCCTCAGCCTGGAAACGAGTCCTGATCGTTCGAAACAGCCGATTTTATGATTTTTAGATTGCCGTTCATAGTCCGCTTCGCTCGTTGTTTGAGTCAAAGCCTCTTTATCCTCACCAAACGGCCCATTCATAATTTTCCTCATCATATATGATAAAACGATACGTTCGGGAAGCCGAAACAGCCCGCATTTATGAACAGCAAAAAAACAACGCATATACAAAACAATGTCAAAATTTTAGTATTCACGGGATTTTTTCTTCCGTTTCGCCTTTTTGTGTTCGTTCTTCATCTCCCGAAATCCTTCGCCGGTGATATCCCCAGCGTCTCCCGCGATGATAAAAGCATTCGGATCAATGGAATAGACAATATCGTGGGTCTTATATACCTCCTGACGGCGCACCGCGCACAGCAGAACTTCTCCTTCAATTCCGCTGTATCCGCCCCGGGACTTCAGGGCTGTAACCCCGCGGTCCAATTGAGTGAGGATTTCTTGGGCGATCTCGTGATTCTTAGACGAAATGATAAACATCATTTTTCCATTGCCGCTGTCAGTCCCGTATAACACCGCGTCCACCACCTTACTGGTGATGAAAATAACAATAATCGCATACAGAGGACTTTCTATATTTTGATAAACGAATGCAGCAATTACTACAATCACCAAATCCACCGCCAGAATCAGCTTGCCAAACGAGATATGGCGCAAATGCCTTCCAATCAGATTGGCGATCAAATCGGTACCTCCCGTGGTACCGCCCCGCATAAAAATCAGCCCCAGGCCCAGACCGGCCAACAGCCCGCCAAATAGCGATGCTAACATCATATCTCCGCGATAGGCCTGTAAAAAAGGGGCGCTAATATCAATGGCCAATGAGGAGATCACCGTAGCAGCCGCTGTTTTCAGGATAAACCGGTATCCCACCTCCACAATTCCCCAAATAAAGATTGGAATATTCATCACTAGAATCCCCGCTCCAATGGGAATACCCCAGAGATGGTTCAATAAGGTTGCGGCGCCTGTAAGTCCGCCGGGCGCGATATCGTTGGGAGCGGTAAACACATTGACCGAGACGGCAAACAGCAAGCTTCCCACCAAAAAGAGTAAGAAGTCAATCCCCGCTCTTTTTATTTTTCTTGATTTCACACCCACGATAACACCATCCCTATCATAATCCCGCACTTAGCAGAGTCTGCAAGTTTTAACTTTGGAAACGATTTGCGTATTTTCCCTAATCGATTTCCGATTCAGTCGAAAGCCATTCAATCGTTTCTTATGTAATTCTATCTTGCTTGTTGGTGGTCGTTACCCTATGGTCGAATCACGGGAAATCTCTCCGCCGTATTCAGCAGTCATCTTTCTCGCATATGGTCAAACAGCTCGCGAAGCCGCCCGATCTCTCCCTTTAAATACAAATATCCGAACAGCGCTTCTAAACCGGTAGCCGCGTGATACTCCGCAGAAGAGGCGTTTTTGGGAGTACGCGCGGTATGGGCGTTGCGTCCGCGTTTATAGACGGAAAGCTCCTCTTCTGTTAAAATCGGCAACAGCTTCTTCAATCCCTCTGCCTGTGCCTGGCAGCAAACGCTTTTTACCGCCGTACTATGAAGCACGCCCACAGGACAATTGGCTTGGCAAACCAACTGTTCCCTCACAAACAGATCGAAAACCCCGTCTCCGATGAACGCAAGAGTCAACGGGCTCAACGCTCCCGGATCACAGGGTTTGTTAAATAGTCTTTCCAGAAGAATCACTCCTAGTCTTTCTCTTTTTAATCTCTGAGATTGCGCTCCTCTCCTTAGAATACAGCCATAAAAATTCATCCGGCAGGATCTTCGTATCTCCTGCCAGATGTATTTATTCTTAAGTATTTGTCGCTGTTTTCACTGGGCAAGGATACCGCTTCTTGCACATATCTCTACGCCGATCTTTTTAATTGACAAAATCAAATTCAATGTCATAAAGGCTAACGGTATCCCCCTCCTGAATTCCGGCTTCCCGCAAGGCGTCAATAACGCCGGAGGAGATGAGCACCCGCTGGAAATATTGCAGGGATTCGTAATCGTCAAAATTGACCGATTTTATTACCTGTAGCAGCCATTCCCCTTCCACAAAATACACGCCGTCTTGTTCCGTAATGTTGACCCGGCGGTTGCCGATCTCCTCCACAGGCTTCATCGGTTCCGGCTCCGGTTCATAGCGCACAACGGGCGGCAACTTGCTGAGCATTTCCTGAATACGTTGAAGCAAATGGTCTACCTGATACCGTATTGCCGCCATGATGGGAAAAAACTCGTACCCCTCTTCCTCCACATAAGCGCGAAATGCCTCTATCTGTTCTTCCTCAGCCAAATCACATTTATTGCCCGCCACCAGCATGGGGCGTTTCGCCAATTCAGGATTGAATTTCTCCAGCTCCCGGTTGATGGTTTTAAAATCTTCCACAGGATCGCGGCCTTCGCTTCCGGCAACGTCCACAATGTGCACCAGAAGGCGGCAGCGTTCCACATGACGGAGAAACTGGTGGCCAAGTCCTACCCCTTCTCCAGCCCCCTCGATCAGTCCGGGGATATCCGCCATTACAAAAGAGGAATTCTCCGCCATACGAACTACGCCCAGCACTGGGGTAATGGTGGTAAAATGGTAGTCGGCAATCACCGGCTTCGCTTCGCTAACCACGGACACCAATGTGGATTTTCCCACGTTGGGATATCCCACCAGACCCACGTCCGCCAGTAACTTCAGCTCCAGCTGGACTTCCATTGCTTCCCCGGGCAATCCAGGCTTTGCAAAACGGGGCGTCTGGCGGGTAGGGGTTGCAAAATGGATATTCCCCCATCCGCCCCGTCCGCCGTGGGCCACAACCTGAGGCTCGTCCCCTGAGATATCCGCAACAATCCGACCGGACTCCGCGTCTTTGATAAGAGTTCCCCGGGGAACGCGGATAAGAAGATCCTCCGCGTTCTTGCCGCTGCATCGTTTTCCTCGGCCGTTTTCTCCTTTTGCCGCCACATATTTCCGCTTATACCGAAAATCCGCCAGTGTGGAGAGATTGTCGTCGGCCTGAAAGATGATGTTTCCTCCCCTACCGCCGTCGCCGCCGTCCGGTCCGCCGGACGCCACATACTTTTCTCGGCGGAAGGAAACGGCGCCATCGCCGCCGTCGCCCGCCTGGATGTTTATTTTTGCGATATCAACAAACATTGCGTCACCTGCTTTTCTTTAGTCCCGCCGCTATGCGGGCGTTTGGAGCTTTTCCAGAGTTTTTATGGATGGAGAACGTATTTTTAATGAGATTACGCGCCAAATATCAGTACCAGGTCTGCCCATACATGCAGTACAGTTTCTGGAATCGGCCTTTATTATAGCAGGGTTCCCCATCCCATACAACCCCATACATGGCTCGCTCTTAATGATACGCAAAAAAGCCCGGGACATTACGACCCGGGCTTTTCAATTCTATATGTGCAATTACTGCTCCACAGAATAGACGCATACGCGCTTGCGGTCACGGCCCACGCGCTCAAAGCGGACTTTGCCGTCGATCAGAGCGAACAGGGTATCGTCAGAACCGCGTCCAACGTTCTCGCCGGGATGGATGTGGGTGCCGCGCTGCTTCACCAAAATATTGCCGGCCAGCACAAACTGTCCGTCGGCGCGCTTAACGCCCAGACGCTTGGACTCAGAATCACGGCCATTCTTAGTGGAACCCATTCCCTTTTTATGAGCGAACAACTGGATATTTATCTTTAACATAGCTTTACACCTCCGTATAATTTACCTGAATGTCTTGGGGATACTGCTCTTCGAGCGCTAACATGTGCAATTTAAATCCTGCCAACAGATCCCGGCAGACGGCAATGTCCCGTCTGGGAATGCGTAAATACATCTCGCCGTCCTCATCCACCGCAACGCTGGCGTCAACGCCCGCCACTTCTGTGATGGTATTGGCCGTCATATAGGCAGCGGAGGACACGGCCGCACAGACGATATCCTCGCCGGCTTCGCCGTTTGCATGGCCGCGGATTTGGAATCCGATCAAATCGCCTTCCCGGTTGATGGCAAATTCAGCCGAAATCATTAGGCGTTAATGGCTTCAATCTGCACTTTGGTGTAGGGCTGTCTGTGGCCCATCTTGCGCTTTTCGCCCTTCTTGGGCTTGTAGGTAAAGACTGTAATTTTCTTGCCTTTTCCGGTTTTGAGCACCTTACCCGTAACCTTAGCTGCATCAACATAAGGAGTTCCAACCTTTAAGCCGTCGTCTCCTCCAACCGCTACAACCTTAAATTCTACGGTGGCGTCGTCTTCTGCCGTAAGCTTTTCCACGTAAACCACATCGCCTGTTTCTACCTTGTACTGCTTACCGCCTGTTTCAATTACTGCATACATGTTTAATGAGGCACCTGCCTTTTTTAAATCTCGCTATTCACCAGGCGGAGCATACGCTCACTTAAAAGCCCGTAATAAGCGGCCTACCAATCATAGCATAATCCGTCAAAAATGTCAAACCCAGGCTATCAGTCATCTTTTCACTTAAAACTCATTTATTTTTCAGTTAATTACATTGACTTTAATCTATATAAGTATACAATAATTATAGGCACTAAAACAGCTATATAGGGGATGAGTCCGATGCAGAAATTATAAGTCAAAGCTATAAATTAGGTAGTTTACGACTTCTTCACAGAGAGGAATTGAATGATAAAGGAACGATATGCAATCCAATGTAAAAATTCCGCTATTTTATCTTTATCCTTCTACTAATAATAGAATTCCGAATATATGATTGGGTTTATATTCATGGCAAATCGGCGGCGATAGAGGAGATTTCCTCTATTCCTATGCTGCCGGTTATGGGGATGCTTTTACTGCTAGGTGTAACTCTATTTACGGAGAGGTACTTTTGTAAAGATAGCAATTTTATTTATAATGTAATCGGAAAAATACTCGGCATACTCATTGCTGTACTGTATTATTTTTATCTGTTGCCTATACCAGTACGCAGAAGCAGTGAAGCAACTCTGTTTTTATTTTGTATGATGGGCTTTTTGTTTGCTTCTTTGGTCCGTGATGCATATCTATTGTTTCGCTATAAAAAGAGCAACATTGCCGTGAGTTAGATATTCTTAATTCCAGGTTTTTTCGAGGCATAATCTACACTCTATTTTTTAAGTAGGAGTAGATTATGCCTTTTTATTCATTTTATCAAAGTCTTGGAAGATAATATTTGTCATGAAATAGAGTTTTACCTTTTATAAAGTCATTCATGCTGCAAGCCACAAGTTTATATATATTTCTTTTTTCCTGATAGATGGTATAATGAGAACAAGAAAAATTCCTCTCATTAAAAAAGGAGCTTCTTTATGATTAAGCTAATCGCCACCGATTTGGACGGCACGCTGCTGGACGAGGACAAAAATCTGCCCCCTGATTTTCTTCCTCTGCTAGATCTTTTGCTGAAAAGAGGAATCTGCTTTGTGGCCGCCAGCGGCCGTTCCTCCACCTCCTTACGAGGGCAGTTTGGACCATATGACAACCAGATCACCTGCATCTGCGATAACGGCGCCTGTCTGATGGAAAATGGGGTCATTACCCAAACAAGCCCTTTGCCTAAAGAAACCATTCATCGCATCGTGCAGGTATGCCGTGAGATCCCCGACATCCAGCTAGTTCTGGCGGGCGCCCATAACGCCCATATCTCCCCCTATACCGAGACATTCTCCTGGGAACTGGAAAAGTATTATCCCCAGCATCAACTGCATAGCCATCTGGAACAGGTCGGCGAGGGCATCTTCAAGGTAGCGGTATTCGATATGGCCGGAGCCGCCAGCAACTCCTATCCCATCCTTAAGGCGGAGTTAGGCAGTCAGCTTTCCATGGCGGTTTCGGGCGACCATTGGATGGATATTATGAATCCCGGCATCAACAAGGGGGCGGCCTTATCCAGCCTACAGCGCAAACTGGGCATCTCTTATGAGGAAACCATGGCCTTTGGAGATTTTTACAACGACGTGGAGATGCTTCAGCAGGCAAAATACAGCTTTGTTATGGAAAACGCCAACCACGATTTGCGTCAATATGGCAATTACATCGCCAAAAGCAACCAAGAATACGGGGTCGTCCAGGCGATTCGCCAGTATGCGCTGTAAAGCGTTTGGTTTCCTGTACTATAAACAGAATCCGCCTTTCGTTATGTCTCGTTTGTCATTGAACGAGTAATGAAAAAGAGTTTGGAACCCCGCTCCTACAAGCGCGGACAGGTTCCAAACTCTTTTGATTATGGTCTGTTTATAATGGCGTAAAGACAAACAGCGCTTAATCAGCCGTTATCATTTTCCAACGTGTGCAGGCTCTCAGCTTTCAAATACGCGTTGATAAAGCCGTCCAGTTCTCCGTCCATCACCGCATTGATGTTTCCCATCTCATATCCGGTGCGATGATCTTTAGCCAGGGTATAAGGCATGAACACATAGGAACGAATCTGGGACCCCCAGGCAATTTCCTTTTGCACGCCCTTAATGTCCTCAATCTTATCCAGATGTTCCCTCTCTTTGATCTCTACCAGCTTGGAAACCAGCATCTTCATGGCCACCTCCCGGTTTTGGTGCTGGCTACGCTCATTCTGGCAGGCTACCACGATACCTGTGGGGATATGAGTCAGGCGAACCGCCGAAGAGGTTTTGTTAATATGCTGTCCGCCTGCGCCGCTGCTTCGGAACACATCCATTTTAATATCCTCCGGGGCGATATTGACCTCTATGGTGTCGTCAATCTCCGGCATAACCTCTAGTGATGCAAAGGAGGTATGCCTGCGCCCGGAGGAATCAAAGGGAGATACCCGCACGAGCCGGTGCACCCCCGCTTCGCTTTTGAGATAACCGTAAGCATTGGTTCCTTCGATCAGGATGGAGGCGCTTTTCAGCCCTGCTTCCTCGCCGTCCAAATAATCCAGAGTTTTGACCGTATAACGGTGACGTTCTCCCCACCGGCAGTACATCCGATACAGCATCTCCGCCCAATCCTGGGCCTCTGTACCGCCCGCGCCTGCATGGAAGGTCAGAATGGCGTTATGACTGTCGTATTCTCCGGTAAGCAGGGTATCCAGCCGCTGACGCTCCAGCTCCTGCTTCACTTTATCCGCTTCCTCCTGGGCCTCCGGCAGAAGAGAGAGGTCTTCCGCCTCATCCCCCAATTCAATCAGGGCCAAAGCGTCCTCATAGGAAGCCATCAGCTTTTGATATCCCTCCACCCGATTCTTTAAAAAACTGGAGCGCTGGAGGATTTTCTGGGATTCCTCCATGTTATCCCAAAAGCCGGGTTCGGCTTGCTTTTGTTCCAGCTCTGCGATTTCCCGCTCCATGGCGTCCATCCCCAGAGCGTCTTCCAATTCTTTTAATTCCGGCGCCAGGTTTTCCAGGGCCAGCTTCAGTTCCTCAAATTGCAGCATGGTTGTCTCCTTGTCCTTCCATTTTCAGGAATCTTTTCCGTTTGCTCTGACAGCTTATTATAAGGGACAAATGGGAAAAAGTAAAGAAAAAAGGCAGGTTTTCGGCCAAATTTCCAGGTCAAATGTTAAGCGAACGTAAATAGTCTTTCGGAAAGATTGAAGTTTATCAAATAATTCGGTACAATATGTGGAAAGGGAGGAGAGCTTATGATTGATTACACTGGCATTCCCTGCCCGGTATGCGGTAAGGAATTCACTTCACAAGACGACATCGTTGTCTGTCCGGAATGCGGCGCGCCTTATCACCGTGAATGCTATCTCAAGGAGGGACACTGCGTCTATGCCGACGCGCACGGAACCGACGGCGCCTGGAAACCGCCCCATTCTCATCAGGAAGACAACCCCTCCGAACAGCCGGAGGACACTCAGCGAGTAAAGCCCTGCCCCCGCTGCGGCGTGAAAAATTATAAAGACGCCCTGTTTTGCGATAAATGCGGGCTTCCTCTGACTTCCAATGAAGCCAGGCCGGGAGGATACCCCTTCCCCGGGCAGCAGGGACAGCCGCCGATGGGAGGACCGGTCCCCTTTGTGTTCGATCCCCTGGGGGGCGTCAATCCCAATGAGGATTTTGACGGGGCCGCCGCTTCAGACGTGGCAAAATATGTGGGTCCCAACGCCCCCTATTTTTTGCCGGTATTCAAGCGTGTAAAAAGTACCGGGAAAGGAAAATTCAATTTCAGCGCCTTTTTGTTTACCGGAGGCTGGATGCTTTACCGGAAACAATATAAATATGGGATCTTGATTACCCTGCTGCTGGTTGCCCTCACTGTGGCCAGTCTCATGACTCAGCTATTTGTCTGGGAGCCGCTGCTCGAAACCTTGCCCAATCTGAACTTAAGCACAGCGACACCCATCGATTACATCCCGGCGATGCTGGATAAAATCAGCGATCTCGGGTTTTGGGAGCAGCTGCCCTACTATATTCCCTTTATCACCACCATTTTCAGCTGGTCTTTGCGCTTTTTTGTGGGATTTCAGGGCAACCGGCTCTATTATCACCACTGTGTTTCCCAAGTTAAAAAGATCAACGCCACGTCTGCTCCTGAGGAAACCCGCTTGAAATCGTTGCAGACTTCGGGCGGCGTCAACATTCCGCTGGCCATCTGCCTGCTGGTTTCCTATATGATTATCAGCTATTTGCCTTTGTTCCTATAACCCTTACGATTGAGGGGATCTTATCGATTCTGGAGGATATGAAATGAAAGTTACCAAAGCCGTTATTCCCGCCGCTGGGCTGGGAACCCGCGTTTTGCCGGCCACTAAGGCAATGCCAAAGGAAATGCTTCCTATTGTGGACAAGCCCGCCATTCAATATATCGTGGAGGAAGCCGTTGCTTCCGGCATCACCGACATCCTCATTATCACCAACCGCGGCAAGGGCCTCATTGAAGATCATTTCGATCGGGCGCCTGAGCTGGAAGCCAAACTCACCGGAGCCAACAAGGAGGAAATGTACCATTCGGTGGTGGATATTTCCCGGCTTGCCAACATCTATTTTGTCCGTCAAAAAGAAACCAAAGGGTTAGGTCACGCCGTCAACTGCGCCCGTTCCTTTGTAGGCAACGAACCCTTCGCGGTTTTGTATGGGGACGACGTCATCATTGGAGAGGATCCCGCCTGCGGCCAGCTCACCCGGGCATATGAGGAATTCGGACAGGGCGTGCTGGGGGTCAAAGAGGTGTCTCCGGAGGCCATTTTGAAATACAGCTCTTTGAAGGTAGATCCCATCCGGGACAACCTATATCGGTGTACCGACATGATCGAAAAGCCTGCCCCCGACCAGATTCTTTCGTTGTTCTCCATTTTGGGACGTTGTGTGCTTCCCCCGGAGATCTTTGATATTCTGGACCGCACAAAGCCCGGCGCCGGCGGCGAAATTCAACTTACCGACGCTATGTGCGAGCTGGCCCGTACCACTGGTATGGTGGCGGTAGATTTCACTGGTAAGCGGTACGATATGGGCAATAAGCTGGGCATCATGCAGGCCCAGGTGGAAATCGCCCTTAAGCATCCGGAGATTGGCACGCAATTCAAGCAATATCTCAAGGAAATCGCCGCAACCCTGCGTTGAGTTTTTTATTGCAAAATCGAATCAAAAGGAACGTATGGAAGCCTCGTCAAAGCCTTAAAACCTCCATCTATCCAAAGATGGAGGTTTTATGATTTACCCCTATAATCCGCTAACGGCGCTTCCGAACTGGCAGTCATTGGCAAAATTCACTTATATTTCCACAATTTTTTTAAATGGAATCAGAAAAAGCAATGATTGACAAAGCCGTTTCAGGCCGCTATAATTAATCTGTTATCGCTGCGGGATATCCCGTAGTGTATAAACATCCTTGCTCCGGATAAACCGGGGCCTAATGTCCAAAAGGAGGTGCAAGAAAACATGGCAAATGTAAAAAGCGCTTATGAGACTGTCGTCGTCATTTCAATGAAATTGGGTGACGAGGGTGTTGCCGCTATGGTTCAGAAGTTCAAGGACCTGATCGAAAAGCATGCAACCCTGGACAGTGTTGACGAGTGGGGCAAACGCAGACTGGCCTACATGATCAACAAGGAAACCGAAGGCTACTATGTGCTCTTTAACTTCACAAGTGAAGCCGATTTCCCCGCTGAGCTGGATCGTATCTACAAGATTACCGACGGTATCCTTCGCTCTCTCATCATCAAGAAGGAAAGCTAAAGGAAGGTGACTTGGAATGCTCAACACTGCAATTTTAATGGGTAGGCTCACCGCCGATCCCGAGCTACGCCATACACCGAACAACCTGGCTGTTACCAGCTTTACGCTGGCGGTAGACCGCAGTTATGTTAAGTCCGGCGCCGAGCGTCAGACAGATTTTATTGATGTCGTCGCGTGGAGATCCACCGCCGAGTTTGTTTCCCGGTATTTTCATAAGGGACAGCTGGTGGCGGTGCAGGGTTCTATCCAAACCCGCAGCTACACCGATAAGGAAGGCATCAAGCGCAAGGCATTCGAGATTGTGGCCGATAATGTCCACTTTGCCGAGGCCAAACGGGACAACTACAATTCCGCTCCTGCTGCGGGCGGATATCAGGGTTATTCCAACAGCGGTTACCAGCAGCAGAATGCCCCCGGCGGATACAACCGTCCGGAGATGGAACCCACCGCCTCATTCTCCAATGGAGATACCGGCGATTTCGAGGAGATTCCTACCGACGACGATCTGCCCTTCTAATTTTGATTTTTGAGAGAACAATACGAAAGGAGTACCAATCATGGCTGAAAGAACTGAAAGACCTGAGAGAGACAACCGCCGCGGCGGCCGTAAGGGCCGGAAAAAGGTTTGCGGCTTTTGCGTAGACAAGGTTGAATCCATCGATTATAAGGATATCGCCAGACTGCGCCGCTTTATTTCCGAGCGGGCGAAGATTCTTCCCCGCAGAGTGACCGGCACCTGCGCCCATCATCAGCGTGAGCTGACTGTGGCCATCAAGCGCGCCCGTCATCTGGCACTGCTTCCTTTTAGCAGCGATTAATCCACAAATGAAGAGCCGGCAGATCTTTCAAAAGATCTGCCGGCTCTTTTCTCTTATTGATATTATCTGGAACCATTTCTAATTTGAACTTCTATCTGTACCATTCCTTTTTAAAATTGAAGAGACTGTTCCGGGAGCTTACATCAGAAAACAGCGGGAAATATCCTGAACTCCACCCCATTTTTTAGTACAAGTATATCATACTTGTCTTACAAATGGGATGCAGTTCACAGATATCTCCCGCTCTTTTTCCGTTGTGACTTCTTATTCGTATCCGCTGTTTTTACTTTTGAATGATTTTGTGATATGATAAAATAGATATAGATCAAAGGAAAAGGAGATTTGGCATATGCGTGTCTTTCACGGTTTTGATCGTCACAAAGGCAACGGTCATGTTCACATAGATTTGATGTTGGCATTAATTTTGTCCACCGTGACCCTGTCCGCCTGTAATCTATCAACACAAACCATCTCCAGCACTGAAAAAGTGGAGTCCAGTCCGTCCCAACAAGGCTCTGTTTCGTCTTCTATGCCGGAACGTTTGCAGTACCCACCAGTCCCGGAACAAGTGGTGTTCGCGCAAGACCAACTACAGCTTATCGAGGGACAGCGCCATCTTATCGGCTATTCCCTGCTGCCCAAGGGATGCGCCAGCCTCCCGGTGATTTTTCAAAGCGAGGATCCCTCTGTGGCGGAGATTGACGCCAACGGATGGATCACAGCCCGCCGTGCAGGATCCGCCAGGATCACAGTGAAAGTGAGCAACAGCTTATCCTCCTCTTTTGAGGTAACGGTGGCCGCCGCCAAAATTCCAGTAACCGGACTAACTCTGAACTTGGATACCATTACTCTGTCTGCGGGAAAAAGCAAACAGCCCCTGGTTACCATGGAGCCTGACAACGCCAGCGACAAAGGCGAAATCTGGACCTCCTCTGACGAAACAGTGGCGGTTGTGGACCGATCGGGAACCATCCGGGGAATAGGAGCTGGAAGCTGTATCGTCACTGTGGCCTCGGTCTGTAACCCAGAAATCACCGCCAGCGTTTCGGTAACGGTGGTTTCCCCTTCCGTTTCCAGCGCCCCTCCTGTTGTTAGTAACCCATCCTCCCAAGCGCCCACGTCTGATTCGTTTACCTCCTGGAACCATAGCTGCTCATGGAACATGATGGTTATCAACAAAGATAATAGAATCCCGGAGCATTATCAACCCCAGATTTGTAGCTATCAGTCAATTCAGATCGATCAGCGGGTGCTGCCTCATCTAAAAGAAATGCTTGAGGCTGCAGCCGCAGATGGGGCGGTATTATGGGTGGCCTCCGGATATCGGGACCTCGATCTTCAAACCAGGCTTTACAACCGAAAGGTCAATTATTTTATTAATCAGGGATATGATAAAGAGACGGCCAAAACCAAGGCCGCTACCATTGTGGCAAAACCGGGCACCAGCGAACACAATACCGGCCTTGCAGTGGATTTTAACACCGTAGAATCCTCTTTTTGCAACACAAAGGGTTACCGTTGGCTGATGGAACACGCTGCCGACTATGGCTTTATCCAACGATATCCTACCGACAAGCAGGCGGTCACCCATGTGATTTACGAACCTTGGCACTTCCGATATGTAGGAGTGGAAAACGCCAAAGCCATCCAAAGCAGCGGCTTATGCCTGGAGGAATATGTTCAAAACCTCTTGT
Organism: Clostridiales bacterium; assembly: GCA_022799115.1. Lineage (GTDB taxonomy): Bacteria > Bacillota > Clostridia > Oscillospirales > Acutalibacteraceae > CAJFUH01. The sequence continues at coordinate 19,553 of JAAWNT010000003.1, read as the reverse complement.
AATCTACAGCAAATTCCTTGTCTGTCAAACTGGTTTTTGGGGATTAAAGAATTGCAATTTGTCAAATGATATACATATATTGCTATTTGTATAACAATGAGGTTTGCAATCTGTCAACAAATCCACAATGGATTCCCATGGTTACCCACATGTCACACGTCGCTGTTTACATTAAGTATTAAACAGTAAAAAATTCCTGTTTTGTAATAGAACTATTTACAGATTTCCACCGACCTTCTGCAAATCTCTTTTTTACCCTAGGATGTTCGCAAAGTATTGTTCGCTGCTGATTCCATTCGGTCGCAAAAAACGGTTCAACCCATATAGGCACTCGGGATCTCTGGTGATGTAATTGCTTTTACTGGCGCAGGTCAGCGTAGCTTCAAATCCCATCTCCTTGAGGATATCCAGCGACACGTCGCTGATGGCTCCAAAGGGATAGGTGAAGGTGGTGGGCGTCCATCCGGTGTGCTGCTTGATGGTGTTTTGCGCCAGTGTCACATCATCGGTAAGCACTTTTTTATAGGTTTCTATGCTCTCCCCTTTCTTCTTTTTGGCGCCGTTTCTCTCCTTGGTATTGGCATGCATATTGTAGGAATGATTCTGTACCTCCACATATCCGGATCGAATCATTTCATTAATCATATCCCAGTTGGCGTGAGCGTAGCTGGCACGGGTGTCCGGATGTTCCGAATATTGATCTGCGTATCTTCCAATGGGTGAAAATACCATCTTGCTCTCGTATTGTTTAAGCAGCGGGAACGCATAGAGGTAATTGTTGTAGTAGCCGTCGTCAAAGGTAATCATGATGGGTTTTTCCGGCAGCGAGCCTCCATGGGTGTAGTCGATTAAATCCTGCATCACAATGGTATTATAGCCGTGGTCCTTTAAATATTTTAAATCGCTTTCAAACAGGTCGGGGGAAATCACGTATTTGCCTTGCAGCTTTTTATCCTTGAGGATACCGTGATACATCAAAATGGGCACCTCAATCCCCTCATCCGGTCGCACGGCTGTTGATTGCACAGGTGGACGCAGGCAACAAATACCTAGTCCGATAACCGCCGCCAAGATCAGAACAATTACTCCTACAATCCTTTTATGAATGCGAATATTCAAATACATACCTTGCCCATTCCCCTTTGGATAAACTTTTATCAGGCGTTATCAACGGTTCTGTGTATCTGCCTTAGCAACGCTCTTCACCATAAATAATTATAGTACGCAGTCCCGGAAAATATTTCTAAATAATTTGAAAAAAGCACTTTACAAGTCACTTACCGTATGTTAAAATAAAAAAGAAATAAGAATCATTATTAATTTGGTGATTAGAAATGGAAAAGCGTCAAAACTACAGCCGCAAACGGGAAGCCATTTATCAGGCGATCTGTTCGACCAAAATTCATCCCACTGCGGATTGGATCTATCAAACTCTGAAGCCCGTCTACCCGGATTTGAGCCTTGGAACGGTATACCGCAATATCAACCGTTTTAAGGAAGAAGGCAGCATCATCAGTGTCGGCGTTGTCAACGGCCAAGACCGGCTGGACGGCAACATCACTCCCCACGCGCATTTCATCTGTAAAGTTTGCGGAAGCGTCATCGACGTCAATTGCGACAATGTTGCAGAAGACAAAAGTCTGGATTTGGGGATTGGTAAAAAGTATCAGTGCCAGGTTGATTTTCACGATCTGGTTTTCCACGGCACCTGCGCTCATTGTTTATAAGGGGAATCCCCTTTGATTTAAAAGAAAATATTTTATGCTATGGAGGAATGAATCAATGAAAAAGTTTGTATGCACCATCTGTGGTTATATCCACGAAGGTAACGAGGCTCCCGAGTTTTGCCCCCAGTGCAAAGCTCCCAAGGAAAAATTCAAAGAGGTAGTGGAAGGCGCTTCCTATACCTGTGAACATGAAATTGGCGTTGCCAACGGCATCGATCAAGAGGTTTATGACGGTCTGGTAGCCAACTTTAACGGTGAGTGCTGCGAAGTCGGCATGTATCTCGCTATGAGCCGTCAAGCCGATCGCGAAGGTTATCCGGAAGTTGCCGAAGCCTTTAAGAGATATGCGCTGGAAGAGGCTGAGCATGCGGCCAAGTTTGCCGAGCTGCTGGGCGAAGTGGTGACCAACAGCACCAAGAGAAACCTTGAGATGCGCGCGGAAGCCGAAGCCGGCGCCTGCGATGGAAAATTCCAGATTGCCAAGCGCGCCAAAGAGCTGGGTTATGACGCGATCCATGATACCGTTCACGAGATGGCAAAAGACGAGGCCCGTCACGGCGCCGGCTTCAGCGGCCTGCTGAAAAGATTCTTCTAAGAACTCCCCTACTACTTATCGTATTTTAATCTACCTCTCTATTCTATTGCGAAAAGCTCCCGATTTGATCGGGAGCTTTTTGTATTGCCCGGTATTCGAAAAGCCCTGATTCCATCTGGATATGAATCACTACCCGCATGCATCCAACGCTTTTAAATGTTATCTTTGTGCAAGATGTGCTTTTTATCTTAAATGACTATACTTCCTGTAAGAAGTATAGTAAAATAAGAAAAATTTATCGCAAAGAGAGAGGTTGTTATGTTCCCTTACAAAGACAAAAATCTGCCGGTTGAGCAGCGCATTCAAGATCTGGTGAAACGGATGACGATGGAGGAAAAGGTGCGCCAAATCGACCAGTATGCCGGAGACGAGTTCTTTCAAAAACAGCCGGGCTGCGAGTTGGTATCCATCGATTGGGAAAAGGCAAAACAAACCATAGGCGATGCCGGAATCGGCAGCGTTCAAAGCCGAAATTCCAGCGCCCAAGTCAACAACGCGCTCCAGCGTTACGCCATAGAAAACACCAGGTTGGGCATTCCCCTGCTGTTTAGCGAAGAGGCCCTTCATTCCTTTTTCCAGCGCGGGGCTACCACTTATCCCCAGCAGATTACCCTGGCTTCCACCTTTTCTCCGGAGCTGGGTTACCGCATGGGCCGGGGAATCGCCACGGAAGCACGCAGCGTGGGTATCCACGAAACCTTTAGTCCTGTCATGGACCTGGCCCGTGATCCCCGTTACGGGCGCACAGAGGAAACCTTTGGCGAGGACACCCATCTTTCCGCCAAAATGGCGGAGGCAGTGGTCAAGGGCTTGCAGGGCGACGGGCTTAACTGTCCCGATACCGTAGCGGCGGAGCCCAAGCACTATGTGGGATATGGCAATCCGGTGGGCGGGCTCAACTGCGCCCCCTCCACTATGGGACGCCACGATGTTTTCGCCTACTGCCTGCCGGTCTTTGAAGCGGCGTTTGTGGAGGGGAAAGCAACCAACACCATGTGCTCCTATAACTCCATCGACGGAATTCCTGTTTCCATGGATCATGAACTGCTTACGGATGTTCTTCGGGGACAATTCGGAATGCCGGGTTTTGTCCGTGCGGATATGACCGCGGTATCCCGGCTGCACACCGATCATTTCGTGGCGCAAACACCGGAGGAAGCCATGAAATTGGGGCTGGAAGCAGGCGTTGACATGCAGCTGTATGATTTTCCTCATGAAGAATATCAAAACGGCATCCGCCGGCAGGTGGAAGCAGGAATCATTCCCATGGAAGTGCTGGATGAGGCGGTATCCAGAGTATTGCGGGTAAAATTCCAACTGGGTTTGTTTGATAATCCCTATACGGACGAGGGCTTGACCTCACAGGTGATGCGCTGTAAGCGGCATCAGGACGACGCGTTGGAGATCGCCCGCAAGGGAATCTGCCTGCTGAAAAACCAAAACAATCTGCTCCCGCTTTCCAAGTCCCTCAAGAAGATTGCCGTAATCGGCCCCAATGCGGATCACGCCGTGCTGGGCGATTATCTCAATGATCCATATCCGGAAAACAGCATCTCCGTGCTGGAGGGGATCCGCCGCCAAGTCTCCTCTGAGACCGAAGTTCTATTTGCCAAGGGGTGCAGTATTTTAGGCGAGGAGGTTAAGCCCGTGCCCCTGCGCTGGCTGTTCAGTGAAGATGGGAAAAACGGGCTAACCGGACGGTATTACAACGGCGGCAGCATCGACGGCGCGCCAGTGGTAACCCGTGTGGATCGTGGAATCCAGTTTAATTGGATCTACTCCAAGCCGCACCAGGACGTGGATACCCGCCAGTTTTGTGTGTTATGGACCGGTACTATGCGCCCTGACTACAGCTTCGAAGGATGCATCGGTTTGAGCTCTCTGGATAGTATGCGTCTGTACATTGACGGCGCTTTGGTGGTGGACGGCTGGGAAGGCAAGTCGGCCAATCAGATAATCCCCTTTTCTTTTGTGAAGGATCAGAGCTATGAAATTCGTATCGAATACCGCAATGACGCTCGGGGCGCCCGGGTTCTCTTTGGCTTTAATGAAGGGCCGGAGCATCCGGAGGAAGCGGTGGCTTTGGCCAAACAGGCAGACGTGGCCATTGTCTGTGTGGGAGACAGTGAGGAAACCAGCGGAGAAAACTTTGACCGCACCGATCTCAATCTTCCCGGAAAGCAGTTGGATTTGGTGAAGGCGGTTTGGGAAACTGGAACCCCTGTGGTTTTGGTACTGCAAAACGGCCGTCCCCTTTCCATTACCTGGGAGCAGGATCATGTGGACGCCATATTGGAAGCCTGGTTTCCCGGGGAAAAAGGCGGGCAGGCAGTTGCCGAAATTCTGTTTGGGGATGTCAATCCCTCCGGACATTTGCCTATGGCCTTTCCCCGCAGCGTTGGGCAAATCCCTTGCCATCACAGCCGCTTGCCTGGGGGCGGGGTGCGCTATGTGGAAATGGATTGGCTCCCTCTTTATCCCTTTGGATTTGGTTTGAGTTATACCGAATTTTCTTTGAAAAACTTGCGTCTGTCCTCAAAGAAAATCCACCCAGGCGACACGGTGGAGGTGATCTTTGACGTGACCAACACCGGCAACCGGGACGGCGAGGCGGTACCCCAAGTATATGTGCACGATCGTTTCAGCTCGGTAGTCCGTCCCATCAAAGAGCTCCAGGGATTTCAGCGGATTTTCCTGAAGAAAGGGGAAACCAAGACCGTTTCCATTCCCTTGGGAGTCAAGGAAATGCGCACCCTGACCTCCGACTTCCGTTGGGTTGTGGAGCCTGGAGACTTTGACGTTATGGTGGGCACCAATTCGGAAAACATCTTGTTATCCGATTCTTTCTCGGTGACTTCTGACCGCGAGTCTCTATAGCAGGCGGGAGTATTACACGCGTTCAACGGCATATAACAGAACATAATGGATGTTTCACATGTTTTGTTTGTTCCATTTCATATGATAAATAGCAAAGGCGGACCCTTTTGGAGGGTCCGCCTTCTGTGCATAAATATTGCTTTTTATACCGTACTCCGTATTTTTTGTTTCCTCTTTCGGAGGCGTTCTACCTAGCCTCCTTCGTTCTTTCCCGTCATAGCTCCCTCTGGCGATGTAAGCCGACGGGATGATATAGGCTTATCGGCGCTGTTGTCCGGCGCGGACCTGTTTTGAGGTTGTTTCTGTAAAAAACGCAACAGATAAACAATTAATAGAACCACCCATGAAAATGCTTCTGCATAAGCAATCACCATATTTCCAAATAGGGCGGCAAACGCATAGGAAGCAACGATTCGAACTCCCAAAGCAGCGATTCCCGCAATTCCAGAAAACAGCATGTCTCCTGTTCCCTCCAGATATCCCCGTAGCGCCATTGCCAACCCATAGACGATATAGCAGCTTGCAATAGATAGAAAAAAAGATTTTCCTATATCAACCGATTCTGCCGTCAATCCGAACATGGATATTAGGCCTCCGCCAGCCACGAGAATCAACGCAGTCAGACATAAGGACACAACTGCAATCATCACGGAGCCTGTTTTTAATACTTTTTTGGCTCGTTGTTGACGGCTCGCTCCCATATTTTGCGCAACCAAAGTAGCAATTCCAGATCCAAAATTTACGATTGGCAGAATGATGACAGAGTCAATTCGATAAGAAGTAGTAATTGCCGCCACCGTCTGTTCTCCAAATCCGTTCATAAACCGTTGAAGCACAAGATTTCCCACCGAGCTTGTCCCGCACTGAACGGCGGGAGGAAGGCTGTATTTTGCTCCTTTTATAATTATAGATTTGCTGATTCCAATTCTATTAAAACGGAACCTCAAAATCGAATATTTTTTGACGGTATAACCAATGACAAATACCGTCATGGTCATCTGGGATACCACCGTAGCGGCGGCCGCGCCTGCCGCGCCATAGCGCAGGACCATAACAAAAACAATATCCAGAGCAACATTAACTCCAGAACACACCAGGACAGACAGGAACGGGGCCTTGCTGTCTCCCAATCCTCTTAATACAGCGGAATATGTATTATAAACAGCCAAAAATGGGATACCGGCAAACAGAATTTGTAAATATTCCTTTCCAACAGAAACAATGTTTGCAGGGGTATCCAGCAGGGCCAAAACAGGATCAGTCAGAGGAATCCCTATTGCCGCAATCACAAAAAAGACGCCGCCTAGTAACAGCGTGAAGGAAGACAAAATGCGTTTTAGCGTTTCTCTTTCACCCATTCCATATTTCTGAGCCGCCAGCACAGAAACACCGGATGTAAATCCGACGATTACGGTTACAAACAAGTTGTAGATGGAGGCAGTTGCTCCAATTCCCGCAAGGGCCAATTCGCCCTCAACATTTCCCACAATAAACGCATCCACCCAATTGAACACCTGCTGGAGCAAACCGCTTAGTATTAAAGGAATGGTAAATCGGACCAATGTTTTTCCGATGCTCCCCTGTGTCAAATCACGTTTCATACGCTTCCCTCCATGGTATAATTTTACTCGAAAAAAATACGCCCAAAAGCTACCATACAGCATGTTGCCGTACCAACAGGGGTAACTTCTGAACGCCTCAATCAATTCTATTAATTTTGTTTTATTATAGCAAATGAGATCATAAAAGTCAACGAACCAGCTTGACAGAACAATAGAACCGATAACGTTTACATTCCCATGAATTCTCTCCGTATTTGAATCCGATTTGCCCAGTCTGTGGACTTCTCTCTCAGCCGTTTATATGGAACAGCAATCCGATATAGCCGAATGACCGCTTTCAAACTCATTTAAATAATCATCCGCTTGTTTTCTTGATTTGAAAATAACAATTTCCCGTTTGCCCTGATATTCCTTCAGCAGTTTATATATTTGAGGCAACTGTTCTTTGGGAAAATCGATGATCTCCTGTTTGAATTCTTGGTCAAATTCAGATTCAATCCATGGCATATCTTCCCGCTTCTTTCCAATACGGGATTTTGCTCCTGAAAGGCATTCCTCCAATGAAATATCCATCAAAAAGACTGTATCGCACTCTTTCAAACGTATTTCAAGTGTGCGCTGATAATTTCCATCAATAATCCATCTGTCTTTTTTTACAATTTCATTCAATTGTCTGTCAAATTCTTCTCTTGAGACGTTTGTTTGATCCGGTTTGTGCCACAGCATATCCAGATAATACAGAGGAAGATTCGTTGCAGCTCTAAGCCTTCGTGCAAATGTGCTTTTTCCTGCGCCAGGACTTCCAAGAATTATTATTTTTAACATGCTTTCACCCGCCAACTTCCATTTTTCTTTTTTATTTTATCACATCTCACAAGCTCTACAAACAGAGACATTGTTGAGAGCTCCCGAATTTTTGTCATGAAGCCAACATTGAAATGTGAGATCCAAACGGCCTTCCTGCATAAAAAAGCTCCCGCCTGTCAAAGCGGGAGTTTTTTTAACCTTCTGACACAATCTCTTCTAAGACATTGATTAAATCCTGTAAGGTATGCAGCTGAACGTCTCGTTCCAGAATCGCGTTTTTCAGATCGATGGATAACGTTTCGAAGCGTGGTCTCAGCTTAGGATCAATGTAGGACATCGAATCACCTCATTTCTTATGGAATGGATGCATGTGGATGCCCTATTAGAATCCCCCTATTTCTTCCAAAAATAAGCGCTGGTTCCGCTTTCTTATTAAATTCCGGCGCCTTTTTTCTAACATGCAACTTAAATCAGACTTTGAAATATTTTTTCTCTCAAACAAGATGTTGTTTTGTCCATCATGGTTGATTAGCTGGATCGCTTTTGTATAAAAAACGATCTGTCAAAACAAAAAAAGATCAAACGCCTTTGAAATCACTCCCCGATGATTTTGACCAGCGCGTGTTTTTTCCGCTTGCCGTCAAACTCAAAATAAAAAATCTGTTCCCATGTGCCAAAATCCAGTTTTCCGTTGGTAACCGCCACCACCACCTCGCGGCCCATTACTGTCCGCTTCAGGTGAGCGTCGGCGTTGTCCTCGTATCCGTTGTGGCGGTACTGACTATAGGGTTTTTCCGGAGCCAGTTTCTCCAGCCACACCTCGTAATCGTGATGCAGACCCGGCTCGTCATCGTTGATGAATACGCTGGCAGTGATGTTCATGGCATTAACCAGCACCAGTCCTTCCTGTATCCCGCTCTCTTGGAGCGCTTGTTCCACCTGCGGGGTGATATTGACCAGACCCCTGCGTTGGGGTATGCAAAACCATAGCTCTTTGCGGTAAGATTTCATAGGAAATCCCTTCTTTCTTTAATATTGTCATCGGATCAATCTATTCTCACAAAGCACAGGTCAGCTGTATACCTGTTTTCATAGATAAACCGGAATTTCGTCCGCAATGGTCATGGAATCCGGAGTTACTATGCAGTCTCTTGCTTCAATGCGAACGCCCTTTCGCTTCGCTTCTCGCAGGGCGTCTCCAAATTGAGGATGAGTGGCGTCATTGGGAGACAACCCTCGCACGCCTTTCATCTGAACCACAAAGAGCAGCATCGCCTCGTCCCCATTTTCTACACAACGGCACAGATGGCGGATATGCTTGATTCCCCGCTGAGTGGGAGCGTCTGGGAACAGCGCCAAACCATCCGCTTCCAGAGTTACTCCTTTCACCTCTACATACATCCGTCGGTTGGCCGTCTCCACATAAAAATCCAGCCTGGAGTCCTCAAACCGTGTCTCCGGCTTGAGTAAGGTGACCTGAGGCAGCAGGCCGCCTTGCTTTATCCACTCCTCCGCCGCTCGATTGGGCGCCTGAGAATCCATATTGATGAGAATGTCACCCTTTTGAACCGCGATCACATCGTATTGGGTCTTTCGATTAGCATTGTCGCTGCACTGTAAATAGAGCGCAGCGCCCTCGGTGAGCAGTTCCTTACACCGGCCGGTATTCTTCACATGGCAGGCCTGGATTTCTCCGTCGATCTCCACCATGGCAAGGAATCGGTTGGGTCTGGACACAAACACACCGGAACAAATGCGGGAATATCGCATGGAACCTCCTCCTCTTATCACATATTTAGGCTCCGCCTGCCTCCCATACGCGAAAAAACGCGACCGCTCGGTAAAACCCATCCATCCGCCTTTCATGAACAAACTCCAAGCGTTTGGGAAGCCCATACCCTCTTTCCCTCTTACACCGGTTTTCCCTCTTTCCAGCGGTAATCAATGGCTGCTTTGCGCGCCTGTGCGTGCTGAAATGTTCTGGGAATACGGTAAACCGCTCCATCCTTGCGGAATAACGCGCCCGTCTGCTTAAAATGAAACGGCACATTGTACTTGATGCACTGCCTGCGAATATCCAGCACCCACTGGTAGTCGCAAAGCCTGGCATTACGGCCCGACTCTCCCCCTGCTATTACCTCTTCGATGCAGGGAAACAGATAGGGCGAAAGATTGATTTTCTCTAAAAGCGGCTCGCACACAATGCCTTTATGGCGAATAGGGGCCTCTAAAAACAGAGGAAGGCGAAAATCCGCACGATCCTGATTTTCCACGGTACAGTAGATATGTACGTTGGGGTATCCGTTCGCCCAATCCTTGGGAACGCACTGCAAAAAACGGTGGATGCGTTTGGTGATTATCAGAAATTCAAGATCCTCCCGTTCCTTGATTATGCGCCAAGTCTCCTCCCTCCAACAGTCCGCGTCTTCAAGAAAATAGTCGGAGGTAAAACAGGTGTAGACCATTTCTCCGGAAGGAATCTTATACTCCCCGGTACGGGTACGCCGGACAGGAAGGTTAAAGTCCTGGTTTTTGGTAACCACGCCGCTGTCCCGGCCATATTTTTCATCAATTCGATAAACGTAACAATTGGCGCAGCCTGGACTAATTTTGTGGCAGCCATGCCATAAATTCCATTTGGGCATAAAGTCCCTCCCCCACGCAGAGTGTTCCACCGCTTATTTTTTGATAGTACCACAGATACTGTCAATGTGCAATGGCGGAGTTTCGGTAAAATGTATCCGGGCTATTGCAATGAAGTGACTCCTACTCTATAATTATTAAAAATTATTTATTGTGAACAAAGTTCACTTATATTTATTCTTTTCATGAATTTATGTTATTCTACGATTATGATTATCTGAAAGGAACGGTATATCATGATTCATGCTTGGGAAATTTGGAATGCCCTCTATCAAAACCAAGAGATCAGCGTAGTCCTGGTCAATCTTTCACCGTTGGAGGCTGTACCTATCCTGGTAAGGAACGGGGCCATCGTGATCGATGTGCCACATCCTATATTATTAGAGAGTGAACAACTGACGGAAAGGCTCGGGGATTTAAGCGACCCTTTGATTCGCCAGGTAGCACTGCAGTTCATCAAAAATCAGGGATTGTGAGACGTGCTACATTGGTTTGCTTCCCATAGAGATCCGATGTGGCGTAAAAGCGCGTTTCTTTTGGTATCAAAAGGCAAACAGGCCGCCTGATTGGCGGCCTGTTTGCCTTTTATTTGAATTGCTACTCTTATCCGTTTGTTAAAAAGGGTAAAAATTGCTGATGAAATAGTTCTGGTTCATCACAGAAAAGGCCGTGTCCGCTGTGTTCCAATGGGTAAAGAGCAGAATCTTTAATCTGGGACTGGGTGTATTCTGCCAGATCAAAGGGGGTTACACGGTCTTCTTTTCCGTGAAAGATAGCCGTTGGCACCTGTACCGCCTCCAAGTCGGGGCGGCAGTCCTCCTCTTCCATGGACCGACCCGCCCGCAGCGTTCCAACTCCGGAGGCGCTGAGCGCAATTTGTTCCATAGAACGGATCATAGCCTTGCTGTGCGGGGCCGCGAACATAGCTTTGCTTATGCTTTCGCATAACTGCGGCCGGTCTGTGGCAGCCAGCGAAAGCCAGCGGTCGGCCACCTCTTTGGCAACGCCATAGGGATAGCCTTCCCTCTGAGTCAGACAGGGAACCGCTGCCAACAACGCCAGCCTTTTTACACCGTAGCCGTGGAAGCGTCTCATATAACGCAGCGCCACCGCGCCCCCCATAGAATGCCCGGCCAAAGTGAACCGGTATAACCCCAGAGCGTGCACCACCTGATACAAATCCCCCGCAAGCTGGTTATAGGAGTAGCCGTCGCAGGTAACATCCGACCGGCCAAAGCCCCGGAAATCCATTGTGATCACCCGGTGGCCCGCACTCAGAAGCGGTTCCAGCTGATATTCAAAAATATTTTGATTCAACGGCCAACCATGGAGCATCAAGACCGGTCGGCTTCCGGAGGGATTGTACTGCTGTACCGCTATTTTTACCCCTCCATTTACTCTGATGTACTGCATCGGCTCATCTCCCTTCCATTCAGTTTATGCTTGAATGGGATAAAAAGTGAAAAAGAAGGGGATATACCGGCTGTTTCTTGCTTTTTTTCGAAATCAGAGTGTTCCCATAGCACAACAGGCCCCCGCTGTGAATTACGGAGGGCCTGCCGTGTAAAAGAAAATATTTCATGGTGTGGCGTCCGGCACTCTCGGCCGTATTTGCTCGTTAATAAAGTAGAAGCTCTCGGTTAGCCACAACTAACCAAAGATATAATATCTGATTTTCTTACTATTGTCAAGTGTCTTTCTCTTCGGGATTTCCTTACCTTTGCTTATCATTCCAAACATCTTTCTTTTCGCATGAGAAATTTATGTTATGGAACATCTTTATAAGGCAGAAAAAGGTAATACCTCTCTTCTGCCTTTTTCTACTAATTATCAAGTATAAATGTATAAAACAAATCCGAACCCGCCCTCAATAGGGACAAGGTTCGGATTTTGTGGTGCTGGTGACCGGACTTGAACCGGTACGATGTTGCCACCGAGGGATTTTAAGTCCCTTGCGTCTGCCGATTCCGCCACACCAGCATAAATCAGCGAAAATTAGTATAACATAAAATTTCTGGAAAATCAATCAAAAATCTCGATTTCCTCATAAGCTTTTGTTTCCGTGGAGTTCTTCATTGAATTTGGTTGGATAAGCTAGGAGATATAAAGCCGATGATCTGAAAAATCGGCTCGATCTAGAAATCGTCGTATCTTGATTGATAAGGGGTTTTTATTCACGAAAAGAAGAATAAATACGGAAAATATATAATAATAATAAACAAATGATAAAAAATAATTCATATTAATTATACAAAGTTTAAAAATAATCATTGATTTTCGTAGATAAATAATATATATTACTCTTGTACGTCGTACTAATACAAAAAAGGAGTGTAAAAGATGAAGAAATTAGGAAAATGTTTACTCAGCGCAATGTTGGCAGTCATGGTATCAATCAGTATGGTATTTGCACAGACGGCCTCGGATGAGAACTCTATTCCGGACGAGTTGTTGGCTCGGCACAACAGCGTGGGAGTCGTCGCAACTGGCACGTACAGCAAATGGTCGTTGCAGCCGGATTACACGGGAGATGTGGAACTTCTGGTGAATCACTATAGCGGAAACGTAACCATCAATACCGGAATTCACTCTGGAAATGAGATTGGTCTCAGCTCCTCATGGAATTCTTTGGACGACTACCAAAACTGGATTGGAATCGGTTGGAGATTAAACTATGAGCGTAAGCTCACCGAAATCGAACCAGGCGTCTACGAATACATCGACGAAACAGGCAGCTTATATCACTTTACCGCCACAAATAATTATATCGATGAAATGGGCAGAGAACTGTCGATAGAAAATGGTGTTCCCACAAAGATCACTACAGGAAGACATGTGACCTATCTGGACGAAAAGGGCAGAGTTCGCGAGATTGTAGCACACGAACCCGCCGGAGAGCGTTCTTGGGTGCTTGGCTGGCGCGATTGGGGCGAAAGCGATTTTCTTGATTTTGTCGTTAACAGCAAAAACGCGGGCTATCAATTTGAACCCAGATTTGCCAATAATCTTCGCCTGACCGCCAAATACATTGCGGTAGCTCCCAGCCCGGATGCCACCATGGACATCAATTTCCATGCAACAGCAAAGGGCAACACCTACGAAATCACCGCCCCGGATACCCGCATTACGAGATGCCTCTATAATGCTGGGGAACGCTATATCGTAGCTGTGAATAACGCACGGATCACCTATGACGATGCCGGCAGGGCCACCGAAGTGACAATCATTCAGGATGATGGCACGACAGAGCAGGTTTATAAATTCATATATGGAAACAATCAAACGGTCATCATTGATCCCACTGGGCATATGACCTTAGAGCAATTCAATGCAGACGGCACATTGAAAAATTAAAAAAACCAATAAAGAGAAGCCATCCCGCGGGAATCCTGCGGGATGGCTTCTCTTTATTGGGTTTTTTCCTGGCAATCTCTCTGGGAAACGGAAGAAGAGCGCTACCGTTTATCTCAAAGCAAACTCGCCGCCATAAATCTGAAATGTTCCGGAATGAAAGTATGCTTATCTAATCCTCCTCCCGATAAAAGAGAGACATTGCTAAACCGGCGGTATCCAGATAACAAGAGGAGCGGTTGAGCACGGCCAGTTCTGAATCCAACACATCCAACACATTTTCACGATTGAGCATATCCCAATGCTTTTGAGCAAGAAAAATCATAAATCTGCCTGCGTTACGCATTAAATCCCGATTACGTTCCCCGGATCTCAGCCGCTGGACGATCTGGATTCCGTCCGAGCCTGCGGGGATCAGGACGGAGCGCAAATTTTCAGCAAAAAAATGCTGGTCCTGCGCAACATTGGCAAAGGGAAACCGGCAGCCGCGGATGCCTTGATCCAAAACGTCAACGATTTGATCGGGATACAGCCGTTCCATCTGGCGGTAAAGTTCCCGATAATAGGCCATTAACGCTTCTGTTGAGCAGGGGAATTCATATTCATGCACCACCGTATCCAATGCCTCCAAGGAAAGCGAGAGAAGAGGAAGTTGAGAATCCCTGTATTTTTCCTCCGGCCGAAACACTGAAAGCGTGCAGCGCTGGCGGGCGTACCGATTGTCTCGGCTACATAGGCCGGCTGCCTGGATCAATCGGTCCAATCCGGCTTGCGCGCGATAAACAGAGGGAAAATTCACATCCATACCGATTTCGGCTATACCGGTGGCAATTACGCGGCAGGTCTTACCGGAAGCTAAGCGTTGCTTAATCTCAGCGAGGATTTTCAATCGATGTTCGGGATAAAGCAAGGAGGTCACCAGATAACATCCCTCGCCTCGGGTGCGTTTATAAAGAGAACATGCCTGTTCACAAGTATTGACGATACAAAGCGCTTGGTTTTGATTCATCAATCGGTTGACTATCATTTCGTTGGATTGTTTTCCCAAAAATACCACTTGGATTTGCCGGTAAAATGCCGACAGATCCCGATAAAATGGACACAGCTCATGAACATGGAGTTCCGTAGGAAGATATGCCTTAAGCGGGGCTGGCATGATGCCGTACAGCACCACGGTACACCCATAATTATAAACCAGCTCACCCAGTACCCGCATGCAGGAGTAGAGCATGGGCAAGGGAATAAGCTGCGCCTCGTTTATCAAAATGACGCTGTTGGCGATATTATGCAGCTTACGACAGGAAAAGGCCTGGTTGGAATAAAAAGACTCAAAAAAGGACTGATTGGTGGTGATTACAATCGGGGCGTCCCAATTATCGGAAGCAAATCGCATGGATGAGGGGGGCGCTTGTGGAGTATCCTCCCGATCATCGTTTCCCCAATCCGCCGCATGACAGATTATGTTTTGATCTCCAAGCAGCTTCTGATATTCCCACACGGTTTGATCAAGAAAGCTGGAAAAGGGAAGGACGGTAATCACCCTACGCTTGTTGTATTTCACCGAATGTCGCAAAGCAAAGTACAAAGAAGAAACCGACGTTCCGCATCCGGATGGGGCGGTAAGGGTAAACAGTCCGGGGGATCGCTCCGCTTGCTCGGCACAACTTTGCAAAAGTCTGGTTCGTAATTCATTTGTTTTACTCCCGGGCGGGAACATTGATTTTATTGAGATGGTGAGTTTTCCTAAAATATTCAGGATATCGTCGTAAGGCAATTGCTGAGTTTTGCCTTGGGTAAGAAAGCGCTCGGTATCCAACAGATCCGCGTCTACCAAGCAGGAGTAGAGCATTCGGATAAAAAAAGATACGGAAAATCCACCTTTTCCCAACGGCTTTATCTGTGGATGGCTTGGAAACTGGATGGAGGTCAATCCCTGTATGGGGGGAAGCTCTGGTATTTTCTTTTGCAGACATTGCAATAAAGTGGCGCCTTGGCGGGGTGTTTGTTCTCCGTTGGGAAGCCCCGAATGATGTCCTGCAATACAATAAGCGGCCATTAGACCGCAAAACTCGGCGGCCTCCTGAGCTCCAGCGATTGAGTGGTCCATTGACAGAGAGCTTCCCTGGAGCAGAGCGCTCTGCCATTGCTTTCCAGCCTTTCCAATATCATGAAGTTCACCTACCAGGCGTCCCCAGGGGCCTGCGCCAAAGACAGAAGCGAATTGTTCGGCAAGCTTTGCAGTGTTTGCCAGATGATCGGAGAGAGGTTGACGTCTGCCGTCCTGACTGATATGCGCAATATACATGTGACCACACCTCGCAATTACAATAAATATCATTTATTAACAATATTATAATTTAATAATTCTATAAAAGAAAGAGTAAAAGATGATATTTGTATAAAACATAAAATACTTATTGTGTAAATAGTATAAACTGTCAGCGTGATGTGACTGGTATACAACAAAACAGATGGAGAAATATGAAAATCAAGTGGAAAACGGAAAGATTGATTCGTGCAACAATGAAATGATCCACACGGAACCATCTGCGGGGCAATTAAGAGAGGCAATACCCGGTAAAGGCGCCTCCAATTTCCATTGACGTTAGGGGGAACATATGATAAGGTGAATAACAGACACGGGAAAATTCCAATTAGTCAATATGCAAAGGAGTAAATATGAAACGCAGTTTTTTGATATGGCTATGCGTTGGTCTAATGTTGACCTTATCCTCTTGTTCCCAACCGGCTCCGCAGCATCCTGGCGTCTCAGGACAAAGCGAGCAGCAGGGACAAGCATCCGTATCGGAAGATCGGTTGGAATCGTTGCCTCCCGCCGACTCTCAGCTGAATTCCGGGGAAGAATCCAAACAGGAGCTGGAAAATCCGGATCAGCAGCACCAGAAGCCAGCGAATGATACGGAACAGCCGCCTGTGGAACACCCCTCTCCTGTACCGGAGAACTCTTCCGCGCAAAAGCCGTCTTCGCATCCCACTCCATCAACGGCTTCCTCTTCCAGCTCTTTAAATTGGAATACCAGTAAGCCCTCTGGGTCTTCCCCCAAACCGCCGGTATCCTCATCGCCTTCCACGATCCCTCCGGTATCCTCGTCACCCTCGGTTCGGCCGCCGGTTTCATCTGCGCCCTCGAGTTCTACGCCGTCTGTGCCTGAAACTCCTTCTCGTCCCTCAGGCAACAACGCGGCCGCTAGAGCGCGCCAGGTTTTTGAGTTGGTCAATCAAGAACGACGAAAGGCCGGATTGAGCGATCTTACCTTCCATGAGGAGTTAAGCGCAAACGCAACCGTGCGCGCCAAAGAAATTGTGACAAAATTTGACCACACTCGTCCGGACGGAAGTAAGTTTTCCACTGCGATCACCATTCCCTACCGCACAGTGGGAGAGAACATCGCTTGGGGACAGAGAACCCCTGAGGCGGTAATGGAAACCTGGATGAATTCTTCCGGCCATAGAGCCAACATCCTGAATAGCTCTTACACCAAAATAGGAGTAGGGGTATATGAATCGGGCGGAAGGCTGTATTGGGTTCAGCTATTTGCGGGCTAACCCCTGTTTTTAATCTGGCTAATAAGAGAAGGCCGTCTCCTTGTTTAAAAAACAGAGAGACGGCCTTTTTGGCGTGTGTGTTTATGAAAACCGGCGCGGCTTTTTCCAGATTCTGAACAAAATTAAGTTTGGCTGTGTGCAATCAAGCCTGGGAAAATCCCAAGTTGCTCATTCTCTGGTTAAGCGCAGTGAAAAAACGTTAAAAGGTCTATCGCATGTGCGGTACGGCGCATGGAATCCGCAGATTAAAGATCGATCCGACGATCCTTATAATAGTACTCCCGGTCTCGTTCTCCAATTTCCCGCATTACCCGGCAGGGATTGCCCACAGCCACCACATTAGCGGGGATATCCTTACACACGATACTTCCCGCCCCGATGACGGAGTTGTCCCCGATATGAACGCCGGGCAGAATGATTGCCCCAGCCCCAATCCACACGTTATTTCCAATATGCACCGGGATATTAAATTGCGCCACCTTCCGGCGTAATTCCGGATCGACCGGATGTCCGGCTGTCACCACGGTTACGTTTGGCCCAAACATCACTGAATCTCCCACATAGATGTGGGTATCATCCACCAGTGTCAAATGGAAATTAGCGTAGACATGATTGCCAAAGTGAGTATGCTTGCCCCAATTGGCGCACAAGGGCGGTTCAATGTAACAGTTCTCGCCCACCTCTGCGAAAAGCTGTTGTAATAGTGCGTTTCGTTTTTCCAGCTCGGTAGGGCGAGTGTGGTTAAAGTCATAAAGCAGATCCAGGCATTTCGTCTGTTCCCGCATCAATTCTTCATCGGTGGTAAAATACACCTTCCCGTTGTGCATACGATCCTTCCAATGCTGAGAGTCCATCTTCTTCCTCCTTTTATGTGTATTCAGGCGCCCAAGGGAACTTATCCCGATCCTCCGGAGTGATGGGGCGTACTACCCGGCAGGGGTTTCCCATTGCCAAAGAACCCGCCGGAATATCGCGGCTGACTACGCTTCCCGCTCCAATGATGCAATTGTCTCCGATGGTTACGCCTGGCAGAACCGATACATTGGCGCAAATCCAAACATTGTGTCCCACATGAATCGGCGCTACATACTCATAACCCTCACTTCGCAGCTGAGGATCAAAGGCGTGTCCTTCGGTCAAAAAAGATACGTGAGGACCGATGAACACATGGTCCCCAAAGACGACGGGCGCTCCATCGGAAATGGTGCAATCCAAATTTGCAAAAAAGTATTCTCCCAGAGTAATGTGATATCCATAGGTGCAGTAAAAGGGCTGCTCGATCAGAAAATGCTGCTGATAGCCGCCCAGCAATTTTTTTAACAGAGCAGTCCGCTGTTCGTAATCGGAAGGCCGTATTCGGTTGTATTCAAAGTATAGGTCTTTTGCGGCCTCCCGTTCTTTGATGAGGGATTCCTCCATAGGGTTGTAAAGATATCCCTGCAATGATTTTTCTTTTTCTGTCATAATGTTCTCCTTTTTACGGGAGCTTCCCCCAATATCCTCATTTCTTGTATTGGGAACGGTTCAGCACGGCAAGTGGGGAGAGATCCTTTTTGGGGCACATTTTATCACAAATTCAAAAAAAAGTCACGGGAAATTCCAATTTTATATACAAAAAACAGCGACCCTTCCTGTTAAGAGGAGACTCCTATTTTTCAGAATGAATTGGCCAATTTTTATGGAGAAACGACTAATTTTTTGAGAAAAAAGCCTCCGTCTCACTCATGGGTTTGTCGCGTTGCGAAAAACCTTGCTCCGCCTTTCCGTTAAAAGTCCCGTTTTCTGCAACTGTTTGTTTGCAAGCGCGCGCAACGCCTCCGAAGAGCTATTAACTTTCTGTGAGTTTACATCCTCCTCAGAATTTTTCGCTGGTATCTCTTTCGTAACTTCTTGACAGTAAATCCGGAAATATTTGTAGTTTGTGATAGTTCGGGCATACTCTTTCAAAGGAGCTACTAGGTGTAGCTCCTTATTTTTTGCTCGAACGTGTAGGGTGCGTTATCAATAGTTACGTGTAGTTTTATGATAACGGTTGCTCATTCGCTTTATGGTACGAAGGATCAATCCCCCGATGCATATATGCATCGGGGGATTGAATGAATTATTTTTCTCTCCAACCATAATAAGAAATCCAAAGTCTGATGCAGTTGTAATCGGACCGATAGAGAAACGACCCGACAGTAAACTGCCGAGCCGTTTCGTCTTCTATGAAAGAAAGGAGTGAAAAGAAAGCAGAATCAGAACTGATCTTTTTTTCTGTTGCGGTAGACGGACAAATAAATGCCAGTTAGAATCAAGGCGGCCATCAAGGTAACGAGTCCCGGAATCAACATCGATGTATAATCGCCAGTATCCGGTGTCTCAGGTGTGCTGGAAGCCGCTTTGAAGGTAACTTTAATTTGTGTTGCTTCCGTAACGGTCAGC
>JAAWNT010000056.1 GCA_022799115.1 Clostridiales bacterium | reverse complement strand
TTCAGGGGTTCTCCAAGGGGGTGAAACCCACTTGGACGCACTCTTTGCGTACTTTCTCTTGCGCAAGAGAAAGTACGTGCCCCCGCGGCATGAGCGGGTGCAATAGAACATAGGGATCTATGGCAAATCAACAAGTTTGGAAACCGACAATTATACATCCTGTTTAGAAAAAGAAGAGCCGTGACCTCTGGTCACAGCTCTTCTTTCCATTTATATTAAAATATTAAAATTAATCACTTGATAATGCTGACCCCGTCCATCTCCTTGGGCTGGGGCAGACCCAAAATCTTGAGCATAGTGGGGGCAATGTCGGCCAGCTTGCCGCCCTCTCTCAGTTCGCAGGGATAGCCCACCACACAGAAGGGAACCGGATTGGTGGTATGGGCGGTGAAGGGGGAACCGTCGTCCTCATACATCTTGTCGGCATTGCCGTGGTCGGCGGTGATCAGCGCCACGCCGCCCATTTTGGCAACGGCATCGGTCACACGGCCTACGCACTGGTCCACCGCTTCCACAGCGGCCTTGGCGGCTTCAAACACGCCGGTATGCCCCACCATGTCGCAGTTGGCGTAATTCAAAATAATTACGTCGTATTTACCGCTCTCGATGCGCTTAATTACCTCGTCAGTGACCAGATACGCCGACATTTCTGGCTGCATGTCATAGGTGGCCACCTTGGGGGAATTAATCAACGCGCGATCTTCACCCGGATAAGTCTTTTCCACGCCGCCGTTAAAGAAGAAGGTTACGTGGGCGTATTTCTCCGTTTCCGCGATGCGCAGCTGAGTCAACCCCTTGTCGGAGATGTACTCTCCAAAGGTGTTGGCGAGGGACTGGGGCTTGAAGGCCACTTCCACATTGGGCATAGTGGCGTCGTACTGGGTCATGCACACATAGGTCAGGGGGAAGAATCCCTTCTTGCGCGCAAACCCGGTGAAATCAGGATCCACAAAGGTGCGGGTGATCTCGCGGGCGCGGTCGGGACGGAAGTTAAAGAAGATCACGGAATCCCCTTCGCAGATGGCGGCATTGTCCGCGCACACGGTGGGAATCACAAACTCGTCGGTAACGTCCGCCTGATAGGATTCCTCCACCGCGTTTACCGGGTCGGGGTTGCGGTTGCCTTCGCCGTACACCATGGCGGCATAGGCCTTTTCCACGCGCTCCCAGCGGTTGTCACGGTCCATGGCGTAATAGCGGCCCATGACGGTGGCAATTTTGCCCACGCCGATTTCCTTCAGCTTGTCGGCGCACTCCTTCACAAAATCCTTGCCGGAGGAGGGAGGCACGTCGCGGCCGTCCAGCAAAGCGTGGACATACACCTGCTCAAGACCGTGGCGTTTTGCCAATTCCACAATGGCGTACAGGTGGGAATTGTGGCTGTGCACGCCGCCATCGGACAGCAGGCCGATGAGATGCAGGGCCTTGCCGGCTTTTTTGGCGTTTTCCACCGCCAGGAGCAGTTCCGGGTTTTCAAAGAAGTCCCCATCCTGGATAGACTTGGTGATGCGGGTCAGCTCCTGGTACACCACCCGGCCCGCGCCGATGTTGGTGTGTCCCACCTCGCTGTTGCCCATCTGGCCGTCGGGCAGGCCCACGTTCATGCCGGAAGCGCCGATCTGGGTGATGGGGTTTTGGGAGAACAGCCGGTCGATGTTGGGTTTATGGGCCGCCTTGATGGCGTTGCCTTGGTCCCCGGCAATGCCGAAGCCGTCCAGAATCATTAAAATCAAAGGTTTTTTCATCCAATATTCTCCTTTACTCCGTTGTCCTTTCCGGGCCTTTCATACAGGGATTGCGCCTCTCGCGCCCGGATCGGATTGAAACCATGAAGAGGCGGACCAAGGTCCGCCCCTGTTTGGAAGCCGTTATTCCGCGGATACGCCCGATGAATCCACGTCTGCGCGTCGTCACGACGCCCCTTGCGGCGCAATGCGCGGGTAAGGGGCAGGGCTCGCGGATGGAACCGGCGGCTGTATTTCGCTTATCGGGAGGCCGCCTTGACGATGATGGAGAAATCCTCCGCCTTCAGGGACGCGCCGCCGATCAAACCGCCGTCCACGTCGGGCTGGTCGAGCAGCTCCTCGGCGTTTTTGGCGTTCATGGAACCGCCGTATTGAATGGTTACGCCGTTGGCGGCTTCGGAGCCGTACAGGCTGCTGAGCACGCGGCGGATCTCGGCGCACACCTCGTTGGCCTGCTCCGCAGTGGCGGTCTTTCCGGTGCCGATGGCCCACACAGGCTCATAAGCGATAATCACACGGCTGAGCTCTTCACAGCTCACGCCGCCCAGGGCAATCTTGGTCTGCATGGCCACCAGCTCGTTGGTAACGCCCTGCTCGCGCTGCTCCAGATATTCGCCCACGCACAGAATTACGGTCAATCCGGCGTCCAGGGCGGCGCGCACGCGCTTTTGCACGGTGACGTCGGTATCTCCGAAATAGGTTCTCCGCTCACTGTGGCCGATAATCACATATTTCACACCCATAGAGGTGAGCATATCGGCGGAAATCTCACCGGTGTACGCGCCGGATTTCTCCCAGTGGCAGTTCTCCGCGCCCACCTCGATGTTGGTGCCCTTGACGGCGTCCAGCACGGTGCACAGATCCACATAGGGCACGCACACGACAACGCCGCAGTCGGCGTCCTTGGTGAGCGGGATCATCTCTTCCACCAGAGTCTTGGCCTCGGCGGGGGTTTTGTTCATTTTCCAGTTGCCGGCAATCACAGCTTTTCTCAGTTGCTTATTCATGGAAATCCTTCTCCTTATGTTTCATTTTGTTTTCTTGGGCGCTGAGAGGAATGGAACATGCCCGTCCCCCGGGGATGTTCCGGCCTTTTTATACAAAAAACGGCGGGCGCCACCTTGTGAGACTCCCGCCGTTTGCTGCGTTTTGATCGCTTGCATCAAGCCCCGAAACGGCTCTGCGGGAGAACCGGGGCCGCCGCAAAGGGATCTTATTTATCGTTTAAGCAGGCGATGCCCGGAAGCACCTTACCCTCCAAAAATTCCAGGGAAGCGCCGCCGCCGGTGGAGATGTGGGTCATCTTATCGGCATAGCCCAGCTTCTCCACAGCCGCCGCGGAATCGCCGCCGCCGATGATGGAGATGGAACCGGACTCGGCCACTGCTTTTGCTACCGCGATGGTGCCGGCTGCAAAGTTCTCCCACTCAGAAACGCCCATCGGACCGTTCCATACTACGGTGCCCGCGCCCTTGATGGCGTCGGTAAACAGCTCCTGGGTTTTGGGTCCGATATCCAGGCCCATCCAACCGTCCGGAATCTTGTCGGAATTGATGGTCTGGTGCTCGGTGTTGGGATCGTACTCCTTGCCCACCACGTTATCCACGGGGATCAGGAATTTTACGCCCTTATCCTTTGCTTTGGCCATGATATCCTTGGCCAGATCCACCTTGTCGCTCTCGCAAATGGAGGTGCCCACGCTGTAGCCCAGGGCGTTCATAAAGGTGTAAGCCATACCGCCGCCGATAATCAGGGTATCCACCTTATCCAGCAGATTGTTGATTACGCCGATTTTGTCGGAAACCTTGGCGCCGCCCAGAATGGCCGCAAAGGGACGCTTGGGATCCGCCAGGGCGTTGCCCATGATGGAAATTTCCTTCTGGATCAGATAGCCGCACACAGCGGGCAGATAATCGGCCACGCCCGCGGTGGAGGCATGGGCGCGGTGCGCCGTGCCGAACGCGTCGTTGACATAGATTTCAGCCAGGGAAGCCATGGCCTTTGCAAGCTCCGGATCGTTTTTGGTCTCGCCCTTTTCAAAGCGGACGTTCTCAATCACGCCTACTTCGCCGTCACCCAGGGAAGCGGCCATTGCCTTGGCGGACTCGCCCACCACGTCGGCGGCCATTTTGACTTCCTGGCCCAGCTTTTCAGAGAGATATTTGGCCACGGGAGCGAGGGAATATTTCATGTTGACCTCGCCCTTCGGGCGGCCCAGGTGAGAGCACAGGATGACTCTGGCCTTGTGGTCAACCAGGTATTGGATTGTTTTCATCGCTTCGTTGATGCGCTTGGGGTCGGTAATGTTGCCCTCCGCGTCAAAGGGAACATTGAAGTCACAGCGAACCAGCACGCGCTTGCCGGCTACGTCAATGTCTTCCACTGTCTTCTTTTTTGAATAATCCATGAAAAACACCCTTTCCAAGTTGTTGTTAACAAAATGACAATTTACTCACCTATTGTAACCCAAATATTGGTTTTTTTCAAGCCTCACGCCCATGAATCCTGTATCCGCCGGAGAAATATTTCCTCCCAAACGCGCCGGGAAGTTATACATTTTTCCTAACCTATGCGGGAAGCTACTCCTATTTTGCTGATTCTATGGAAAATTATTCATTTTATCTTCCCCTTTTCCTGGCGCGGACGGGAGAAAATTTATCACAACAATGGATATTTTCCTGTTTATTATTGGTACAAAACATTTATAATGTTATACCTTTATTAAAAATTATCGTTTCTTTTATGGGAATAAACGTGGCATAACGACGTGCGTCCCGCTCGCCCCATCCATTCCCCTGCTCCCCAGCCGCCGCATTCCTACAAATCCCCATCCACCCGCAAGTCTCACTCTAGGGGCCCTGTCCGCCCCCATCAGGAGACGCTCCCTATTTGCTTGTTTCCCCTTGGCATGCGTTCCGCCGTCCGGCGGATTAGCAGAACGCCCCAACGCATGATTGCCCATTGACCCCAAAAAGAACGGGCTCTCAGCGCCACCAATATTAGAAAAGCAAGGCCCCCGCTTTCCGCCCGAAAGGGCATTAGAAAGCCGAGGGCCTTGCTTTTCTATTGTATAGTTCGGGGAGCCGGTTGTTTTCCACCGGCTCCCCAGAAAAAAGGGGAGACCCGGTTAGAGCGCAGGCCTTCTAACCGGGTCTCAAACAGATTTATAAATTGAAAAAGGAGAAATGATAGGGATTCACAATGGATTAAACGCGGGCGCCGTCTATATCAAATCTCATGACTTCTTTGGAACCGTCTGTTTTGGTGACCAGAGTCGCCCCATTCGCATACTGGAAGGTTACATTTTGTTCCAAAGCGCCGGTGGATTTGTAGGTCTTTACATTGACGGCACGGCCCTGATCGTCATATTGAATTTTGGTATTGCCGATCCGGGTTACCAATCTGCCGGAAGCGTCGTACTCCAGCTCCAGATAGGTGTCGCCGGCCTCGTTCTCTACGCGCTCCAGGTTCCACTGGTCGTTGTAATACAGGGTGTATTTCTTGCCGTCGCTGTCAAGAGTAGAAATCATAAACACCAATTCGTCAAAATCACCGTTATACTCATACTTTACCGTACTGCTCTGGTACTTGGTCTCGGTCAGCAGTCCGGCGCTGTTACGATTTGCGGTCATGACGTGCAAATAAGAGCCCGATTGCAGCCGGGTGTATCTGTTCTGGAATCTTCCGTCGATATCAAAGGTCAGCCAGGGACGGGTGTTGGAATTTCCATACATATGGCTTCTGCTCCCCACCTCCAGGCTCCAGTTCCGCTCGTCATATAAAACATTGCTGGGGAATCCTTCCTTTTGTCCAAAGTGGGTGATTCCGCCGGTGCCTTCGTAGTAGACAACGGTTCCGTCTTCCCGTTTTTCAAAATAGGGATGAGAGTCCGACATAAAGTTAGGACCGTATCCCACATTGTTGTTCCCCAGGGAATTGTAGCACAGACGGATGGGCAGGTCGGAAAGCTCAAAATACACGTTTCCGCTGAACGCGTTGACGGAAACCACAGAGCCGCTCACCGCCACATAACGCTCGGGGGCCTCGGCGCCAAACCCTACAGAATGGTAGATGATGGCGTCTTTCAGCTCCTGGGGCATTTGCTCAGGCAGCTCAATGGCGGTTGAGATTCCCGCCGCGTAGTCATCGCCGGACACGGCCGCCTGGGCGGAGACAGCGGAAAATGCCATGATAGCGGCCAGGGCTCCGATGGCAAATCTTCTAGCGAACTTATTCACAGTAAATTCCTCCCGTTTTTATTGTAAGGATAATTTGACACTTGGTTAGGCTTAATAAATCCGGCTGCCGTCCACGTCGAACTTCATAACTTCGGCGGCGCCGTTTGTTTTGGTGACATGGGTAGCTCCGTTTCCATACTGGAAGGTGATATTCTCTTGCACAGCGCCGGTGGATTTGTAAGTCTTTACATTGACGGCACGGCCCTGATCGTCATATTGAATTTTGGTATTGCCGATCCGGGTTACCA
>JAAWNT010000055.1 GCA_022799115.1 Clostridiales bacterium | reverse complement strand
AAGGGGGTGAAACCCTCTTGGACGCACTCTTTGCGTACTTTCTCTTGCGCAAGAGAAAGTACGTGCCCCCGCGGCATCAGCGGGTACAATACAACATAAAGTATCTATGGTTAAACACAGGTTAGGAAACCAACCAAAAGCACCTCAAAAGGGTTCAATAAACAAGCGGTTCCCACACCGACAACAACATTGAATAAACAATTAAAAATAGGTTTTATAAAAAAGAAGGAGGCTTGTGCGTGAAAGACTTCATCAAAGGCCGCGGCGGCAAAATCCTGCTTGCTTCGGTGTGCATCCTGCTGGGATTGGCGCTGGTTACCGCCAGCATGGGAAATTCCTACCTAAACTCCGCCCTGGGATTTATCATCACCCCCATGCAGCAGCTTTCCGCGAAGATCTCCGGCGCGGCCGCCGACGCCGCCCCCGGCGGCAAATCGGTGGAAGAGCTGGAGGCTGAAATTAAACAACTCACCGAAGAGCGGGACAAGCTCATCAAGCTTACCATTGATTATTACGACATCAAAAAGAACAACCAGCAATATTCTAAATTTCTGGAGCTCAAGGATAAAAACAAAGAATATAAATTTGCTCCCGGCGCGGTGATCTCCAGCAGCTCGCTGGACCTGTTTTACGGCTTTACCCTGGACGTGGGTTCTCTGGCAGGCATCAGCAAGGATGATCCCGTCATCACCGACAGCGGCCTGGTGGGCTGGGTCAGCGAGGTGTATCCCACCTACTGCAAAGTGACCACTATTTTTTCTCCGGACACCAACGTAGGCGTGCTGTGCCAGCGCTCCGAGGATACCGGCGTGGTCACTGGCGATTTGAAGCTTGCCGACCAGGGGTTGGTGAAATGGAAGTTTATCACCGCACAGAACAAGCTGGAGGCGGGCGATATCGTCATCACCACCGGCATCAGCGGCATGTATCCCCGGGGTATTCCGGTGGGCAAGGTCAAGGAGCTGAAAAACGACGAGACCGACGCCTCCCTATACGCCCTGGTGGAGCCCTATGTGGACATCAAAAACGTGCGGGATGTATTCGTCATCACCGAGTTCCAGGGCCAGGGCAACATGGTGATTCTGGACGACGACGATCGTGAAGACTCTCCTTCCTCCCAGCCGGAAAACCCCTCGTCCCAGGTTCCCTCCAGCTCCGGAAGCCCTTCCGATACGTCGGCTCCCAGCAGCGCAACGGGTGACTGATTATGTTGAAACGATTTAAATTTTTGCGCTGTTTTGCCTATGTGCTGGAAATCCTGGTGCTTTTCATTGTTCAGCAAACCCCTGATCTGCCTCAGCTATGGGGCGCGCGTCCATTTTTAATCATTCCGGCGCTGTTCTCAGTATCCATGCTGGAGGATGAAATGACCGGACTGGGCTTCGGCATCTTTATTGGCTTGCTGATGGATATAAGCTGCGGGTACGTGCTGGGCTTTCATGCCATTTTGCTGGGACTGCTCGGCTATTTCACCGGGCTGCTGGCTGTTAATCTGATTAAAACCAACCTGCTCACCGTGTTGCTTCTCACGGCGGCGGGAGTGGTCGTGGTGGGCTGTCTGCAATTTGTCTTTTTCTACTATTTCCGGCAATACGGCTATGCGGAATACGCCTTTAAAGCCCATTATCTGCCCATGATGCTGTATACCTTTCTGCCCACGCCAGTGCTTTATTTCTTTAATAAAGCCTTTGCCGTGGCCATCCGGGAACGGGAATGACCGCTTCCGCGGCGCTTTTGGGCCCCCGGCGTTGGGGATGCCCTTCTTGACACAATACAAAAGGTGGTGCGATACCGATGGATGAAAACAAAAAAGATACCGGCCGGTACGTGGTATGCGTGCTGGTGCTGCTGGGCATCTTCGCCATATTTGGCGTTCAACTGATTAACTGGCAGATTGTACACGGCTCCGAGTACCGGGAAAAGGCCGACAGCACCAATCAATATTCCGTGGCGATCTCCCCGTTGCGCGGAGAAATTCTGGATGTGAACGGGGTGGATCTGGCCATCAACATCACCGGATACCAGGTGGTGTTCGACAGCCTTTACATGACCGGAGAAAACAGCCGGGAAACCAATCAAATCCGCAACGACACCATTCTGAAGCTGACCGGATTGTTCCAGCGCCGGGGCGAGGAGTGGATTGACATACTGCCCATCACCCTGGACGCCAACGGCAACTTCGCTTTTCAAACCGGGGAGGACAGCGAACGCGATATTTCCGCCCTTAAGGACTATTTCCGGATGCAGAGCTATGCCACTGCCCAGGAGTGCATGGACGTAATCACCGGGGACAACCACTATAAGTGCGCCGATCTCTCCAATAAGGACAAGCTCACCGTGGCCAGCGTCCGCTATAATATGGAGATCAACGGCTTTAACGCCAAAACCAAATATGTTTTTGCCGACAATGTCAGCCAGGAGATGGTGGCCATTGTGGAGGAAAACCATCAAAAGCTGCCCGGGGTGTTCTCAGAAACCGTGCCGGTACGCAAGTATGTCAACGGCGATGTGGCGCCTCACCTGCTGGGAACGGTGGGCAACATCACCGCGGAGCAGTACAAGGCGCTGAAGGACAACAACGACACCTATTATAACCTCAACTCCAAAATCGGCAGCGGCGGCGTAGAAGGGACCTTTGAGGAACAGCTGCGGGGCAGTCCGGGACAAAAGATTGTGGAAACCACCCCTTCCGGCGCCATCCTCAACGTCAAGGAGGTGGAAAACGCCCAGCCGGGAGAAACCATCTATCTCACGCTGGACGCGCGCCTGCAAAGGGTGGCTGCCAAGGCGCTGGAAGAGGCGGTGCAGGGGGCGGAGGCCGCCAGCACCAACCGCAACGAGGACGTGAAATATTCCGGCGCGGTGGTGGCGCTGCGGGTGAAGGATTTCGCCGTGCTGTGCGCCCAAAGCTATCCCACCTACGACCTGACCCGTTACACCGAGGACCCCGCCTATAAGCTGGAGATCCTCAAGGATAACGCCCGAAAGCCCATGACCGGGCGCGCCCTCAACGGCATTTATCCCATCGGCTCCTCCATCAAGCCCGCGGTGGCCGCCGCCGGATTGCAGGAAGGCAAAATTACCGGCGCCTCCACCGTGAACTGTATCAAAAAGTATGTATACAGCTCTAATTCCGACGATTACGCCCTATGTTTGGGATACCATGGGCCGTTGGCTCTGAATACCGCTATGGCGGTCTCCTGCAACTACTACTTCTTCCAAACCGGCCGGGACCTGGGGATTGAATCGCTCAACCATTATCTGGAACGATTCGGCTTAGGGGAAAAAACCGGGGTGGAAATCCCAGAGGCCCAAGGCCGCCGGACGTCTCCGGAAACCAGTGAAAAATTCAATCAGCCGTGGTACGGCGGAAATATTCTCAACGCGTCCATCGGACAGGGCGACGACGCCTTTACGCCCATTCAGCTTGCCACCTACGCGGCCACCGTCGCCAACAACGGCGTGCGCCTGCGCACTCATATTGTGGACAAGCGCACCGATTACTCCCGGGAAACTGTGATCGATCAATACGATTCCAATCATCCTCAGGTGATGGCCAACGCCGAAGTATCCCAGGAAAACCTCAATTTGGTCAAGGAGTCCATGCGCGGCGTGGTCACTAACCCAAGAGGTACCGCACATCACTACTTTGGGGACTATCCCATTGCCATCGCCGCCAAAACCGGTACCGCACAGCTGGGCACCGTGGCCCAAAATATTCCCGATCATACCACCTTTATCGCCTTCGGCCCTTATGAGGACCCGGAAATCGCGGTGGCGGTAATCATTGAGCACGGCGGAAAGACCCAGTTCCCCGCCAACGTGGCAAAAGCCGTTTTTGACGCATACCTGCGGGGCATAGGCATGGAGGATATCCCCAAAACCAATCCCGACGGCACCACGGCTTCCTCCGCGCCGGCGGATTCCTCGTCCCCCTCTTCGGCGGGAAACGGCGCGTCCAGCCAGGAACAATAGGCGCCCCGTGAAAGGCATGCTTTGGCGGTTCCGTCCAACCCCATGCGCACAAAGCCGCTGGTCGCAAGCGGAACGCCTTTGTCGTTGTCCCTTTTTGGGATTGTTAGCGCCGCTCATGGCCTTTCGAGTTCGGCGCGGCGTCAGGAGGCCCGGCTTTTCCCTATGCGGGGCAGCCGGCCTATAGAACAAAAACCGCTAAATTTTGGCAATTCTCCAATCTCTGGATTTCGTTCGTCTTATTTTTGAACAGTTTCAACAATTGCAAGGTGGAAAACTCTGATAAGGGGGCATTGCCGTGGGACTGTTCCACAGGTAAGGCCCCCGATTTGGATAAACCAAAGACTTCTAGTAAAATAACACATGAATTTCATCGTGTTTTTGTTAATAAAATGATAGGAAAACGCTTTGACTACTGGTCATTATTATGGTAGTATGATAAGCGAGGTAGTTGACAAATGGGAACCATAACTGTAATTACATCTGGAAAAGGCGGCGTTGGAAAATCCACGGTTGCCGCTGGGCTGGGCGCGGCCATGGAACGCCGGGGGCGGCGGGTGCTGCTCATCGACGCGGACGCCGGACTGCGAAGCCTGGATTACATGCTGGGTGTTTCCTGCGAATTGGTATACGACCTTTCGGATGTGGTAACGGGCAACTGTGAACCCTCTAAGGCTGTTTACCCCTGCGCGGGCAGCAACGGCCTTTTTTTGCTTCCCGCTCCGCAAAATCCGGACGACGTGGTCAGCCCGGACATCATGGTTCAGCTTTGCC
Organism: Clostridiales bacterium; assembly: GCA_022799115.1. GTDB lineage: Bacteria > Bacillota > Clostridia > Oscillospirales > Acutalibacteraceae > CAJFUH01. The sequence goes on along the minus strand of JAAWNT010000055.1, from coordinate 1,517 downwards.
GGGTGCTCTCGAGGTATTACGACCATATCTTCATCGACAGTCCCGCCGGTCTGGGGCGCGGCTTTCAGACGGCGATCGCCCCCGCCAAACGGGCTTTGGTGGTTTCCACCCCAGATCCGCTGTGTCTTCGGGACGCGGACAAGGTTCGCCGCATTTTAGAGGAAAAGGAGATTCCCGAGCTGCGGCTGGTGCTCAACCGCTTTTCCGCCAGACACTTTGTAAAAATGGGCGGGTTCGAGGATCTGGACGCGGCCATCGACGCCTGCGGCATTCAGCTGATCGCAATGATCCCGGAGGATTTGTCTGCGCCTTGCAGCGCGGTGAAGGGGCTTCCCTTGTCGGGTAAGTCGGCGGCGGCCAAGGCGTTTAACCGGCTGGCGGCGCGCATCGAGGGGGAGGATATCCCCTTAGGCCTTCTGTAAGCAACAAATCACAGAATCATTCTCCATTATTCCGACTTAGAAACACGTGTCAAAACTACATTAATCAGGAGGGAAAAACGATATGAATATCGCCTTAATTGCACACGACGCCAAAAAAGAATTAATGGTACAGTTTTGTATTGCGTACTGCGGTATCCTCAGCCGCCACACTCTGTGCGCGACTGGTACCACCGGTAAAATGGTGTCTGAATCCACCGGTTTACAGATACAGAAATTCCTGGGCGGATCCCAGGGCGGCGACCAGCAAATTGCGGCCAGAATCGCCTGCAATGAAGTAGATTTGCTGTTGTTTTTCCGCGATCCTCTCAATCCCAAGCCCCACGAGCCCAACGACATGAATCTGCTTCGGCTGTGCGACATGCACAACATCCCCGTGGCCACCAACATTGCCACCGGCGAAGTGTTGATTCACGGTTTGGAGCGCGGTGATCTGGATTGGCGCAATATTTTAAATCCTAAATTCTAAGAGATTTCCGCCGTCGGGCGGCGATTGGTATAAAGATAATCGTTCCATTGGTACTTTTCAAAAGGCGCTGACCGGAAAGAGTAGGTTTTCGCCGGGCTCAGAGAGGATGGACAGTTTTGCTGTAAGTCCATCCGCCCATCAGGCGGCCGCCGAAGACATCCGTGAGCCGGACCGTTTTTCTCCTTTCCCGAGAGGAAATTAGAAAAACCGCGTCCCGTTTTGTCCGCGTTAAGGACGTTGAGTGAAAGGCGGATTGGGCGCATGCGCCCGCTGCCTTTAAAAAGGGTGGCACCGCGAGGAAGTTCCCTCGTCCCTTTTGTGGGGACGGGGGTTTTTGTTTTTTATCTTCCTGAAATTGGAAGATCTGATGCTTTCTATGCTTGGTCAGCGGGGATTTTATCTTTATTTCTGATTCAATTGTTGTTGGTTTCCCAACCTCTTTTTGAATGCGTATTGGAAGCTTTTTATGGGTTTTCCAACCTTGTCCTTATCATAGATCCTCTTATCTTTATTGTACCCGCTCATGCCGCGGGGGCACGTACTTTCTCTTGCGCAAGAGAAAGTACGCAAAGAGTGCGTCCAAGGGGGATTCACCCCCTTGGAGAACC
>JAAWNT010000017.1 GCA_022799115.1 Clostridiales bacterium | reverse complement strand
CACCACCGGGTTATAATACCGACTCTGCAAATAATACATCCCGGTTTCCGCATCGTAGTAATATCCACGATACCGGAAGGGGTTTAACTGCCCGATGGTTTCCGCTGCGGAGCCGGTCATACCCGTGGGCGCGCCCCATGCGTCATAGGTATACTCTACCACCACCCGGCCTGCGCCGTCAACAATCCCTACTATATCCCCTTGAAGGTTTTTCAGATAGTAGTAGCCTGTGGAGGTTCCGTCGCTGCTGAGCGTCTCGAACCCGATTAACTGGTTGTTTGCGTCATACCGGAAATACAGGGAGTCGGTTCCATCCGTCTGGTAGGTGATCCGGTCATCCACCAGCGTGTATTCCGTCTTCACGCCGTTTACCGTTTTGCTGGTGCGGATACCGTTTTCATTGTACAGATAGCTTATACTTACGCTGCCCTTGCTGGCGGCAGCCAGCTGACGGCCCATCTGCCAGGCGTAGCTCCAACCGTCCATTGCCGTGATATTGCCGATGCTGTCGCTGGTCACCGCAGAGCCGTTGTAGGAGATCAGTTTGTCTTTCCACTGGCTGTCGTAGCCGTAGGAGATGGAAGCGACCGCATCGCCCAAATTCTCGGTCGTGTACGCGTACTCTTTTTTGGAGCGAATGTTGCCGCCCGCGTCATACTGATATACAAACGTTTTGTTGGCGTTCGCGTCATTGACCCGGATCAGCTGGCCCGCCTCGTCGTAGTGATAGTCGGTTCCGTTCTCCTGGACAATGTTGCCGCTCTCGTCGTACTGATAGGCAAAGGATTTGCGCTCTCCCTGGCTGGTAACCAGATCGATCCGGCTGATCTGAGAGGTGGTCCTCTCATCGTCCAAATCCCGGTATTGGTACGAGGCCGTCAGCAGGTTGGACACTTCATCGTCCTGCTTGGACTGAAGCTGATATCCGCTGCTGCGCTGCAGCCCGTCATAGCTCTCCTGATAGGTGATACTGTGGGGCTGCTGGGCGTTTACGGTAAACCTTACGTCGGTACCCGGACCCTCCTGACCGGCATATAACGTGATAAACTCCCGGCCGCCGATGATTTCGCGGAAGCTGCTGTCCTTTTCTCCGGAGGTATTGCTGTATTCGTGGGAATAGCTTTGGCTTCCCAAGCCGACCTGCACCGTTCTTGCGCTGCCGTCCGGCTGAGTCTGCATGGTGGTCTTCCGTCCGCTCTGATAATCCAAGATAGCGGAAACCGCACCGGCGCTGTCGTACTCAAACCCATATCGCAGGTTGTTCTGATAGGTAACGCCTGTCAGCTGATCCTTCTGGTTATAGCCATAAGAGATGCTCTGTCCGTTGCCGAACTGCTGTGCAGTCATCTGATGCTTGTCGTTGTATACAAAGCTGACCAGCGATTGAGTTCCGGCCTTCACCTGCTGTAGGCTGCCGAAGGGATCGTAGCTCATCGAATAGGCAAATCCATTGTGGGAAATTTGAGACAGTTGATCCTTGTCGTTATAGATATACTGTGCCGAAAGAGCCGTTCCGCCTCCGAATAGCCCGGACACGGCCTGAGATACGCCGGTCAGCAGGTGATTTGGATTGTATTGATACGAGACGGCGTTTCCCCTGCCATCGACGGCGGAATGAATCAGTCCAAAATCGCCGTCCACATCATAAGACGCCGTATTTCCCGCATCGTTCGTTCCACCGGAAACATAGTTTCCATCTGCGGTATATTGATTCCCGGAAATCAGCTTTTTCCCGTTGTCGGCATTGGAAACGGTAGTGAAAAGTACATTGTTGTTATCGTCGTATTGCGTCTGTGTTTTTAGCCCGTCCTGCGTAACGACTTCAATCACCCGGCCGTACTCGTCCCGGGTTTCAACAGGCTCTGTAGAGCCCTCCCCTTCGCCCTCTTCCGGCGTCTCTTCGGTCTCTTGACTCATCAGGTATAGGGGTTCCTTGTACAACTGCACGTTGTCCACAAAGGAATCGTTTGCCTGTAGATCGTAGCTAATCATTACGATCAGCTTGCAGTAGTCATACTCCGTGGTAAACTCACTCATCTGCGACTGCCACAGCCCGTACAGATCCGTATTGAAGTTGAGCTGATATACAACATCAGCGGGATGCTCCGTCTTATCCACATGATCGGCGCGCACTGCCTTGACGGACATTTGGAATCCGTTCTCGTACTGGCCGCCTGCCAGAGCGTAACTCAGGGCCCATGCGCCGAAAGAATAGGTATCCCCAGCTGATCCGGATAAAGAAAGCGTTTGTTGGGCGTTGGAGTAATTGTGGTACCCATAGGGCCTCATCTGCAAGCGACGATCCACTACACTAATTCCATATGAACCTATTTCATTCCAGCATGTGGGAGAGTGGGGTTCATCTGCCAAAATTTCATCTGTGTCAAATCCCGCATTTTCCAGCAGATTGACCTTTCCGGCAACGTCCCCGGACTCCAGCTGTACCCCGTCAAAGTAGGCGGCTCCCACCGCATCCGATACCAGCAGACGTATAGAAATTTCAGCGTCCTGCATCGCCTGGAATGTAGTATAGATTCTTTGCCAGTCGGTGTTTCCGTCTATCACAAGGGACTTTGTAATCACTTGGATAGCATCCGCATCACTGGAATGAATCTGTAGTTTTGCTCCGCCGTCTCCTGCCAAACTGGTGGAGACATAGGAAGAAAGTGTATAGATCTTTCCTGACTGCACCGACACGTTCTGCTCCATCCACGAATCGCTGTCATAGGAAACGCTTTCCACCTGAAAAGAACGGCTTCCTAAATAGCTTTTGTCCTTGCTGTATCCGTTTGCGTCCTGGGAGCAGCTCCAACCCTTCTCCAGATTGGCATATCCGTTGGTCAGCAGATTGACCGAGGTTTTCTGCAGGCCGGAGCTGTCAATCAACTTGTTTTTGTTCACTTCCCCTTCCTGAGAAGCGGAGTATTTAGAATAACTGCTATTGCCCTTTTCGTCCTGTATGCTCACCAGGTTTCCTGCGTAGTCGAACTGTAGGATTTCCTGGATCCCCTCACCGTCTGAATACACCACCTGGTTGTTCATACGGTCTATGTCGATTCCCTGTTCCAGCGTTGTTCCGTAATACTCCTCCAACCGGGACGGTTTGATACACCCTGGAGTATATATCAGGGACATCCGATGCTGGTCGAAATCAGCGGCGGAGGTGGGCAGCTTGTTCTCATTCCATTGATAATCAACGGCTTTTCCGTCCGGAAAAACGACCTGCTGTACGGTTTTATCCACCCCATAGGAATACTGCGTTTCCTTTAATACGGTATTGCCGGTTCCATAGTATTGAATCTTGTGGAGCAGGCCGTCTGTATATACGAACTGATACACCCTGCCGACGCCGTCGGTGATGCTGTCAATCGCGCCGTTTGACAAATAGGTAATATCGATGCTGTTTTGATTTGGGGAACTGTCTTTGATGGAAACCAATCGTCCTAAGGAATCAAAGGAATAGATTCGATCCTCCAGGTCCTTCAGAGTGACCTGCGTATAGTCGGTGCGGAGGGTTCCCGTTGTGATGGTAAAGCCGCTGTCGTCCTCTTCAAACCCTTCCTCTTTCTGATAAAACCGGCTCTTTTTTCCGTTATCGTTGGTGTATTCGTAATAGACGGCATCGTCGGTTTGAACATATTCAATGCGCTGGGCATAGCTCACATTCCAGCCGGCTCCATAAGGGCTGCCGCCGTTTCTGTCAGCCCCGGAGTAGTTCATACCGATGCTGACCGGCAAGATATTGCCGGAATATCCGATATCCTGGCGTTGGATCATTACGTTACCTGTATAGTCGTTGACCGAAACTGTACCCGCACGGCCTACATCCAGGCTCCTTTCACTGCCAACTGAGTTGACATAACGGCTATCGGTATACTCAATGACAAAATAGGGGGCGTATTCACTGCGAACTCCATAGAATTGTACATTCGGATAACGAAAGTCCGGAGAGGGTATCTCCATACTTCTCAGAGTCACGCCGAAATTGGTGGACGGATTGTTATACCAGTTATTTACAATTGGGGTGATATTCCAGGTTTTCAGATCTCCGTCATGAAGCTGGATGTCGGTGCTTCGGCTGTCAAACCAACCGTCCGGCAGCATAATATGCTCCGGCAGCGGATAGGTATTGGGAATATATTCCTGCATTACCTGATGCACCGTAGTGCTAATTCCGGAATTATTCTGATTCGTAAGGTTCAAAGTGGCTTTTGTAATGGTACTAAATTCAGGAATCTCAGGCAAATCACTCATCCGAATAATTGGCATTAAGGCTTTCTGCACATTTCCGTCGGAAACTGTTCCAACCTCAAGGCCATAGTCGCTTTGATCTAAGCCTGTTATCTCCGAATAAAGAGATTCCATAATCCTATGGTTGGTTGGTTCTGCGGTGATAACGGGATCGATGGTGACCGGATAGCTTCTCTCAGCATCTTGCAGCCATTGGAGGTCAGGGATATAAGTGAGTAAATAATGGTCTCCATCCGGAACAAAGCTAACTTCAATATCTTCGGAAGCGACCTGCTTGTTGTCAAACATATAGGGGGCAGGCATCACAAAGACAGGAATTTTCTCATCTACTTCTGTATAAAAAGCTATCGAATGGTCTTGATTGAGAACCGGCCGCAAGCCGTCTGCAAAAATCTCGTATTGATACTGTAAAGCTTCCCGAGGCCGGGTTTTCAATAGAATATTTTCTTTTAATGTTTTTGCTTCCAGCCGGTAATTTAGGTTGGTGTTCGGGGCTATCTCCTGATACAAGACATCCCCGTTTTTTATCGAAGAGAACGTTTTCTCTTCGGCTGTCTGCCGCTGGTTTGGGACGCTTCTCATACGAAGCGCTGTATTCTGTACCGTGGCTTCTGTCTTATGGCTGTTTAAAAGACGGTAGGACAGCGTGTATCCATCCCGCTTTAAGGAAACAACGGCTGTTTCCTCTAGCGTTTGGGGCAGAGTAACGCTCATATCATTGCTCTGATTGGTAAGAACCTCATTTCCTTGTTCGTCCGTTTCGGGAAGCAATTCGTTGTCAATCTCCTGCCACTCTCCATTCTCTATAAAATGAAGAGGCTGACCGCTTACAACAACCGATTTTGAGCCATTTGAAAGCAGATAGGTTTTGCTGTATTCCGTCCGATTCTCCGCAATTTCCTTTACCACATAGGATTCTTCTCGATTTTCTGATTGTTGGTTGCATACAATTTGTTCGTGAATACCTTCCGCCAATGCCTTCATCGGCAACAATTCCAGCAACATGTTCACGCACAATAGAATAGCAATTGCCTTGAATGACCAGTGATACTTTTTAACCATTTCTTCCACTCCTACATTTTTCCTCAAACACATAAAACGTACATTATTATTTTTTAACACTACCTCCTTCTTAATAATTATTTTAAATAATGTTGCTTTATTTTATATAATAATACCATCGTAATCACTGATTAGTCAATAGAAAGACAGTTCGTGTTCTCTCAATTTTTTCCTTTCATTGGCTCTTTCGGGAGCAAGCTATGATTCAGAACGCCTTCAGGGTGTTTACACGGGATCTTGGTTGGCTTTCCCCTCACTTTGGCAGGGGAATTGTTGATAAGACAGACAGGAAAAAAGGCGGTTCCGATTGTATCCATTAAAAACAAACATCAAGCAGAAGCGTATGACAGAATGATTTTACATGTAAAAAGGCGATAGGATCCCCCCATATAGGGGGTTCCCATCGCCTTTTTATTTTAATTTGGTTTTTCTTATTCCTGCTCCGATTCTTCTTTCGCAGGACCTATCTCTGCCAGCAGAGTGGCAATCTGACCGGGCAGCAGGCAAATCTCCGTCTTTTGTGCTTGAAGCTCCAAACGAGCGACGGGCTGTTCCATGAGATCAACCAGAAACACCTGGGTGACCGGGATTCCGAACGTGATACAGGCCTTGGCTTGCCGGTCAGTATGGACGGAGGCCAAGCGGATTATGATCCCCTCCCCTTCCTCGGAATTTTTGACGCTGGATACCGTTACATCGCCTTCCACATGGAATAGTTGACCTGTCAAAGGAAGAGTGCCTTTGTGTGCGGTATTGGTAGCATAGGGAAAATCCCGGTGTGCAAAGCGCTCTCCCAACTCCTTTAGAGCCAATGGAGAATCATCCGCCGGAGAAAGACCAATCCGGCAATTTCGTTCTCCCGTTTCCGCATAACGGTCTGGGTTGGAAGACGCCCGCAACAGGGTAAGCTCCAGCGTATTTTTCGGGCAGCGGCATCCATATTTACAATCGCTGAGCAAAGCAAGTCCAGACTTCTCATTCTCCGGGACTCCAAAACAGAAATTCCGGGTAAACTCGTCATGGTAGCGCTGTGATTTCCGATTCTGCGTACCAATCTGCATATCACAGAGAAATGTGGGAGCGCTGTAGGACAAAGGCGCTCGGAAGCTCAATACAGGGACGCCGTCTTTGCTGGAAAGAGGAAATTCATTCACACAAACAGCGAGATGAAGAATGGGAGAATAATCAAAAAGCTGTGCGGTTACATCAATAGTCATTCGGTCGTGTGTCAGACGGTAAGTGATCTGGCGGCGGAGGGAAGTCTCCACTTCCTGCCCCTGAAGAGACGCCACGCTGTTTTGATGAAGGTTTCCCGTATGCGTACGGATGCCTTCTACCCAAGCATTGCCGCCGGAGATCACCCCTTCCCCTTCGGCATGCTGCTCCAAAGAGAGTGCAAAATAAGCGGGCGCAGAAAGGAGCTCTCGTCCGGCTTTTTTATCAAAGCAGGATAGAATGGAAAAGTCGCCGTCGTCAAAACGAATGCGTACAAAATCATTTTCCAGAATATTTTCCGGACAGCGAACCACGCGAGGATCCGGCGGCGCTGCTGAAAATTGAAAGCTTTGTTTCTCTCCTTCTTCTATTCTTACGGTCGTATAGCCGAAAGCCGGTATATCCACCTGCGTGAGAATATCCGTGCGCTGATGGTTCCATTCCACACAGGAGTGTTTTCCCACGCGGCATAAAAGCGGATTTCCCTTATCATCAAACGCCTTTATGCAGGCCGGATTTCCTGGCCAATCCCATAAAGCAGCCTCCGCCACCTCTTTTCGTCGAAAGCGCGTAGGATTAAAAAAGTGGATTAAGCGGGTCTTGCCTCGGCCGCGCTCGGTCCCGGACAGGCGGTATCGGCTCTTTTCATCGATATTGAGCCCCACTCCCCCGCCTTCTGAACGAGAGGATAACGGGTCGTCGGGCGTGGAAAATTGAGAAGTATCAATTTTATCTGCAAAACAACGAAGGGAAGCAGCAGAACCTGCCATCACGGCTCCCATGGCCTCTTCAAAGGCTCCCATGGCGTGATAGCAGGATTCCGGCGTATTGGATCCCGGGAGAATATCGTGAAACTGATTGAACAATACTTTCTCCCAAGCGTCATGATACTGACGCTGGAACGAAGCGCCTTTTGCCGCGATTCGGGCATAAGCAGAGATCATTTCCGCTTCATACAGCCGATCTTCCCCAATACGGTTGACAGCTTTCATCCGGGACTGGGAAGAATAACAGCCGGTAAAGGTGGGGCCCAGCTGACCGGTAAGAACCGGAAAGCCTTCACGGTATGGTTCTAAAGAACGGAAAAACGCTGCATAAGTGGAAAAACGAATGGACGGGGCGACAGGCCAGCTCTGCATACTGAGAATTCTTTCAATGTCCTTGCGGGTAGGACCGCCGCCGTGATCTCCAACGCCATAGATCTTCATCATATCCTGCACACCATATTGATAGCAGAACTTAGGCGCCATATTCAAATACATGGGCCGAATCTGGTCATTGTACCAGAGCGGCTCGTTAAGGGCCAGCACCTCAGCGCCAGACGCGGACCGCCAGCGGTAAAGATGGGGTTGGTCAAGACCGCGGCAGTGGTAAAAATATCGAATGCCACCGGCGGTTAAAATCTCAGGTACGGAGGGAGAGTGTCCGAAGGAGTCCGGATGAAAATCCAGGTCAATCTCTTTATAAGGGATTCCAAATCGTTGATTTAAGTATCGCTTGGTATACAGAATATGGCGAACCATACTCTCCAGGTTGGGTAAGTTCTTATCCAATTCCACAAAGGTAGAACCCGCAAATTCCCATCGGCCTTCCCGGATGCGCTCTTGTATGCGTTCAAAAAGCCCCGGATCGTAGTATTCCGCGATGCGGTAAAGGGCGGCTTGAGATTGGGAAAAGGTAAACGCCGGGTATTCTTCCATCATATCCAGCATTGTGCGAAAGGTGTTTAAGGCGACGTCCACGGTCTCGTGAAATCCCCACATCCAGTCCATATCAATATGGGCGTGGGCGACACAGTGCATGGTCATGGATTTTGCTTTTTCCGAAAGAGGAAGCAGTATTTTCTCAGCCTGCCGGCATACCGTATCGGTAAGCGCGTGTTCTGCGGTAAATGCTGCATACAGACAGTCCACGGCCTTTTCCAGCAACTCCTCATACTTTCCGTTTTCGTGGGCGTTGATTTCATCCGCCACAGAGATTTCAGCAAAAATTCGTTCCCCCCATGGAGAAAGTTCCGGGATATCGATCCAGTGGTTTTTCTGCTCCGGTTTCATTTGGGATATTTTATCATATCTTGTCATGGCAATCCCCCTGTTTTCCTTCCATCATGATACACCGATTGTAGCAATATCGCTGAGTAGAATCAAGTCATAAATGATAAAAAAATTTCAATGAAACAATGTCTAAAATTTCCAGCCAAACTTTTTATCGTGTTTTATCATTTGTTTTGCAAACAATAGAAAAGGTTTTAATGTCCATTTGCTATCACTGGACATTAAGACAAAAAGGATTTGTATAAAATATTTGTTCACATTTATTCCGAAAAGGAGAGATCGTATGAAAAAGTTGCTCAGCGCATTCACGGTTGCTTTGCTGATTGGGGCGTTATTCACCGGCTGTAATAACGACAGGGGCGCCGACTCCTCCGACGGCACTGTTAATTCCAGGACGGAGTCCATGCCTTCTCCCGGCGAAGTGGTTTCAAATATTCCTTCCGCTGTAGAAGGCCTAGTGTCCGACGTGGAATCCGGCGTGAAAGACTTCGGTTCTGCATTGACTTCCTCCGCGTCCAGACCGTAAAAAATTACTGGGCAGGCCAGTCTTCGGGCTGGCCTGCTTTTTGCATGTTTTTTCAGATAACGCCTAATTAAGGGTACCTTTCTTATGCATTCCTATGTTATAATAAGAATGGAGGTGTTTCCCATGGATTTTGATGTTCTTACCGCTGGCGTTGAACCAGGCGGACTGCGTACTAAAAATGAAATCAAGCTTTTGATCTGCTATATGCTCACCAGTGTTAAAACAAGTTTGGCCAAATCGGATATTATTTCCATCATTCAGGACAACGGTTTGGCAAATTATTTTGAAATCACCGATGCGTTTGCCGATCTGCTGGAAAACGGCAATATCGCCTGCGAAAATGAAAAAGAGGAGTTATACGCCGTTACTGCCTCCGGAATGCTGATCTCCTCCCAACTGGACATATCTCTCCCTATCTCGGTACGGGAACGGGCGCTTTCTGCTACATTGAATCTTTTGGCTAAAATCAAAAGAGAACAGGAAAACCGTGTCCGGATCCAGCAGACAGAGCAGGGATATATGGTGACCTGTAGCGTATCGGGCGGCGATATGGATTTGATGAAGCTGAGCCTTTATGTTCCCGATATGTTACAGGCAAAGCTGGTAAAAAAGAACTTTCATAAAGATCCTGCCAGAGTATATCGTTGTCTTTTGGCTTTGGTTACGGGAAACGCTGACCTTACCGCTGAAATTTTAATGGAAACGCCAAACAAAAACCGTCGCGGTAAGGATTGGTAAGATGAGACAGAAATTGAATAAGCGAAAAAGCTCTCCCTTCTCAAAGGGAGAGCTTTTTGTTGGGAACGTCATTTCATAATCAGAGACATCAACAGAAGCATGGTTACCCCTGGAATTCCCGCTACCGCGGATACCCCTACGGTCATTAAACTAACCGGCAGGGTTACACCGGTAAAAATCCCCGATACATTAACCGCAATCAATGCGATGATTCCGGTTAGTATCCCTCCAATCGCCTTTCGAACCGGTTTTTTTGCCTGAACAACGACTTGCACAATCACCAAAAGTAAAAAAACAGCCGCTGCTATGATCCAGATCACCCATTGTGGCACGTGCGTCAAACATCCCCTTTCACAGGAATTTTTACGGTCTTTTGAATCCTTTTCATGGAGCAGGTAAAATTATCCTTGCACTTCTCAACGGTTGTGAAAAGGGGCTGCTCCAATCTCTTTCCTCAAAAAGAGCCGTTTTGCCTTCCGTGCCTTATGGATCTGATCCGTTAATAAAGGCAGCGGACGGATTTAAAAAGGCGAAGAGGAAAGCTCGTGCTGCCTCGCACGATTCATCAGATAACGGTAACGCGCGCTTAAGGCTTCCCGCTGATAGATACAGGATTCAATCATATCGCTGTCGCACTCCATATCAAACCATTGGTCGATGTAGCGCATTTGACGGCTCACTTCTTTGATTTCCTCCAGAATTGCCTTTCCGTCAACATCCACAGCCGCCTCTTTTTTCGTCGCGTTGTCTACAGTATGCCGAATCATACGAAGCACACCTTCCATAGTAACAAACCTCCGCCTATCCCCACCTCCGCCACTGCGGCTGTGGTAGTAATATTTATGTTAATAGGTTAGGCATTTATGACAGCAAATATACAAATACTTTCCAGTTTTTCCCCCTTTATCAATTACAAAGGCCCTGCCGCAGATAACATGCAGCAGGGCCAACTAAATTTATTTCTGAACAAAAGTAAAGCGAACGTTTTATCTAGTCCGTACTGAAAGCGCTTTGGGCTTATTCCGCAGGAGTAAAATCAATCAGACCAGTAGCCACATCGGCAGAAGCCACCTGAATGCGCAAAGCGCCCCCTATGGTTAGCTTGCGCCCGCTGATTTCGTCGGTATGGGTGGTCAGTCCGTCAAACTGGAAGCGGCATTCTGGGAAGTCCTCCAGGCTTACAAAGCCTTCCACGCTGTTTGGCAGTTCCACAAAAATTCCCCGGGCCGTAACGCCACTGATAATTCCGTCATACTCCTCTCCGATATGTTGGCTCATATACTCAGCCATATAGCACTTCTCCGCGTCGCGCTCCGCCTTCATGGCGCGCACTTCGCAAATTGAGGATTCAGAGGCGGCGTTAGCGGCAAATTCCGTGTATTTCTTTTGTAATTTGGACGCTGGCGCACCAGCCACAAGGTCGGATAAAATTCTGTGGATGGCCGTATCCGGATAACGGCGGATCGGAGATGTAAAATGACAGTAATCATTCAGCGCCAAACCAAAATGTCCCAAGGGCCGGAAGTCGTACCGAGCCTTGGCCATCGTGCGCAGCACCTGGTTAGAAATCATCTTAGAAGCCGGGGTATGCGCTGCTTCCTGAAGCAAATCCGCAAAGTCGGCGCTACGTACACCTTCTCTCAGCTTTTGATTTTTAAGTCCCAGCGCACCCGCCAATTCTCTGAGTATACAAACCCTCTCGGGATCCGGGGCCTCGTGCACCCGGTACACAAAGGGGATATCCGCGCTTCCGGCAAACATAGCGGCGGCCTGATTTGCGGTAAGCATAAACTGCTCGATCATCTTTTCCGCTTCTCCCTGAACCCGGGCGGTGATATCCACGCAGATCCCCTGTTCATTCAGCGTAAAGCGGGACTCCCCGCTCTCCAGCTCCATGGTTCCCCGCTCCACACCTCGGCGCTCCAGTAAATCGGCCAGCTCTTTCCCCACCTTGAGCGGCTGTAATACCGGTTTGTATTTATTCAGAATTTCCGCTCCCGCAGTTTTAGCAAAAATCTGGTTCACTTCGGAATACACGCCGCGCACCTTGGAATTGATGATGGTTTTTCGGAAGTCATAGGACACGATATTGCCCCTTGAATCCAGCTCAATCAGTGCGGAAAACGTCAGCTTGTCCTCCCCCGCGTTGAGAGAACAGCTCCCATTCGACAATTCCTTTGGGAGCATAGGGATCACCCGATCCGCAAAATATACTGAGGTGCCGCGGCGCAGCGCCTCCTTATCAATGGGGCTTCCTTCCCGTACATAGTGGGATACGTCCGCGATATGCACCCCGAGCCGCCAGCCGGAAGAGATCTTTTCCACGGAAATAGCATCGTCCAAATCTTTGGCGTCCGCCCCATCCACTGTGAAAATAAGCTGATCTCTCAAATCCAGGCGGTGGTTCCTCTCCTCAGGAGAGATTCCCCGGGCCGCCAGCCGTCTAGCGGCGGCCGCCACATCAGCGGGAAACTCGGTGGGAATGGCATTGGCGTCAATGATGGCGTCTGCGCATATTTTAGCGCTGGAAGCCTTGCCGTAGATTTTAATCACCCGGGCGGACAACTGATTGGTGCGGGGGCGAAAGGACAGCACCGCCTGAACCTTATCCCCGTTGCGCGCTCCCAAAGTGGCGCCTTTTTCAATGTTGATGTTAAATCGAAAATTGGAATCGGGAACAAGCTCGCAGCAGGCGCGGCTTCGGGACACCGTACCGGTGACCATCCGGCTCCCCCGCACGATAATCCGTTCCACCGCACCGTCCATCCCTTTGGGGGAATTGTGCAGCTTGTGCAGCATAACGATATCTCCCAGCATGGCCTTTTTTCGATTGGCATCCGCAATGTAGACATCCTCTCCTCCATCCAGCGGACGGGCAAAGGAAAAATTCTTTGACTGGGAAATTATGCGGGCCGGCGTTAGACCGGAGGCTTTCGGAGAAACCAGCTTCCCCTTTTTGGTAATTAATAACTTACCATCCTGCTGGAGCTGCTTCACTGAGTTTGTAAAAGCCTCCCGATCCTTGGCGTCTACCTCCTGAAACACCTTATCCGGTTCTACTGCATCGTGACTTTCCGTTACCACGCGCAAAACTGCGCTTTTTATATTCTCTTTCATATTGTTTTATCCTTTCGTGCCAATGAGAAGTTGTGGCGATTATTTTGCAAACGGTTCTTCTTCCGTTTTGTCGCCTAGTTATTGTATTCATGATCCAGGTCTTTCCCCGGCTCTTATTGCTTCTATTATCTGCATTTTCTCATACAAAAAACCCCGCGATACACGCGGGGTTTTCCCTAGTTACGATTATTTTGTAAAAAACATCACAACATTGATCGCAATCACCAACAAGAAAAAGCCGACGGCAATCACTTTTGTCCAGCGAGCGAGAAACGCATCAATGGAACGGGCCTGATTTTTTTCAAAGAAAGTATCAGCACCGCCGGTGACCACGCCAACATTCTTTTGATGTCCCTCTTGCAGAAGAACAACAATGATGATAGCAATCGAGAAAAGCGCGAGGATCACTCCAAACACGATTTGAAGCGCACCCATTTGAACACCTCCGTAAAACTCGGTTATCATACTAGACTAGTTTAGCACAACAAATACACTTTTGCAAGGGAAATTGCTGCAATATTTTGTCAATTTCCGGTTTGATCTCCCAAAATAGACCGATAAATCCATTTATAAGCTTTTATTATTTAAAAAGCCATGCACATTTCACTTTTACACGTTTCCGTAAATTACCAGAGTAACGGAACCAAACAGGGATATCCTATATACAGGCACCGAAGAAAAAATCGTACTAATTTACGTGATGAGCCATGGAGCAAATCCTTTTTGCCAAAAAGCAAAGGGGTTTCGTTTTTTCAAAGCATGAAACGCTGTAAGACGGTTAACGCTCGATGGCTGGCTATAAACATGACGAAAATTAGTATATGCAGATGATTTTTTGTGTGCCAGGCAGTTGAAATAGAATTGCGTTTGCTTTTCTGCCGCGCCGCCGTCCTCAGCCATTTGGCTCTGAGGACGGCGGTTTTTTCATTGGACCTTCATTCGTTTTAAGTCCAGATTGGAACGTCTATTTTTGATTCCCTATTACAGCTGAAGCTGGTCTCCTTCGGTCTCTTCAGGAGCGGGAAGCATTCCAGCGGCCGGCAGAGTTTTGGTGCGATAGCGATTGGGTCTTTTCAGCATATCCTCCTGATAGGAGACTGCGCCCATCAGCCGGTGTCCTTTCTTTAACGTCATCACAGACACGCCTTGGGTACTACGGGTGGATTTGGCGGCTACTGCTCCTGAGTGCACCAGCAGCAGACGTCCCGCTGAGGAGTTGAGCAGATACTCTCCGTCCTGGGGTGCGGCCAGCACGCACACCAAGGGGGATTTATCGGAATAGGCCGCCGTGAGCTTTTTACGGTTTGTCTTGGTGGCATAAGATTCTAAAGGCACCTTGGCCAGCTTTCCATTTTCATAGAAAAACAGCAGATATCCCTGATAATCCTTGGTAACCACCATGGACAAAGCTTGTTCTCCCTCCTCCATTCCCAGTTTTGCGGGAATGTATTCTCCCAGCACACTGGCCTTGGTATCGGAGAAATCGCTGGCCTTGGCCTTATATACCCTGCAACGATCGCTGAAGAACAGCAGGTCGCACACATTGCTGGCCTCTACCGTATACACCATCTTATCCCCTTCTTTGAGCTTCTGCTCCGAACTCATGCGTAGGGATTGGGGAGTAATTTTCTTAAAATATCCTTCCTTGCTGAAGAATAGATGCACTGGATAATCCGGAATCTCGTCCTCCGGCTCCGCTTCATCCAGTTCGCTGGGATAGATCAGCATGCTCTTTCGAGGCTGCCCATACGTTTTGATTACATCCTTTAGCTCGCTGATGATGATGCTTTTCACTTTGGATTTGTTTTCCAAAACGGATTGCAGCTGTGCAATCTCATGCTCCAGCTGTTCGATCTCCTGGGTTCGTTTCAAAATATACTCCCGGTTTAAATGGCGAAGCTTGATTTCCGCCACATATTCCGCCTGGATTTCATCAATGCCAAACCCGATCATCAGGTTAGGAACTACTTCCGTTTCCTCTTCCGTTCCGCGCACGATTGCAATGGCCTTGTCAATATCCAAAAGGATTCGCTCCAACCCCTGCAACAAATGCAATTTGTCCTGTTTTTTCTTCAGATCGTAATGGGTCCTTCTGCGTACACATTCCACTCGGAAGGCAATCCATTCCTCCAATAATTCCCGCACGCCCAATACCCTGGGAATTCCAGCGATCAAGACATTAAAATTGCAGGAAAACGTGTCCTCCAGCGGGGACATTCTGTAAAGTTTCTGCATCAGGCGGTCCGCGTCCACGCCACGTTTCAAATCAATGGTGATTTTCAGACCGTCCAGACCGGTTTCATCCCGAATGTCCGCGATCTCCTTTACTTTCCCCTGTTTAACCAAATCAATGATCTTTTCAATGATAGCCTCACAGGAGGTGGTGGGTGGAATGCTGGTGATATCCACACAATTTGCCGCTGCGTCCACCGAATAACGGGCACGCACCTTAACGCCTCCCTTGCCGGTACGGTATACCTGCTCCATAGCTTCCCTTACATACAAAATCTGCCCGCCGCCTGGAAAATCGGGGGCCAGCAGGGTGGATGCTATGTCGTGCTCCGGGTTTTTCATCAAAGCGATGGTGGTTTCACATACCTCTTTTAAATTAAACGGACAGATGGAGCTGGCCATTCCCACAGCAATGCCGGTATTGGCGTTAACAAGCACCGAGGGAAAGCACGCTGGAAGGAGTGTGGGCTCCTTTAAGGTATTGTCATAATTGTCCACAAAGTCCACGGTGTCCTTATCAATGTCCCGAAACAGCTCCTGGCAAATCGGGTCCAATTTGGCCTCGGTATACCGGGACGCCGCCCAAGCCATATCCCGGGAGTAAAACTTTCCAAAATTCCCCTTGGAATCCACATATGGATGCAACAACGCCTCGTATCCCCGGCTCAAACGCACCATGGTATCGTAGATGGCGGCGTCTCCGTGGGGATTTAGCTTCATCGTCTGCCCCACAATATTGGCCGACTTTGTGCGCGCTGCGTTGAGCAGGCCCATCTTATACATGGTGTAAAGCAGTTTTCGGTGCGAGGGCTTGAACCCGTCGATTTCCGGCAAAGCTCGGGATAAAATCACGCTCATGGCATAGGGCATATAATTCTCTTCCAGCGTGCTGACAATGCGCTGTTCCACCACTTCCCCGGCGCCTTCGATTACTCCGTGGTTCTTGGGCGCAGAAGGCCGCTTCGGGGCATTTCTCTTTTTAGGAGGCATGTTTGTTCATCTCTCCCCATCTTTTGATAGTATTTATGTGAATCTCTTTCTCATATAAGAATATCTGAGCAGACCCGTACCATTCAAAAACGGTTAACTGACATCTGCCACATCCAAATAGAGATGACCATTTTCCGCTATATAATCCTTGCGCCCGGAAAGATCGTTCCCCAACAGAAGATCAAACATCCGGGAGGTATGTTCCGCATCCTCCGGCATAACCTTAATCAATCTTCGGGTTGCCGGGTTCATAGTGGTCAAGTTCATCATATCCGGTTCATTTTCGCCCAATCCTTTGGATCGCTGGATGGTGTATTTCGCGTTTCCCAGCTGGTCGAGAAATCTTTGCTTTTCATTCTCCGTATAGGCAAAGTAAGTCTGATTTTTGCTGTTAATCTCATACAGAGGAGATTCCGCGATAAATACCTTACCCGCCTCAATCAGCGCCGGGGTCAGCTGATAAATCATAGTCAGCAACAGCGTTCGGATTTGAAATCCGTCCACATCCGCATCGGTACACAAGATAACTTTGCTCCATCGAAGCATGGACAGATCAAAGGACGAAAGCTCCTTATTGGCTTTGGATTTCACCTGGACACCGCAGCCCAGTACCTTAATCAAATCGGTGATGATGTCATTTTTAAAAATCTTATCATAATCCGCTTTCAGACAGTTAAGAATTTTTCCACGGATTGGAATGATCGCTTGGAAATCCGGGTCCCGGGCCTGTTTGCAGGCGCCTAATGCGGAATCTCCCTCCACAATAAACAGTTCCCGTTCTGTGACATCTTTACTCCTGCAATCCACAAATTTGGCCACCCGGCTGGTGATGTCCATATTACTGGTCAGCTTCTTTTTCAGGTTGAGACGGGTCTTTTCGGCATCCTCACGGCTTCGCTTATTGATGAGCACTTGTCCCGCGATCTTGTCCGCCTCAATGGGATTTTCTATGAAATAGATTTCCAGGTTATGCCGGAGCATTTCTACCATTGCGTCCTGTATGCCTTTATTGGTTATGGCCTTCTTAGTCTGATTCTCATAAGAGGTAACGCTGGAAAAAGAGGAAATGACAAGGATCAAACAATCTTCCACATCGGCAAAAGTTATTTTGCTCTCATTTTTAGTATACTTTCCGGTCTGTTTACAATAAGCGTCAATCTGGTAGACAAAGGCGTTCCGAACCGCCTTATCCGGAGCGCCCCCATGTTCCAGCCAGCTGGAATTATGGTAATACTCCGCCACATGCCGCTTATTGGAAAAGGCAAACGCCACGTTGATTTTGGTTTTATACTCCGGCTTATCGGCCCGGTCCCGCACCTTACGTTCGGTTTGCCAGGATTGGATGGGAGTCAAACCGTCCTCACTCACCATCTCTTTTACGTGATCCACAATGCCGTCCTGATACAAAAACTCCGTCTGTTCAAACTCCTTACCTTTCTGGTCGCGGAAGATAAAGGTAACGCCCGCATTGACAATAGCCTGCCGTTTCATGGTATCCAAAAAGTATTCTACCGGTATGTCTATATCCGTAAACACCTGTAAATCCGGCTTCCAACGAATCCGGGTGCCGGTATCTTTTTTTGAATACGTCTCTTTCTTAAGTCCTCCAACATTTTCCCCACACTCAAAATGAAGGGTATAACGAGCGCCGTCCCTTCGGATATCCACATCCATATATTCCGATGCATATTGGGTGGAACAAAGCCCCAAACCGTTGAGCCCTAGGGAATATTCGTAGCTTTCCGCCTCGTTGTTATTGTATTTACCGCCGGCATACATTTCACAGAATACCAGCTCCCAATTAAACCGCTGTTCGTTGTTGTTAAAATCCACGGGAATTCCCCGTCCGTGATCCTCCACCTCAATAGACCTATCCTCATACCGGGTCACGGTT
Source organism: Clostridiales bacterium (assembly GCA_022799115.1). Classification (GTDB taxonomy): domain Bacteria; phylum Bacillota; class Clostridia; order Oscillospirales; family Acutalibacteraceae; genus CAJFUH01. The sequence continues at coordinate 27,008 of JAAWNT010000017.1, read as the reverse complement.
ATTCGGTTGCCATAGCCCTCTCTTGCCTCGTCGATGGAGTTGGATAATATCTCAAATATGGAATGCTGACAGCCCTCAATTCCATCAGAACCAAAAATAACGGCCGGGCGCTTGCGCACACGGTCCGCACCTTTCAGGGATGAAATGCTGTCGTTCCCATATTCTGCGCTCTTCTTTTTTGCCATGGATACTCCTCCTGGTTTTATAAACCATTTCAATAACGTCAACCTATAATTTACCTCATAATGCAATAGTATGTCAAGGGGGGCCTAACGCTATACAAGGCGAAAATCATCGCTGCCATCGCTTAAAATAAACAGCGTTGAAAACCATTAAATATAATTATATATTTGTTATACGAACGCTATAATTCCTCTATTCGTAAAGAAAAAGAGGCATTCCCAATAGGGAAACGCCTCTTCTCTTATTAAATTCGATCCTCATCGGGATTCCATTCCCGTGACCTGCTTTCACTAAAATCAGAATTTGAGCTCTCGCCAGGCTTTTCCATGGAATCAGAACCTTCCAGTCCTCCTTCCAAAGAAGCAGGCGGATTCTTTTTCATCACATCCATAAATTCCTCTGCGCTCATCTTCTCATTGACAAACAGGAATTGCGCCACTTTATGGAGTTTTTCAACATGCTCCCGCAGGATGCTCTCTGTTTTCTCGTACCCCGCGGAAATAATACGGTGAACCTCTTCATCAATTTCAGAGGCAGTCTCTTCCGAATAATTCTTGACGTGCCCCATATCCCGTCCAATAAATACCTCGTTGTTGCTGGAACCATAGCAGATGGGGCCAAGCTTCTCGCTCATGCCATAACGGGTCACCATATCGGTCGCCATTTTTGTGGCACGTTCAATGTCATTGGAGGCTCCGGTAGAAATATCGCCTAGAATCAAGGCTTCTGCAACCCGACCTCCCAGCAGCACCACAATATCCTCTTTCATCTCATCGCGGGAACGGTAATTCCGGTCCTCCGCAGGAAGTGACATGGTATACCCTCCCGCCATACCGCGCGGGATAATGGAGATCTGGTGAACCGGATCCTGAGTGGGACAGTAAAAAGTAGCCACTGCGTGACCCGCTTCATGATAAGCGGTCAGCTTCTTTTCCTTATCGCTCATCACGCGGGATTTCTTCTCAGTACCCACCACCACTTTAATGGTGGCCTCCTCAATTTCAGTCATGGTGATGGCCTTAAGATTTTTCCGGGCTGCCAGCAGCGCCGCCTCATTGAGCAAATTTTCCAAGTCAGCGCCGGTAAAGCCGGCAGTCGATTTAGCAATGGTTTTAAGCTCCACATCAGGGGCCAACGGTTTGCCTCTGGCATGAACCTTTAGGATATCTTCTCTTCCCTTAATATCCGGGGAGCCAACCATGACCTGGCGATCAAAACGACCGGGCCGCATTAGGGCGGGATCCAAAATATCAGGACGGTTGGTGGCGGCAATCATAATAACCCCTTCGTTGGCGCCAAATCCATCCATTTCCACCAAAAGCTGATTTAAGGTTTGTTCCCGTTCGTCATGCCCGCCGCCCAAACCGGCGCCGCGCTGACGGCCCACTGCGTCAATTTCATCAATAAAGATAATGCAGGGGGAGTTCTTCTTCGCCTGATCAAACAGGTCTCGAACGCGGGATGCGCCCACGCCGACAAACATCTCTACAAAATCCGAGCCGGAGATGGAGAAAAAGGGTACGCCGGCTTCCCCGGCGACCGCTCTGGCCAATAAGGTTTTACCGGTGCCGGGAGGGCCCACCAACAAAACCCCTTTGGGAATTCTTGCGCCTAGTTCGTTGTATTTTCTGGGATTCTTTAGGAATTCCACGATTTCACGCAGCTCTTCCTTTTCCTCATCGGCGCCGGCCACATCGGCAAACGTGGTTTTCCGTTTCTCATCGGCCATATTTTTAATCTTGGCCTTTCCGAAATTCATCTGTTTCCCACCGTCGCCCATACTGGCCGACATGCGCTTCATCATAAACCACCAAAAGAAAATGATGATGGCCAGCATGATGATATACGGCAGCATGGACATCAGCCAAGAGGTCTCTTTGGGCCGGTCCCAGTTGTATACAATGGGACTGTCGGGATGCTTTTCATTGTATTGATCCACATAGGGTTTGATCTCATCCAAAAAATATTGAATGGCGGGCGCGGTATATTTTTTCTCCGTGCCGTCGTCCAATTTGATGGTCATTGCGCCGGTGCCAAAATTCAGGTCATACTCTCTGACCCGTTCCTCAGCGAAGTAGGACACCACCTCCGACGTTTTCATGGTCGTCTGTCCGCGATTCATATAAATCGACGCAAAAATAATGATTAGAACAATCGGAATTCCCAAATAGATCGCCAAGTTGCGCAGCGTCTTTCTGTTATCCAAATTCCAGCTCACTCCTTTTATTGTTGCTTGTTACAGAAAAGGCCCTTTTGTCCAAAAGACAAACGTAACCGTTTGTTATCCGCTGTATACTTCTGGTTTTAATATACCCACATAAGGGAGATTTCTGTATTTTTCATCATAATCAAGACCATACCCAACCACAAACTCGTCGGGCACCGCACAACCCACATAGTCGGCTTTGATATCCACCTTTCGGCGTTCCGGTTTATCCAGCAGGGTACACAGCTTAATGCTGGCAGGGCCCCGCGCCTCCAGAAGCTCCACTATGTAGCTCAGCGTCATACCGCTGTCCAGGATATCCTCCACAATCAACAGATCATAACCTGCCAGCGGGATATCCAAATCCTTGACGATTTTCACCACACCGCTGGTCTTCACGCCGCTGCCATAGCTGGACACCGACATAAAGTCAATCCGGCAAGGAATGGTAATCGCCCGCATCAGATCGGACATAAAGACGACAGATCCCTTAAGCACGCTTACCATCAGCAAATTTTTGTCCTTATAGTCCTCGCTGATCTGCTTTCCCAGCTCAGTCACCATTTCCGCAAGGCGCTGTTCGCTCAGCAGAACATTCTGAATATCATGATTCATGCCTACACTCCTCTGGTAAAATCAATAATACAGCCTGCGTATCGGCCGTAACGGCACATCCCTGGGCCGCTCCAAATCCCTCGAGCCAGATAATCTGAGATCCATTTGCCGCCAAACAAAGCGAATTCCGTTGCTCGGCGGGGAGCTTCGCTTCGTTGAACAGTTTTTTTAACGACTTGGTCACCCCGCGCCCCGCCTGGCAAAACCGGTCCCCCGGCCGACGGTTCCGCAGAAGGATGCTATCGGTTATTGTAGCATAGTCCAACGCATTATTAAATAACTTTTTGTTAAATTTCTGTCGCTGTTCATATTCTTTTTTACTCACTCGCAGGATTTCCAGTTTTCGCTCCTGCACGCAGATTTTGCGAGGCGGAAGCAGCGGTTGTTCCCATAGCTTAAGGGCCATAGGTTCCATTCTCTCGCGCAAATAACCATCCTTTATCTCAAGCTCGATTCCCCCGGGAAGGGTAATCCCCCCTCGGCTTTCCTCCAGCAGTTGGCAAAGCTTTTCGATATGCCGGGTTTCTATGCGCCCCGCTCCCGCCTGTTGCGCCAGAGATTTTACTGCCCGGCCGCGGATCGGAGAGGGCAGGTCTCGCAGCCGCTGCACGCGATAACCGCTTTGTTCCTTCGCCTCCTCCAACGCCTTTGCCGCTAATCTTGACAGAAAGGCTTCGTCCTCCTCCGCTGTACGCATGGTGCGCAAAAGCGTTTTCTCCAGAGAAGGGTTTATCATTTTCAGTCTGGGCACTACCTCCAGGCGAATGCGGTTGCGGCTGTACTCTTTGCTAAAATTGGTGGCGTCGGTCTGATACGCAAGCGCATGGTTGAGACAATATTGCTCCACCTCTTCTCTGGTGGTTTCAATCAACGGGCGAATGATGTTCTCTCTCACCGGAGGAATTCCAGCAAGGCCGCGGATCCCACTTCCCTGCGCCAAATGGAGCAGTATCGTCTCTACACTGTCGGAGAGGGTATGAGCGGTAGCGATTACCGCATTCCGTTCCCCGGCCAACTGTTGAAAAAAAGCATACCGAATCTCTCGGCCACATTCCTCCAAACCGCAGCCCAAGATTTGAGCTTCCCTCTTTAAATCCACCTGTTTTACACAGAGAGGAATCCCCCTTTGCCCGCACCAATTCCGCACAAACTGTTCGTCCTGCTGGGAATCCTCCCCGCGCAAACAATGATTAACGTGTGCCGCTGTGATGAAAATATTCCTTTTTTGGGAAAGCCTCCATAAAAAGTGCATCAACGCCGTGGAGTCGGCTCCGCCTGAAAATCCCACTACCACAGAACTTCCTTGGGGCAGCATTCCATACTGCTCGATCACCCGGTAAGCGCTTTCAAACAAATCATCCATCGCGTCTAAACTCCTGGGCGGTAAAGCGCATATACTCGCCCTGCCAATGCAGCTGTACGGTGCGCGCCTCGCCATGACGGTTCTTTGCTACAATACATTCGCCGCTGTTCCGATCCTCTCCGCCCTGGTCGCTGTCTCCGTTGTTATAATAATCCGGACGATACAGGAACATGACGATATCAGCGTCCTGCTCAATGGATCCGGAATCACGCAGATCGGAAAGCACCGGACGGTGCTCCGTGCGCTGCTCGCTGGCACGAGACAGCTGGGACAAGGTAATTACCGGCACGTTAATCTCCTTTGCCATAATCTTCAGGTTTCGAGTGATTTCAGAGATTTCCTGCACACGGTTGTCAATGCGCCGGGCTCCCTGCATCAGTTGCAGATAGTCGATGATTACTAAGTCAACGTCCTTCAACCGTCGCAGCTTCGCCTTCATTTCAGGCACCGTAATGCCGGGCGTATCATCGAAATACATGTGAGTTTTTGAAAGGACGTCTCCCGCTTCAATGAGGCGCACCCATTCGTCCTCTGAAAGCTTACCTGTGCGCAGCTTGGTGCCGCCCACCAGCGCTTCGGTGGAAAGCAGACGGGAGGCCAGCTGCTCTTTCGTCATTTCCAGGGAAAAAAACGCCACCTTCTTTTCCTCCACCACCGCTGCATGCCGGGCAATGTTTAACGCAAAGCTGGTTTTTCCCATACCCGGTCTGGCGGCCAGCAGCAAAAGGTCGGAGCGGTTGAGTCCGGTAATGGTTTCATCCAGATCCCGAATTCCAGTGGAAATTCCTTTGTATTGGTCGCTGTCCGCCGAATTAAGCAAATCCAGACGGTCAAAAGTCTGTATAATGACCTCGTTCACCCGCTGCAAGCCCTGCATATTTTTCCCACGCCGGATGTCAAAGATGCGCTGTTCCGCCGAATCCAACAAAGAAGAGGCGTCGGTAGCGCCGTCGGCGGCATCCTCAATGATATCCCGAGCCGTGGTAATCAAAGTCCGGATATCGTATTTATCCCGCACAATGACCGCATAAGATTCCACATTGGAGATCGACGGAACGATCTGCGCCAATTGGAGCAGATAGGTTTTTCCAGAAACGTCGTCAAAGGCGTCCTCTTTTTTTAACTGCTCCAAAACAGTAACAAAATCCACCGGACGTCCCACAGTAAAAAGGTCCAGCATTGCCGCGTAAATTTGCTTGTGATTGGCAAGATGAAAATAATCCGGACGAGGCAGGATTTCCGCCACCCGGTCCAAACAGGTGGAATCCAGCAATACCGCCCCCAGCACCGACTGCTCGGCTTCTGGGCTGTAGGGTAAATTCAATCCGTCATATCCGCTTGTCACATGTAGCTCCGCCATGAAAGGAACTCCTTCCTAATTTTGCCATACTCGCTCTGATAAAAAGCAGGGCAGATATGGAGTCTGCTCCGTTCTCCAAACAGAATCAGATTCTATAGTCCGCCCTTTCAACTGTTGTCGCTTATTGTATTGTATACGATTATGCCTGTTCGCTCACCATAACGAAAATCTTAGCGGTAATACCTGCATACAGTTTGACTTCGCATTCAAAGGTACCGAATGTTTTGATGTCGGAGCTAAGTTCCACCTTGCGTTTATCCACGTCAATCCCATAAACTTTTTTTAATTCTTCGGCCACCTCTTTGGCAGTCACCGAGCCGAACAGCCGGCCGCCCTGGCCCGCCTTGGCATAAAGCTTGAGGGTTTTGCCGGTGATCTTTTTCGCCGCTTCATTTGCCGCTGCCTTTTCCACCTCAATTTTGTGCTGTTTGGCCAGTTCGGCGTTTTTCAGTTCATTCATCGCTTGGGCATTGGCCTCTTTAGCAAGCTTACGGGGAAATAAAAAGTTCCTCGCATATCCGTCGGATACATTGACCAGCTCCCCCTTTTTGCCGCTGCCCTTCACATCTGAGAGTAAAATTACTTTCATATTGCTATTCCTCGCTTTCCTTATCAATTCAAAGATCATTTCAACTAAAATTTATTAGAAAGGATGTATTAGTGAACCGCTACCTCAATATCGCTGATTAGACCTACCAGCTTTTCCCGCGCCTCTTCCATGGTAACGCCGGGCAATTGCGCACCAGCCATGGTTTGATGGCCGCCGCCGCCCAAAGCCTCCATGATGACTTGCACGTTGACGGCTCCAAGGGATCGGGCCGAAATATTCACAACGCCTTGGGTAGGATACATTACAAAGGAGGCGTTTACTCCTTGAATCCCCAACAGTTCATCCGCAGCCTGTGCGGAGGCCACCCGTACATCGGGACAGTTTTCATCGGCGCAGGCAATGGCGCAGCTGTTGAAGATTTCCGCACCGGAAACCATCTGATATTTGGCTTTGTATGTATCGATGGAGTCAGAAAACATCCGCTTGACCTCCACCGTGTCGGCGCCCTTCCGCCTTAAAAACGCGGCCGCCTCAAACGTGCGGACCCCCGTCTTTAACACAAAGTTTTTTGTATCCAGCATGATGCCCGCCAATAAAGCCTCCGCTTCCAGCCGGTTAAGGGAATTTTCCCCCAGATACTGGGCAAGTTCAGTCACCATCTCTGAGGCTGAACTAGCGTAGGGCTCGTGGTAGAATACCACCGCGCCCTCAATATGATTTACCATCATACGGTGATGATCGATCACCACAACCCGCTTGCATTTTTCATACAAAGACGCGCTCTCCACAAAGCTGGGAGAATGGGTATCCACAATAATCAGCAGGGATCGGTCGGTGAGCATCCCTTCCGCCTGGTCGGGAGACAGAAACATTCCGCCGTTTCCCGAATTTTCAATGCTCTCCACCAGGGAAGACGCCAAGGTTTGACGCCGATTTATCACCACGCTGGCAGGACGTTCCTGACCCTTTGTGATAGCGCTCCACATTCCCACCGCCGCTCCCACGCAATCCAAGTCGGAGAACTGATGCCCCATAATGAATACATGGTCGCTGTCTTTGATATGGTCGGACAAAGTGGAAGCGATTACCCGGGTGCGCACTTTATCCCGCTTTTCCACTCCTTTGGACATACCGCCGAAGAACTCGTAGGCATCCCCCTGTTTAATCGCCACCTGATCTCCGCCGCGTCCCAACGCCATTTCCAGGGCGTTTCGCGCCCAAAACTCACATTCCCTCATGGAGTTTCCAGCGCGTCCGATCCCGATGGAGATAGTGGCATAACGCCGCTCATCCAGTTTGATATTCCGAATGTCGTCTAAAATCTCAAATTTCTTTTCCATAAAGGCACGCAGATGGCGTTCTTCCATAACCACCATATAGCGGCCTCCGCTGAGCTTTTTGTAAAAGCCAGTGGTCTTTCCCGCCCAGTCCTGAATGGTACGTTCCACCGCAGCCACAATTTGAGCATCCTGGCTATCGGTGCAATCCCTGGCCAGCTCTTCCCGATTGTCAAACATCACCAGCGCCACACACGGCCGGCTTTCTTTGTATTCCTGAGCGGTCTCTTTATAGTAGGTGTCCTCAATGAAGTAAAGAATGGACGCCTCTTCCGAGGCCATGCCGAATACGGTGTAGCGCTTTCCCCTGTAGGAGACATCCACGCCCTTGCGGCTGAGCATTTGAGCCGCCTTATTGCCGGAGGTAAATTGGGTAACGGATTCCCCAGTGCAATCCTTGCCGGAAGAAACCTTATTTAAAAAGGTGGAGTTGGCCCAGACGATGTCGTCCTGTTCCCCCACCACAACCACGGGGAGGGAAATTTTCTCCATGGAGGCCTTATTGATTCCCTGGAATGCCTCCGCCGCGCTCTTACGGACGGTTCGGACATACGCCTTAAACTGAACAATGCTGATAACCACCGCGAGGATCGACACCACAGAAATGGAAACCTCCACGTAAAAAAGCGTTCGATTGTAATACCAGCTGGCCCCGGTCATCAATAGCATTGCTACTGTAATCACCAGAAAAACCGGCGAAGCCGCCCAAACCTTCTTCTTCAAAAGAACCACCCCTTTTTCCAGTTTCCGCCGCTAAAGTCGCGTTTCTGTGCCTTTATGCTGTGGCCGCCGATTTTAAATCTCCATAATAATAGGAAGAATCATTGGACTCCTTCTGGTGCGTTCGTACAGCAACTTGGACAGTTCGTCTTTGACTCTGGTTTTAATTACGCCCCATTCCCTAATGTTTTGATCTGCGCAGCTTTCCAGCACATTGGTAACCCGGGAACGGGCATCCAGCATCAGCGGCTCGGATTCCCTCACATAAACAAACCCACGGGAAACAATATCGGGGCCGGAGATCACATGTCCGTCGGAGGAATCGATAGTGGCCACCACTACGATCAATCCGTCCTGTCCCAGATGTTTGCGGTCGCGCAGTACGATACTGCCCACGTCGCCCACACCCAGGCCATCCACCAACACCCGGCCTGCGGGCACGGGAGCCAGTTGTTTCATATAATGTTCATTGATTTCCAAGACGTTGCCGTTATCCCCGATAAACACCTGAGAGGGATCTCTGCCCATGGCAATCGCCAGATCGGCATGTTTGCGAAGATGCTTCTGCTCGCCGTGCACAGGAATAAAATATTTGGGCTTCACGAGTCCCTGAACAATCTTCAGCTCTTCCTGACAGGCATGCCCGGAAACATGAACTTCATACATCGATTCATAAATAACCTGGCAGCCTCGTTTCATCAATTCATTGACTACGTTGCCTACGGTTTTCTCATTGCCTGGGATGGGGTTTGCCGAAATTATAATAAAGTCCCCTGGACCCACCTCTACCTTTCGGTGGTCGGAATTGGCCATACGAGCCAGCGCCGACATGGGTTCCCCTTGGCTTCCGGTGGTAATGAGCACCACCTTTTCCTTGGGATAACGGTTCAGCAGATCGATGTCGATGATAACCCCGTCCGGAACGTCCAGATATCCGAGTTCCTGGGCGATGCTCATATAGTTAATCATACTGCGCCCTGAAAAAGCTACCTTTCGGCCATATCGGTCGGCGCAGTTGATAATCTGCTGCACGCGGCTGATGTTGGAAGCAAAGGAAGCAATAATAATCCGGTTGCTCTCCGCCCGTTTAAACAGCGTTTCAAAAGAAGCGTTTAATTTGCTCTCAGTCATGGTATAACCGGGACGCTCTGCATTGGTAGAGTCGGCAAAGAGCGCCAAAACCCCTTTTTTACCCAGCTCCGCAAAGCGGGCCAAATCGATCATTTCACTTTGAGTAGGGGTACAATCGATTTTAAAGTCGCCCGTGTGCAGCACCGTGCCTGCGGGTGAATGGATGGCGACAGCTACCGCGTCGGGGATGGAATGATTAACATGGATGAATTCAACGTCCATGCAGCCCAATTTAATGGTCTGTCCCGGTTTTACCTCGTTGAGCTTAGCTTTTCCCAGCAGGTTGTGCTCTTTCAGCTTGGCGCTGATTAGGCCCAAGGTAAGGCTGGTTCCATAAAGAGGCAGGTTGACATTTTTCAGTAAATAGGGCAACGACCCGATGTGGTCTTCGTGTCCGTGGGTCAGCACAATCCCCCGAATCTTGTCCTTGTTCCGCTCGACATAACTAAAGTCCGGCAACACCAGGTCAACGCCCAGCATATCGCCATCCGGGAACGCCATACCACAATCCAGCAGTAACATGTCGTCCTCGCATTCAAATAGGGTCATATTTTTTCCAATTTCATTGAGTCCTCCCAAAAAGGTAACCTTGATGGAAGGCTTTTCCGCCTTGGGTTTACGCTTGGAGGAACCCCTTCTTTGCGCCGGATGATTGTTCCGGGCCGCCGGCCTGTTGTTGGCGGGAGCTTGCTTTCTCCGATTGCCGGAAGGGGCTTTCTTTTCTTCTCCGGACGAGGGCTTTAACTCCGGTGCAGGTTCGCTGCGGGAAGTAATCTTTTCAAACAGCTTTGCCGTGCGGAACTCTCCCTGCGCTCTGCGTTTTTGCGGCGTCCCCTGTCCCGCGTTTGACGATAACGGCTGATCGGTCTGTTTTCCGAACGTCTTTTGAGCCGACTGCCGTTTCATCATAGCCGGAACACCCGTTCCTGTTGTTTTTGTCTTCTTTTCCGAATCTGATATCACAAAAAAACCTCCAATTTTTGTTACAAGGACACAAACGACTAAACCTGCCCAGCAAACGGTGCATAGCAGGTGTCTGTCCTCACTATTTTATTTATGACGAGATTTACCGAACACATCTTGTTGCTTTTGGTAGGATAAGCCAGCCGCATACCCTAATTAATCCGAACACAAATATTATTGTAATTGTACCCTTAGTTTCTTTTACTGTCAAGAGCGATGGGATGGGTTGCACACAAAGCAACAAGCTTTCCATCCTATCTTTACCAGTTTCTATCTAATATAATCAAAGAATAAAAAAGTGATTTATGCTCTAAATTCAGTGTAATAGACCGTAACTATTTTTTTGAATTTCTAAAAAAATAGAAGAAGCGGTTATATTAAGGATAATCATGGACAAGAATAGTGTATGTTATTGCCAGAAGTCCGGATTATTGCTATAATAAATCCGTTTAATGAAATGGATGCGCCGGACCTTTGGCAACAATCTTTGCCGGTCCGCCGTTTGGGAGGAATCACTTATGAAGCAAGTCACCATCTATACCGACGGCGCCTGCCAAGGTAATCCTGGTCCTGGAGGATGGGGCGCTATCCTTCGCTATGGATCTCATGAAAAGGAAATCTCCGGGGGATGCGCCGATACTACCAACAACCGGATGGAATTGACCGGCGTGATTCAGGCGCTCAAGCTTCTTAAGGAGCCCTGCGCGGTTACTCTATACAGCGATTCCCAGTATGTGTGCAACGCTTTGACCAAGGGATGGGCCAAAAAATGGAAACAAAACGGGTGGATGCGCAATAAAAAGGATCCCGCCCTCAATCCGGAGTTATGGGATGAATTGTTACAGTTGGCCCAGATCCACCAATTGGACGTGCGCTGGGTCAAGGGACATGCGGGTCATCCAGAAAATGAGCGCTGCGACCGCTTGGCTGTCGCAGCCGCGGAAAAAGCCAAAAAATAACTTTTCCGTTTCCCCTCTTGAAAAGTATACCTAATTAGTGTATTATTATTTCCGGGACAATCATTTGTGTTGATTCCTCAAAACAAAGGATAACTTATCCAAAAGAAAAAGGTGATCGATTATGGCACGTTTCGTATATGCGGATAACGCCGCAACTACTCCGGTTTCTGAAAAAGTATTGCAAGCCATGCTGCCTTATTTCAGCCAACAGTACGGCAACCCTTCCAGTTTGTATTCCGTAGGACGTGAGGCAAAAAAAGCGGTGGAACAAGCCCGTGAAACCGTTGCCCGGTGTTTAAACGCTCAGCCCAATGAAATTTTCTTTACCTCCGGCGGAAGCGAGGCGGACAACTGGGCCATTAAAGGGGCGGCCTACGAGCAGGCCAAACGGGGAAAAAAACATATTATAACTTCTAAATTTGAACATCACGCCGTTTTGCATACGGTGGAATCTCTCGCTAAACAGGGGTTTTCCATAACCTATCTCGACGTTCATAGCGACGGGCTGGTTCGCCCCGAAGAACTGGAACAAGCTATCCGGGAGGATACCGCCCTGGTGACCATTATGTACGCAAACAACGAGATCGGCACCATCCAGCCGGTGGAAGAACTGGGAGCCATTTGTAAACGGCGCCGCGTTCTTTTCCATACCGACGCGGTGCAGGCGGTGGGCAATGTCCCCATCGACGTGGAGGCCCAGCACATTGACCTGCTCTCCCTCACCGCCCATAAACTACACGGCCCCAAAGGCGCCGGCGCACTGTACGTCCGTCGGGGCGTAAAATTGCAAAACCTGGTGGAAGGCGGGGCCCAAGAACGGGGACGCCGTGCGGGAACCGAAAACACTGCGGGGATCGTCGGATTGGGCGCGGCTATGGCTATGGCCTGCGACTCGATTGAACAAAGAGCGGCACGGCTGTCAAAAATGAGAGATCGTCTGATTGAAGGCGCCAGTAAAATTGATCGCGCCCATCTTAACGGCGATCCGATACATCGTCTTCCCGGCAACGTTAACATGTGCTTTGAAGGGATTGAAGGGGAATCCCTTCTATTGATGCTGGATCTCAAAGGGATATGCGGATCCTCCGGTTCCGCCTGCACGTCCGGGTCGCTGGACCCCAGCCACGTGTTACTGGCCATCGGTCTCCCCCATGAGATTGCACACGGTTCCCTGCGGCTATCGTTGAGCGACCAAAACAGTGATGAGGATGTGGATTACATTTTGGAGATACTCCCTCCCATTGTGGAGCGGCTGCGTCAGATGTCCCCCTTGTGGGAAAAAATCGTGTCGGAAAATCGTCCCCCTTACCGCCTCAAGTAATTATTTCTTCGCGGTGTGGATACCGGCAGTCGGCTCTTGGCGAGCCAGTAAGAATATATTGAAAGCAAGAAAGGCGGTTATCATAATGGCATACAGTGAAAAGGTAATGGATCATTTTGCAAATCCCAGAAACGTCGGAGAAATGCCTGACGCGGACGGCATAGGAGAAGTCGGCAACTCCAAATGCGGGGATATTATGAAGATGTACATCCGGGTCAACGGCGGCACAATTTCTGATGTGAAATTCAAAACATTCGGTTGCGGCGCGGCAATCGCTACCAGCTCCATGGCCACCGAGCTAATCAAAGGCAAAACCATTGACGAAGCCCTCAAGCTCACCAACAAAGCGGTGATGGAAGCGTTGGATGGGCTTCCGCCAGTGAAGGTGCATTGCTCCGTGCTGGCGGAACAGGCCATTAAAGCCGCTGTTTCAGATTATTATACCCGTCAGGGAATCGATCCGCTTCCCTTGGTTGGCGAAATCAAGGAATGCGATCACGACCATGAAAATTGCTCTTGTTCTCTGTAGACAGCAACCCTGGAGAGAAGATATCTCTGATCGAACCATGGAGATTGTCTAAAAAAGGACGCATGCTACAGCTTCAACAGAAGCTCGGCAGGCGTCCTTTTCAAATTATTAGGGATTAATTTCCATGGTGGAAATCCTTTTTTCCAGCAAGCTGGTCGACGTTCCGTCTTTTCCAAAGCAATCCGTTGATCTTTTGAAACGCAATGACCATGAAATACTCTTATTTTCCCCGTGACAGATGGGCTTCCATTCTGTCACGGGAAATTTTATTCATAATGGTTTTTTCTTCTGGACATGGATTTATCATTATACCGTTTCTTTTTATAGCCATATCCGCCTCGGTTTTCCCTATTATTACGTTTCCAGTCCCCGTCCACGGATTTATATAATGTGGTGACTGTAGGATTTCCACAGATTTTCAGATTCTTCATCTGAGCCAAAGTCTCGTCGATGTCATGTTCCGGAACCGACACCACTGTGTTGTTGTCGTAAATCTCAATCTTGCCGATATCCTTGCCCTTTAGGCTGGTGCGCTCGGTGATTGCGCCTACGATATGGTTGGGCGCAATGCGATTTAGGCGGCCCACATTGATGCTAATCTTCCGATATCCGGCGGTATCCCCTCCCTGGTTGCTGTAGCGCGCTGGGGATTTGATCTCCTCCACATCCAGGGTGTTTTTTCCAAAGTGCATTTCCATCAATACCGCTGCCAGAGTTACGGCGTCATAGCCACGGCCGATCAGCGCATCCACTGTGGAGCGGTAGGGCAGTTCGATGGCCTCTTTCATAGCGGCCTCAATACGTTCCAAGCTCCTTTGAGCCTGTCTTTCCTGTATTTCAACAAGGCCGGGAACCTTTTCCGCCCGAATGTTGGATTTAACCAGACGGCCGATCCGGATTAAAACATCAACCTGCCTGCGTCCGCTACATAATGTAATCGCTTTTCCCGATTTTCCGGCACGGCCCGTTCTCCCAATACGGTGAACATAGTACTCTGTGTTTTGGGGAATATCATAATTAATCACATAATCGATATCGTTGACATCAATTCCCCGGGCGGCCACGTCTGTTGCTACCAAAACTGCGTTCTTACCCTGTTTAAAGGCATCCATTACCTTGGTTCGCTGGGACTGCTTCATATCCCCATGCAGCCCTTCCGCCTGAATGTTGTGCCTGTTAAGATAGTCTGTGATATCGTCCACCATTTTTTTTGTGTTGCAGAAAATCATGCAGCGCTTGGGATCATGGAATTTCAGCAGTAAATTGAGGGCGTCCATCTTTCGGCCCATGGGCACATCGTAATAACATTGGTCAATATTAGCGACGGTCACCTGTTTTTTATTCACTTCGATCAGGCGGGGTTCCCTTTGATATTTCCGGGTAAGGGCCAGGATCTCCGGCGGCATGGTGGCGGAAAATAGAATCGTCTGGCGCTCCTCGGGAGTTTCGGAAAGAATTGTCTCAATATCCTCCCGAAAGCCCATACTCAGCATCTCATCCGCCTCGTCCAGCACGATCATCTTCAGATGATGCAGCTTTAAGGTTTTTCTTCTCATATGGTCCATCACCCGACCCGGCGTGCCCACTACAATATTGGCGGTGCGCAGCTTGGCAATCTGACGGTCCATGGGGGCGCCTCCGTAAACGTCCGCGGTACGGATACCGGGCATAAACTTAGCAAGCTTTTGAAGCTCTTCACACGCTTGCACCGCCAACTCTCGGGTGGGGCACAGAATTAGCACCTGCGCGTTTTTCAGCGTGGGATCAATAATCTCCAATGCTGGGATCCCGAATGCTATGGTTTTTCCGGTACCAGTCTGGGAACGACCGATCACATCGCAGCCCTCCTGGATCACCGGAATGCTGTTGGATTGAATCTCTGTGGCGGTTTCAAAGCCCATCTCCTCGACGGCGCGTTTGATCTCGGGGATAAGCTGTAGCTCATTAAAGGGTATTTGATTCATGTAAGTCCTCTCTTCCAAAAAGTCGCTGTCCTTGTATTATGGAACGCTGTTTGTTCCCTCATACCGATTTCCTTGCAAAAACCGGCGTATCCATTTCAAAGAATGAAAAAAACGAGGATTCTCCGTCCTCGTTTCAATATCTTTCTCGCTTTGCTTATTCTGTGAAAACCATTCGATGGGGTATTACAAAACAATCTAAGCCGCAACGTTTAAAAAAATGAGCCAATTGGAACGGATCTCTTTCTTCACAACGCTTGCTGTCCATCCCATGACAGTGTTGCTCTCTTCAGAAATGGTTATTTTTATTATAGCATCCTTTTTTGCAGAAAGCAAACTGGGAAAGCGCATAGAGAATCCGAAATACAATTTCAAATTTATGACACTTTCAACAGCCGGATTTTATCCTTCTCCCCTTTTCTTCTTTTCAAGCTCAAAATTATCTGTGGCTTTTTTTACACACTTCTCTTGACAATATGTGTGCAATATGATAGGATAAGCTACTACAAAGAAAGGATGGCTTTTTTTTATGGGCAAAGAAATGAATAAATTAAAAACCATCGCACAAAACAAAAAAGCCCATCACGACTACTTTGTAGAAGAAAGCTTTGAGGCTGGAATTGAGTTGTGCGGCACGGAGGTAAAATCGGTACGCAATGGCAAGGTCAATCTTAAGGACAGCTGGTGTTCCATCGTCAAAGGGGAGTTAATGCTTAACGGCATGCATATCAGCCCCTATGAACAAGGGAATATTTTCAACCGGGATCCCATGCGGGTCCGAAGGCTATTGATGCACAAGAGGGAAATCATGCGTCTGTTTGGACTAGTAAAGCAGGACGGATACTCCCTGATTCCCATCTCGATGTATTTAAAAGGATCACGCGTCAAGATGCAGATCGGCCTGTGCAAAGGAAAAAAACTCTATGATAAGCGCAGTGACATGGCGGCCCGCGCCGCAAAGCGCGATATTCAGCGGGCAATGAAGGAAATGAACCGCTGATTCCATTTTTTATGGGGATGCAATGGTTTCGACGGGGATTGTAAACAAAAGTAAGCGAGTAGCGGCTGCGGACCCGCTATAAAATCCGCGCGTTTTCAATAAACGACAAAGATAATAATTCTAACAACGTAATTTCTTTCAACAGAGGAGTTGCGTTAGCAGCCTAATTTAGTCTGCCGTCCTTACCGGGAGTACCGCGGCTCGGATAAGGGCGTCATTGAGCGGTGCACGTGAACCGAAGAGCGTCTCGTATTCGGTCACGGACTAGAGACTACCGATACGCATAGCCTGTCACTGGGCGCTGCGGCGGGGGAATCTTAAAACAGTGAATACACTCGTAGAAAGCTTTTGCAAGCGGTCTTCGGACAGGGGTTCGACTCCCCTCATCTCCACCACATCAGGGCAAGCGATATATCGCTTGCCCTGAATTTTTTTACAAAAATCAGAGTGCGCTCACGACGCAGAAAAAGATTTTGCAAAATCTCGGACCTTACACATCAGTGAAATGACCGCCAGTAGAGGACGCCGGAATATAAGTTCCCAGTTCTGATCCTCTGGGCAGTTTGTTAAATATATCGCCTTCGCCCGTTCTCAGCCAATTCTCATTTACATCGAATTTCCGCAGATAGCTAATGTCATTTGTCGGTCCATGCCCTTTTTCTATATTGGAAATATCGCTGCCAGAACCATCGCAAAGATCCTGGAGAATCTTGACAATCAAGGACTGCAACTTGCGTTGGCTGTAGCTGTCTGCCTTTTGGTCAAGCAAAATATGGAAACTAGGCAACAACAAAAAACGCACGACAAAAGCCGCCCCAAATGGAGCGGCTGAAAAAGTTACTGTTCTCTTTCTTACCTTTTGTATGTTTTTGAGTTGCTATTTATACTCACCCATCTGTAATATCTGCACAGGACTTACAAATTAATTTATTTCTTATAATCTGCACTCTTTTGTTACAAATTCTTCTCGCTGCTTTTTTATGAGAAACAATAATTAAGGTAAATTCACTAAGTTCCTGTAAATTTCGCAGCAGCTTTTCTTCCGTCTTTTCATCCAGAGCCGAAGTTGCCTCATCCAAAAGCAGCACCGGCGCCCCGCTTAAAAGCATACGGGCAATTGCGATTCTCTGTATTTGGCCTTCCGACAAACCTTGTCCCTTTTCCCCTATCATAGTATCTAAGCCTTCCGGCAGCTGATCGATGAACTGATCGACGCAGCTTATCCGAATTGCTTCCTTTATCTGTGATACGGAGGCCTCTGGACAAATCATCGTAATATTCTCACGAATCGTACCTGAAAACAGATAGTTGCCTTGCGGTACATAACCAAAAAGTCCCCGGGTGCTTCTATCCACTGGGATATTACCAAGCTTGCCTGCGGATAAGTAAATTTCCCCCTCATAATCGGGGTATAAGCCAAGCAACAGCTTTAATAATGTGCTCTTCCCTATTCCAGAAACCCCTTCGATAACCACAAAGTCATGCTTTTGAATGCTTAAAGACGCATCATCAAAGAGGATCTCCCGGTCATAACGAAATGTGATATGTTTAAACTGAATCTGCCGCAACTCTTTATAAAGGGCTTTTGTATCTCGGTTGATTTGGCTTCCCTTATCTTCAGGCAGATCTTCCATCTCAATCATTCGTTCCACGGAAGCAATCACGCTGTAATACCGCGGCAAAAAACCGGAAAGACTCGTGAACGGCTGCTGAACCTGACCAACTAGCTGTAGAATCGCGGTAAGCGACCCAAAGCTCATTGTACCTCCATATAAGCAAAACGCCCCCCATAGCAAAGCATACAGATAACCTAACTGAAAAATAAATCCAAATCCCGTGTTGGCCAATATGCTCACAGTTCGGCGTTTCATTTTTGCCTGATAAAGTTCTTTTTGAACTTCAACGGATTTGTTCACCATCTTTTTTTGTATATTAAATACTTTTACAACGATTAAACTGCCAAGCGCTTCCTGTAAAAAAGAACGTACCTTTCCATCCTTTTCCTGTACTGTCTTATGCATGTCCTTTAATTTTCTTCGGAAAATTTTGCTCACCAAAAAGAGCAAAATTCCACCGCACAAAAATACAAGGGCAAACAGCCGGTCAAATAGAATTAAGACTCCCAGCGCACAGAACAAACGCGTCATCATAGAAAAAAGATTGGGAAGCAGCGTTGTAATTCCTTCGCTGATAATCACTACGTCGTTTGTCAGCCTGTTTAGCAATTCCCCGCTGTGGTATTTTGTGACCTGTGGATACCCTTTGTCCAATAGAGTCTGAAACAGATCGGTTTTATATAGCATTTCCAGCTTTGCCTTAATTTTTTCCTCAAAAGAGCGGCAGAATAAACGAAGCGCAAGCTGGAGTAAAATGATCCCCAATAATCCTAGTGCATATAGGAGAAATATCCTTTTATTGTGTCCAACAGCCCCATCTATCACCCCTCGGCAGATAAGCGCAAAAAAAACAGCGGTGGAGGCCAGCAATGTTTTACCTATTATTAAAAGGACAACAGAAAAAATCTGCGGCTTAGATTTTTGAATCAACCATGTTACAGCCCGAAAATTTTTCTTTTCTCCCTTCATGTTTTTCTCCCTCTTTTTCAAAGTTTCCCTATAACCCCAGCTTTTCATATAATTCTTTTAGTTGAGCCGCCTCCTGCTGATTAAAACTTTTTACCGCTTTCATTTCCGCTGTTAGATACTTGGAACGGCAAGAAACTGTCTGAATCAGCCGAATGCACCAGAATACCGGCAGCAATAAAGGAGTTTTCTCCAGTTTAGGGAATAAACATTCCATTCTTTTCCGACTGGGAAACGCCCGAGAAAACATATATTTTATATGGGCAAAAAACGAATCGTCCTTTTGGGGCTTTCTCATCAGCTGAAAATTCACAATATTTTGGACTGTTCCACCCGCCCCGCTGCGAAACAAATAGGCGCACAGCGCCATAAGATCCTTAGGATCACACTGATAGGTAAGCGTTTGAAAAAACGAAATCTTCGTTTTGCTCTCCGGGAATAAAGCCGGACCCAACTCCAATAAATATTGATGCAGCTTTTCCAATCGAAAGCGTTTAAGGCACGCTTGAACTTGCGCCCAATCCATACGGTCTGCATACTGTACCAGAAACAAAAACTGGTCAAGAGCGGAATGTAAACCGATCCCCGCCATACGCAAATGTTTTCCAGTATGCATCAATGTATAGCAATAGCAGTCTTCCAAGGTAAACTGACGTATATAGCGATAGTTCTGATAAGGCACGGCTCTGTTCCAGGCTTGTGGCGGAAAACGATTCCAATCAGACGGCGTCCGAAAAAGCTTACTATGCATTTCTACGGTAAGATTGGGCGCCTTGGTATACACATCGTGGCACTCTGCCCGATGTTTCAGCGTATATTGCAGAGAATACATAATCTGCTCCACCTGTTTCATTTGCCCAGGGTCACAAAGAAGGTCAACGTCCACAGACAACCTCATATATGGCTGCGGATACAAGTTTTTTAACAGATAACCTTTCATTGGGATACAATAGATTTCAGCGTCTTCAAATTTTTGGAAGATTCTTTGAATCTCCACCTCTTGAACCGCCTCACGAGCCATGACGCGGTTACGGGTGTCAAGGCTCATATTCAAAATCTCCGGTGAAACTTCATAGCACGCCCGTTTGAATCCGTCATATAAAAAGCCGTTTAATGAGGACCGTCCCGCAATATGACACAGTAACTTAAAATCTATTTCGGTATCTGGAGCAGGCAGCCGTTTTTGAAAAAGAACCGCCTCGATCAACTGGATCAAGTACTGTTCCTCTGCCATCAGTCTGAACAAATCCATCTACATCTCCTGCTTCTCTTAAGATAATCTTTTATAACGAAAAAAACGGCGCAATTTATGAAAAACCAAAGACGCTATCCTACGTACTGGACGCAGAGACGTCCATAGTATGGCGTACCATCGATATGGCAGGGAATCAATAGAAATCTGTTTGCCGTTTCGGACAAAGCGATCCAACACCCCTATCATTTGATCCTCTCGAATGTTTTTTTCCAAACAATACTGGTGATCTCCACAAAGCAGATAACCCTTACGATTACCGCCTACAATCCGATGCAATACATATTGCCCATTGTCCCGGCGGTACAGCACCACATCATATTTTTTAGGCGGCCGCTTTTGGGGACTGCACAGCAAAACCACATCTCTCTGTTCATAAAGCATAGGCTGCATACTGTTTCCTGTTGGTAAAAAGCGAAACATTCCGCCTTGAGCAAACACTTCCTGCATTAAATCGGCTAACTCTTCTACGTTTATGGGCTTGGATTTTGGATTAATCTTGCACAATTCCCGCCTCCCGGGCCTTGCGCAGAAAGTTCTCCACATCCTGTGCCGCCGTCTCTTGATCCACATCGTATTCTTCCATCAAAGACTCCGCCAACTGCTCGCCGGTAATCTCCTGTTGCATCAATTCCCATAAATAGATCCCGGTTTGATTCAATGTAACCATGCCATGAAAATTCTCAGAGATTTCGCCTACCGGCGCGACCACTCCCATATCACTCATTTTTCTAAGTATAAATCCATCTTTTACTTTCATTTTCTAAACCTCCGTTTTCCTTCTTTGTCCACTTTGGGACATCCCCTCATATGCGGTCCGGGCTGCTTCCACCCCGATGGTACACCGCATTCTATATAAAGGTATTGCTTCGACTACCGATTGCAGCATAGCAAGCAATTGTTCCATTTTCTGCGCTCTCAGGGAATGGATGGTCTGTTCATATAAAATAGGGATTGCCTGCTTGGCCGTGATAGACTTAATTTGGTTGGTCTTCCCCCGCTCCAAAATACAGATTCCCGCTACCGGTATACATACATTCCGGCTCTGCGCCGTTTTTCCGGAAAACGGGGTTCCACATGCGCACAGCTGCTTGTCAATCCACCTCAGCGCAGGCTTATCATCATTGATAATCAAGGCACGGTTTTGAAAAAGCTGAAGCCATTGTGACGTATGGGTGGATTTTCCTGTTCCGGAAGGCGCGGTAAAAAGATATGCCCGATCATCCACCGCAACGGCAGACGAATGAAGCATCATCCCATCAAAACATAACAGAGAACGATAAAAACAAGTGCTAAAGCGAATATATTCACATTGATCCGGGGTTAGCACAGGATTCGCCGCCTGCATTTGTTGAATATATCCTTCGGGCTGACGGATTAAGATGTCCGCCTTTTTGCCGTGGGTTGCCATCCGATAAGGTTCGGACTGCTTGATTAAGGTTGGATGCTTCGGCTCCATATCTATGGTTAATCCTGCAAAACGATAAAATGCCATCTGTCTAAACCCATTTCTATTATTTGGTAACGGATAAAAAAACGCAGCATCAACATAACTAACTTTATTTTTATGCAAATAATCATCCGATACTATACTAATTTATTGGTAAAAAATATTGTCGATTATTATAACAGAAATAAGACATAAAATCAATATCGCCATCCATCTCCATCCCACTTGTCAAAGTCTGTTATTAACAAAAAATATGTATTATTTTTACTTTTAAACGGATTTTAAGTCGTGCTATTTCTTGTTTATTTTATTTGTTGACAAAGGATTTCAAATATTTTATACTTCATAATAAATAAACTAATTTTTAAGGAGGAGGTAAACACATGAAAAAGGTGTCAAAGCAATTAATGTCATTGGTTCTTGTCGCTGCCTTATTGTTTCTGTCAGTACCAATCACATCAATTGCTGCCAGCGCTGTGACAAAGATTGTGTTAAAAGGAGGGGAGGGAATTAACTACTGCGATACCTATGGTGACGCATTTGAGGCAGACTACAATGATATCTATCTGGAAGATTACGGATATCAGGTAGAGTTTTCTGGTGAAGATATCATATTGACGCCAGCTGAGAATACAAATTTCAGTAAGGTAACATTTGGTATTCTTTTAACAGAAGGCAAGGATATCGAAATCAATTTAAGCGATGCAAAAGCAAAAGTCGAGTCTTCCACAGTTGTGGACAATCACGTGCAATACACTTTAGATCTCAGAAGATGTTCCGTCTCTACAGAGGTAACTGTACAGCCGAATTTGAAAGCGGCGCCCCACACGGTAACCATGCCAGCTACCTCTACCACACAATACAAGCTCAGTCAATACGGTGCAAAAACGGTTGAGGATGGCGCAGATTTCAAGTTCGATCTTACCGTTTACAGCGAATATGCCAATTATTTACCGCTTGTTCGTGCCGGCGACGGCGTAATCTCTGCTGATGCAGGCAGTCCGACCACCGATGCTTCCGGTAATATGATTTATTCCTATACCATCCCGAAGGTTTCGGAAGATCTCATGGTAGCGGTAAGCTTAAACGCCCCTGTTCTTGTTACCCTGCCCACTGGAATCGGTTATCAGGCGATTTCCAAAAATGGTTCTACCGAAGTTCCTTATGGCGGAACCTTTACGTTTGACGTCACTGTGGAGCCCGGATACGGCGCGCCTACGGTTGCCGCAAACGGAAGAACCATCAATTATACCACTGCTTCTGGTTCTGTTTACACATATGAGATTAACAATGTCAGATCCACACAAAATGTAACGGTTTCTGTTTCCAAGGAAACTCACACTGTCTCTATCGTAAACCAAAACGCGGAAGGATACACCACCACAGCGGAATCTCAAACCGTGGAATACGGCACAAGCTACAGCTTCTCTGTGAACACTGTTGAAGGCTTTCAGGCTCCCACTGTTGTCGTAACAAAGGGAGATGCTTCCGCTTTAAAGCAGGCCGGCAACAACTATACCATCAACCGTGTCACCGAGGATTTTGAAATCACAATTACCGGTGGCACACGGACTTCCAACCAGGTTATTTTCAATGCAGGCGAGGGATATCGCATTACTGCTGTCGGCGGTGAAGAATCCCTTTCCAGTGTGGCGGTAGAGTATGGGAACCCCTATACTTTTTGGGTTAAACTGGAAGAGGGTTATACCAAGTCCGATCTTATCATAACCGCAAATAACATCAATCTCTCCAAAGAGCTTGTTCCTGGTACAACAGATACCTTTGCTTATACCATTTCGAACATAAAAGAAAATCAGGTCGTCTCTGTATCCAATGTTGTTAAA
Source organism: Clostridiales bacterium (assembly GCA_022799115.1). GTDB lineage: Bacteria > Bacillota > Clostridia > Oscillospirales > Acutalibacteraceae > CAJFUH01. Next base: position 3,682 of record JAAWNT010000017.1, on the reverse strand, counting down.
AACTCCTACAAAGTAACGTTGAACCAGGGAACCGCCTATACCTTATCGTCCGTTGATAGCACTTCTGTCCGGCATGGGGATTCTTTCGAGTTTTCTCTTACGATTGCTCCTGCCTACAGCAACTCGAATTACACCGTGAAATCTTCTGGAAGCGTACAGCCTACCTGGAACGAACAAACCAAAACCTATCTCGTTCCTGTTACGGAAGATATTACCATCTCTGTGGAAGGTCTCACCGAGAATCAATATACGGTTACCTATACAGAGAACTGTGACCAATACAGCATCACCACTTCCGACAGCGCTACTGTTGGATACAACGGCGCTTTCGCTTTTACTGTGGCTCCTAAGCCCGGTTACAAAGTAATTGCCGTGAATACCGTGGTGGGCAATGTAAAGGTTCCTTTGACCACCGTTGGAAATGGCAGTTATACCATCAACAATATCGCAGCCAATCAGTCCATTGAGGTTATTACTGAAACCGTTTCTTATACCGTTCGTTACATCGATTCCAAAGGAAACGGAAGCAAAACCATTGTTTATAATCTTGATAGTGAAATGGTAGACCCGGCAACCGGCGCCATCACACTGCCTGTTCCTACACCGGACATGCCCAGCTATTGCTTTAAAGAATGGCAGGATGAGAACAACACCCCCATTCTCGCCCTTACGCTGGGAAATGAAAATCAGGATATTACTTTGACCGCCAACTGGGATCTCGATTGGGATAATCTCTTTACGGTTTCCATTGGTTTGGATGAAAAAGGCTGGGACGAAAGAGATGGTAAATACGCCATCCGCTTGATGATTCCGTGGACATCCGAAAACCTCGAAGAGCTGAATGACGCTAAAGTTGTAAGAAGCGGCGTATTCTATTCCAACCAGGATATTCAAAGCAAGCATAGCGACGCTTTGAAGAGCTATATTGAAGAGTATGCAACCGCATCTTCCGGCCATGTATCCACAAAGATCGGCAACAATCCTCTTTATCTTTACTATACGGGCTATACGACTCCGGTTACTGATCTAAACGGTCAATTTACTCAGAGCTTTAATGGAATTAAAGCAGGGCAAGCTCGTTATGCAATCGCTTGGATCGAAGTTGAGATCAATGGTAAAAATTATATTTACTTGAGTGAACAGTGGAGTGATACCGCACCTTCAGAAGATCCGTTTGCTTAATGAAAGGAGGAAATGTGACATGAAAAAAGAATATCAATCTCCTGAATTAGATCTTGTTCTTTTTGAAACCAACCGGCAGATCATGGAAAATGAACTGTCTCAGGTCGATCCCGATCCATTTGGTGACGATGACTACGGCATGATGGATTAATTCTCTTTCTCGTTTTAACAGTGAGGCTGCTTGCGTATCCAATGAACGCAGGCAGCCTCTTTTTTGTTTTATTTTGTGAGGGAATACGCTAGAATCAGAAACACCTGGAAGCTGACTTTCATCAGGCTTCCAGGTATTTTATTTCTTTTATAACGGCATCCATCATAGAAAGGACAACGGTGAAAATGTTTATCTTTTGCTCTTTTCCTTTTCTGCGAAAACTTTTTTATTGGGTACAAGGATTTTAAAAAATCAACCCTTTTCTATTTCGATTTGCTTATGGGATGAATATCCTTCTATTTCCTTTCATATGTTATTAAAAATTACTGTTCGGGAAAGGAGTAGATGCGGTTGGCATTTTCCGACTTGGAAATCCTTGCTCGAATCCTTGAATGCGAGGCGGGCGGCGAAGGGGAAAATGGGATGAAAGCAGTCGCATGTGTTGTAATGAATCGGGTAAATATTACCTACGGAGAATATGGACGTCTGGAAAAAACAATCCGTGCGGTGATTTACCAGGAGGGACAGTTTGATTGTGTAAGAGAAACAATCCGAGGCAGCTATAACATACAGAACATTTACAATATGCGCCCTCAACAAATTCATTATGATATTGCTAATTGGGCTATTGCCGGAAACCGGCTGACCAATCTGGGATTTGCGCTTTGGTATTTCAATCCCTTTTCCCCTAATTGCAGGCAATTCTTTCCAGCTAACGTGGGACAGTTTGTGATCCGAATCGGAGATCATTGTTTTTATAATCCCACCGAGGCATACGCAGATACTTAGTTCCAGAACTGGAACCGTTCCCCATTTATAATTTTTATCAGAAAGGAAAGGTGTAACTTATGGACCAGAATCCACAAGCCTATCAAGGAGGCAAAAGTATGATCAACCGCAACAGCCGAAGGGGGTTAAATGGCGTTCCTCCTGAATTCACTACCCCTCCGCCCATTGATTTTGATACCGAGGAAATGCGTGGTTCCATGCAGAAAATCCTATCGGATAACATTGGGGAATTTGTGGTGGTGGAATTTTTGATCGGCACCGATCGCATTATGCGTAAACAGGGGATTTTATATTTTGTCGGTACAAGTTATGTCACACTTTACGACGATGACTCTAACAATTTTATTGTATGCGATATTTTCTCTATCAAGTTTGTTTATTTTTATTTTCCTGGGCAACGCCCAAACAGGAATTACAATCTGTTGCCCAGCAACAATAACATAAATGGAAATAATCAACGGTAATTACATAATCGTGTTCTCCTTCGCAACGAGAAACACGTAAAAACATTCTACGAATGATAATCATCTTAACTATAAGATTTTATAAAAGCCGCCATACCTTTACATCTGGTATGACGGCCTTTTTCTTGCGGATTAGTCTCTAGCTGATAGCAGGTTGTTTTCTAAAAGAGAAATTTTTTATGGTTCATTGAAAAAAGGGCCCAGTTCTGATTCATCGGAACTGAGCCCTTTTTTAGGGTCTTTGAATCCGTGTAATGTTTTCATTCTCTTGTATTTTAGAGAATGAAGGTTTGCTTCTATTTCTCGGTAATCGGCTTTGCTTTTTCCTTCGATGTTTTGGGACGGCCCTGAAGTTCCGGCACTGGAGGAACTTGGTTTTTATTATGATTGATTTCCGGACGTTTCATTCCTTTTTTCGCCATTGATATCACCTCGTCATTAGTTTTCTACGCGAAATGTAAAATAAACGCTGAATGGTTCTATTAAACCCTTCCAAATGATCCCGGAAATAGAAAGAGCGCGGTAAACCCGCGCTCTTCTAAGAAAAGGAGAAAAATGAAAAAACAATATATAAACCCTTGGCAGAGGGATTATATTTGGTCCGGCTCTATGTCCGGTTTTAGGCTGCTGCCCTTGGATTGATTTTATATTATCCCCTTTTTGTGTTCTCCTTATAAACACATTGTGATGGATTTGAGAATTTGATGAATAATTTGTAAAAACGAATTTTATATGGATCAATGACCCGCAGATATCACAATTGGTCTAACATTTGCCTTTTACGGGACAATAAATTCCATCCCATGTCCTTATAAAAAAAGGAGATGTATTCTATGATCTACGTTGACAATCGTGCAATCCGGGTTCGGGTACAGGTTCAGCAAGGCGATCAAAACGCCACAGCAATCCTCTTTGCCATTCCCAATCCCGGTACACCCAATTTAAACCTATGCCGATTCTATTCCATTACCGATCAATCCGGAACATTGGATAAGATACCGTTGCTTCGAACCGTAGATGGTTCCACACTACAGATACTGTGGACGTTAGACGGTTCTCTCACCGCCCAAGCCGGTCTGGTGCGCTACCAGCTCGT
>JAAWNT010000054.1 GCA_022799115.1 Clostridiales bacterium | reverse complement strand
ACTTTCTCTCGCGCAAGAGAAAGTACGCAAAGAGTGCGTCCAAGGGGAATTCATCCCCTTGGAGAACCCCTGAAGGTCGCTGCGGCGGGTCTTCTAAGTAAAGCCTAGCGGAATGATGGCTCAGAGTGAACGTCTGCGCCGTTCAAATCGCCATCATTCCCCGACATTTGCGCTCGGGTGGAGAAGGCCCAGGCCCCCACGCAGTCGCTCGAATTGTTCCTGTCGGTTCTGTCCTGCACGCGCCATTGAGCGCAACAAGACGGGGCATACACGGATTTTTGGCGGGCCTTTCCAGAAAGGCTGAACTTACGCAAAAGAATCGAAAACGCAATCAGGGTGCTAAACCACAAAGGCCCTTTCGCGGCCCGCCAAGTATCCGTTATGCTTGACGTGCCAACATAGAAGAACCCCGCGGCAGCGGATACAATACAGATACAAGGATCTATGATATAACATGGGTTGGGAAACCAACCAAAAGCGTAAAACAAAAAACAGGGGTTGGAAAGCCAACAACAAATACCAAGTAAGAAAAACGCAAGCGAAACAACCAACATCAAGGACACAAGAAATAAAAGAAGAAAATAGGAATGGAAAAACCTACGGTTTTTAAATAATACTACGGAGGTATCAAAACAACTATGGCTCTCATCACCAAAGCAATCCGGGGAACACAAGACGTCCTCCCCAAAGAAAGCTACCAATGGCATGTCGTCGAGGACGTTATGCGCCGGGTATGCGCGGCCCACGGGTTCCGTGAAATCCGAACCCCCGTTTTTGAACATACCGAACTGTTCCATCGCTCGGTGGGTGAAACCACCGACGTGGTACAAAAGGAAATGTACACCTTTGACGACAAGGGCGGCCGCTCCATCACTCTGCGTCCGGAAGGAACCGCCGGCGCAGTACGCGCCATGCTGGAGCACGGCCTCTACAATGAAGGGCTTCCCATCAAGGCCTACTATTTCACCTCCTGCTATCGCTATGAAAAACCGCAGGCGGGCCGTCTCCGCGAATTTCACCAGTTCGGGGTGGAGGTGTTCGGCGCGCCCTCTCCCGCCGCCGACGCGGAAATCATCAGCCTGGCCAAAAGCGTATTCGACTGCCTGGGCGTGCAGAACCTCTCGCTGGAACTGAACTCCATAGGCTGTCCTTCGTGCCGGGCGAATTACCACAAGGCCCTCAAGGAATATTTTACCGCCTGTAAGGACGAGCTGTGCCCCACCTGTCAGGACCGCCTGGACCGCAATCCCATGCGCATTCTGGACTGCAAAAGTCCCGTGTGCGCCTCCATCGCCGCCGACGCGCCGGTGATGCTTTCCTACCTGTGCGACGAATGTTCCCAGCATTTTGAGCGTGTGAAACAGCACCTAGACGCGCTTTCCATCCCCTATACCGTCAATCCCAAGATTGTCCGGGGGCTGGATTACTACACCCGCACGGTGTTCGAGTTCGTCAGCGGGGATATTGGGGCCCAATCCACCGTATGCGGCGGAGGCCGGTACGACGGGCTGGTGAAAACCATGGGCGGCCCGGATATGCCCTCTCTTGGCTTTGGCCTGGGGATGGAGCGGCTGCTGCTCACCCTGCAAAATCAACAGGGCGCGTTCACCCAGGTGAAAGACGCCACTTGCGATCTGTATATTGCCGGGCTGGGCGAAAACGCCCAGTTGGCGGCTTTCCGCATGGTGCGGGACGTCCGGGACGGTTCTTTGTGCGCCGAATGCGACTTGTCGGGCCGCAGCTTAAAGGCCCAAATGAAATACGCCGACAAGCTAGGCGCCAAATTCACCATGGTGATCGGCGACGACGAGCTCCGTTCCGGCTCGGCCAAAATCAAAAACATGCAGACCGGGGAAACCCAGGATATCCCGCTGGGGGAGGATTTCTTCCAGCGCTTTGCCGGCCTTTACAGCCAGGCAATGGCCGAGGCGGGCCTGATGGAATAATCGTTCCTTCAAATGCCGGTCCGTATTTCCCAGGAAATCCAAATCAGTGATTGATAAAGTTAGGAGTTATTGTTATGAGCAAAGAAAAGAAATGGTTTCAATTCAACAAGAAAGACGCGGATCCCTCTCAAGCCGAGGATCCGGTAGCAAAAACCGCCCCGGAGAGCAACGGGGAGGGGGAGAGCACCGCCTCCATCGTGGAGGACGTGTTCCGGGAAGCCAAGGAGAAGGCCTCTAAAAAGGCGGCGCGCCGCGCCGAAGAGGCCGCCCGTCAGGCGGAAGAGGAGAAACGCCGCCGGGAGAATCAGCATGAGATCATGCAGGCCCGTGACGAATGGCTGGTGGGCTTTGCCGCCCCCATGTTGGCCATTGAGGGTATTAAAGAACTGAACTATGACTGCATTCTGCGCAGGACCGACAAGGAAAAGCAGGAGCTGAAAAAGCGTCTGGCCAAGGATTACGGCATCTTTGATCTCACCAAGATGACCGAGGTCATTCGCACCCTGCTCACCCCCTATCCCGCCGAGGAGGATCCCGTGCTTAACGCGGTATACAAGCTCCCCCTGCCTCAGTGGAGAGACGCTTTTATCAACGCCGAGCTGTGCGCCGAGGATCATGTGGACAACGCCATCGAGGACATCCGTTTTGCCCTGCAAGGCATGCGCAGCCACAACTTTGCGCCCCCGGTGGGCACTCTGCGGGCCTGGGACTACGCCCAAGCGGCCTATCTCGCCTTGGTGGGCTACGGCATGGGGATTATCCCCAAATTTGAGGTGGTCATGATCCTCACCAGGGTTTCCCTGCTTTCCAACTGGTTCTACAATTCCTGGAGCCAATATGTATCCGGCTTTCTCTTTGGCCGCAGGGTGTCCCTGGCCATGGCGGGCAAACGCTACGACTGGGATGACCGGGACCTGAAAGCCCTTGTGCCCCTGCTCGGCCAGCCGGACGGCAACTACAATATGCATCCCATCGCCTTTGGCATCACCGACTTCCAGCGGCAGAACTATTCCCTGCGGTTCCGGCTGATCCGGGACGGCGAGGTAATTGGGGAACAAAAACAGATCACCAAAAAGATGATTGAGGAAAATCTCCACGAGCTGGAGGCCAAGCCCGGCAGCTTCCTCACCCTGACTCCCAATATGCTGGTGGGGGAAAGCAATCAGATGATAGCGGCCAAAATGGCAGAATCCGCGCCCATGCCCCAGGAGGGGGAGGAGGTCACCGAGGATACCCCCACCGGCCCGGTGTATCTGATTGAGTTGCAGTTCCCCAAGAAAAAATTTGTATTGGCCTGCGCCCACCTGTTCACCGAGGAGCAGGCGGCTCAGATTATGGAGGACTATTGCCTGAACCTAAGGATGCCGGATATCAGCGACTGGCAGTCCCTGGCCCGCACCTGGGAAGAGGTGCGCGGCGATCAAGGGGAGGAAGCGGATACCTTCGACACCCCCGCCGAGGCTCCCGCTGAGGACACGGAAGCCGTCCCCGCTGAGGACGCCGCATCCAACGACGCGGCCCCCGCCGAAAACCGCGACGAGGGCAAGGACGAGAACGTCGCCGACTAATCCGCCGGCGCACAGGGAGCCCCTCCCGGAAACACCCGGAAAACCCCGGACCCATCCGAAAAAAAGGGGACAACGCCCTTGCCTTTCGACGGCGCGGCCGCAAAACGGCAACATATGGAGGAAGTTATGATCGCAATCAACCCATGGACGGATCATTTTTTACAGGCGCTAAACAAAACGTTTGGGGATCGGGTCTGGTTTGTGGGGCTGCAAGGCAGCTATGGCCGCGGAGAAGCGACGGAAACCAGCGATATTGATCTAGTCGTCGTTCTCCATGAATTATCGCCGGAGGACGTGGAGACGTATGGCCGCATGCTTGATACGCTTCCCAACCGGGACTTGATCTGTGGATTTCTATCCGGCCGGAAGGAGCTGCTGAATTGGGACCCGTCCGATCTGTTCCAGTTCTACCATGACACAACGCCGCTTCAAGGCAGTCTTGACGAGCTGCTCTTGCAGATTGATGACGCCGCCGTTGCCCGGGCGATTAAAACCGGCGCCTGCAACCTCTATCACGGCTGTGTTCACAATATGCTGTATGAGAAGGACGAGGCCATTCTGCGCAGCTTATATAAATCGGCGTCCTTTCTGGTACAGGCGGTCTGTTTCCAGCAAACCGGCCGGTATGTAAAGACGCTCAAGGGTCTGCTTCCCCTTGTCAGCACGGGGGAACAAACCATTATCCGGACTTTTTTGAAGCTGAAATCCGGCGGGGCGGCGGAGTTTGCAGACATGTCCCGCACCTTGTTCCTCTGGGCGAAACACTGGGTACAAAATTCCCCAAATCCATCCAATCCCCCCGCCGGCGCAGCGAAACAGAGCCCGGCTTCAGACAAAACATAAAGATACCTTGTAATAAGGATAAAAGAAAAAACTCTTTAGGAGGCAAAACACTATGGCAGAACTCATGACCGGCCTCAAGCGTTCCCACTACTGTGGGACCCTGCGGCCCAGCGATATCGGCAAAGAGGTGGTTCTCTGCGGTTGGGCACAGCGCCAGCGCGATTTGGGACAGCTCATCTTCATTGATCTGCGGGACCGCACCGGATTGGTCCAGCTGGCCTTTGACGACAGCACCGACCGGGAAATCTTCAACAAGGCTTTCGGCGTGCGCGCCGAGTTTGTACTGGCCGCCAGGGGCGTGGTGCGGGAGCGTTCCTCCAAGAATATGGAACTGCCCACCGGCGAAATTGAGATCGAGGTCACCGAACTGCGGATTTTAGCCAAATCGGAAACCCCTCCCTTTGAGATTGTGGAGCATTCCAAGGTCAAGGAGGAGCTGCGGCTGAAATACCGTTACCTGGACCTGCGCCGCCCCGATGTGCAGGATAAGATCATCTACCGCCACAAGATTGTCAAGGTGGCGCGGGATTATTTTGACCAGAACGGGTTCATCGAGGTGGAAACGCCCATCCTGATTAAGTCCACCCCTGAAGGGGCCAGAGACTATCTGGTTCCCTCCCGCGTTTTTCCCGGCAGCTTTTTCGCCCTGCCCCAGTCCCCCCAGAACTATAAGCAGCTAACCATGCTGGCTGGCTTCGACCGCTACATGCAGATCGCCCGCTGCTTCCGGGACGAGGACCTGCGCGCCGACCGTCAGCCCGAGTTCACCCAGATCGATCTGGAAATGTCCTTTGTGGATCAAGACGACGTGATGGCGGTGGCCGAAGGCTTTATCAAGCGCGTCTATCAGGAAGTGCTGGGCATTGACCTTGCAACCCCCTTCCGCCGCATGAAATACGCGGAAGCCATGGACCGCTTCGGCTCCGATAAGCCCGACCTGCGGTTCGGCATGGAGCTTGTAAATCTCACCGACGCGCTCAGAAACACGGAATTCCGGGTCTTTGCCGGGGCCATTGCCGGCGGCGGCGCGGTGAGGGCCATCAACGTGCCGGGGGCCGCTTCCAAGCTGCCCCGCAAGGAGATCGACAAGCTCACCGAGTGGGTAAAGGCCTACGGCGCCAAGGGCCTGGCCTGGACAAAGCTCAATGAGGACGGTACCTCCAGCTCCTCCTACGAAAAGTTCCTGGCGGAGGAAGAGGTCACGGCAGTACGTGAGGCCTGCGCCGCAAATCCCGGTGACCTGTTGTTTGTGGTGGCCAGCGACGATTCCCAGGTGGTGTTCGACACCCTGGGCGCCCTGCGCTGCGAGATGGCGGCGCGCCTGGAACTCATCGACAAAAGCAGTCCCAATCTGCTGTGGATCACCGATTTCCCCTTGTTCGAGTACAGCAAGGAAGAGGAGCGCTATGTGGCCAAGCACCATCCCTTCACCTCTCCCATGGATGAGGATCTTGATAAACTGGAGACCGACCCCGCAAACACCCACGCCAAGGCCTACGACCTGGTGCTTGACGGCAACGAGGTGGGCGGCGGCTCCATCCGGATCAACGATCCGGAGCTACAGCAGCGCATGTTCAAGGCGTTGGGCTTTACCCAGGAGGAGGCGCAAAACCGCTTCGGCTTCCTGATTGACGCTTTCCGCTACGGCGCGCCGCCCCACGGAGGACTGGCCTTCGGGCTGGACCGGCTGGTGATGCTGATGCTTCACTGCGATTCCATCCGCGATGTGATCGCTTATCCCAAAGTGGCCAACTCCAGCGAGCTGATGACCCAATCCCCGACGCAGGTGGATGAGAAACAGCTCGTGGAGCTTGGGATTGCTGTCAGGGAATTAAATGAGCAATAAACTTTTATCCTTGGCGCTTTGTGCGCCATAAAAAACGACGCGTTCCTTTGCCTTTCCGGCAGTTGGAACGCGTCGTTTTTTTAATTATTTTTTCTTTTTTTGGGTGTGGTTTTTGTTGGTTTCCCAACTTATTGCCTTAACATAGATCCCTTTTGTTCTATTGTACCCGCTCATGCCGCGGGGGCACGTTCTTTCTTGCTCGTACAAGAAAGGACGCAAAGAATACGCCAAAGGGAGGGATTCCCCCTTTGGAATCCTCCCAAGGTCGCTGCGGCGGGTCTTCTAGGTGCAGCCTGGCGGAATGATGGCTCAGAGTGAACGGCTGCGCCGTTCAAATCGCCATCATTCCCCATCCCATGCGCTCGGGTGGAGGGAACGGCCCTCCAACGTCGCCGTTTATTCCGGTAGTTTTTGCGCTCGGTTTTTGATTTACTTGGTACTTGTTGTTTTAACATACCGAATGCTGTATTCTATATTATTCTCTGTCTGAAAGCTTTGCCTACTTTTTTGCCCCTCTCAAATGTACAACCCATTGAATCGTGTTTTTAATGTACTCGGTTTCCTTTTCGGTTAATTCAGCCCGCTTACTCTCGTCTGCGATCTCAAACACGTAAATAGGGCACTCCTGCGTTTTTTCGT
>JAAWNT010000053.1 GCA_022799115.1 Clostridiales bacterium | reverse complement strand
TCCCACCGGAGCCACCGGAACAGGAGCAACCGGCCCCACCGGTCCCACTGGTCCTACAGGTCCTACCGGCCCGACTGGTCCCACCGGAGCCACCGGAACGGGAGCAACCGGCCCCACCGGTCCCACTGGCCCGACAGGTCCCACCGGCCCGACTGGTCCCACCGGAGCCACCGGAACGGGAGCAACCGGCCCCACTGGTCCCACTGGCCCGACAGGTCCCACCGGCCCAACTGGGCCCACCGGAGCCACCGGAACAGGAGCAACCGGCCCCACCGGTCCCACTGGCCCGACAGGTCCTACCGGCCCAACTGGGCCCACCGGAGCCACCGGCCCCGCAGCCAATACGGTCGAATGTTTCTGTGTTCAACAGATGAGAAACTTGATTCGGCAGATTATAACCTTATATCCGAATGATACCATTATAGTGGCGATGGAGAGTGGAAACAATGTAAGCGGACGGCCGGGCTCCTTATTACCGCCGCCCAATACCAACCCAAACGCGGGATTGTTCCAACTGGTAAATAACCAGGGGGTACCTCAGGAGGCGGTTTCGATTTGCCGGATTGCCTCGATCCGCGTTACCAGCGCCACCTACAACAACGCAATCACCTACCTTCCCGCGCCGGTTCCCGCTCCCGAGGGATGCGGCGCCGACTGTGAAAACGCAATCCGGCAGTATTTGCCGGTGGGCACCAAAGGTGTGGCCATCAAGGCTGGCGGCCAGACCGTGGCGCAGGGAACCGTGCTGAGAAGCGAATTTGGAATGGTAGTCCTCGTTGGAAGCAATAATAGCGATCCTACCTTTGTTTCGACTTGTAAAGCTGAAATCATTACCAAATAGTCCCCAAAACGCGTTTCATTGAAACAATAAAAAAGGATACGGCAATTTTCTCTGACAGAACGAAACCGAGGAAAAGCCGCCGGAATGCAAGCGAAATTCCACAGAAAAAAGGCGTGAAACAGTGGAAAACTCTGTTTCACGCCTTTTTCTATGGAATGGGGATTATTCCCCGAACATCTCTTTGATTTTGTCAAAGAACCCTTTGCGGTGCTGGTAGTTTTTTTCCTCCGCGTGTTCGTCGAAATCCTTGAGAATTTCCTTTTGCCGCGGGGACAGGTTTTTGGGCACTTCAATGGTCACCTTGACGAATTGATCGCCGCGTCCCCGTCCGTTGAGGTGGGGGATTCCTTTGCCCTTGAGCTTAAACACATCCCCAGGCTGCGTTCCCTCGTGCACCGAATAGCTTACCTTACCGTCCAGGGTGGGCACGGTGACTTCGGCCCCCAATGCCGCTTGGGTAAAGGTGAGCGGCATTTCGCACCATACGTCGTCCCCCTTGCGTTCAAAGATGGGATGAGGCCGCACATTCACATAGACATGAAGGTCCCCCGCGGGTCCTCCGTTGATTCCGGCGTTGCCGTGGCGCGCCACATTAAGCACCTGGTCGTCGTTGATCCCCGCCGGAATATTGACCTCCACGGTCTTGTTGGTACGCACCCGTCCGTTGCCCGAACAGGCCCGGCATGGATTTTCAATAATCTTACCGGTGCCGCCGCAGCGGTCGCAGGTGCGCGCGGTCTGCATCACCCCAAAGGGAGTGCGCTGGTTGATGCGCACCTGTCCGGAACCGTTGCAGGTTGGACAGGTCTTGGGAGAGGTGCCCTTCTGGGCGCCGGAACCTCCGCATTCCTTGCAGGTGTCCACGTTTTGATAGGTTACCTGCTTTGTACAGCCCTTGGCAGCTTCTTCAAAGGAAATATTGATTACCGTTTCGGTGTCCGCGCCACGGCGGGGGGCGTTGGGATTCTGACGGCGGGAGCCGCCTCCAAACCCGCCGAAGAAGCTGGAGAATATATCCCCCAAATCGATGTCTTCCCCAAAGGGGCTTCCGCCTCCGGCGCCCGCGCCAAAGTTGGGATCTACCCCCGCGTGTCCGAATTGGTCGTAGCGGGCGCGTTTCTCCTTATCGGAAAGCACCTCATAGGCCTCGTTGACCTCTTTGAATTTGGTCTCGGCTTCCTTATCACCGGGATTTAGATCCGGGTGATACTGTTTTGCTTTTTTTCGGTATGCCTTTTTAATTTCGTCCTCCGAAGCATTTTTCGGAACACCCATTACCTCATAAAAATCCCGTTTGTCAGCCAAAATCATTCACTCCTATTAACCTACATAGGGAGTGCTGCAAAATAAACTATTTTGCAGCACTCCCTTGGAAAAACCGCTTATGGGGCTGAAAAAATTCGCGTTTTGGGACGATTCTATCTTGAGAATCGTGTTTATTCACAGCCTATTCCGATCAATACGGCTACTGTAACAGCCCCAAGCGGTCAAGCATCCATTCTCTCTATTTTGCGGGAGCAACCGTCTTACTGGTTATTCTGGTCGTCCACATCTTTATATTCAGCGTCATAGACGTTTCCGCCGGGCTGAGAAGCGCTGGGATCCTGCTCAGGAGCCGGTCCGGCCTCGCCCTGCTGGGGTGCGGCCTGCTGATACAGCTTGCCGGATACATCATAGACGGTCTTCTGCAAATCCTCGGTGCCGGCCTTAATCAGCTCGGCGTCATCCTTGGAGATGGCCTCTCTTAAAGCGCCCACCTTTTTGGTAATGGCGTCTTTGTCCTCATTGGCAATCTTATCGCCGTTTTCGTTGATGAGTTTTTCGGCGGCATAGCACAGGTTTTCCGCGTCGTTCTTCAGCTCCACCTGCTCGCGGCGCTTCTTATCCTCTTCAGCGAACCGCTCTGCGTCCTTAACCGCTTTGTCAATGTCGTCCTTGGACATGTTGGTGCTGGAGGTGATGGTGATGTGCTGTTCCTTGCCGGTGCCCAGATCCTTCGCAGACACATTGACAATGCCGTTAGCGTCGATATCGAAGGTTACCTCAATTTGCGGAGTGCCGCGGCGGGCCGGGGCGATGCCATCCAGCTTAAACAGGCCAAGCTGCTTGTTGTCCCGGGCAAATTCGCGCTCGCCCTGAAGAACATTGACTTCAACCTGGGTTTGGTTGTCGGCGGCGGTGGAGAAGATCTGACTCTTCTTGGTGGGAATGGTGGTGTTGCGCTCTATGACCTTGGTCATCACGCCGCCCATGGTTTCCACACCCAGGGAGAGAGGAGTGACGTCCAGCAGCAGCAGGCCTTCCACCTCGCCGCCCAGAACGCCGGCTTGAATGGCGGCGCCGATGGCCACGCATTCGTCGGGATTGATGCCCTTAAAGGGATCCTTGCCAATGAAGCCCTTGACCGCTTCCTGCACCGCGGGAATACGGGAGGAGCCGCCCACCATCAAAACCTTGTCGATCTGGCTGATGGACAAACCGGAATCCTGCAAGGCCTGACGAACCGGACCCATGGTTTTTTCCACCAGGTCTGCGGTAAGCTCGTTAAATTTGGCGCGGGTGAGGGTAAGGTCCAAATGCTTGGGACCGGTGGCGTCGGCGGTGATAAAGGGCAGGTTGATGTTGGTGGAAGCGATGCCCGACAGATCGATTTTGGCCTTTTCCGCCGCTTCTTTCAGGCGCTGCATGGCCATTTTATCGCTTTGCAGATCGATGCCGGATTCCATTTTAAAGGTGCTCACCATCCAGTCGATGATGCGCTGGTCAAAGTCGTCGCCGCCCAGACGGTTGTTACCCGCAGTGGCCAGAACCTCCTGCACGCCGTCGCCCATCTCGATGATGGAAACGTCGAAGGTGCCGCCGCCCAGGTCGTACACCATCACCTTCTGATCGTCCTCCTTGTCGATGCCATAGGAGAGAGCGGCCGCAGTAGGCTCGTTGATGATGCGCTTAACGTCCAATCCGGCGATTTTACCGGCGTCCTTGGTGGCTTGGCGCTGTGCGTCGGTAAAATAGGCGGGCACAGTGATAACCGCCTGTGTGACGGTGTCGCCCAGATAGGCTTCCGCATCGGCCTTGAGCTTGCCGAGGATCATCGCGGAAATCTCCTGAGGCGCATAGGCTTTGCCGTCGATGTCAACTTTAAAATTGGAACCCATCTCTCTCTTGATGGAGGACACGGTGCGGTCAGGGTTGGTGATGGCCTGGCGCTTTGCCACCTGGCCCACCATGCGTTCGCCGGTTTTGGAGAAGGCCACAACGGAAGGGGTGGTTCTCGCGCCTTCCGCGTTGGCGATGACGACAGGTTCGCCGCCCTCAATGACCGCTACACAGGAATTGGTTGTACCTAAATCGATACCAATTGTTTTTGCCATAATAAAATACCCCCGTAAAGTTTATTTTTTGATTGGAATCTATGAAAACCATTTTTATGGATTGCGAAAGGATGCGGCCTGATTGGCCGATACAGGATTAGTTTGCCACTTTTACCATGGCGTGGCGAATCACCTTTTCGCCCAGAACATATCCCTTTTGGAAGACCTCCACAATGATGTTATCGGCAACCGTGTCGTCGTCTACATGGGCTACGGCATTGTGCAGCGCGGGATCAAACTCCTGGCCGGCCTCTCCGATGGCAGTGACGCCCAGCTTGCCAAGCGCCTCCTGAAACTGCTTGTTCACCAGTTCTAAGCCCTTCTGGTATTCCTCAGTAGCGCCGTCCTGCGCTTTTACCGCGAATTCCAGGCTGTCCGCAATGGGCAGAATGGCCGCTACCGCGTCGGCGGTGGCGTCAGTGTAAATGGCTCGCTTTTCCCGCTCGGTGCGCTTGCGGAAGTTTTCGTACTCCGCTGCGGTTCGCAGCAGAAGATCCTTCTGCTTGGAAAGCTCCTCCTTCAGCTTTTTGAGCTCTGCGGAGATGGGATCCGTGCCGCCGTTCTCTTCGGTTTTTTCCGGCTGATCCTGCTCCGGGGCGGAGGCGCAGGGAGTTTCCTGTTCCAGCTGTTGCTCCTGAGTTACCTCTTCCTCCTGCGGCTGTTTGCCCTTTTCTTTGTTTTTACTCAAGTTGATTCTCCTTTCGGCGGTTTCTCCGGATCGGTTCAGCTCCGGGGAACGCTTTATTCCATATCCATTATCTCACTTAACAGTGTCCCCACTGTGGAGGCAAGATATTCCAATTTTGGAATCATTTTCGCATAGTCCATGCGGGTGGGTCCGATGATGCCAATGGCTCCCGCGTTTTTCCCTCCCAGGGAATACCTGGAAACCACCAGACTGGAATCATACAGCTCCGGATATTCGCTTTCCGGCCCGATCAACACCTTGGTGACGCCGGTCTGACCCTCCAGCAGCCGGATCAACTGTTCTCTCTGATTGAGAAACTCCATCAGCCTGCGGGCGTTATCCATGCCAAACTCCGGTAGAAACAGCAGATTGTACTGCCCCTCCAGCCGGACGTCAGTCTCCATAGCCTCCCTGGAAGCCTCCAGCACAGCCATCAGCACCGAGGGCATCAGCATGGTCATTTCACCCAGGGATGCCGCCATTGTCTGGATAAAGGCGGGGGTTATGCTTGCCACAGGAATGCCCCCAAGTTTTTCATTGAGCATCTTATGGAAAATGCGCAGAATTTCCGGCGTCAGGTCATAATCGCATCGGAAAATTTTATTTTTCAGCATACCGGAGGAAGTCGTCATTACGACCATAGCGGTGCGCCTTCCGGTCTGTACCAGCTGTAGGTGGCGAACGGTGGCTTCCTCATCCGAAGGGGTGGTGCTCACCGCTGCGTAACGGGTCATCTCCGCAAGAATTTGAGAGGCGTCCTCCAGCAGATGCTCCGGGTCGTTGGCCGACGCCGATAGGCTGCCGTCGATAAATCGCTGTTCGTCCTCCGTGAGCGGCGTTTGATGCATCAATTGATCGATATATAGGCGATAACCTTCATGAGAGGGAATCCGCCCCGCCGACGTATGGGGCTGTTCCAGAAGCCCCAGCTCTACAAGATCGGCCATCTCGTTACGGATGGTGGCGGAGGATACGGAATAGTCCAGCGCTTCGCACAGGGCTTTGGAGCCAATCGGCTCCCCGGTTTTTACATAGGCCTCCACAATAGCGGCCAATATTTTTCGCTTTCGTTCACTGATTTCCATTCTACTCACCTCGAGTCAGAGAACGGTTAGCACTCTTTGGGTACGAGTGCTAAACTATCTATAATTTACCATTGCAACCCGGAAAAGTCAAGAATCCATTTGTAAACTAATTGTGAAATCCCTTTTGATTGTAGCGCTCTGCATCGGAATCGGTCGCAGTGTGAACAAAATCGGGCGGGTAGCCTGCTTGAGCAGGAGTTATTCTTCCCTGATGCCTAAATCGCTCTGAAAGATTTCAACCATCATCCTTGCGCCCAACCGGAAACCGTCAATAAACATCTCCGAAAACTCAAACGGCATGGTGTCAAACTGTTCATCCATGATTTGAAGGAATCGTTTGTCCAAAGGCGGGTTCATTTTTCCCAGTTCTTCAATAAAATCTGTATAGTGGCGGTAATGCTCCTGCTTGCTTTTTCGGTATTCTCTGCATCTTGGGGCATATTGCTCTGCCGGAAAGAGTTCGCCGTTATACAGGGGTGATAGGATATTGTTCATAGAGGATCTCCTTTAAGAACTTATTTTGACAGTTGGTTATTGTAAATTTTCATTATACATAGAAAGGATCAGCGATTTTGAAATTCACTAAATGTCCAATAAAAATAAATTTAAGAAAAGGCGAAAAAGTTGTGGTCAGAAGGTAAAAGAGATTCGGGAAAGGCTTCCGGAGAAAACGTCGCAACGAAAGCTGGCGTATATGCTTCAATCGGCGGGGCTTACTATCGACAAAAATGCGGTGCAGCGGCTTGAGAGCGGGAAAAGATTTGTGACGGACATTGAGCTCAGGGTGATTGCAAAGGTTCTGGGTGTGAGTTATCAGGATTTACTGTTTTCTGCCGTCTCCTGTGTTTTTTCTGTTTCCTTCTTTTTCGTGCTGCCTGCAGCA
>JAAWNT010000052.1 GCA_022799115.1 Clostridiales bacterium | reverse complement strand
AACCCTCTTGGACGCACTCTTTGCGTACTTTCTCTTGCGCAAGAGAAAGTACGTGCCCCCGCGGCATCAGCGGGTACAATACAACAATAGGGATCTATGATCTATCATAGGTTGGGAAACCCATAAAAAGCTTCCAATAAGCATTCAAAGAGAGGTTCGCAAACCAACAATAATTGAATCAGAAATAAAAATAGGTTTTAAAAAATAAAAAGCTTACTTCACCAAAAAAACAACATCATCCATCTGCGCCCGATCCCCCGGGCGCATCTTCTTCCCCCGCATGGTGCACAGTTCTCCGTTCACCCGCACCTTTCCTCCTTGGATCAGCAGCTTGGCCTGGCCGCCTGTTACCGCTCCGCCGCCCAGCTTTAGCAGGGCGTCCAGACGGATGTATTCGGTGTCAATCGCGATCACTTCAGTTTTCATTGGACTTTAACCTCACCGGCAGCACCAGGAACAGGAAAGAATCTCCCTCCCGGGGCAACACCTTCATGGGGCTGAGCGCCCCGCCCAGCTGCACCTTGACCTCGTCGGAATCGGCGTTGCGCAGCGCGTCCAACAGATAGCGGTTGTTAAACCCAATCTCCACATTCTCTCCCTCCATGGGGGCCGTAAACTCGTCGTTGGCCTTTCCAATGGACGTGGCGCAGGAGATCTTGACCTGTCCATCCTCAAAAATACAGCGCACCGGGCTTTTGAGGCGGTCGGTAATCAGCAGGGATACGCGCTCCACGCTGTCGATAAAGGAACGGGTCTGCGCCCGTACCTCGGTGGCGGACGTTTGCGGAATGGCCGCCTTATAATCCAGAAATTCTCCATCCAGCAGGCGGGAAATCACACGGTAGCTTCCAATTTCAAAAATAATATGCCGCCGGCCCACCGAAAGGCTGACCGAGTCCGAACTCTCGGGCAGAAGCTTTAACACTTCGCCCAGGGTCTTCCCCGGAACCACGAAGTGCAGCTCCTCGCCCCCGGTAATATGCTCGGTGCGCATGGCCAGGCGGTACCCGTCCACCGAAACCAGACGAAGGGACTCCTCCTCCATTTCAAACAGGGTGCCGGTGTGGATGGGCTTGCTGTCGTTGTCCGCTACCGCGAACAAGGTCTGCCGGATCATGCTTTTGAGCACTGAACTGTCCAGAGGGATCTGGCTGGCTCCCGAAATAGAGGGGAGCTCCGGATATTCCTCCGCCGCGATTCCCACAATGGAGAATTCGGACACGCCGCTTTGAATATTGGTAATCAGCTTGTCGTCCACCGAGAAGGTCAGGGTTTCGCCGGGAACCCGGCGCACAATATCCCCGAACAGCTTTGCATTCAGGATGACGCTTCCTTCCTGCTCCACCGAGGCGGGAATGGTGGTGGTGATTCCCAGTTCCAGGTCGTAGCCGCACAGCTCCAGGCGGCCGTCCTCGGCGCGCAGAAGAAGTCCTTCCAGCGCTGCCAGAGATGTTTTAGAAGAAACGGCCCGCTGGACGTTGGAAACCGCTTCGACAAGCTGTTGCTGATTACAGGTGATTTTCATGTTGGATTCCTCTTTCTTTTGATTCAATGTGGGTGGAGAGCGGTTGGACAACAGACAAGAAAAGCAACCCGCTCCGCATGGCCCTGCATAATGTTGCAGAAAGGCGCGGACGGGCGCTTTACGCTGCGTATAATTACCGCGGGTATACCGTCGATCTCTTTTCCGTTTTCCACATCCTCCGCAGGGACGGAGGACTCCTCCTGCAAACGAGGGGCAGGATCGGGTTGGAGGAAAAGGAAAGGATAGGAAGGGTATAATAATATAGTATTAGTAGTAGTGGGCGCGTAAAAGTGGAAAAGCGGGACAGGGCCCGTTGGCGCTTGGCGGACGCTTCCACCGAAATGTGGACGAACTGTGGAAGCGTGGGGAAAGAAAACAGGCGTCAAACGAGCTTTTCACAGCGCTGGGGAAAGTGGATTGTGGAATGTGGAAAAGAAGTGAAAAGATAAGCGGGTGAGAAAATTTCTTTAAAGCATGGTTTTCCACCGAAATGTGGACAAGTGGAATTTGTTTTCCACCGGTCTGACGGTGAGAAAAAATCCTCCTGTTATCTCGTGGCCGGGCACAGAAAAGCCCGGCCGAAAAGAAGGTCCTTCCCCTTGGGAGCGGCGGCTTTGAAAGAACGGCGTTACCGGTCCCGAATATTTTTGATGATGTCTTCTACCATAGCCTTCACCTTGGAGTCCTTTTTCATATTCTTCTCCACCTGCTGTACCGCGTACACGATGGTGGAGTGGTCTCTTCCGCCGAACTCCTCGCCGATGTTGGTCATGGAAAGCTGGGTGATCTCGCGCACCACGTACACCGCCACCTGGCGGGCGTTGGAGATGTTCTGGCTGCGCTTGGCGGAACGAATATCCGTGGCGGACACCCCGAAGGTGCGGGCCACCTCGTCGATGATCTTTTCCACGGTGAGCGGCGGCGGCTGATCGTTGTTGAGGATGTCGGAAATGGCGGCCTGGGCCGTGGAAAGCCCCGGATTCTCTCCCGCCAGCAGGTAATAGGCCTTCATCTTTTTCACGGCCCCCTCCAGCTGCCGGATGTTGGTTTTCAGCCGGGTGGCGATGTATTCAGCCACATCGTCGGGAATATCGATGTTCAGCCGTTCCGCCTTGCGCTTGATGATGGCGATGCGGGTTTCAAAGTCCGGCGGCTGAATGTCCGCGATCAGGCCCCATTCAAACCGGGTGCGCAGGCGGTCTTCCAGGGTTTGAATCTCCTTGGGAGGCCGGTCGGAGGTGAGTACAATCTGTTTTTTCGCCTCATAGAGCGTATTAAAGGTATGGAAGAATTCCTCCTGGGTGGAATCCTTTCCCGCAATAAACTGAATGTCGTCCACCAGCAAAATGTCGGTTTTTCGATATTTTTGATGGAACTCGCTGGTGGTGCCCCGGCGGATGGATTCGATCAGCTCGTTGGTGAAGTCGTCCCCCTTGATGTAAAGGGTGGTCATCTCGGGGTGGGCCTTTTTGATGTCGTTGCTGATGGCGTAGAGCAGGTGGGTTTTGCCCAGCCCGGAATTTCCATAGATGAACAGGGGGTTATAGGCCCCCGCCGGATTGGCCGCCACCGCCAAAGACGCCGCGTGGGCGAATTTGTTGGAGGATCCTACAATATAAGAATCAAAGGTGAATTCATATTCGGAGTCAATGGCCAGGTTGTCGTTGGGCTGAAATTTTTCCGAGCCCACCTCGTCCGGGATGGTGAACAGGATGTTGATGCCGGAGCCGAACACCTCGTTAAACGCGGAATTGAGCAGAGAGAGGTAGCACCGGTTCAGGGTCTGGCGGTGAAATTCGTTAGGTACCATCAGGATGGCGTCTCCCGCGGTAAAATCCAGTTTTACCGGTTCAATCCGGCTAATCCAGGTTTTGTAGGCCACGTCAGTGATCCGGGTTTTACAAAAATCACAGATCAGGTCCCACGCTTCGTTAAAGGACTCCATAATTTAACCTCCGAAAGAATAAGTTTGAGCAAAAAACACACGGTGGGGCGCCCGTCCGCGTTTCAGATTTCGGCGGGCGAGGAAACAAGGAGCAGCCCCTCCTTTTCGTCACAGCCCGGGCGGATTCGCGATTTTTCGCGGCAAAAAAGCGAAAAATCCGGTGGAAACAGGGTGGAAAAACCCGGATGATTCGATTATAATAGAAAAGGATGGGAACCGCGCGCTCCATCGCCGGCCGCACTATGATTTGTATTTTAACATAAACCCACAGGGTTTTCAAATGTTTTCCACACTGTAAACCCCTGGAAACAACGGGTTTTTTGCTCTGCTCGGTGCAAAACCCATAGATATTGTGGAAAAAATATTAACAGAAACCAAGAGGTTGTGACGTAAGGAAAAAGTGAAAAGTATTCCCCACGCTTTCCACGGTGAAAAAAGGGGGAAAACGGCGAATGAAAAAACGGTGGTTTCCTCTTTTTTTATCCGGATTTTTTAGGAGTCCGGGAGGGGGTATCTTGTGGTTATATAGCCGGTCGCGCCTGCATTTTGGGGGCGCGTCGGGGAGGGGGGCCGATCTGTCCCGCCGTCTTATCGAAAAGCCTTGGAAATAAAGGTTGACAGACGGGTGAGGTTTCATATATAATGCTAAATTGCAAGGTTTTACGCCCCGAAAGGAGGGTTTTACGGTATGCTGAGAACATATCAGCCGAAGAAGCTCCACAGAAAAAAGGAGCATGGGTTCCGGAAGAGAATGTCCGACCGCAATGGCCGGAAGGTACTTTCACGTCGCAGAGCTAAGGGCAGAAAGCGTTTATCTTATTAAGGAGTTCGCTGGCAAATCCAGTTGTTCAATGTAATATTCTCACTTGCTGTCCCGACGGCAAAGCGGTAAAAAGTAGGGTTATAGATTTCTGTGGTGAACGGTTTGAAGCGGTCCGCCCGCCTTTACTGGCCGGACTCTTATCCATCTAAGCGCTCATTTCCAACACAAGCGCACAATTACACTTTTTGGATTGATCGTTTTTCTATTATGATTTCTTTTTCTCTTCTTCTTCTTTTTGATTCTGCGATTTGCATGCCCACTCTGGAGGAAATGGCCACTTCTATGTGGCCGTTTTTTCTATACATCTGTTTGTTCAAAGGGATAGGTTTTCTGTATGACCAACGCGGTTACGTTAAAAGAAAATAGGGAGTTTAGGCGGCTTTACAGCCGGGGCAAATCCTATGTATCCCCCGTGATGGTTACTTATGTGCTGAAAAACCGGCGCGGGCAGCTCCGGTTCGGCATCACCACCAGCAAAAAGACGGGCAAGGCGGTGCAGAGAAACCGGTCTCGCCGGGTGATTCGGGAGGCTTTCCGTCAGTTGTCCCCCCAAGTAAAACCGGGCTATGATCTGGTGTTTGTGGCAAGAGGGCGCACCCCCTACGTCAAATGCAAAGAGGTAAGGGACGCCATGGAAATACAGCTGAGACAGGCGGGGGTTTTGGAATGAAGCGCCCGCTTATTTGGCTTATTCAGAAATACCGGCAGGGAATTTCCCCGTTAAAAAAGCCCTGCTGCAAATATTATCCCACCTGTTCGGCCTATGGGCTGGAGGCGATTGAGCGGTTCGGCGCGTTAAAAGGCGGGCTTTTGACGGTGTGGAGGATTCTCCGGTGCAATCCGTTTTCTAAGGGCGGGTATGATCCCGTTCCGGAGAAGAAGCCCAGAAGGAAGAAGGACGCCCCGCCCGCGGAGGATTGAGAACCGCCGAAAATTCCCCGAAAGCGGCCACGCAGATGGGAGCGCGTTTTTTCGCAATAGGCGATAGGAAAGAGGCAAAACAAGCGATCCCCCCGCCGGTCCGGACAAGCCGGCGGATGAAGGGAATCCCCCTTTTTGCCGTTTTCCTATTCCCTATTGAATACAAAATAACGGAGGCTGCTGCATGCAAATTTTCAGTTGGATCGGTTACGTATTTGGTTACATCCTCTGGTTTTTCTACGAGATAACCAGGAATTATGGATTTGCAATCGTCCTGTTCACCATTGTGCTTAAGATCATCACATTCCCGTTTTCCATCAAACAGCAGAAGTCCATGGCGGCCAACGCCAGGCTGGCTGGCAAGCAAAAGCAATTGCAGGAAAAATATGGCAACGACAAGGCGAAGCTGAGCGAAGAAACCCAGAAGCTGTATGCCAAGGAAAACGTCAATCCTATGGGCGGATGCATCACCATGATTTTACCGCTGATTCTGCTCATGGGCGTGTATTATGCGGTGATTAACCCGTTGACAAACACGCTGCATTTGGACGGAAACCAGGTGCGGGAGGCCACCGGGATGCTGGCTCAGATTCCCGGCGGGATCGGCGGGTACAACTCTTTTTACGGCGAATTGGAGATCGTCAAGCATTTTGGCGAGTTCAAAGATTTTTTGCCCTTTACCGGGGACGCGCAGAGCAGCGTGGAATTCTTCAGCTCCGGTTTTAATTTCCTGGGACTCAACCTGTTGGGAACGCCCAACAGCAGCCCGTTTTCCTCCATGCTTTGGCTGATCCCCGTGCTGTGCTTGGCGACCTCGCTGGGGAGCCAGTACCTCACCATGCGGATTCAGGGGAACGCGGCCAATATGCAGGGATGCATGAAGTGGATGATGTATCTGATGCCGGTAATCAGCGCCATTTTCGCGCTGCAAGTGCCCGCCGCGGTGGGTTTTTACTGGATTGTGTCCACTCTGATCAGCTTTTTACAAACTCTGGTGCTCAACCGTTTTTATAATGTGAACATCATGACGGCCAAGCAGGAGGCCGCCCGCGTGGTGTTGCGGGAACAGGAGGAGGCCCGGCTGCAGCCGGTGGCCAATTACAACCCCAAGAAGCTGGACGCGGGTTCCGGCGAAGATATGAAACGTCAGAATAAGGGCGGTTCCGCTGCTTCCAAAAAGAATGCAAACAAGAAAAAGAACAACGGAAACAGCGGCTCTTATATGGGGACCAGCAAGAGGGATAAGTAAACGGACCCCAATACATGTTGTGGAGGTGTACAAATGGTCAGAGAAGCGATAGGAACGGGAGACAGCGTATTAGAGGCACAGGAGGCGGCCTGTCGGGAATTGGGCGTAGAAACCCATGAAGCGGAATTTGAAGTGTTGCAAATGCCGGAAAAGAAGCTGTTTGGCTTGTTTGGAGGATGTCCCGCTAAAGTGAGGGCGTATCTTGCCGTTACCCCGGCCCAGGCGGCGGAGGATTATCTGCGCGATGTGTTGCAGCATATGGGCGTGGTGAACGTGGATGTGCAGGCGGAGGAGCGAGAAGGCGGCGTGGTGCTCAATCTCACCGGCGAGGATGTGGGATTTGTCATCGGCAGAAGAGGAGAGACGCTGGACGCGCTTCAGTATCTTACGGGCTTAGTGGCAAACCATGTGGATAACGCCTATTACCGGGTGACCTTAAACATTGGTAATTATCGGGAAAAG
>JAAWNT010000071.1 GCA_022799115.1 Clostridiales bacterium | reverse complement strand
GGCCTGTTCCGCGCTTTGAGAGGATAGTTCCGCGTAAGCTTGGGCTTGATCGCTGTGGGCCTGCGTTTCTTCCAGGACGGAGGCGGCCTTATCGATGGTTTCCTGCATTAAGCCGATGATCTGTTGATAAACATCCACTGTGGGGGGTGGGGGAGCGATTCCCGGTTGATAAGTCCCGGGATGGATCGGTACGCTCACCACGTTGGTGACAATCCGTTGATCCCCTCTCATTCCCACCAGCCCGAGCGTAAGCGTTCCGGGGGACTCCGTGAGCTCCCAAGGCACCGTACATAGATTCCCAACGAGTAATGCGCTCATGGGAGAAGCGCCGTCCTTGCTGTAAATCACAGAGACGGTCAAGCCCGCCCAATCGTCGTCCAATGTAAATTCCAGCTGGATGTATTCAGCGTTTCCAGAGGTTACGTATACTCTTGCGCTGTCCAGGCCCAACTTGTTTTTACGCGCCGTGTATTTGATGGTATTCATTGGTTTCTTCCTTCCTACAGCGTTCCAATCTTTGATTTTGTCCAGGTTCCGGCTTGGTTGACCCATATATACGAGGCCCGTTTCCATGTCCCCGCCGCATTTACCCACATGGCTCCGTTTTCCCAGGCGGCTGCGCCTCTTACCTTTATGCCCCCGGCGCGCTCAAGGGAAGCGCTGGCGGTATAGGCGGAGACGGACGCGCCGTTGCAGGCCCGCACCCGATAGCACACAAGGCTGCCCGCCGTTACCTGGCTGTGGGCGGTATCTTCATAACTTCCGCTGGTTGCGGCGGTGGTTACGGTGTCAAGAGCCGCCCAGGGGCCCCAGGATTGGGTTTTGACGTCCCATACGGCGGCTTGTATTTCATAGCTTTTTATAGGACTTTTCGCCCCGCTCCAATACACGGTAATCGGGCCGTTTCCAAAGTAGGCGCGGTCCCCGTCGCAAACGGCGAAAACCGCGGCGGGCGCGCCGGGTTTCTCCTCGGCGGTGGTCACCGTCTTTGTCGCGCTTGTTCCGTAAACATGATTGGAAGCTTTTCTTGCCCGGACCTTCAGGCTGTATGTGGCAGCCGGTTTTAATCCCGTTAAGGTTTTCTCCGCGCTCGTGCCGCCGGTTGTAGAAAACTGGGCGTAGCTTGCGCCGTTGTTGGCGCTGTACTCCCAAACGTTGCACGTCTGATTTGCGGTTGCGGTTATGGTGAGGGATGTGGTGGAAACCGAGGACACCGCCAAGCTCACCGTGGGCGCAGCCCGGTCGATGGTATCCAGCGATACCGACTGGGAGGCGGTTCCGACGCCCGGAGAATACGCGGCGGTTCCCAATTTGCAATTTGCGGATATGGTGATGGATTTGCCGCCGTTTGCATTGTGCGGGACCACCACGGTGTGGGAAATACAGGCGACGGTTCCTCCCTTTGTAATGTTCACCCGGATGTTCCGGGAAGCAGAATTCCCGTTGATGGCGATCTGCTGAGTAAAGTTGCTGTTTACCGTGTCGCTGTCCCAGCTGCCGTTGGATTTTACATAGGCGGTTGCCGTCACCGTGCTTCGGTTGTTGATGCTGTCTTTCGCGGACGACCAGTCGATCCAAAAGGTATAGTCGTTTGGATGCAGCGTGGTCGATCCGGCGATTCTTCCGCTGGCCACAAAATTCCCCCTTTAAATCTGAATATAGAGATCCCCCGGCGATCCCCCGGTCGGAGGCTCCGTTCCATATGGAATTTTTGGGATTGCGGGCTTGTTGGTCAGATTGTTGTAGTTGAGATAATAGCTGCCGTGCTGCCCGTCAAGCAGATCGGCGTCAATCCCGCTGCCGGGGCCGTCGATGGCTTTCAGCTTGGTAAGCAGCGCGGCGTTGCTCAAATCAGTGACCGACTGTACCGCTTCCTGCGCCTGGGCGCGCATCTCTTCGAGCATTTCCTGCTGATTCTGTTCAAAGGCGGTGAGATCCACCGAATAAAGTCCCTGGGTGATTCCGCACACGCTGCCGTTGTACCGTTCGTCCAGTAAAGAGCTGACCACAGAGGCGTTGGCCGGAATTTGTAACCGGGCCAACGATAATTCGTAGACGTTGCTGTTTCGGGTGAGCGCGGGCGGCTGCGGGTTTGTCGATGGGGTTCCCTTGAGAACCGCAAGATTGATGCTTCGCACAGGCGCGGTGAGGTCCAGCCGTAATACCACGCGGTCAACGCGGGGATGAACGGCGCTTGCGGCGGTCACCGGCAGGGAGAGCGCCGCGGTGTTTGCATACCAATAGCCCTCCATCATGGCGCTGCCGGGCTGTATCGTGACCGATAAGGTTTCAGAGCTGGGGGACACGCGCAGGTTTTCGCCCCCGGATACGATTCCGGTAGAATAAAACGTCCGCATAAATTCCGCGAATTCTTCCGCGCTGTATCGTCTGGTGTCGTCGGGCGTGCTGTTAAAAAATCTTGAAACTTCCATTTTGATTGCTCCCTTCATCGGACCGTATTTTTCAGGCTTCGGACAGCCCGGTCAATGTGTTTAGGCGGCGTGCCGAATGTGACGTCGATCCCATAGGAATCCGCCTCGTAGCGTTCGGTAACTTGGGAGATCCGCCGGTCGGCCGTTACGCCGGACGCTTTGTCCACAATGGTGACTAAATCGCCCAAATCCCAATCCTTGCGGTAAAGAAAAGAGCTCGACGGCGCGATTGCAGCCGTTAAGCTCTCGTTTTTCGGATAATCCAGCAGTTTGTGCTTGCCCTCTTCCCGCAAGCTCAAGGCGGTTTCTGTTTCCGTCATTTCAAGCTGTCCGCAGTCCACAAAGGTTTCAAACCGGTCGTACCCGGTGGGAATCGCCTCCTCGTTGGTCACGGCAAGCACCGCCCGGTCGGCCCCGTCTCCAACGCCGCCCGCGTACGCCAGATTTTTGTAGCTGTTTACGTCGTGGGAATAGGTCAGGGTATTGATGTTTTCAAAATCCATTGAGAAAATCACTCTGGAGTTCTGCGTCTGGCCCGCCGTCCGGTCCACGCCTGGGATCACGTCGAAAAAGATATACGTTTCCAGGATATCGTGGATGTAAAATTCCCAGCCGATATCCGTGTATTCCGCAATCTTTTGCAGCACGCTGTCCAAAGGCTCATAACGGCTCATCCATACCGTTTTCATTCCCCGCCCGTAATCATCCCAGGTATGGAGATTGAGAAATCCCCGCTGGATATCGGTAAAGTAGGACATGTGCCGTTTGACGTAGGTTTTCAAGATGGTTTCCGCCGGAATGGGGGACGGGGATTCTCCGGCGGACGTGATCGCCGGAACATTGTCATAGCCGCCGTTTAACGGATCGCCGGAAGGGACGGTGTACCGCTGTGCGGCCAGTCCGTCCAGCGATTGGCCTTGTACGGTTGTTACAATGCCGTTTTCTCCGCTGTCAATCTGCACGCTGCGCACAATGCCCGCCCGGTGTCCATCGTTGTCCAGCATGATGATGGATCCCTCGTGAAGAACATCGGAACCAAGGGCCAGAGGCACGCGGAATTCAAACTCTCCCACGCCCTGCCAGCTTCGTGTCCAAAGCAGCGACGTGTATAAATCCAGCTCGTGCAAAAGCCGGAAATCCTCCCGTCTCAGTATGCGTATACTAGGAATTTTCATATTACACCCCCGCGTATAACTCACGGTACTTTATAAACACTTGGGTTTGCTCGGTTTCGTCGGCGCTGGAATACTTAAGAAGATTGGGCCCGGGTATTAAATGGAAAAAGGTAGAACTCCGGGTGATGTAATGAAACGCGTCTTCCGTCGTTCCGTCGGTATGCTGTAGAATTACCCGCTTGCCGCCGCGCTTTGTGGATATCAGCAGACGTTCCTTGTCCTTCAATTTATGCGCCACGGAGATCCATTCTCCGGTTGTGACATTGGTTATTTTGGGCGACGTCGCCGGGCCTTGCACGGTGATTTCAACGGGAGTATCCGCCGATCCTTCATTCACCAAAGAGGTTTTGTTCACCACCGCCGCAAAGGAGATGGGAAACGCAAAGGGGAAGGTGAACCCTTCGTCCAGATAAGCCATATATCCGGTTTTTTCGGTCAGGCTTTCCCAGTAGGGGGAAGGGCAGAAGAAACGAATTTCCGCCCGATTGTAATTCACGGTTCGATCTGTAAACGTTGGCGAGGAAACCGGGATTGCCTCAATCCGCATGGATACCGCGTCGTTGTAGTAGTAAAGCGCGCCGGGCTGATCGGACGCGGTAAGCTTGCGTACCAGCGCCAACCGATTCCGGTACATTTCCTCCCGGCTGTTCCCTTTAATGTGAATATCGCAGGAGATTTCCCGGCTTTCGGCGCGCACCCCGTGGATATATACGCCGTCCAGCCCTGGAATTGACGAGGAAATCACCGTATGCTCCGCCGACCCGGTTCCGCTGACGCCGCCCAAAATGTAAGGGGAAGCCAGGCTGATTTCCGCGTAGGTGTCCGGCCGGTCAATCGATCCGCCCGGCGGGACGTATACAAGACGCTGCATGCTGTCATCCTCCTATTCTTCTGGCCAAGTCGGCGGCCACTCGGTCCATCTGCCGTTTCATTTCAATCGGACTTTCTACAGGCCGGTTAAAGTTGACCGTCATATTCACACACGCCGCCTGCCGCCCCGGACTCAACGGAGAATCCGCGGCATACAGCTCGTGCTTTACCTTGTTTTCCCACAGCCGGTCCGCCGCCGCGCCCGCCGATAACGCCGCCATTTTCTTTTCATATTCCGCCCGGGATTTCCAAAAGTCGTCCGCCGCCGCGTTTGCCGTGGCGGCAAGTTTTTTCTGATAGTCGGTGATCCGGCCAACCATGTTTTCCATGTACGCGGCGATATCGCCCACCTTCTTTTTAAAGCCGTCCGCCAGCCTTTCTCCGATGGATTGCCCCGCAAGATCGTATTCCGGCGCGTAGGACTTTATCATTTCAAGGATTTCCTTTTGCGAGCTTTCCATAATGGCTTTTTCCGCCTCGGCCCGCAGATTGAAGTCTTTGGTAAGCTCGGCGTACTGCTTATCTAGCGCTTCCAGTTCTTTTTGCAGCGCGTCCTGCTGCGCGGAGGAGGTTTCCTTGATTTTGTCAATCTCCTTTTGCAGCTCGTCTTTTTGGGCTTGGCGGTCCGCGGCTTCCCGGCGTTTCTTTTCCTCCGCGTCCAGGCGGGCCAGCTCCTTTTCCAACTGCTTGCGGTTGTAATCGTCCTTTTCATAGGCGAGCTGTAGGGCGGTTGCTTGCCGCTTCTTCTCGTATTCCGCCCGCTTTTCCTCTTCTTCCTGCTGCTTTTCCAGTTGGTCCAGCGCGTCAATCTGGCCCTGGATGGCCTTAACGGTTTCCTCCTCCCAGTCCTTCCAGCTCTGGATGCTGTCGTTGATTCGCTGCTGCTCGGCCTCCTGCTGCTCTTTGTACTTGTTTTTCAAAGCCTCGGTGACGGCGGCCCCCAAGGTGTTGAGCGCGTCCACATCCTCCTGGCGCAACTGCTTTTTTAGGTTATAGAGCTTAATTTCCAGTTCCATTTGTTCATCTTTGTTCATCTGAAAGGTGCGCTGAATCTTTTGAAGCCACGCTAGTTCCTCCTTGGCGGAGAGCTCTCCCAGGTTTTTCCGGTTCTCAATGGCCTTGTATTCCGCCTGCAATCGTTGGGTGGCGGCCTGCTCGGCTTCCTGTTCCAGCTTCTTTTTGGCGGAGTAGACGCGGTATTCCAGATCCATCTTCTCCTCCGCGCTGAGCTTGTATTTCTTCTGAATGCGCTGTAGCCACTCAAGCTCCTGCGCGCTGGTGAGCTGATCCATTTTCTTTTTCTGCTCCAGCTGCTTGAGCTCGGCGGCCAAGGCTTCGTTGCGCCGGCTTGCGCCGGAAGATTTCTTGCCGGACCCGCCGATGCTGCCGATGCCGGAGGCGGAACTCTTCATCAGTTTCAGGGAGGTTTCGGCGTTTTTGATGTTCTCCTGCTGCTTTTCATATTCCTGACGGGCCTTTTCCAGATCGGCGGAGGTGGCGTCGAGAGTGGCTTTCAGTTCAAACCCTGCCGCCGTGCCCGCGGACCGATAGAAAATTTGGAGCGCGCTCAAACGCTCTTCCAGCTGAGTGATTAAACTCTGCGTTTCCTCCGCCTGTAGAATCTTGGCCTGCCGGGCGGACTCGGCCTTCAAAACCATTTCCTGCCGCTCGAGTTCATACAGCTGTCTGACCACCTCGCCGTGGTCTAAAGTGGCGTCGCTGGTCTGGTTGATGTAATCCGCGATCTGCGGGTACTGCTGGGCCATCTCATACAGCTGGCTCACGCTGAGCTGTTGGCCATTTTTCAGGCTTTCGTAGGCTTTGGACAGGCTGCCTAGCGCGTTGATTTCCTCAGAAAAATCAAGCTTTCCCATGACCTCGGTAATGATCCGCCCGTTGTCCAAGGTGATATCTTTGGTTTTTTCCAGGTATTCATGAATCTCGGGGAAGGTTTGGGCCAGCTGCCGCATGGAGTCCTTGCTGAGCAGATGCCCTTTTGACAGCTGCTTATATGCGTCCGTGAGGGCGGAAACGGGGGCCTCCTGGGCGCGGTAGCTGTCCGCCAGAACGTCTTCCAGGTAGGCTTGCTTTTCCAATGCGTTGTTAGCGGTCAGCAGCGATTTATAGTAAGCCATCGTTTGTTCCGGGTTGTTGATGATATCCTGCGCCTGCTTGGTTACCTCTTCCCAGCTGATGGTATGGGAAATTATCTGATCCAAGTTGGCAAGAATGATATCGTTTGCAACCGCCTGCTGTACTCTGGAAAGTTCTTCCCAGCCGCCAATCTCATTCCCCAATGCGTCCTTAGCTTTCAATTCGTCGCGTATGATTTGTTGGTAGTTTACCCGTAGCGCTTTTTCTGTTTCGACAACTTGTGTTTTTAAATCGGCAAGCTCGTCTTTAAAGTCGCCCAAGTTGATCCTAGAGGCCAAGACACCAGGTTGAAAAATATTCCACCAGGGGACATCCCCGTTAAAAATCATATCCGTGGCGACCCAAAATGATGGCCCTATATTAAAGAGCCGTTTCACCAAATCGTCTTCGGCTGCTATTGCCCGGTTCATCGCCGCCTCATAACGTTGGAGCTTTTGAAGGTCCTTATCATAATCGGCTTGTTTATTGCGTCCGGTTACGACGATGATTTCACGCTGGGTTTTTATTAATTCCTTCAAGTCG
>JAAWNT010000051.1 GCA_022799115.1 Clostridiales bacterium | reverse complement strand
CGCTCTGCGATCATCCACTGATAACCGGCCTTAGCCCTGGTATTGGGTGTGTTGTCGCCGTACAGATCTCCGTCCAGTCCATTCTGGATCCAGTCGCTGGGAGTGAACAGAGAGATGCTGCCTCGTAGATTTTTGGTATCCGGCGCATACAACTGAGGAATATCACGGGCGGAATTATGGCCGCCAGAAAGCTTGCCCTGCGCGCATTCCACACCGAAAAACACCTCGGTAAAGGGATTGATGCCATTCTTTGCCGCATAGGCCAAGGATTTTTCCGCGCGGTTAGAATAGGTCCAGTCATAATTGACGAACAGGGAACTGTTGACCTTGCCCAGGCCGTATTCGGTATCCTGGATAAATTCACTGGTGAACTCGTTGAGCTCATTCTGATAATCCACATATCCGTCGGGGGTGATGGAATCATACCACTGAATCCACAGGCCGTTATCGATCAGATATTTGGTAAACTCCTTGTAGGTCTTAACATCTTTGGTGGGAACTTCGGCCTCTTGGTTGATGAAGTAGCCGTCAAAGCCGTAGTAATTGGCAAACTCCACCAGTTTCTTTGCAATGGGGAATTCCCCATTCTCGTCCTTCTGAATCATGGGGGTGTGGGTCTGTCCCGCACGGGGCAGGAAGATACAGCCCAGGGACATAGCGCCGTTTTTATGAGCAGCGTTGGTATAGGCCGGATTAGGCATATTAATCAGGCCAAACTCGAAGGAACGCTCTTCTCCTTCATACAGAGCCATGGGGGTTCCCTTGGTGGTAATGCCGTGCCAGGAGGCGTAATAGTCTGTGTACTGCCAATAGTTAAACAGATACTGGCTGAAGGTGTTGTTGTAGGGGGTAGCCTCAAAGAACGAATTGCCGTAATCGCCCTGTAAATTGAGGATTTGTGCTTGGGTGTTCAGATCCGGGTTGGCCTGGGTGGGAGCAAAGGCTTCGTTTCGCTCCTGAAGGGGGATCTTGGCGGTTAGCAGATCGGCCCCCTCCTCGGCCTCTTCGTTCCAGAATTCCAGGTCGTAAATGCGCTGACCTGAGATCCGGGGCTGGTTTGGGGCGAGGACAGCGTCACCCTCCAGGGGCAGCGTCTCACCAGCCATAGCGATCGGAACACTGGATAGCAGCAGTGCGGCGGACAGCAGGGCTGCTCCGCATTTCTTTCGGTGGTTTCGATTCATTTTTTTCTCCTTTTCCTTTAAAACTGCAATGCTTTGCATATACATTATATAGGGAATACTTTGGTTGTCTAGACTAAAAAAATAAAAAGTAAATCTTTTATTTTTGGTCTTTTTAGAGAATTTTTACAACTTAATTCTATATAAATATTCTTTAATTACAAATAGGCGGAGCTGCTGATTGTTTTCTTTTATAAGAAATATTAAAACATTACGCCACGCAAGGCGGAAGTATCGTTTTCGTAGTGCATCCAAAACGGCATTATTTTTATTTTACTGCTCAAAAATGCCTCTGAATTTCTTACGACAGGAAATCCGGAGGCATTTTGTGATTTTGAAACGGCAGCGGAGCCTGTTTCCCTCCCGTTCGTCTGGCCTTCTTTGAAAGCTTCCATAAGGCGGATTCCGCAAACAAATTGATTTGAATGCAAGGCGGTCGGTGACGGATTTATAATAATAGGATAGAATATATTGACAAGTGATTTATATATAGTAAACTATAGTCGAAAAGTTTTCGCTGATGATAATATGTGATGAAACAGAATCCTCTCTTAGATTCAATGGAAACAGTAACACAAAGAGGATTCATAAAATGATGCGGCTGCCTTTTCATTCTAATGCTGCGTCGGCAAAGCCAGAATAATCCGACAAATTGGAGGGCCGATATGAAAATAAGCGCGCCGCTGAGTAAATCCCCCCGACATAAAAAGATAAGAAAAGCCATCGTCATATTGCTTGTGCTTTTCCTTTTCTCCATCAGTACGTTTTGTATCGACAAAAGCTTATTGGAGCATGACAAGACGCCGTTCTTTTCAATTCGATATACGGTTATGAACGATGGAGGTTCCGCTGCATATTTTGGATTGGGCTATCAGTTGATTAAATGGAAACAGCTCGAATCAAATGAGATCGGCGGATATCAATTTGGAGTGGAGGCTCATTATCTCATTGGGATCAATCCATTTCCTTTAGAACCGTCCGTCTCATTGAGACATGTACATAGTTAAACCGGAAAGAGTAAAAACAAAGGCCGGATTGGAACTCGTTGTAATATTCTCTGTAAACTACGTGCAGGATGGTCAGGAATACTCGCAGGGAGATTCCCTCGTCCTCCCGATTGTATAAAAAGCAAGAGACAGACAATGGCAGAAAAGAAGGCCGCCTCCTTTGGGAAAATGAGGCGGCCTTCTTTTTTATGAATTCCCAACGCTGGCTCTATGGAACGGATAGCCCGCGTCAGAGACGAGGATTTTGTTGAATTTCACAGGTTTGACAGGAATATTATGGAAATTTAATGGAAAAATGTGGCATAAAATACCAGATTATTCAATATAAGTAACGTTTATTATGCAAAATATGTTAGTTAGACGTTGACTTTTACTGTTTTTGGATATATTATGAAATTAATGTTAATTTGTCCAATCGTTTAGAGTGGGAAAGAAGGTGTTTTCCTCGCATTTTACATTCCGGACATGTTAAAAGAGATCGAACAAAAGGAGGAAATAAGTTGAAGAGAATGATGAAGCGCGTAGTGGGTGTCGCAGTTGCTTTGTGCATGATGATAAGCAGCACCGCCGCCGTCGCCGCGAAGACTCCGGGTGCAGGGGAGATGGCATCCTATTCTATTTCCAGTAGAGCGGTCGCTAATCTGGCGTTAGGAAAGACGGCCACCGCAAGCGATGTGGAAAATGGGACCAGCTTTACCGCCGACCTGGCGGTGGATGGGCTTACCAACACTCGTTGGGCTTCCAATGCATCCTACTCCGCCACAAAACCCGCAAAATGGTTAAAGGTAGACTTTGGAGAGGTCGTCTCCTTTGATACTGTGGAAATCAAATTTGAGCAGCAGAATATTGTAAGCTACCGGATCGAGGTGTCGGACAACGATGCCGATTGGACCCCTGTGTATGAGAGCAGCTCCAAGATCACATCTGTGGATCAAAGCATTTTGCTGAATACCCCCGCGTCCGGCAAATACATCCGGGTTTACGCTACCAATTACGACGGAAACTGGCCGTCGGTATCCATCTTTGAGCTTGCTGTTTACAACTATGCGGGCGGCGGGGATGGTCCTGAAGAGCCCACTGGCAATTATACGATTTATCCCATTCCTCAAAAGGTCACCGATTCTGAGACGGTGGCCGATCTCACCGGCACCGTCAACGTGGTGAAGGAGGACGGCATTGACGCGGTCACAAAAAACCGCATCGACGAGGTGCTTTCCGACAACGGCCTGACGGCCCAATACGGCGCAGCGGCGGTGGACGGAATGACCAATCTGTTCATCGGCGTCAACGGCTCTGGAAAGGCCGCCGACAGCCATGCGGATGTGCCCAGGGATGTGTTTGCCGAAGGCGCCAACAAATATGATATGCATGTGGTTAAGGTGTTTGACAATGGCGATATCGTCATTCTGGGAAAAGACACCGACGCCGCCTTCTATGGCCTGGCCACATTGGATCAGATGCTGGAACAGAACGAAAACGGCAAACTGAAGGTTTCCACCATTGAAGACTACTCCTTCCAGAAATACCGCGGCTGCGTGGAGGGCTATTACGGCTATCCCTGGAGCGTGGAGGGAACTCTCGACTGGTTTGACTTTGCAAAACGGTACAAAATGAATATCTTCCTCTACGGACCTAAAACCGATCCTTATCATCTGGGCAAATGGGACGAGGATTATCCCACCCAGGTAACCGCGGAAGAATCCAAGATCGGTATCCGCACCCAGGAAGAAATGACGCTGTTCGCAGAAAAAGCCGCTGAGTGCAACGTGGATTTCGTATGGGTGGCCCACCCCGCCATGAAAAAGCCCATCGACTTTACCAACGAATCCACCGTGGACGAGGGCGTTGACCGCCTGATGGTCAAGTTCGATCATATGTATCAAATGGGCGTACGGCAATTCGGCGTGTTCGTGGACGACATTGATCCCAACGTGATTAATCCCATGACCACCAAGGAAATGCAGGCCTATATGATCGATCAGGTGCAGAATAGACTGTATGAAACCTATAATAAAGAGGATACCGCCCCGGAAGATATGGTGAAAAACGTATTTTTCACCCCGGTGACCTACGCCACCGCCTCCAGCGGCGCCTCCAGCTATTTGCCCGCTTTCAGGGACATTCATGAGGATATCGAAGTTTGCTTTACGGGCAACAACGTGTTTTCCAGCATTCGCAACAGCGATGCCGCCACCTTTAAAAACTGGATCGGGCGCACCCCGGTTCTGTGGTGGAACTATCCGGTGAATGACAATATGGACAGCGTGTACTACACCTGCCCCATCAACTACTATTACACCCAGGATTCCAATCCCACCAACCTCAAAGGTGTGATCTCCAATCCTATGAACTTCTCCCAGTCCTCCAAGGTGGCTTTCTTCGGCGTGGCCGATTACACCTGGAATCCCGGCGCTTTCGACGCGGTGGAGAACTGGAACAACTGCTTTGCAGGCATCTTCCCCGACGATCCCGAAATGGCTGCGGCCTTAAAGATCGTATATGGAAGCCTTAACAACGGATACGAGCCCTCCGAGCTCACCCGGCTTTACACCCTGTTTAACAATGGGGATCAAGGCGCCGCCGCTATGCTCAAAAACAAAATGTTTGAGATGATGGCCGCCATTGAAAAGCTGGAGACTCTCAAGCAGAGCGACGACCCGGCCGAGCGTCTGCTGGTGGAAGAGGCGCAGACCTCCATCAACAAACTGTACGACATGGCTGCCGCCATCGGCGGAGCTATGGCAGCTATCTCCTCCAACGATCCGCTGGAGCAGATTCACGGCTATTATCTGGCGAAAGCCGCCAACGAGCGTCTTAATATTGCGCGCAATCCCCGCTATGAAATCATCGCCCTGGAAGGCTCCGGCGAGGATATCTATTACAATATCCTGCAAGCCATTCCTTCCGACAGCAAAATGAAGGGCTTTGTAACCACCGCGATGAACCGAATCGCGGGCATTACCCCTCCCACAGTGGATGCCGACGTGGCGGACATTCAGGGAATCGCCATCAATCCCAGCCAAAACGTTGAAGTCCAGCAGGGAACCAGCAGACAGTTTACCGCTGCCGCCGATTCCAGCAATGCCAATGTGGACGATGTGATTTGGTCGGTAGAAGGCGCAACCGCCGCCGGTACGGCGATCTCCTATAACGGCGTTCTCACCGTGGACAACAATGAGCTGTCGCCCACGATTACGGTCAAAGCGGTTTCCGCTTATGATAGCAACAAAACCGCCAGTGTAGTAATAACAGTGACCGACCGCGTGTACATTGACCCCACCGTCCCGGTCAACCTGGGTCCCTCCGCCACCGTATTGGGCGGCTCCGGTAATCCGGCCGCGGGAGAAGGCCCGGAAAACGCCCTGGACGACAACGACGGCACCAAGTGGTGTCCCGGAGATGGAACCCGCTTTAACCAGTGGATGGCCTTTGATGTGGGCGCCGAAAAGGTGGTCAGCAAATGGCAGATGGTTCACGCGGGCGTGGAGGATACGGTCAACATCTCCTCCGCCTATTCCCTGCAAATCCTCAAAGACGCCAACGCCACCCCGGAGCAGCTTTCCAACAAGTCCTATCTGGGGGACAGTAACAATTGGACCACCGTGGCCCAGTATACCGGAAATTCCAGCAACGTCACCAACTATACGTTTGACGAGCCGGTAACCGCCCGGTACTTCCGTCTGTACATCACCGATGGATGCCAGCCCAGTGTCCGTTATCCCGCCACCCGCATCTTTGAATGCCGCGTGTATGGTGTGGACAAGGAGACGGTGGATAATACTTACGGTCTGACCGTTGATCCCGATTTGGTCAACGGAACCCTTGAAACCGACGCTTCCAATTATGAAGCCGGCGCAAAGGTCAACATCCGCGTCATCCCTGATGAGGGCTACCAGCTCAAGGCAGGCTCTCTGAAATTTAACGATACGGCTATTGAAGGCGCCAGCTTTATTATGCCGGAAGAGGACGTGTTCATTACCGCAGAGTTTGAGCAAGCCGGTGGCAGCTCCGAGTGGGAGAATGTTCAGGTCACCGTCACTCCGAATCAAGCGCAGGTACAAACAGGCAATACCCAGCAGTTCAACGCAACCGTTACGGGAAATCTCGGCGGCAGCACAACGTTGGGTTCTATCATGGATGGAGCGGCCATCCTCACCGGCGAATGCAGCGGCGTGGATTTAAGCACCGTTGCAACCATCGTCGATGGAGATGTTACCACCAAGAGCGTGGGCAGCCCCAACACCAATAACGCTGACAACGCAGTCATCGTCTTTACCTTGCCTGAGGCCAAAGCCGTAAGC
The DNA here is from genome assembly GCA_022799115.1 of Clostridiales bacterium. Lineage (GTDB taxonomy): Bacteria > Bacillota > Clostridia > Oscillospirales > Acutalibacteraceae > CAJFUH01. Next base: position 666 of record JAAWNT010000051.1, on the reverse strand, counting down.
GCGTGGGATATCTACGGCGCGCGCAACCTGGAGGATCTGCCCTTCGGCGCAAAGGCATGCACCCTGTATTACTATAATGGAACCGAATATGTCTCTATGGGCAGCGTAGCGGAAATCAACGCGGACAGCGGCGTAAGGGAAGCCGATCCTCAGGCGTTCCGCGTGACTTTGGATCAATCCGTTACAGCCCAGAAATTCAAGCTGGTCATCACCGATTGGTGGGTCAAGAATGGCAAAGTGGACTGGAAAGCCATTTGGGACGTCGCTCTCTATGGGGAAGTGGCCCAGAACGCCTCTCCCATCGTTGCGGCGGCAAACATCGTGATGGCTTTGGCGGACGCTCCTTCTCAGGAAGTTCGCTGGACCGTGGAAGGCGCAAACAGCGCCGACACCAAGATCAACGCGGCTGGTCTGTTGACTGTCGGCGCGGATGAGACTGCCGATACCTTAACGGTGAAGGCCACCTCTGTGCTGGATGAAAACGCGGTGGGTACCGCAACAGTCACCGTAATCCATCCGGTAACGACCTATACAATTACCGTGAATAGCATGGATAACGGCAGCGTGACCGCCGACAAGCAAACCGCCGCCGAGGGCGAAACCGTCACCTTGACGGTAACTCCCGATGACGGCTACCGCCTGGTGGAAGGCTCGTTAAAGGCAAAC
>JAAWNT010000050.1 GCA_022799115.1 Clostridiales bacterium | reverse complement strand
CCCCTTGTGCGTATTCTTTGCTTCCTTTCTTGTACGAGCAAGAAAGGAAGGCCCCCGCGGCAGCGGATGCAATACAACATAGGGATCTATGTTAAGACATCAGGTTGGGAAACCAACAAAAAGTATAAAATAAATCCCAACAACAAGCGTTCAATAAGGAATAAAAAATTAAACCTCCATGCCTCCAAACCCCATCAGCGCCAACGACAAAATCCCCAAATACAAAAACAGGGCCGGCAGGCCCAAAAACGCCTTCGCCATGCGGGTGTTATTGATGCGGCGGACGCCTTCCGCCGCCAACCACGCAGCCACAATAAACCCGACCCCAGCGCCCAGAGACAGGGCCACGACATGGGGAATATCCAACTCCCGTTTACTGGCGAGAAAGGGCAGGGCGATGACGATACAATTGATGGCCGCGGAGGGAAGCAGTTTTTCTACCCTTGCATACCATCGGGGCAACGCCCCTTTCAGCAGCAGCGTAACAAGAATATAAGCCCCTGCCGCACAGCAGGCGTAGAGCAGCGGACGGTACAGCTCCTGTTGATCCCGCCCGGCAATGAGGGGATCCAACAACCTGGAAAACAGCGCGGTACACAGGGTAAAAAAGCAAAGCATCCCGGCATAGGGCAAAAGCTCTTGCGGTTTGCGAGCGGCCCGCAGCATCCGGCTGGACCCCACGCCCCCAACAAGCACCAGGTTCTCAGCGAACACCGCCAGCAGCGCGTAGCCCATCAGCTCCCAAAACACCATCATCCGTCTCCCCTCCTTTTGTCCCGGCGGCGCACCGCCGCCCGGGCGGCCGCCGACAGAAACCCAAGCACAAGAAATCCCGCAAAGACATACCGCATCCCCGGAATCCCACCGCCTATCCCCAGGGAAATCCCCCACAGGGAGCCTTCGCACAGCGCTTCGCGCAGAGCCGAGCTCAGGCAGATCACCAAGCTAAATCCCAGCGCGCAGCCCGCCCCGTCAACGATGGCTGCATAGTAAATATGCCGGGCGGAAAAATTCTTGGCCCGGGAGGCGATGATGGCGTTGGCGGTCATCAAGGGGGCATAGATCCCCAGCGCGGACAGCGTTCCGGGCATCACGTGCTGGGTGAACATCCCCGCCGGTACATACAGCGCCGCCGACAAAACCAGAATCACCGGAGGCCGAAGCCACATGGGAACCTTATCCCCCACCAGGGAAAACAACAGGCAGGTGGGCAGCAACAGCAGCGTAAGCAGCAGCGAAAGGGCCGCCCCGTTTTTCAGGCTGGTCCCCGCCGCCACCACCGGGCACAGGCCGATGGCCCCGATGAGCACGGGGTTTTTATACAAAACGCCGTTTACAAACAGCTCCCGCAGGGCGGTTACGGCCTCGCGGGCTTTGGCCGCTCTTTGCTGCTTGTCGTTTGGAACGGCGGGCTTTTCCTCAGATTTGGGGCGTGGAAGCGTTTGATTCACACAATGCTCCCCCTTCCTCGTGATTTGAATTCTCTGTCGGTTCACTGGGTCCCCGCGCGCCGGACTTCCTGTGCTTTAAAAGCGGGAGCCGTCTAAGCTCCCTTGCCTTGGAGCACAACGTCCAGGCCTCCCGGTCCAGCCAGGGAGCCAGAGCGTTGCACAGCAGGAGGGCAAAAAGCGCGCCCTCCTCATAGGCCCCCACGCGGCGCAGCGCCATGGTGAGAACGCCCACTCCCGCTCCAAAGAAGCAGCGGCCCAGACGGGTGCGGGGGCTAACACAGGGCTCTCCCGCCAAAAACAGCGCGCAAAACAGCAGCGTGCCGGAAAGCAGTTCAAACACTACCGATTCCCAGCGGGCGCCCACCATGCGGGGGAACAAAAAGGCGGCAAGACCCGCCGTCAACAGGCAGCACAGGGGCGCTTCCCACCCCGCGGTTTTGCGAAGCAGGAGATATCCCCCCGCCGCCAGCAGCACCAGCAGCGCGGTCTGTCCTGCCGCGCCGGGGGAAATCCGCCATACAAGGGCGTTTACATCCGCCGCCGGGCGCAGACCCTCCAAAAGCAGCCGGGCCCCGGTTTTCACCGGTTCTCCCACGCAATCCCCCCAGGCGGGAAACCGCGCCAGGGGCAGCGTTTGCATCCATTGCCCGGGAAAACACACCGTCACGAAAACCACTCCCGCCGCCGCAGGGTGGAACGGCGTTCGTCCGGTTCCGCCGAACGGAGCCTTGGCCACCACAGTGGCAAACAACGCCGCTGTGGCAGGCAGCCACTGGGGAACGTTTATGGGCAACAGCAGCGTGACCGTCATCCCTGTGACCACGCAGGACAGGTCGGTCACGGCGATGGGGGTGCGGGCAATCAGGCTGAACAGGATTTCTCCCAACAGACATATTCCCACGGCAAAGGCGGCGGTGACCGCCAGCCGGGGGCCGGTGTTCGCTATGGGGATGACAAACAGCGCGCACAGCGCAAGGATGGCATCCAGCATCCTATGGCGCACCGAATCGGTACTGCGCACAAAAGGCGCAAGATTTTTTCTAGCCACTGGTTACGACTTCCCCCATTCCTCATGATAGGACCTTCCTGGGACCGCGCGGCCCACTATGGCGCTTAGCTCAATGCCGGAAGGGCAGCCTGCGGAACAGGCGCCGCAGCCGATGCAGTCGCCTGCTCCATAGCGGCCCGCTTCCTCCCACTCTCCCCGCTCGCACAGCTGGGCGATGTAGCAGGGCATCAGCTTTTGCGGGCATACCCGGATGCACCGTCCGCACCCAATGCAGGAATAGGATTTCATCCATGGCCGCCGGTTCAGAGCGACGATTCCCCGCATCCCCGCCGTAACGGGGGTATCCGGGTCCTCAATGCTGACGCCGGTCATGGAGTTTCCGGCGCAAAGCCAGTAATATTCCCTTGTGCCGCACTCCTCCAGCAGACGGCGGATGGGCGTGCCCACCGGCGCAATCAGGTTGCAGGGCCGCTTCACCGCGTTGCCCGCCACCGTTAAGAGAACGTCGGTCATCGCTTCGCCCCGGTAGACCGCCCGACTGAGAGCGCACAGCGCCTGCACCCCGAATCGCTGAATTTTCTGGCCCCGCCACTTTGTTTGCAGGGCGGGCCACACGGGGTATTTGCCCCGCACCCGGATGACCTCGGTATCCCGAATGCGCTTGGGCAGAGCGTTGAGCGCCCGGCAGGAGCCGGGATCATACACCGCAATCAGCCGGATTGCGCGGGGGGCGCACAAATCCAGCAGCTCCAGCCCCTTCGCCACATCCGCCCCGCGCCAAAGCAGGGACGCCATCCCGCTGGTAATATAGGGATCATCGTCCAACGCGCTGCCTACCAGCAGGTGTTCTCCATTTGTGCGCAGGGCCCTGAGCTTCCGGTAAAGGGGCATTCCGTCGCATTCGTCCACGATGCCCGCGGCCTTTGCAATGCGCACCAGTCCTTCAAAATCCAGATCCCGCTCCCATTGGGAACGGATTCTGGCGTGTTTTTCCTGGGGATCGGGGGCGATCTGGGCGCAGGGCGCCTTCCCAAGCAGGGGATGGACGCGGGTTTTCACCCCCAAAAGCGTTCCGGTACAAGGGGCGACGATGGCGTGATTGCGGCTGGGAGAGACGGCCAGCGGCGCATATTTCTGCACCGTTTCCCCCACCCTCACTTGAAGCTCCAGTTGGGTTTTTCCCAGGGTATACAGCGGTACTTCCACCAGTGGTCCGGGGTGCACGGCTCGGATTTCCTCCTGTAATGAGGGGTTCTTTTCCTGCGGGAGATCCACCCCGCGTCCGGTAAATAAATACATCCTGAAATTCACCTCTTGCATACAGCTTGTCCCCATAATATTATAGCAATAGGACGCTTTGTTCCCCCAAACGCGGCCGCCCATCCCCCGCTTAGACGGGGACCGCGGCGGGCGTTCTCCCGGGATTTTATCCGCCAAAGGAGGGGTTGCGGGGAAATGGAAGCGCCGCCACTGTACGGACCGCTGTGCAGGTCCCGGAGCCCGGCGCTCAAACCGGAGCTCTCGGCATTGTATAAATGTAAAACGCCCGGCCGGAACCATTGCATCGGCTCCGGCCTGCGATTTCAGCCCGCCGTTGGCTTATAAAGCGCCCGGTTGTTTCCGGCAAGCCGGACGGTACGGGCAAAAAATTGATTGTATGGGGGTGCCGTCTTGATTATCGAGCGAGTCGATGAAACGCGGCTTATGATTGTACTTGCGCGGGAGGATATGATGCAATATGACCTCTCGTTTTCGCAGCTGGACTGGCGCGACCGTCATTCCAGACAAGCGATAAAAAAGCTATTGAACCTTGCCCAGCAGCAAACCGGGTTTACTACCAAGGGAAAACGGATGCTGATTGAGGCCGCTCCCGGCGGCGACGGATGTCTGATCCTGGTCACCCTGATCCGCTCCGGAGGGGATGTTAAACGCAAGGTATATAAGATCAAACAGCCCTGCGGGGTGTTCGTCTATGAGTTTGAAACCGCCGAGGACCTGCTCAGTGCGGTGGAACGGCTGTTTGCCTCCCGGCACTATCCGGAATCCACGGCGCTGCTTTTGTTTTCTGGAAAATACCGGCTCATCGTGCTGTCTCTGGGCGGGCTGCCCATCGCGGCGGAGGCCATCCTTTCCGAATACGGACGCTTGGCGGGCAAGGGACGCGCCGCCCAGGCCGCTGTGATGGAACATGGAAAGCTGCTGTCCCAAGGGGACGTGATCGGAAAAATCGGAAAATGCATGAAACAATCCGGCTAGCCGTGCCGGCGTTTCCTGAAAATACAGTATGTATTATAGTTAGGATGTAAAACAATATGTATCATCGAATCTCAACAACCGGGTCCGCTCTTTCCCAAAAAGACGGCCCGGTTGTTGGTTTTTACGCCTTTATATTATACGTTTTGTTTATAATCGTTTTATCTATACATTTAGAAATCATTCTGTAGCCCAAAATAAATTCCCAACTGTATTATTATCTATTTTTATTACTATCCGTTGTTTAGCACCACTGCAACCGGCGAATCATTTCCCCGGGGTTGGACGCGCGGAACACCGAGGTGCCTGCCACGCAGATATCCGCACCGGCCTGGGCGGCCAGCTTGACGTTTTCCTCATTGACGCCGCCGTCGAGCTGGATGAGGGGGGCGATTCCCCGCAGCGCCTGTTCTTCCCGCAGGACCCGCACCTTGTCCAGCATATCTTCCATAAAGGTCTGGCCTCCAAAGCCCGGTTCCACCGTCATGATAAGCACCAGATCCAAAAGGGGAAGATACGGGAACACCTCCTCAATGGGGGTGCCCGGCTTGATGGAAAGCCCCGCCATCAGTCCCAGGTCCCGGATTTGCTTGAGGGTTTGTTCCACATAGGATTCCGCCTCCAGATGGAAGGTAATCAGATCCGCCCCGGCCTGCGCCATGTCTTTGATATACTTGCGGGGGGATTCGATCATCAGATGCACGTCAAAGGGCTTGTCCGTCAGCGGACGCAGGGCGCGGATGATCCCCGGTCCAAAGGAGATGTTGGGCACAAAGCGCCCATCCATCACATCCAGATGGATGTAGTCGGATTCCCTGGCCACACGGCGGAGCTCCTCCCCCATCCTGGTGTAATCGCAAGCAAGCATAGACGGCGCTATTTTCATCTCTGTAATCCTCCCAAATCTTCCCAACGGCCTTTCGATGGGGACCCGGCGGCTGCACGCCTGGTTTCCCCCTTAAATCTACGATTTATTTTACATGATCTGTGCAGAAAGGTCAATATTGGAGGGGTTACTTGCCGCAGCTTCCGCAATGCCAAAAGCCGCCTCTCCGGGTGCAGATACCCAGGGGGGCGGCTTATCTATATCAAGCGGCATCGGCTATAGCCCTTCCGCTTTCTTATAATATGTGAGGGGGTGGGTTGTGGTCACTCCTTGGTTTTGGCCGCTTACCAGCGGCCGGGGGTTTTTTGATTTTTCTCGTTGTTTTCTTTTTTGTTTTTGGGGTGTTTTTCCATGATTCTTTTGGTTTTCGATTTTGAATTTTTATTAAGATGCTTTTGGTTGGTTTCCCAACTTATTGTTTTGGCATAGATCCCTTTTGTTGTATTGTACCCGCTGATGCCGCGGGGGCACATACTTTCTCTCGCGCAAGAGAAAGTACGCAAAGAGTGCGTCCAAGTGGGTTTCACCCCCTTGGAGAACCCCTGAAGGTCGCTGCGGCGGGTCTTCTAAGTATCGCTTTGCGGAATGATGGCTCAGAGTGAACGGCTTCGCCGTTCAAATCGCCATCATTCCTCGACGTTTGCTCTCGGGTTTTATTTACTCGGTCATTTTTGTTGGTTTCCCAACTTGTTGTTTTGGCATAGATCCTTTTTGTTCTATTGCACCCGCTCATGCCGCGGGGGCACATCCTTTCTCTCGCGCAAGAGAAAGGATGCAAAGAGTGCGTCCAAGTGGGTTTCACCCCCTTGGAGAACCCCTGAAGGCCCGCTACGGCGGGGTTCTTCTACACGGGCCCGGGAAGCATAACGGATACTTGGCGGGCCGTTAAAGCTCTTTTGTGCGTTCGCCGTCTAATTGTGTTTTCGTTCCTTTTGTGAGGGAAGCAGCCTTTCTGCAAAGGCCCGCCAAAAATCCGTCTATGCCTGTACTTTTAGGGCTTTTATAAGTCAATCTTTTTACTTATCATTCTTATTGCTTCGGTCGTAATCTTCCAACTTCATATTTTCTAAGGCGTAATCAATACATTGATTAATAAAATCGTTTCTACTAATACTCAGTTTAGCTACATTGGCATTTATTATATTTAATTTCCGCTCGTGAATCCTAACAGTAATAGGTATATTTTTGTATTCTCTTGGCACAAAATCTGACATTTATTAAATCACCTCTTGTATAAGTGTACTCGTTATTGTATGCTAAATATAGATTCGCAATACGGTGTACAATTATATGTCAGAAGTGTGGTGCGTAAAATGATTCGTGTGAAAAAATGTGACAATATCTATTGTAGTTTTTGGGAAAAAGATCGGTGTTTGTTAGAGGGGATTACGGTGGACGAGTATGGGCATTGCCAGGAATATGTATATCCGGACATACCGGAAGAACTATTTGAGCAAAAGAGAAAAGAGATGAGGGAAAAGATACTGGCCAAGGATTAGGGAACCGTAAAGCGCAAATATCTTGAGCGCATAGGTTGGGGAATGACGGCGATTTGAACGGCGAAGACGTTCACTCTGAGCCGTCATTCCGCCAGGCTTCACCTAGAAGACCCGCCGCAGCGACCTTGGGGGGATTCCAAA
>JAAWNT010000049.1 GCA_022799115.1 Clostridiales bacterium | reverse complement strand
TGCTTCCTTTCTTGTACGAGCAAGAAAGGAAGGCCCCCGCGGCAGCGGATGCAATAGAACAAAGGGATCTATGACAAGACAACAAGTTGGGAAACCAACCAAAAGTACCAAATCAATAGAAACCGAGCGCGACAAGGCGGGGCATACACGGATTTTTGGCGGGCCTTTCCAGAAAGGCTGAACCCGCGCAAAAGGAACGAAAACGCAATCAGAGCGCGAACGCACAAAGGCCCTTTAACGGCCCGCCAAGTATCCGTTATGCTTGACGTGCCAACATAGAAGAACCCCGCCGCAGCGGGCCTTGGGGGGATTCACAAGGGGGAGTCTCCCCCTTGTGCGTATTCTTTGCTTCCTTTCTTGTACGAGCAAGAAAGGAAGGCCTCCGCGGCAGCGGATGCAATAGAACAAAAGTGATCTATGACAAGACAACAAGTTGGGAAACCAACCAATAGTACCAAGCAAGAAAAATACAACTTTCACACCTCAACAAAAAACCACCCAGTATGGAGGAACTCAAAATGGATCAAAAACGTAACAGCCGGTGGGGCGTTACCCTTGTGGCGGCCGCCCTGCTGATTATGGCCGCCGCCAATTTATATTCCATCAGCCAAATCAACGGCCTGCGCCAGGAACTAAACGCCGTCAACGCGGAACTCTCCAGCACCGTGGAAGCGCTGCAAAACGGCTTGAGTAGCGTTTATGAGGAGTTCCAAAACAGCCTAGACCGCACCAAAGAGGAGCTGCGCGACAGCATCGAGCGGGAAGAAAGCGTCTTGGCGGAATGCAAGGTGGAAGTGGGACAATATAACTCCGTGGCCAACACTGTGCACGTCACGTTTCAATCCACCCCTAAGGTATATAAGGATGGGGTAAACCTGCTTTTTATGTATACCTGCGATAAGAACGCCAGCGTCACCCTCACCGGGACGCGGGATGACAACGGCGTATTCAAAGCGGAGGCCGACATTCCTTTATGCGAAGTGATGAACGTCAAGGTAGTGGTAAACAGCGGCGGCGTTCTTTACACCGAAACCGTAGAGGAGGCGCTGGAGGTGCGCAAAAAGGTATTTCTCCCCTTGGCGAATGAGGCCTGACGGCATAAGACCGCGAAAGACGGCAAGCACGTAAACAAGCGTCAAAGAGGGGATCTTCGGCGTTTCTAAAAATCCTTTTCAACAAATCCAAAAACCCTGTCAAATCCTGAAATTTAGCCTTGAAAAAAGGGTAGTGAAATGATAGAATGAGCTAATACCATTTTGAGGGGGACGCCCCGCAGAGGTGTTGGAACGAAAAATTTCTTTGACAGGAGGAACAATGAATGTTGAATACCAATTTTCAAGGTAAATTTGTGAAAGAGGGGCTCACGTTTGACGATGTGCTGCTGATTCCAGGGGAATCCAACGTGCTTCCCAAGCTGGTGGACGTCAGCACCCATCTCACCAAGAAAATTAAGCTGAACACTCCCCTGATGACCGCAGCCATGGACACCGTCACCGAAACCCGCATGGCCATCGCCATCGCCCGTGAGGGGGGCGTGGGGATTATCCACAAAAACATGTCCATTGAACAGCAGGCCGACCAGGTGGACCGGGTCAAACGTTCTGAAAATGGAGTCATCGTCAATCCCTTCTTCCTGTCACCCGACCATTATGTCAACGACGCCAACCAGCTCATGGCAAAGTACAAAATCTCCGGCGTTCCCATCTGCCGGGACGGCAAGCTGGTGGGGATTATCACAAACCGCGACCTGCGTTTTATGACCGAGGCCGACTACTCCCAGCGCATCGCTGACGTGATGACCAAGGAAAAGCTGGTGACCGCTCCGGTGGGCACCACCATGGTGGAAGCCCAGGAGATCCTGCGCCGCCACAAGATTGAAAAGCTCCCCATTGTGGACGACCAAGGCTATTTAAAGGGCCTGATTACCATCAAGGACATCGAAAAGGCCGTGCAATATCCCAATTCCGCCCGCGACGAAAATGGCCGCCTGCTGGTGGGCGCCGCCATCGGCGCCACCCCCGACGTGCTGGAGCGCGTCTCCGAGCTAGTGAAAGCACAGGTGGACGTGCTGGCGTTGGATTCCGCCCATGGCCATAACAACAACGTCATCGAGGCGGTGAGAAAGGTGAAGGCCGCTTTCCCCGGGGTACAGCTCATCGCTGGCAACGTGGCCACCGCCGACGCCACCCGCGCCCTCATCGAGGCGGGCGCCGACTGCGTGAAAGTGGGCATCGGCCCCGGCTCTATCTGCACCACCCGGGTGGTGGCGGGCATCGGCGTGCCCCAGATCACCGCAGTGTATGACGCGGCCTGCGCCGCGCAGGAATACGGCGTTCCCGTCATCGCGGACGGCGGCATCAAGTTTTCCGGCGACATCGTCAAGGCGCTTGCCGCCGGAGCCAGCGTGGTAATGGTAGGTTCCCTGGTGGCGGGCTGCGAGGAGTCCCCTGGAGATACCGAAATTTATCAGGGCCGTCAGTTCAAGGTGTATCGCGGCATGGGCAGCCTGGGCGCCATGGGCAAGGGCAGCACCGACCGCTATTTCCAGTCCGACGCCAAAAAGCTGGTTCCAGAGGGCGTAGAGGGACGCGTCCCTTACAAGGGGGCCTTGTCCGAGAGCATTTACCAGATGATGGGCGGCCTGCGGGCCGGCATGGGCTATACCGGCTGCGCTTCCATCGCGGAGCTGCATGAAAAGGCCCAGTTCGTGCGCATTACCGGCGCAGGACTTAAGGAGAGCCATCCCCACGATATTCAGATCACCAAGGAGGCTCCCAACTACTCCTTGTCGGTGTAGCGTTCTTTTCTAAACCTTTGATACAGAATCAAAAAACACCAGCGGGCAAAGCGCCTGCTGGTGTTTTTTTCGTCTTATCCCCGCCGCCTCTATCTTCCAGCCTGTGTTTGATTACCAACAATACGCCGGAAAGATCGTGAAAAGAAAAATATCTCCCGTACCCGCACGATCCTCCACGCCTGTGAATATTAAACCATTTTATCTAGCGGAGCTCCTGCCCGCCCTCGATCCGGTATTTAACGGTCGCGTGGCGGTGGTTCCGCATTCCCCGAACGGCCCTATATTACAGACTGTCTGCAAATTGATACAGCCGGCGCATCAACTCGGTTTGTGAGGGAAAATTGGTTTTTGCGCTAGCCACACCGCCGGCAAACGCAGCTGCGTCCCTTTTATACTCCATCATGATATCGGTAAGCCCAGCCAAATAGATTCCGTCGATATTTTCACCCAGGTTTCCCAGAGCGCCTTCTTGAATATCAGGAATTTCCTCTGCGTTTACTACCATGGCGTACAGCATCACCAGCTCATTGGACACCTCGTTATGGAATCCGCCTAAAAATGGGAGGTTTTGCGATTCTGTATAGAACCCAAGCTCTTCCGAGATCTCTTTTTTTAAGTTCTCCACCGGAGAAAGCGGCTCAAAACGGCTACCGGTCCAATGGCACGGAATATGCCCGCCAGCAGCTAATAATTCTATCACCGGTTGCCGCGGGCTTCCGTCCCATCCTCCGGTTCTTCTATTTAATATCATAAGAACATCCCCGTCTATCACCTGGTCCAATCGGTTGCAGCATAACCACATATTGTCATAATCGGTTTTCCCATACCGGTGGCGTTCTATCAGTTTATTTAACAGATCCGCCTGTCCCTGTTTCACCTTTGTCAAAAAAATACATTGCGTGCTAATATGAGTCGGAATGGGTTGGCGTGATTCTGCGAATTTGCGGGGGGCAAAAATTCCCCGTGATAGAAACTTAGCCTGTAGGGCATCTTCAATATCTATAATTTCTATCAGTTCTTTTTGATTTTGCATGAGCGCTGTCTCTGGATTGTAAAAACAAACGGAACCGTCCTCAAAATACGTTAATTGCTGATCGCTTGGGCACAGCAATACCGGGTCGTTGAACCTTTTTCCCTCCGGTATTTCCGTAATCCTGGGCAGTTGATTTAACCACGCTGTGGCTTCCAATACTTTTTTCATAGTTGTTCATCCTTTCCCTTTGTTGCGTCCAAGCATTGTTTGAGTTGACAACAGGCCATCATCGCATAACTGGTGGGATAAAAAAATGGGTCATCCAGATTGAAGTTCATTTGCCTACAGAGGTAGAATCCTCTTCTATCGTCAATATCGGCGATCAGCCTCCGGTACCCTCGCAGCATCTTGTACTTTTGTCCAATCGACAAGTCCGGATAGCAAACGGCCAGGGCGGTGAGATTGATCGGAAGGGTTAGGTGGGTCCAAGGCAGCTTTTTAAAGTATTCCTTATCCTGCAGAAATTCCTCCACCTCAATCACCTCGTCCAAACCGTTCACCAGGAAGCTGATTAACCGCTTCTTTACACTTGGCGTAATTATCTGGTCAATTTTCTTTTTTAACCCTGGTTCTTTGATTTCAGAAAGCAGGATTAGAAACATGGCGGTAGGCGCAATCTTTGGTTCCGTACTCAACGAGAATCCAAATTTTCCCTGCTTTTTATTTAATAGATTGATTATTATTTCCTGAAACCGCCTATTCCCGGAAAATCCCCATTCATTTAGGGCACGTAACGCCCAAAAAGTAGAAAAAATACGAATATAATCAAAGTCGTCATATTTTTGATTCTGAAATCCCCAACCAAACTGGGAAGACGTTCCCAATAGATGCTTAAGGCTTTGCCGCACTTGTTCATAGGTATCATCATCAAGTGTGACGAGTTCCATTTTTTGATAGAAACCCAACGCATATAGGGTCATCCCCGTACAGTGAGCGGTATATTGATTCACATTGTAGCTTTTATACCCTTCCACTGAAAATTCCTGAATCAAGCGGTCAATAACCGACTTCAATTCATTTCTATCGTGTTCTGAAAAAAATATCCCCGCATTTTTCGCGCAGGCACAGGCAATCATTCCTTCCGCTGTATTGGCGACTTTTATCACTTCAGAGTTCTTCGTCACGCTCCATTTGCACTTTGTTGAGAAAATAAAATAATTCATAGCATCTATTTTGATTAAAAGACTGCTTTGGTCCACATGATACCACTTTAGGATAATCCATATCAATGGGCCGTCCGTAAACTGCTTCCATAGGTAATACGCCACTCGATTGAAGCATTCAAAAGCCATCATTACCAAAGCGGAAGCGAAACCCAACAGATAGTTGTCATAATTCGTTTCCGGGCTTTTTCCTAGATAAGGGATCTGATCCCAATAACGCAAAAGGATAGACAAAAGCAGCGCTACCTCAATGGTCATCGTCACTAACTGAAAGAGTTGTTTACCAATATGCTTCAAAACGATCCCTCCTTTTTTATAATTTTACTACAATTTATAATATTTTTAAATATATATTTACAAATTCTTGTAAGGTTTACCTATTGGCAACGGTGTTTTATTTCTAATTCTTACTCTATTATTCATATCTACTCATTTTTCAATGGAAAATAAATTTAATATTTTGCCTCATCATTTCAAAGAATTACTCTTTCCCCATAATTTTTACAAATCTCTTTCCCGCTCTATCGGCGCGTTCCCCCGAATAATGGGCGCTTTTTGTCATTGTTTCTTAATAGGGTTTACATTCTGTAACCTTTCGGAAATTTGGCAGCGTTTATTTGCCTAAAAAGGAATTTGTCCCCACTGGAAAACTGGGCATTTTCGGGAAATTGTGGACGAATTTTTAAAATTACCGGATCAATCAAATTATTTGTTGAGAAAAACCGGTTTTGCGGTTATAATATAGCTGTATGCGTGAACCGTTCGTTACAGCGGCCGCGCCGTTTTTCAAACGATTTTGAGTTGGGTCCGGCATTCTGTTTTGCGCAGGCAGGCTTTGCGCATCGCCGTTTTTTTCGGCCTGCGGAAAACAGGATACCGGTTTTGTGAAATAGGAAAGGGGACTTCATTCATGTTTGCAAAGGATATCGGTATTGACCTGGGTACGGCCAATACATTGGTTTTTATGAAGGGAAAAGGAATTGTAATGAGAGAGCCCTCCGTAGTTGCGGTGGATATTCGCTCTGACACCGTGCTGGCCGTGGGCGCCCAGGCCAAAGAAATGATCGGCCGCACCCCCGGTTCCATTGTGGCCGTGCGTCCCTTAAAGGATGGCGTTATCGCGGATTTCGACATTACGGCAACCATGCTCAAGCACTTTATCCGCAAGGCCGTCAAAGCCTCGCTGTTCAATAAAGCCCGCGTTGTGGTGTGCATTCCCTCCGGCGTCACCGAGGTGGAGCGCCGGGCCGTGGAGGACGCGGCCCGCCAGGCGGGAGCCAAAGACGTGGACCTGATCGAAGAACCCATGGCCGCCGCCATCGGCGCGGGTTTGCCCGTGGCCGAGGCTACCGGCAGCATGGTGGTGGACATCGGCGGCGGCACTTCGGAAGTGGCCGTCATCTCCCTGGGCGATATCGTAACCGCTTGCAGCGTGCGGGTCGCGGGGGATAAGTTTGACGAATCCATCATCTCCTATGTCAAAAAGAAATACAACCTGCTCATCGGTGAGCGCACCGCGGAGAACATCAAGATCCGCATTGGTTCGGCTTATCCTTACGAGGATGAGGAGAGCATGGAGATCAAAGGCCGCAACCTGATCGACGGCCTGCCCAAAAACGTCTCCATTTCCGCAGCGGAAGTGCGGGAAGCCCTGGCCGACCCGCTGATTACCATTGTGGAGGCCATTAAGTCCACCTTGGAGCAGACCCCTCCGGAGCTTTCGGCGGATATCATCGATCACGGAATCATGCTCACCGGCGGCGGCGCGCTGCTGCGCGGCTTGGATCTGCTGGTGGCCCAGGAAACCGGCATGCCGGTTCATGTGGCGGAGCGTCCTCTGGACTGCGTGGTGGACGGAACGGGCAAACGCCTGGAGGTCACCATGCCCAACGAGTATTACAAATCCCGCAGGAGATAATTTTCCGCACCGGCGTAAGGCCGCCGCGCGGGCGAGGGATTCATAACAAAACGATGCGGCGCGCAGGGGGCTTTGGTCCTTTGCACGCCTTTTCGATATTAGCGATTCTTTTTTTGAAAAAGAATCAAAAATGATTGTGGTTTTTTCTTTTTTCTATGATGGGGTTTTAGGGTTGGTTTCCTGACCTATGTTTTACCATAGATCCTTGTATCTGTATTGTACCCGCTGCCGCGGGGGCCTTCCTTTCTTGCCCGTACAAGAAAGGAAGCAAAGAATACGCACAAGGGAGGGATTCCCCCTTGTGGATCCCCCCAAGGCCCGCTGCGGCGGGGTTCTTCTACGTTGGCACTCAAGCATAACGGATACTTGGCGGGCCGTTAAAGGGCCTTTGTGGTTTAGCACCCTGATTGCGTTTTCGATTCTTTTGCGTAAGTTCAGCCTTTTTGGA
>JAAWNT010000048.1 GCA_022799115.1 Clostridiales bacterium | reverse complement strand
CAGAGCTTGATTTGCTCTTCGCTCGATACGCTTGCGTATCTCAACGGTTTTAGTCCGTTACTCTTTTCATAACCTTTGCGGAATACCGTCTTTACGACGCTTCCCTCAAAGTAATTACGGGTTTCTTTCTTTGCGTTGTTTAATTTTCAAGGTCCTGTTTTGCGTCGATTTCCACAAACTTTTTTCACTTGAGTTTGAACTCTCGTGTGAATTTTGCCTGTCTCTCTCGAGCGCTTTACTATAATACCAAACGAGTGTCTGTTTGTCAACACTTTCTTTCAAAAAAGTTTTATTTTTTTTGAAATCCCTTTATTCTCGGCAAAATTCGCCCTTTAACCCCTATATATAGTATAGGGATCACATGTTTCGCCTAGTTCCCCTCTCCTTTTTGCGCGGGACACAGAAACTGATACCCTTTTGAAATCTTTCCCCCACATAACTGTCCTTCTCTTTCTAATATATATAGGTATCTTTCTTTTCCTTATTATATAATAGAAAACGCCTGGCGACAACCTTGCCTTTTGTCCTGCAATCCCAGCTGGATACTCCATGGAAAAACGGCTACAATTTGGTCACACTAGTAACAGAACTGTCATACTAATTTCCAGGGATAACCGTTGATATTGTCGATAATTGTGGTAAAATGAGAATGTTAATAATTTTATTGAGCCCTGTCCACCGGGAGCGCTCGGTGGACTTTTTCCGGTTCAGGATAATGAGGTGCGAAAAACAGTGAAGGTATACAGAAACGTGAATTACCGGCATAAACTCATCATGCGGCGCGCCGCCATCATTACCGTCTGCATCGCGATTGTAGCGGCGCTGGCTGTGGCCATCTCCCTGGTGGCCAGCCCTTTGGGGAAGATCCCCGTTCAAGATCCCAACGCCCCTGTCACGCCGGAGAGCTCTCAGGCTCCCTTGGAGCCCATCACGAACTCCTCTTCCGAGAGCGTTGATCCCATTGTTTCTAGCGCCTCCTCCAATATCTCCTCCAACGCTTCCTCGGACGCCGATACCTCCAGCGGCAAAGACTGGACTCCGCCCGTCCCCCCGGCGAACGGCCCCGCCTACACCAAGCTTTATCCGAATCTTTATTGCGAGCCGGTAAAAAAGGCGTTTGAGGAGGATCGCGTGATCTATCTCACCTTTGACGACGGCCCTTCCCCCAATACTGATATCATTCTTGACGTGCTCAAAGAAAACGGCATCAAGGCCACCTTCTTTGTCACCGCCCAGAATCCCAGCGAGGCCAACATGAACCGCATGAAGCGCATTGTGGAGGAGGGGCATGCCATCGGCGTGCACACCTACACCCACAATTTCAGAGAGGTATACGCCTCGGTGGAGGCCTATTTGGACGACTTTAATAAGATGTATGAAAAGGTGGTTGAGGTCACGGGAGTAAAGCCCACCGTGTTCCGCTTTCCGGGCGGCTCCAACGCCTCCTATAACAAAGCGATTCGGGACGATCTGGTCAAGGAGATGACCCGCCGCGGCTTTACCTTCTTCGATTGGAACATTGATTCTTCCGACGCCACCGGCAACAACATTCCAGCCGATAAAATCGTTTCCCACACACTGAGCACCTCTCAAGGCTTTCAGCACGGCATTGTTCTGATGCACGATCTGGGTACAAAAAAGTCCACCGCGGACGCTCTGCCCCGGATTATCGCCGGGCTGAAGGAACAGGGGTACACCTTTGACAAGATCACCGACAAAACCCCGTCGGTCAACTTTCTTCCCAAACAGAAGGACTAGCCGCTTACGCCCCCCGACCGCAGAATCGGTCGGGGGGATTTTTTTGCGTTCTTTTCCCAATGAAAAGGGGAGCGTCCGCTTATAGGCCAACTCTCCGGCCAGCGTTGGCTTTTTAATGAGCGCCGCCGCGCCGCTGCATATTTTTCTTCCCGATGGAAACCATATCCATAAAGCAAAAAAACCATCGGAGGTCATTATGAAAACTACCGTGTTAAAAAAAGCCTGGCGCGTGGCTGTGGTGATCCTGTTAAACCTGGTGGTGATCGCCGTGGCCGTCAACTTTGCCGGCGGCCGGGAGGCAGTGGAAACCCTTTCCCGCTACGGCTCCACCGGCGACGAGGTGCGCCAAATTCAAACCAAGCTCAACGAACTGGGCTATGACACCGGAGGCGCCGACGGAATCTACGGCACAAAAACCAAAAACGCCGTCACCGCCTTCCAGAAATCCAAAGGGCTTTCCGCCGACGGCATCGCCGGCCCCAAAACCCTGCAAGCGTTGGGCCTTTCCGGAAGCTCGGGCGGCGGCGGGCAATACAGCGATTCCGACGTGGCGCTGCTGGCCCGTATCATTTCCGCGGAGGCCAGGGGCGAACCCTATACCGGCCAGGTGGCGGTGGGCGCTGTGGTGCTCAACCGGGTGGAGCATCCCTCCTTTCCCAACACCCTGGCGGGGGTGGTGTATCAGCCCGGCGCCTTTTCCGCATTAAACGACGGACAATTCAACCAGGCGGTGGCCGAATCGTCCCGGCGCGCAGCTCAGGACGCCATCAACGGATGGGATCCCTCCGGCGGGGCCATCTACTATTACAACCCCGCTAAATCCACCAACAAATGGATTTTCAGCCGTCCCATCATTACCACCATCGGCAAGCACCGTTTCTGTTCCTGACGTCTTTTGCAAGGGACGGGCCGCAACAGGTCCGTCCTTTTTTCATCCCTAAAACACGCAGCAAAAAACGGACGGCGCGGACATTCCGCATCCATCCGTTTGGAACCGGAATCCGCCGGCCCGGTTATTCCCCAAGCGGATCCTTGCGTCCGCCCGGGTGCTTTTCGTCGCTTAAAGCCAGAATATAATCCGCCGATACCCCGTAAAGCTGGGTGAGCGCGCACAAAACATCAATGCTGATTTGCACTCTCCCCAGCTCGTAATAGGCATAGGAAGAGCGTTCCAGGCCCAAAATGCCCGCTAGTTCCCGCTGAGAATAACCCTGTTCTCTCCGCAGCTCGCGGATTCGCTGGCAAATGGCGTTCTTTTGTTCTTCCGTAATCATTCGGTTCGATTTCTGTCTCATAGGCAGCTCCCTTCTTTTTCCATCGCCGTTATCGATGCGTTTTTCGGTTTGTGACGTTTGCTGGAATCCCCCATTTTCCTCGGAACCCAAATCGGGAGCGGATCCCGGAGAATGTCCGCCTCTAGCATAAACGGAACAGGGGCTTTAAGTAAAGTAATCGTGAAGTCATTTCACCATATAAAATTCATATTTCTTTTATAGAATATGTAAAAACCCTGAATGGACTTAAACGGCGCTCATCCAGGCAGAATTCCCTATATAGGGAAATATTCCCACTATTGCTTACTTTTTCTAAATTGTAGCCCTTGTTTTCCGCGATCTCTATGGTGAGAGCTCTCGGTTTGCCTGCCGTATTTTACCATCCCTCTCTCGATTTTCTAACTCTAAAGTGGTGAGTGATGCCCTCTAATCTTTTATATTGAATGTGAAAAAATTTATAAAAACGACACTCTTTTGCAGATATTCTACCGTGTTACGACTATAGTGTCAATATGCGATCTTGTCAACAAATCACAGAGCTGTTATAAATACTACGAGGTGAGGGAATTGACCAGGCCAGCCGATTTGCCAAAAGAATATTTGATCGATATTGGTCAGCGTATCCGCGGGCAACGCAAGCGGTTGAACCTGACCCAGCAGCAGGCCGCCGAGCTTTTGGGGGTAAGCCCCAACTTTTACGGCAAGGTGGAACGTGGGATCCCTCCCTGATTAAGCTGCCGCAGGTGCTCCATGTGTCCCTTGATTATATTTTCACCGGCAAAGTGCACGCGGACAGCCAAAATCCTATTTTGGATATCATCAACGACGCCCCGGACGAGAAACGGATTTATCTGGAGAATATGCTGCGCTGGGCGTCCTATCTATATCGGGAGGAACCGGATAAATAAAAAAGCGACCTATCCCGCCGATTTTGGCCGGATAGGTTTTTTCTTTGAAGCGGAAAGCGGCCCTTCTCCTTGAATTGGCCGCGGAAATAGGATATAATAGCAGGTATTATCTCCTTGTCCAGGCGGCGGAGAATGGGTCCTGAGAGGGTCCGTCCGCGCTGCCCGGCAAGCCGGGGGCCAACTCCTCCCCGCTGTTTATGGAGGGATCGACCGCGCCCCGGATCAACGGCAAACCGGGTATGTCCCCGGTTTTTTTGAAAGGATGATTATATCAATGAGAAAATGGACGATACTTTTGGCCGCCCTGATGCTGGCGGGCACCCTCTCCGCCTGTGGTGCGGGCAACCTGGGCGGCAGCAGCTCGCCTTCCACGGAAAGCTCCATCTCCGAGTCCCAAAGCTCCGAGTCCTCCGACTCTGCGTCGAACTATTCTCACGATAGTAAGGGACTGGCGGAAAAACTGGCGGCCAAGGGATATATCGACCTGGAGAAAAGTCAATCCATGCGAGCGGACTTTATCGGCGCCGAGTCCGACAAAGGCAAGAAGTACGCCGCTGTGTCCGGCACGCTGGAGCTGTACGAGTACGATCCCGAAGCCCTCAGCGAGCGGGCCAAAGCGTGTATAGAAGAAGTCAAGAGCACCGGAAAGGTCACTGTGATGGAAAGCCTGGGCCCGGTAGACGCTGTGCTGTCCGACAACGGCAAGTATCTGATGATCTATCAGGACACCGACGACAGCGAGGAGGCCGCCGCCCGCAAAACCGCCATTTACGAGATTGTGAAAACCTTTGAATAATTGAACCGGCCGCAAAGCGGCGGGACAGCGCGTAACCGCCTGTCCCGCCGCTTTTTTTGACTGCTCTTCCCCTTCTTTTTGGCTTGTCCTTGATCCCGGGCCTTTCCTGCGGCGGATTTATGGCGCTTTCCCCCTGAGAAAAAACAAGACCCGCCTTCCCCATATGCCGGGAAGGCGGGTCTTTGTGATGGAACTTCGCTTAAATGAGGGTACCGCACTGAGGACAAATGTGATCCCCCTGTACAATGCTGCATCCGCATACCGGACAAGTGATCTCCTCCGGCGCAGCCGTTTGCTCCACGGCGGGTTGCGCAGCTGGGAATTCCCCGTTCTGTCCGTCCGGCGCGCCCGGGACGACCGGAGCGTTCTGGAAAGCCGGGGTTTCCTCCGCCTGCTGCACGGATGGCTGCGGCGGCATATAGGCGGGGGCGGTCGGAGTGGGCGCGGGGGGATATCCGGGGATCTGCCCCGACTGCCCGTAGGTGGGAATCTGGGGCTGCTGAGAAGCATACGGGGACGCTCCATAGGATTGGGGCTGCTGGGGGTATCCCTGCGGCTGCTCGTAATAAGAGGGAGCTCCCGGCTGGGCGGGGGCGTATGCATTGGCTTGCAGGAACGTGGCGTTCTGCTGCTCCATCGCATACTGCAAATTCTTTCCCTTGGCGTAGCTGTTATAGGACAGGGCGACCACGGCGTACAGCGTCATCACCGCCACAGAGAGCAGGCCGTTAATGAAAGAATAGAAATTCAAGTCACCGCCCAGATCAGCCAGATCGGTCATTACGCCAATAGCGCTTATACTTACCAAAATCAGATACACCACGCCAAGCAGGACGCTTCCTCCGGTTTTGAGCACGGTCCCCCGGGCGGAGGCCCGCAGCGAGCCGGCAAACCGCAGCTGCCCGATGGTGATGAGCAAAAAGATGGGGGCGACCATCAAAAATACCAGAATCATAATCGCCATAATCATCTGTCCCTCCCAATAGGCGGAAGAGGCCAAAGCGCCTCCCGCCAGCATCACTATCAGGAACAGCAGCAAAACCAGGCCCACAAAGCACAGCTCAATAATGCTGAGCACATAAAAAATGGTCAGTCCCGCCGACGGTGTGGACGCAGGATCGTCGCTTCTGGACTTAAAGTAAATAATCCAAAGGGCGGTACAGGTCAAAATGGGGATGATACTGGCGATCAAAGCAGTCGCCACCGTAGTGGTGCTAAACATTTGGATGAACTCGGGATCCACATAATAATCAAAGTAATCGGAAACGTCGATGTTCTGTGCACCGGTCAGGGATGTAATCAGGGTAACCAGAAACTGAAGGGAGGACAGAATGGCCAACACCAGCACCACCGGCTTGCGAAGAAATTCCTTCAGGTTCTGCAGGTTGCGCGCATAGGGGTTCTGCACGGTAGGATCCGCATATTGATTTGGGTACATATTCATTCTCCTTTACTCATGAGATACCTCTTTCTTTTATTGTAATAGAGCTTCCGGCAAAAAACAAGGAAAAGTTGCTTTTTTCCATGTTTCCCACAGCGGCGTTCAGTCTATGCAAAACGGCGGCGGGGCCTTGCTCGGCCGGGTTCTCTTTTCAATGTATGTGAAAAATCAGGAATCATCCCTCATTTCCTGATTTTTTCCCCGTTAAACGGGGAAACGCCCCTTTCCCTTGGTCGCCGTCAAATAAAATACCATATGTATATCTGATTAATTAGAATACTTTTCGTACTATTTAAGGATGCAGGAAAGCCCCCGCCGTCGACGGGGGCCGCTTTTTTCTTGTGCGACGCCGCGCTTATTGGGGCGCGGCGAAGATTTCCCGATACAGTCCGGAGAAGTCCTCCTGTGTGAGAGTCACCGGATTGTTCTTCAGCCGCACCGGGTTTACCGAGGCGGCCATTTTATGAATGTGTTCCTTTTCTTTGAGAACCGGGGCGGTAAGCTCCAGTTCCTGTAACAGCGATTCAAATCGGGCCGCCGCCTGCTGGGGAGTTTCCTCCCCCATGGCCTGGGCAATGGCGGAAAACACCCGTTCCAGATGAGCCCGCCCACGGGGGTCGCAGCACTGTTCCAGATGATCCAGCATAAACCGCCACACCTTGGGAAGGCAAAGAGCGGCCGCATGCCCATGAGACGTGCCGTATAGGGATGTGATCTTATAACACATGGCGTGGGCAGCGGTGGTCTGGGTGATGTTGATTGCCCTTCCCGCCTGATTCGCCGCCTCCATAATAGCGGTTCTCCCCTGGGGGACGCCGCTTAGATAGCTTTGGTAATGCTCCATGATCCCGGTGACCGCCTGCCGGGAAAGCGCCATGCTCTCCGGGGTGGAGTTCACCGACCACCAGGATTCGATTGCCTGGCACAGCGCGTCCAGCATAGTGGCCTTTTTTTGATACAGGGGCAGGCTTTTCAGAGTTTCGGGTTCCAGAATAACCCAATCGGGGAGGATCCAGTCACTGGTTACCGATTGTTTCTCCCCCTGGTCGTATACCACCGCGAAACGGGTGGATTCGCTGCCGGTGCCCGCCGTGGTGGGAACGGCCAGCAGCGCGGCCTCCGGTTCCCGGAATTCTTGTTTGAGATAATGGGCCGAGGGGTCCATACCGCAAAACAGCTTGATGCATTTGGCCACGTCGATGGCGCTGCCTCCCCCCACCGCGATCACAAGCCGGCACCCCTCCTGGCGAAAGAGAGCCGCTCCTGCGGCGGCCTCCTCATAGCGGGGGTTGGGGGAAAATCCGTCGAAACGTACCATTTCCCTGTCTAAGCGGCGGAAGCAGCGGGAAATTTCAAGATGCGGGAAGGCGCTGTCGCACACAAGCAGGGTCTTTCCCGGCCCCGCTTGTTGCAGAACCTGGGTAAGCGCGTCCTCAAACGCGCCGCGGCTCCATAGAATGGTTTGTGGTTTCATAGGGCCCTCCTTTTTTCTTTACGAATTCCGCTTCGCCAGCGGGGGTGGGGGTTCTTTTTTCTTATTCAATCCTTGATGTTTTATCTTGGATTTTTTCGCTTTCTATGGTTGGTACTTTTGGTTGGTTTCCCAACCTGTTGTCTTGTCATAGATCCCTTTGTTCTATTGTATCCGCTGCCGCGGGGGCCTTCCTTTCTTGCTCGTACAAGAAAGGAAGCAAAGAATACGCACAAG
>JAAWNT010000047.1 GCA_022799115.1 Clostridiales bacterium | reverse complement strand
GCCAATGCCATAAATCTTTTTCCAAATTTCATTGTTTTTTCTCCTTTTATTTTAGACGTTTTCTATGCGCGCCATTCCTTTTATCAATTCATATAATTTATAACCGCCGCCGTTTTCCTTGACCTTGCGCAGCCGCATAGAACTGATTTGGTTCGTCGCCAAATGCCCAAGGGCTCCGACAAGCGTTTTCTGATTTTCCATTCATTCTATTGTGGGAACCAGCTTTGCAGTGTTCTGTAAAGGTCGGAATCGCAAAAGAAGGAACATGCGGCGATTGAGTGAATCGGACGGTTATTTATGGATTAATCTGCATGCCGTTCTCATCGAAAACGTAATGATATATCAGACCACTGGGATCAATTACCATGGTCTGATCTTTGCCGTATAGATATTGGTATTCTCCAACGCCCTCCAGGTTGATGTGGGAGACCGCCACACCCAAAGGCCCGTCGATGCTGCCGACGGAGACGGTGTTGTTCATGTTCATCTCAGTGATCGTGCTGAGCACGCCACGGTCATACGCAAATTCCACGGTGGGACGATGCTCGGAGCCCATATAAAGTTGCTTCAGTCCATCCTCCGAGTAATCCAGATAGGCCATAGAAGAGGGTATGTTGGTATCGGTAGTAGCGTAGAAATAGATTCCGCTGATGGCCGGAACTCCTGCCGGGGTCGTTGTTCTGGCAAATTCGATCCTGCGGTTGCCTTGGTTATGATACTTGGGCGTCACGCTTTTCAGCAGACCGTTCTCGTCGTACTCGGCTTCGATGGTATAGCTGTAGGCCAATCCACCGCCTAACACCTTGGTAAAGCGACCGTCTGCGTCAAAGAAATATTCGATGTTATTGCTCCATACTATAAATTCATCATCATAATGGGAGAGTCGATATTCTACACCGCCCACCATCGCGTAATTTTTTTCATCAAAGACGATTCTGGTACCTGTCTGATCTACAAAGGCATAACTTTTTCCCATCGGGACCACCTGCATGTTGAAATTGCAGCGGAAGCCGGGGCCAAACCCGAAGTCCTGCGGGTCTTGGGAGTTGTAGGTGAGACGGAACTCCAACTCGGGATAATCGCTGGCCTGCCTCTCATTCAAAACGTTGGTATAAGTAAAGTTGCCGCTGTAGGTGTTCACATACACGTCGGCGTAACCCACCTTCCAGCCCATCAGATTGTTGCTGTTGGCTCCCAGTCCGACGCTGTTGGCAATCGCCAGGTTGGTCTGCGGCGCCGCTGCAACTGCTGCATACGGCGCGACTGCTCCGGCGTCCGCTGCCAGGACCTGCGCTGCGCCGACGGACGCCAGCATGGATGCCGCCAACGCCAATGCCATAAATCTTTTTCCAAATTTCATTGTTTTTTCTCCTTTTAATTTTAATATGTTTTGTATGCGCGTCATTCCTTTTTTCAATTCATATCATTTATACCCGCGTGGTACGCTCCACATTTTGGTTGCACCACAGTAACCCCCGTGTTTTTTTCCTCTCCCTGTTGGTAATGAAGGGAGAATCGGCAGGGATGGGCCGCATTCCTCCTGCCGATTTCCGTTATCCAACGAATAAGCCCGATGCATTTACACTATTTTTACAGTTTTTCTATTCTTTTATCATCCGTTTTATTGATTACCTCTCAATAACAACAATTTAACATAATTATTATAAATTGTAAACAATTTTTTATTTATGATTATATATTCGGCAACTTACCCTAATTATATTCTTTTTTAAAACAATAACCAGCAAATTTGCAAATAGATTTCCTTAGACTTTTCCTTCCACGGTTTTTCCTCGCAAGCATGGCGATAAAAAACGCGCCCCGCGTTCTTTCTCGGAACGGGGGCGCGGCTTATTCTGTTTGTTTCACAATCTCTGGAATAGAACGGCTTACGGATTCACCCAAACACCGTCCTGATTGAAGTTGCGCAGCTGCATGAGTCCTGATTCATCCGTCACCAGGGTCTGGTTGTGCCCATAGAGATACTGGAAGGAACCCGCATTCGCCGTGTTGATCTCCGTGACCTTGGGCACAGCAGTATCGGAATATGTAATATGGGCGGCGTCTAACATCTCCAGCAGACGGGTCTCCGGGTTAACTCCCAGGGAAATGGATTGCTGTCCCTGGTCGTTTCTAAGATCCATGCCCATCAGGGCGCGGTCCGAGCTAATAAATCTCGCAGTTTGAGGAGCTTCCTCCCCATCATAGGCAAAGCGGAGGATGGTATCTAAAAATGTCCGGTCGTTTTTGGTGACGTAATGAAATACAATCCGGCGGGCGCCCTGGTCGTAGCAATAGGGGACCACAGCGGAAATATTACCCTCGCTGTTGTACTCCACCTCTACGTTATAGTAATAGACCATTCCAGGGCCGTGCTCCACCAGCAGCTTGCCGCCCCCTATGTCAAAATAGTAATCCAGATTGGATGGGGTTTGAACCGCCAACACCGGTTGGGATTTATACTCCATTTCCGTTAAATAATAAGTCTTTCCGCCATAGACGGCCGAACCCTCTTTCGTCAGACGCATTCTAGTGCCGGTACCGTCAATGTAGGTGTAGCTGCCGTCGCCGTTTGGGATGAGGGACTGGTTATAGTTGGTGCGGAAGCCCGGGCCCATGCCGAAATCTTCGTCATCCTGGGAGTTGTAGGTGAGCTGCATGTTCATGGGTGGATATTCCCCATCCCGGTTTTGGAACAGCTGCTTGGTCAAGGTCAGGTTGCCGCTGTAGGTGTTGACGTATAATCTTCCGCCCTCGTCAATCATCCACTTCATCAGAGAATTGGGTTCGGCCCCAAGGCCCATGCTGTTGGCCAACGCCTGATCGGACAGGTCCGCCACAGCAGAGGCGGACAGGATAGCCGCGCCATCCACAGGGGCCGCTCCCACCATTTGGGCGGAGGCCACCGATAATGCCATTGCCGCCGTAAGCGCGCCGGCTATCCACTTTTTCCATGCTTTTCTCATGATAAATCCTCCTTTGTAACATTTGGGTTTCTATCTGCAACGGGATGAACCGTCTCGGGTCCCCTCCTGGGGATGCGGGTTGGCACACGCCGTTTGCACCGAAGCTGAGATCCGTTCGCGGACCGCAGAAACGAGGCAAGGCAATTCCGTCCCCTCGCAGGACCGAGCGAAAGCCCTGCGGGATTCTTCTATTTGCGGACGTGAAGCGGCGGTTTTTTCTCTTTTATCCACCAACAGAAGCGAAAACGCCGCCTATCTATTTCAATAAATTTATTCACCAACGCTTTGTTTATTTTAACTATTTGTATCTTAATAACTAAAATTTATCATAAATCATATTTGTTGTAAACATTCCATTTCTATTTCTTCTTTGATTCATGGTTTTTCACAATAATAAAATCAACTATTTATCTATTAATGTAAAAATTATTTGCAAATCACAGCGATAACACCAGATATTTTTACGATTTAACAAGGCACACTGTTCACATGCACACCAAAGGCACATTTTCTTCTGGGGAGGGCTCCTTGCTTGGATCCAAAAAAATCCCTGCTCCAGTAATCTTAGAAGCAGGGATTTTTTCTTGTTTCTGTTCCACGGAACGGCAGTTATTCAATCGGGGGATCCGACAGCTCCTCAGAAGAATGCGGTGCGGGGGATTGTTCCCCGGGCAACCCCCTCTCTTCTCCGGGGGCGCGGAACTGCACCATGGCCGCCCCCATGCACAGCAGACATCCCACCGTGGCTTGCAGGGGGAGCACTGGGCGCTCAAACGCAACCCAGGATCTATTTTTCCACCATGCTTCCCCCGTTTGTGGAAAACGCCCGTCTGTTGATTCGAAATCAAAAGCGGACCTCGTTTCCAAGGCCCGCTTTTACATGGATGAAATCGCCCCACGCTGATTTACTGCTTTTCAATGCGGAAGCTTCCGCTGGTAGTGGAGAAGTGGTAGGAAGCCATCTCTCCGGTTTTGCCGGGATAGGTGTATTCCGATCCGTTCTGGGTTGTGGGATAGGCGCAGGAGAAGGAGCCGGACACCTTATCAAACCGGGCGGTAAACCCTCGGTCCGCAGCAAAGACAGTAAGGGAGCCCGAGGTGGACGAGGCGTCCACCGAGCGGAGCCCTTCGCCCCCGGCGACGGACAGGGAACCGCTGGTGGAGTGCATGTTCACCCGCTCCACGGACCCCGAAATCTCCAGGTCGCCGCTGACGCTTCTGAGCACGGCGTTTTCTGTTTGCACGTCCTTTGCACGCACGCGGCCGCTGGTGGTCTCCACCCGAATTTCGCTATTCGCTTTCACCCCGGTGAGGTCCATGTCTCCGCTGACCGATCCGGCGGACATCCCGCCCTTGACCTGACAGCCGGGTATTCTGATTTCCCCGCTGGTGGTGTTTACCCACAGGCTGTCAAATTCCCCTGAAAGGCCGATATCTCCGGATACCGTTTTCACACGCGCCTGCCCCGCCTGCAAGCCGGATTTCGCCGTGATATCACAGCTTGTGCCGATGAACGTGATGGAATCGTATATCTTTTGGGGCAAGTAAAGTTCCAGGTCCCCGGCGCGGCGGCCAAAGGAAAAAATGTTCCATCCCCGGCCCCGCATATCCCGCACGGTGAGCGTGCCGTCCTGTACTGTCAGGGAAAATTTCTGATCGTCCGGAAAATTTTCCGCCCCTCTTTGTTTGACAATCGTCTGTTCACCGTGGGCCGGGTATACGGTCACTTTTCCGGAGATCCAGTTCACATCCACCGCCTTAACGGTTTCACTCACCGTTTCCTCCTTGACAACCACAAAGCCGCCCCGGTCTGTTCCAAACCACATAGCAAAGCCTCCTTGATGAACCATTATTGCGCACAACGTAAAAATGCCAACCGCCAATACAAGCACCACACTCCAGATGATAATGATGGCTTTGGCCTGCCGTTTTCGATTCATCGTTCCTCCCCCTTTAGCAGCAGAATGCCGCGGACAATCTGCTCCACAGCCACAGCAATGATAAAGATCACCCAGGAATAAGCCCAAATCCGCAGGAAAAAGCTTACCAAAAAGTAAACCGCCGCCACGATGATCCAGTAGGCGGCGCGAAAGGACCGATACGCCTTGACGTTGCCCGATTGACCGCCGCTTTCAAAGCGCCACTGCTTGAAGTCCTCCACCACGGTGTCCCCGGTTTTTTTGTAGATGGGACGTGTCATATGGTTGAAGATGAGCAAACCCGTGGCGACAGCGATAAAAAGAAACATCACAATCACACCGGCGGAGCCTTGCTCGCCGTCGCTGAACAAAATAACCATGAAGGGACTTAAGATATACAGCGCTACCGCTACCGAGAGAAACACCGCCCGACGCACCCGTTCCTGATGGGTAGGCAGCGGCATGGCGGGCTGCTGAGGGCGGACGCTGTCCACCAGCTCCGACAGGTCGCCGATTCCGCTGATGACGAAATGGTAGGCGGCGGTCTCGCTCTTGCCCATCTCCAGCTGTTCTTTGTATTTGTCCTCCAAATTGGAGATCAGCTCTTCCTTAAGTTCCTGTACCTTCTGATTATTGGGCGCCCGGGAGAACTCCTGGTCGATGTACGCCCGGATTTTTTCAATCATTGTCATTGCCTCCTCATAATAATAATTGGTCGATAATCTGTTTGCTCTCCTGCCAGTCCTGCACACAGTTTTTGTAGTGCTCGCGCCCTTCGCTGGTAATGGAATAATACCGCCGTCTGGCGCCAGTATTCTGGTCACCCCAGTAGGAGAGAATGTAGCCCCCCTGCTCTAACCTGCGAAATGCGGTGTACAAGGTAGCTTCCTTGAGTTCATACCTTCCCCCTGTGATCTGCTGCACGGCTTTGTTAATCTCATATCCATAACTGTCCCCCTGGAGCAGCCGTCTTAGGATGATGGTTTCGGTATGTCCGCGGAGCATATCAGAAGCGATGGACATTTTCTTCACCACACTTTCTGTCATCACTATATCTCAATATACCTCGCCTGTCAAGGTATATTGAAAATTTATTTACCTTATTACTTAAATTAATAAGTCTCCATTTCACAGAACTGTTTTTGGGGGCGTAGAAATATGTCCAGTACAGCGGACGTCTCAGCTCTCTGTTTACGGACTGGGGCCGGGAAGCTTTTCGCCCCACCATCCCAGCTTTATAAACCATTGCTTTCTAACCGCCGCCCTCAGACTATAAGCATCCTGGAAGAGAGCGCCGTCCCATGTTTAGAGGAGCCCGCCCTATCCAGGCGGGATTGGGAAAGGACGTTTGTTGATTTGTCTTTTTTGCCATAGAATGGAAAAACATTTGACAAATTGGGAATTTTATTATATCCTAAGAAAGTATCTGATGACGCAGATACAATGAAACGGACCCTTTGCAATCCCTTTCATGGCACAATAGTGGGAGGAATTTCTGTTGTGCCCATCGTCAGCGACGAGGTGTAGCGCAGATGGTAGCGCGCTTGGTTTGGGACCAAGATGCCGCAGGTTCGAATCCTGTCACCTCGACCAAATAAAAAAGCCAAAACCCTAGCATTCGCGCGGGTTTTGGCTTTTTTATTCTTGTAAAATTTTATATATGGGGTTTATTTGGTGTTTATATATCTGTATTAGGCCATAGGTAAAAAGTGTCCTCTATCCTTTGATTGGTAAAGGGCTACTCCTTTATGTTTTATTCGACTTTTTGAGGCTTCGGTATGGTATAGGTCAACGCCTGCGCACTATCCGACACGCCAGCCGTGGTGGGGTCCTGCAAAGCGTTCCATACGCTGACCAAGGCTAGGATTACTACATAGGGGTTAGCTATCGCGGATAGAAACGTCTGGCCTACCATCGCCCAAGTAGTAAAGTCGGCCCCGGTAAGGCCGAAATAGGCCAACACTGGTGCCACCAGGGCAAGAATAATTTGGACCCAAAACTGTGGGTTCTTTGCACGTACTTTCCAGTTGATTTTCATGAATTATTCCTCCGATCTTTTTTAATGATTTCATCCAGCCTGTGATGGGCCTGGGATGCGGATGCTTCCACTTTAGCCAGACGCTCCCCGTGGTTATTGATGGTCTTGTCGATGCGTTCTACGTCGTTTTTGATGCCGACGATTAAATCTAACTTAGCGTCCACCGATCCCTTCCATTTGGCGTCGGTAGACAGCCGTTTGTCTCGGCCTGACAGCCAACCGGCCAGACCAACAAAACAGCCTACGAGCGCAATAATCGTACTGATTCCGATTGCTTCCATACGCATTCTCTCCTTACACAGCGGCCACGTCTTTGCGGGGAACCCAGCTGTTGATTCCGCCGTCAGCTCCCAGTAAGACCCTGTCGCCGCTTATTTTGCTGACAATGTGAATCTGACGCTTGACCCAAGCGGGGATACAAACCCCGTTGGCGTATTTGTCGCCGGTGATTTTCACCCTGCCGCCTACCCGGATCACACTGGGCGCGGTCTGCGTCGTGCCCTTGCTGCGAATGTCGCCGTCGTTGCACCAGCCATAGTCCCCAACAAGGTAGGGGTTGCGGCTGCCGGGATTGATTCGGGTAATGGCCGCCGTCACCCACTTGGAGGGAATCACCGCCTTACTGATGGGGTCGGTGGACGCGGCATAGTAGCTGGATACCGTCACCATGTCGCCCACCTGATACTTGACGGCAGGGGAGGGAGCCGGGGCGGGCGCAGGGGGAGTCTCGGCCTTGTATTCGATCCCGAAGTATTTACACACGCCCTGGGCGATTGCCTCACCCAAAGGGACAACATTGTCCACAATCCACTGGGCCAGATCGGGACGGTCGTGGAACTCGCACTCAATGTATACCGCCGTGGCCCTGGTTCCGCTTAGCTCGGCCAGATCCTTACGGACCCGAATGCCGTAGCCATATTCACCAGGCGTTACCGCGTGCACCGCGTCATAGATGGGCTGGGCGG